>JAOZFG010000016.1 GCA_027491435.1 Thermoproteota archaeon
ACGGGCTGATACCTCACTTCTACCAGGGGGAGATGAAGGGCAGGGTTTTGGTGGATGGGGTAGATACCAGGAAGGCCACCGTGGCTCAGTTAGCCAGGAAGGTTGGTTTGGTTTTTCAGAACCCTGAGCACATGTTCTTCTCCGAGACCGTTTACCAGGAAGTGGAGTTCGGCCCTAAATCCTTGGGATATAACGATGAATTGGTAAAAGACCTTGTTAAACGTTCTCTGGATTTGGTTGGGTTATGGGAACTTAGGGATAGGTCTCCATGGTCGCTAAGCGGTGGGGAGAAGAAGAGGTTGTCCATAGCGGCCGTGCTCTCCATGAACACGAAGTACCTAGCTGTAGACGAGCCTACAATAGGACAAGATCACGTTTCTCAGAGAAACCTTATAGAAATATTTCACAGTATAAGGGATGAAGGAAGGTCTGTTATAGTGGTCTCTCACGACTTAGAGTGGTTACTCGACCTCAAACCTAACAATGTAGTGATTATGGAAGGAGGAAGGGTCATAAAGAGAGGGGGTATAGAGCTTCTCTACGACGTAAAGGGGCTCTCGTCCAATGGAATAGTGCCTCCCGTCGAAGCTATAGTGAAGTCTCTAATTGGTGGTTCTTATGATTAACCCTGCGTCATTATTGGCGATATTTAAGCCTCCGGGGAGGAGAAGCCCTTACTCCAAGCTTAATCCAATGGCCAGGTTCGTGGCCTTTCTGTCGTTCTTAGTAGCTCCCATAGTGAGCGCTGACGTTCTTTTCCAGTTGTTAGTGTTTGGAGCACAGTTCCCCTTAATTTACTTGTCTTACTCTAAGAGGAGGCTTCTAACCTCGCTAAAATCGTCAGTAATCCTGATAATCCTCATATTCGGGTTAAATTACCTCACCGTCAGAGACCCCTATTTCAGCGGGTCTATGGTGTTGAGGCTTGTTAACATGATAACGGCTTCCGCTATATTTATGGCTTCCACAGACCCCAGTGAGTTAGGGGATATACTTACCAAACTTAAGATTCCTTATCACATAGCCTTCGCCTTTGTAATAGCTTTAAGGTTCATACCCACTCTAGCCGAGGACGTGGAGTACGTTATGGCCTCTCAGGCTAGCAGGGGATTGGAGGTAGAGGGTGGGAAGTTCTTGGAGAGGATCAGGAAGTTAGTTCCCTTGCTTGTTCCCCTGATAATAGTGGCTATAAGAAGAGGTTACCAGCTGGCTGAGGCTTTAGAGAGTAAAGCATTTGGATCTAGTGACAGGAGGGGCTACTACGTGGTATACAGGTGGGGACTTTGGGACTACCTGTTGATACTATATTCACTGACTACAATATCGCTGATAACTTCGACAATCGCTTTATAAGACACTCACAAGGGTTATTCAACTCTGTCAACTCCCAATTCTCAAACTCGGAGTTGAATAACCTCCTTTTCAAGTCCGTCTCACTAAAAGTAGAGATGACAGAGTGGAAAAGAGGGGGAGACTCTCTTTATATGCAGGTGATACACCTGAAATTAGGGTCGCCTCAGTATTTACTCCAAAAATTATATTATAGCGATAAATGTTTCTTACAAGTTCCATCTTTAATAAGGGCATAACCTTTTTAGTAGAAGTCATGCAAATGGAGTGGCATATGAGCTTGTTCAAATCGGGGGGAGGCCGCTGGGTTGATGGAGGAGTTCATCCGATCGTATAGGGTAAAGCCCCTGATAATAAAAGATAAGAGGGTGCTCAGGGACAGCTACATCCCGTCATCCCTTCCAGGCAGGGAGGAGCAGATAAACACGTTCCACAACATCTTGGCTGACCTGCTGGTGGACTCGCCGCCTGACCACACCTCTTTCACCGGCAAACCTGGCACCGGCAAGACAGCCGTGGCTAAGCACGTGATCAACAAGTACAAGAAGGAGTACCCCGACCTAAGGGCCAAGTTCATCTACGTGAACTGCAGCCAGGCGAACACCGCTTACAGGGTAATGTACCAGCTCAACAGGGCCCTACAGGTTCTGGTGCCGCCTTCAGGCTACCCCTACGACGTGCTCTACGACAAGTTCGTCGACGCCTTCTACCAGCTTAACAAACGCTTGGTGGTGGTGCTGGACGAGGTAGACCTGTTGGTAAGGAGGGATGGGGGCAGGCTCATTTACTCGCTGAGCAGGCTCAACTACGACCTGCCTGAGGAGCTGAGCTTAACCTTGGTGGTGATAAGCAACACCGCTGACTTCCTGGAGAGGCTTGACCCCAGGACCAGGAGCAGCTTCGAGCCCACCAGGATAATATTCCCGCCCTACAAGCAGCCGCAGCTCTACCAGATACTTCACCAGAGGGCTGAGCTGGGCCTTAAGCCTGGAACCTGGGAGAACGAGGCTTTACACGTGATAGCTGCGAAGGTGGCTCAGGAGTCTGGCGACGCCAGACGTGCAATAGACGTGCTCAGGATGGCTGCAGAGCTGGCTGAAAAGGAGGGGGCTGGCAAGCTGACTGTGGATCACGCCAGGAAGGCTTTAGATACCGTAAATGAGGAGGAAATTGCTATAACCATAAGAACTTTACCTTTGCACCACAGGCTCATCCTAGCTGCTATAGCTGAACTGATGGAGATGAAGTCAAGGCAGAAGGTGGACAGGGTGAGCACCGGGAGGATATACAGGGAGTACAGGGATAAGGCCAATAAGATGATGGTAAGCCCCCTTACAATGCGCCGCGTTTCCGGCATCCTCAGAGAGCTGGAAGCCCAGGGACTCATAGAGATAGTGATGGACTACGGAGGGGCCAGGGGCAACACCAAGGTGGTCAAGGCCATGGCGTTGCCGCCCTTAGAGATGAAAAAGCTTCTAGCCAGTATGGGGCTAATATTTTAAAACTCTTTTATTTTTACTTCTAAGTTTGATAGATCAACGATAGGTACTTTCCCAACAGTAACTTTTATACCCAGGCTTCTTATGTAGGGAGTCTCCTCTTCAAAGGTCCCCGAGTTCACTATCCTTATCCCCTTATATTCACCGACCCCGTAGACGTGAACGTGGCCCGTGTGCAGCACATCTGGAACCTCGTCTATAAGCAACCAATCTATGGATTCAGGAGATATAGGGTGTTCTCCCCATATAGGAGCTAGGTGCCTTAACTTGATTAACCACCTCATCGATTCAACCACAGTTCTGGGCTTTACGGGCTGAAGTCCAGGGACTAACTTGAACACAGCGTTTAAGCTTCTGCCATGATAAACGTAAAACCTTACCCCTAATACCCTGAAGACCGCCGGGTTTCCAAGCATTATCATGTCGGGCAAGGCATCTAGCAGGGGTTCCACGTATTTCTTAGGGACCTTGGGTTGAGGCTCTGCCTGCCTGACTGGTTCGTGGTTTCCCGGGATGTAAATGACCCTTACCCTGTCTGGGATCTCTTGAAGTAGTTCAGCCGCCTTCTTATATTGCTCATATATGTCAGGTATCAAGAGCTCCTCCTCCTGGTTTGGATAAACCCCTATTCCATCAATGAGGTCGCCGCCGATTATCAAGTATCTAACGTCGTTAGCTTCATCAGAGCTCAACCATTCCAAGAATTTCCTGAACTTCTTCTCATTAAAGTACTTGCTGCCTATGTGTATATCGCTCAAGAGAGCTACCTTCACCGGAACCTCAGCCCTGTTCCTTTCTCCTCCGTTCACGTCGGGGAGGTGTACTTTCTCCCCTATAACTCTGTTACCCGTGATAACCCCCGTTATGGCCACGACGGAGTCTACTGGTATCCTGTCAACGATTTCCCAGACCTCGTTTCCATAAGGGAAGTAGACTTGAGTAGAGCCCGTGTCGTCATCTAATTCGACCCTTATCGTCCTGTCCTGATAATACCTCTTCTCCATAATCATTCCTATAATCACTACCTTGTCACCGTTTTTCCTGTTCCCTCCGTTTATCATGCCGATGGGCAGGGGCTCCACGTGCATTCTCTCCATCAAGACCTCCCTCAACTTGTTGAACCTATACTGCATCAACCTCACGAACTCGTCCACCTTACCTTCAACCCCTAGGTTGGTGGGATCCCTCTCTATGACGAACTCGTCAGGCAGGCTTGGCAGAGCCGGAGGTTCAACGTCACTTTCATCGCTCTCCAAGAACTGCTTAACATGTCTTTCCTCTAGAACGACAACTTCCGAGTACCTGTCGACTATCCTATCGAGAAGCTCCTCATCTAAATCCCTGAGAAGCTCTAAAGCTTCAGGGCTTACGTTGATCCCTCGCCTTATCAGTTTTATTACAAGTTCCTCTGGGGTCATCCTGTCTAATGAAGCTTACCTCATTAAATAGGTCATCCCACAGAGTTTCACTTCCAGGCAGCACGAGAATCCCGTCATTGCCTTTAAACACAATTAGTTTTTGTCTGATAAAAGCGTATGAAGCTAGTAAGCATAACAAAGAATCCTTAAAATCTCTTCCCAATTCCTCGAGGCATTTGAACCTTTCTGGAGGATTTGGAGAACCTATCACCTTCAAGGCACTGGAGGGGTGAGTTTCGAGAACTGCTACTCCTTGAGAGGAGAGCTCCATCAGTAAACTCCTGCCTAAGTTGGTCAGATCTTTCATTCCCTTAAGGGAGAGGGGCAACAGCTTGAAACCCCTTCTGATCATTTCTCTCTCAAAATCCCTGAAGGGGGGCTTATAACTGATTGGCGAGTCCACAGAGACAACATTTGCTGACTTTAACGCCCTCAGCAGGCCCTCAAAATCGACCTTCATTAAGGTAAGAACCCCCTCTCTCAAGTCCAGGACGGACAGAGCAGATCCCCTCTTTACCGAGAGGTCCACGCCAGCGATTATTGAGATCCGATCCTTCACCTTCAAAATTTATATTCCTCCTTCGATGAAATAAGGATGGGGCCGGGGTACCCTAGCCAGAGGGCCTAGCCCGGCTAAGAAAGGGGCCGGACTCGAGATCCGGTGGCCGTTACGGCCTCGTGGGTTCAAATCCCACCCCCGGCGCCACTTATCTTGTGAAGTCTGACTATATCACCCTTAAAGGGCTCCAATTCCTCTGGAATCTCCAATGAAATGGGCTCGCTGAGCCTCATACCCCTCTCCTTCTTCAACTTCCAAACGTAACTGTTGAACTCCATGAGTTTCTTGCCCAACTTTAGGTACTCGGTGTCCCACTCATCCCTAGGTTCTGGAAATAGCTCCTTGTGGACGCTTCCCCTGTACATCTTCCTCCATATGTAATCGGTGATGTGGGGAGTTATAGGGGCCAGGAGCTTGAGGACGCTCCTTAACACATAGTGGAGAGTCCACCTCGCGGCTTTAACCTCTTCTTCGTTGGGGACTGAGCCATAAGCTCTATCCTTAACTAGCTCTATGTAGTGAGGAGCGAACACGTTCCAGACGAACCCCCTAACCCTGTTGGCTGGATCGAAGAAGTCGAAGTCCTCGTAACCCTTCATGGAATCCCTGATAACTTCGTTAAGCTCTCCTAAGATCCAAAGGTCAGTAGGAGTCATCCTCTCCGGCTTATCCGGCTCGGGGAAGTGAGATATAAATCTGGAGACGTTCCACAACTTCTGCAGGAATTTGAAGACTCCAGCTATCTTCTCCTCTGAAATCCTAAAGTCTGAACCAAGGTGAGCCTGGGCCGCCCCATAGAACCTCAAGGCGTCAGCTCCGTACTTCTCGAAGAGAGGCCAGGGGTATATTATGTTGCCCAGGCTCTTGGACATGGCCCTGCCCTTCTCATCTAACCCCATCCCGGAGATCCAGACGTGCTTAAACGCAGGTTTCCCTGTCAGCTGGTAAACCCTTAAGAACGTGTAGTGCAGCCAAGTCCTGACTATGTCCTTCCCTTGGGGCCTGAGGTCACTACTTCCCAGCTTCTCAAACATCTTCGGGTTCCACATATACCCGTTATACACTAGCGGGGATATGCTTGAGTCCATCCAAGTGTCGAAGACCCTCTCCTCACCGATAAAACCCTCGCTGGACCCACAGTGGGGACACTTATTGAAGGGAGGATCCTCCCTCCAAGGCCTGTAGTACTTGCCTGGCTCTGGAAGAACTGGTTTACCACAGCTCTTACAGTACCAGATGGGTATTTCAGTGGAGTAGTACCTCCTTCTGGAGATGGGCCAGTCGCTATCTATCGAGTTCAACCAGTTCATCCAATAGGTGGCCGACCACTCCGGGTGAAATTCAACGAGCTTATCTGTAATGAACTTCCTGAGGTCATCCACGAACTCCCTCTGCTTTAAGTAGTACTCCCTCATCGGTATTATCTCTAGGGGGGTCTTACACCTCCAGCAGACCGGAGTTCTGTGTTGGATGACCTCCACCTTATCCACGAACCCCTGCTCCTTTAGGTCCTGAATTATCCTCTCCTTGGCCTCCTTTATGGTGAGTCCCTGGTACTTCCCAGCTTTCTCATTCAGCCTGCCATGCTCATCTATTATTATGGTGGGCCTAAGCTTAAGCTCCCTGAACAGCTGGACGTCAGCCCTGTCACCGTAAGAGCATATCATCACCAACCCGGTCCCGAACTTAGGATCGGCGTAGGGATGCTCCATGACGGGAATGGCCTTTCCCAACGGGGTTATGACCCTCTTTCCCTTTAACCACTTATACCTCTTGTCTTCTGGGTTATAAATGACTGCCTCACACGCAGGGAGGAGTTCAGGCCTTGTAGTGGCCACTACAACCTCTTCATCGGAACCCTCAACTCTGAACTTCAGGTAGACTAACTTAGTGGGCATCTCCTTATACTCGACCTCAGCGTCAGCCAGGGTGGTCTTACACCTCGGACAGTAGTTGTTGGGCCTGTAGTCCTCGTAAACGTAACCCTTATTCCAGGCGTATATGAAAGTGGCCTGTGTGACTGCCCTCCACATCTCGCTGTCCGTCTGGAAGTAGTTCTTGAAGTCGGCGCTGAGGCCCAGCCTCTTGCTTATCGAAAGGATGTCCATTTCAGCCTCATCCAAGAACTTCCTACAGAGTTCAAGGAACTCCTCTCTAGGGTACTCAAACATCCTTATCTTATACCTCTTCTCGGTTTCCACCTCCACAGGCAAACCGTTCCTATCAACCCCAAAAGGGAAGTAAACCTCGTAACCCTTCATCCTCATGGTCCTGGCTATCATGTCTATCTGAGAGTAGTGTATAGCTGCAGCGGCGTGCCACTTACCGCTAGCGTATGGAGGGGGGGTATCTATTGAGAACTTTGGCTTGTCGCTGTCCAGGTCAAACTTGTACAGATCCTCTTCCTCCCAAACCTTCTGGATCTCCAACTCCAATTCGGGCTTCCAACGCTTCTCTTCAATCTTGGGTTTTAGGGAGGCCACATTTAACACCGAGAACCCTAATCCCACCCCTAATATATAATTTTAGCTCATGAGAGGGGTGTAGAATCAGATATCGGACAGGAGAGAAGCCACTATATCAGCTACCCTCAGTGGCTCGGGGATCTTGGACTCTACGGCGAGGCCCCTCACCAGTTTGACGACCTCACCCTTGCTTAAGCCTATCCAGGAGCAGTAAATGATCCCTAAATTCGTCCTCAAGGGCCTGTATGGGGGGTTCATCCTCACCAAGCCTATCTTATCCTCTAAACCAGCTGATCTCAACGCCTTATCTATGCTCTCCGGCTTCCTGCTGACACAGGCAATCAAGGGAAGTTCTAACTCCTCATAAACTTTGGTAACGTTCAATATGTTGAGCCCTCCGAATGTGGTACCATGAGTCATGATAACCCTCACCTCCTCCTTGACCTTAGGGTGATTGCACAGCCTAATGAGGGCCTCAGAAGAGTCATCTCCATCTACCTCTATTCTCTCCTTAAGAGCCCCTTCTAGGACAAACCCTCTAAACAACAAGGCCACCAGAAAGGTGTGTTTGTCAACCCCCCTCCTGAAGGGTGCATCGTCCACAGCCAGAACCCTGGCCTTCTCCTTCATCAGATGAAGGTCAAGTAATTAAGGTATTAATTCAATGGGGGGCGAGGTGATCTAATGGGGCCCGTGGAATCTAGGTTAAATGAGAAACTGAAAGAAGGAACTTTACTAGCGGTACTCATAGACCCATTTAACGTTGACGGGAGCTCGGCAGAGAGGTTAGCTGCAGAGGTTGAGAGGGGGGGCGCTGACCTAATACTCGTTGGCGGATCAGTTGGGGCTGGCTTTAAGCTATCCGAAGTGGTTAGGGGAGTGAAGAGGGGTAGCTCCCTCCCAGTCATCCTGTTCCCTGGGAACGTCGATGGGGTGACCCCTGAGGCTGACGCAATACTGTTCATGTCGTTACTCAACAGCTTAAACCCCTATTGGGTGATACAGGCCCAGGCTCTGGCAGCTCCCTCAGTTAAGCTATCAGGCCTCGAAGCCATACCCACCGCATACCTAATAGTGGAGCCCGGAGAGAGGAGCGCCGCCGGTTGGGTTGGTTCAGCTAACCCAATCCCCAGGAGGAAGCCAGAATTGGCTCTGGCCTATGCTTGGGCAGCCGAGCTTCTGGGAATGCGGTGGATATACTTGGAGGCTGGAAGCGGCGCTGAACAACCAGTCCCCGTGGAGATGGTTAAACTAGTCTCGGAGAAAGCTAACCTTAGAGTCATAGTGGGGGGAGGAATCAGAAGCCCGGAAGCCGCCAAAGAGAGGGCATCGGCCGGGGCTGACGTTGTAGTAGTGGGCACTCACGTGGAAAGTGGTAGTCCCTACGAGAAGGTCAAGGAGCTCAGCAGGGCAATAAAGTGACATTAACTAGGATAAAGATAACTTATTTAACTATAATCATGACATTTACCAATTGGTTAACCGCAACGTTTATAGAATCGGTCCTTCCTAGAGTAGTGGAAGCCCCGTGGTGTAGCGGCCAAGCACGCCGGGCTCTGGACCCGGAGACCCCGGTTCGAATCCGGGCGGGGCTACCACCTATTCTCCTTCTACTTTCAGAACGTTTATCCCGCTCTCCTTAAAACACTGCTCAAGCTAGGGATAAGAACCAGTGGCGGGCCCGGGGGGCTTCGAACCCCCGACCTCCCGGTTAAGAGCCGGGCGCTCTACCATACTGAGCTACGGGCCCTGTCTAGAAATGGGGGTATGGGATTAAAAAAGTTTATGTTCCTAACTGGAGGCCAATTCCACAGCCGTCTTCACGGCTTCCATAGCCTTTTCAGTGGCCTTAACCCCTATACTAGCCAGTATATCCTTTCCCTCTGGCGCCCTGTTTCCAGACATCCTCACCACTATGGGTACCTTAATGAGCCCTTCCTCGTAGACTTCCTTCACCCCGTTAGCCACGTCGACACAGCTGGTTATCCCACATAACGTATTTATCAGTATCACTTTGACGTTGGGGTTTTTCAGTATTATCCTGAGGGCATTGGCCACTTGACCAGCGCTAGCCCCACCTCCTACATCGCAGAAGTTGGCCGGTTCACCCCCTGCGAACTTAACTAGGTCCATGGTAGCCATGGCCAGGCCAGCTCCGTTGGCCATTGTCCCTATATTACCACCTAACTCAACGTAAGCTATGCTCAGCTTAGCGGCCTCCGATTCCCTAGGGTTCTCCTTCTCGTAAACCTTCTTCTCAAATTCCTTATGCCTGTAAAGGGCGTTGTCATCCACCTCTATTCTGGCGTCTAGAGCCAGGACCTTACCGTCCTTAGTTATGACTAGGGGGTTGATCTCTATCATCATGGCGTCATATTCCTCTGCCACCTTCCACAATGACATTATGACTGATTGGATCTCCTTCAACTTATCTGGGTAGTTCTTAGCGGCGTTCTTGGCCAACTTCCTGGCTATATAAGGTACCATCCCTATTAGAGGTTCAACCGAAGCTTTGACAATGGACTCAGGATGCTGAGCGGCCACCTCCTCGACGTCCATGCCCCCATAAGGGGAGGTCAGGAAGGTCATGCTCCTAGACTCCCTATCCACTATCCCTCCCACGTAAATCTCGGTAAGGGCTTCCACTGGCTCCTCAACCAAAAGGGACTCCGGTTTATACCCGTAAAAGGTCTTTGAGAATAACTCTTTAGCTACCTCTAGCGCCTCCTCAGGTGAGTTGACTAGCCTTATACCTCCAGCCTTACCTCTCTGACCGTGAGGGATCTGAATCTTGAGGACTCCACGTCCCCCTAACTTTTCGACTATGTTAGATGCTTCCTCGGGCGTGTACGCTAACTCTCCTCTCGGTATGGGTACTCCCTTACTGGCTAAGGCTAACTTGGATTCACCTTCGAGTAGCCTCATAGGTGATCCCTTAACATGTCAAATTTTAATGATTCCACCAGACCATGACAGGGTGTTCCTATGGCAATACTCGTAGATGAAGACTTCAAGGTCTTGGTCCAGGGGATAACTGGGAGGCAGGGTAGGCTGCACACGGAGCTTATGTTGAAGTACGGGACCAACATAGTGGCCGGCGTGACCCCAGGAAAGGGAGGCCAGGAAGTCCTTGGTGTACCGGTCTTCGACAGTGTGGAGGAGGCCAAAGAGGAGGTAGGGCGTGTAGACGCTTCTATAATATTTGTGCCAGCCCCCTTCGCCTTCGACGCAGTTATAGAATCCGTGAACAACAGCATTCCCTTAGTAGTGGTCATAACCGAGCACATACCCGTTCACGACACCGCCAGGTTCGTCAGGTATGCTAAGCTAAACGGCACCGTAATCATAGGGCCCAACACCCCCGGAATAATAGCCCCCTCTAAAAAGGTTAAGATAGGGATAATGCCCGCTGACGCCTTCACGCCCGGCAATGTTGGAATAGTTTCCAGGAGTGGGACACTAACTTACGAGATCTCAATCTCCCTGATGGAGGAGGGCTTCGGGTCGAGCACCACTTTAGGGCTCGGAGGAGATCCCATCACTGGGCTTAACTTCATAGAAGTGCTGGAGATGTTCAAGGAAGATCCGGAGACAGAAGCGGTAGTCCTGGTAGGGGAGATCGGGGGAAACGCCGAGGAGAAGGCCGCCCAGTACGTGATGGAGACGGAATATCCAAAACCCATCGTGGCTTATGTGGCCGGGAGGACTGCCCCTCCAGGCAAGAGGATGGGGCATGCCGGCGCCATAATAACCGGAGGGATGGGGACCGTGGAGAGCAAGGAGAAGGCGTTCAAGGAGGCCGGCATACCCGTGGCGAAAACCCCGTTTGAGGTGGCCAAACTGGTCAAGGAATCCCTCAGGAAGTAGGGGGCTCCCCCTTCTCGTCCTCTTTAACCTTCCTGACCAACCTGTAGAAGGTGTATCCCCCGTGGGAGAAGCTTTCAACGACGCCTTCGCTTATCATCTGATCTAGAACCCTCTTAACCTGTGTGTAACTTGAGTTGAGCTCTTTTATCAGCTGCCTAATGTGCAGGACTCCCCTCTCCTTGAGTAGGCTGATGACCCTTTCCCTCATGTCGTCCATAGTTACCCGGTAATTGAGCTTCCCCTACATAAAATTTTATCAATGGGTTGGTGAGGCTAGATCTGGGGAGAGGAAATGCCCATAGAGGATCCGTTCAAAAGGAGTATAGCCATGAAGGCCCTGCTAGGATATAAGATATGCAGGAAGTGCGGCGCCAGGAATCCCTTGTCGGCCACTAAGTGTAGGAGGTGTAAGAGTAAGAACCTGAGGCTCAAGAAGACGAAGCTCGTCAGGAAGTGATGAGGTGTTCTCATGAGCGGGCCCGTGGCTCAGCATGGATTAGAGCGCCGGCCTGCGGAGCCGGAGGTCGGGGGTTCAAGTCCCCCCGGGCCCGCTTTACTTCTTCTGGTCCTCCTGATAATCCCCACATTTCAAGTGAGCGGACAAGGGCCTGTCTTCGACGCAGTAATAGTTAGGGGGGATATATACCCAGACTGGCTGATAGCGAGCGCTTACGCAGTGACTCACAAGATGTGGGTCATACACCTAACCTCCTACAACGAGCAGGACGTCCTGAAGATGCTTGAAGGGCTTAAATCGTACAAAAAGGAGGTGCAGGTTCTTATAGTGGGGGCACCAAACGCTGTCTCCCTGGACTTCGAGGGGAAGCTGAGAAGTCTGGGAATAATGGTGAGCAGGATAGGCGGGGCCACTAGGTACGATACCTCCTTACTCTTGGCCATAAACTTCTGGCGAGATTGTAAGAAGGTGGTGCTGGCCAACGGCTTGAGGGTAGACCAGTACATGATGGCCCTGTCCATGGCCCTCAAGGAGAAAGCCCCCATAATCTTCACTAACAATGGGAAACCCCCGGAGGGATTCTATCAAGCGCTAGAGGTCCACCTCAAGGAAGTAGAGGAGATTTTGGTGGTGGGAGATAGCCTCTCACCCATAGATAGGGACAAGCTGTTGGACAAAGGGTATAAAGTCTCTAAGGTGGAAGGGAACCACGAGGTAAAGATAGTGGAGAGCTGGTCCTGGCAATACACTTTAAGGAGCCTTGTAAACCCCTATTCCTTGGCAATAGGCCTCCTGATAGGGATAGTGGCCGGATTCACGCTTTCCAAGGTTAGGGGCAAACAAACTCCATCAGTGGACATAAGCGAGTTCCTCACGGTGGATGAGAGGAAGGTTGTGGAGCTGATAAGGGAGAGGGGCAAGCTCACCCAAGATGAACTGCCAGAGCTGACCGGGTTCAGCAAGCCAAAGGTGAGCAGGTTGATAAAGGACCTAGTAGATAGGAACATAGTTACCAGGAAGAAGTCAGGCAAGACCTACGTGTTGAGGCTATCGGAGAGGTTCAGAGAGACTGTAAGCGTCGAGTAGTGAGTCAATTTTAAATAACAGAGGGGGAACCCTGAACGGGAGGTCGGTAGGGTTGTCAAGCGATCTGCTGGTGTTCCAGCTAGTGCCCCCAGGTGAAGAGCTGTACTGTACCTCGTGTGGCAGAAGGGTGTCCTACGAGAAGGGGGTAGTCGTGTTCAAATGCCCCAACTGTGGCGAGGCCATCATAGTCAGGTGCAACACCTGTAGGAAACAATCTAACGAGTACGTCTGCCCCAACTGCGGGTTCGTCGGCCCATGAGGTGATTTTATGGCAGAGATAGTGTCCTTTTACAGGCTCCTCTTGGACGGCAGCGTTCCCGCCGAGAAGGTAATTCAGGAGATAGGGGATAAGCTCAAAGAGATTTCCGGAAAAATAGAGGACCACAAGGAGGAGCCCATAGGCTTCGGGATAAATGCCCTTAAGCTAATGATCGTGACTCCAGAGGAGGACGGCATCACCGACAAGATAGCTAACATACTGGAATCGTTACAAGGGGTAAGCAACGTGGAGCTTGAAATGGTGAGCAGGAGGGGCTGAGTTGTCCAAGAATTATCCCCTCCTTTATGCGGTCTACGAGGTCCTCAGGAAAAAGTCCCCGATAACTGACAGGGAGCTAATTGACGAGGTGACATCCATATATCCAGGGGCGTCCCTCTCTCAGGTTGAGGAGGCCCTGTTAAAGTTAGAGGTGCTCGGTAAGATAGTGGTGACACATACTGGGAAAAAGAGGGATCTTAGAATAGAGCTAGCCGAGGGAAGGGCCTTCCTATCGCCTGACGAGGAGTGATTAGAACCAGGCCTCCAAGCTACCTGCTGACAACCTCTTGTAAGCCTCTTCCACCTGTTTCACAACCTTCTCAACCCTTGACCTAGAGAACTCATGTCCCCTGACCATGAAGTCTATGAGCTCATCGCTTTTTGGCTTCTTCAGTTTCACGCTGTATTCCTCTGTGACCGGGGGGCTCATGAAGAACTCGAATATCCTCACGGGGTCTATATTGAACTCCCACTCCACCCTAGAGAAAACCTTTAGGGGATCGTCCCTGTACTTCTTAACTATCTCCAAGGCCCTCTTAGGTCCTATTCCCTTAACACCACCGGGGTTATAGTCGGTTCCCACGAGGATTCCCAAAACTACAAGTTGCTCCCTAGTTATTCCCAGTTCTTTGAGCACCTGGTTGAGCTCTATGATCTCAGGCCTCACCTCAACGTAAACGGGTTTGCCGGGAAGCTTCCTCTTACCCGTTATAGTTAGGTTCCTGACAAGCCTAGGGGAGCCGAACATCAACGAATCGTAGTCCTGGGAGCCAACCGCCCACACGTCCCCCCTCTTACACATGTAAGCCGCTTGAGCCTCACCCTCGCTGGGGGCCTGAACTACGGGAACTCCCATCAGCTCCAGGATTTTCTTGGCATCTTCGACCATCTCATCCGTCAGGTTAAGGGCCGCTTGAGCATACTTCCTGGCTTCCTCTAGATCGCCAGCCTCCAAGCTTTCCAACCACTTCCTCTCCGCCTCTTCCCTAACCTTCAGCCTCTCCATCACCGTCTCCATTTTGAACTCCGGCTTTTCCCCGTCAAAGACGTAAACGGGGATTATGCCCTTCTCCAACAGGTTGGCAGTCCTGTAGAATACCCCTGAGTGTACGCTGGTGATCTCCCCCCAACTCGTCATGAGGGGTGTGCCGTCTGGTTGCCTTATCTTGGCTAGGAACTGGTACATGGCGTTGAAAGCGTCAACAGCTATGGTCTTACCGGCCAGATCCTCTAGATCAACCTCCTTACTCCTCACGAGCTCCTTTAGTTTGACTCCCATCGGTCAGGATATTAAAGGAAACAATATACCATTTTCGGTGATGAAGGTAGCCATCGTAGGACCGTACTACCCGCAGGTAGGAGGGGTACAAGTATACAGCACGATGTTGGCCATAGAGCTACTGAGAAGGGGGTTTAGCGTCACCGTGGTGAGCTACTCCAACGCCCAGCCCTATTCAAAGGAGAAGTTGGTTAGGGTAAGGACCCCTGGCATAAAAATTGTCAGGGGACTCTCCTTCATACTAGGGGCATCTCTTCACCTAGAGAGCTTCGACGTAGTGTTGGCCCAGTACGCTACCACCTCTGGTACTGCCGCGTTCCTCGCTAAAATGCTTCAAAGGGCTAAAGGGAGAGATCTAAAGTACCTGGTAACCTTTCACGGGAGCGACGCCAACCCTTGGTTGCTAAGCCCCATCTGGAAGGCGCTGGTTAAGTCTGTTGGGAAGTCCTCGGCAGGGGTCATAACCGTAAGCCATTACTTGAAGGAGGTGCTACAAAGGATAGGTTTAGAGGTGAAGGAGGTAATCCCTGGAGGGATAAACCGGGAAATCTACTCAAAGCTCCCTGACAAGGAGGGGGCTAGAAGGGAGTTAGGACTGGGGGAGGGTCCCCTGATCATCTCAGCTGGATCTTTGAAGAGGCCCAAGAGGTTCGACCTGATACCTGAGATAGCCTCCAAGGTTGAAGCCACATTCTTAGTGTTGGGAGAAGGTCCCATGAGAAGGTTAATAGAGGAGAAAGCCTCCGAGCTCGGAGTTAAAGATAGGGTGAAGTTGGTGGGCAAGGTCCGCTATGAGAACGTTCCCCTGTATTACAGGGCTGCCGACATCTTACTACACCCAGTTGAGAGGGAAGGCTATGGGTTGGTGGCCATGGAGGCCCTGGCGGCAGGAACTCCCGTTGTGGCTTCTAAGGTCGGCGGGATACCTGAGGTTGTGGAGGACGGGGTTACGGGCTACCTGGTAGATCCTAAAGAGGGCGCTGAAGCCTTTTCTGATCGGCTGCTGAAACTGTTGAGCGATGAGAGGCTCGTGAAGAGGTTCGGAGAGGAAGGTAGAAGGCGTTACCTTAACAGGGACTGGGGAGTAGTGGCAGAAAGCTACGTTCGGGTGATCTCATGAGGTATAAACAGGTAATAGTGGTGAGGAAGGATCTGAAAATATCTTGCGGCAAAATGGCGGCTCAAGTGGCTCACGCATCCCTGGAAGCCGCTGAGCTCGTGAAGAACAGAGACCATAAACTCTACAGGGGATGGAAGCAAGAGGGGGCTAAGAAGGTGGTCCTCTCGGTTGAAAGTGAGGGAGAGCTCTTCGAAGTTTACAGGAGGGCTCAAGAGCTTGGAATACCCTCGGTGCTCATAAGGGACGCCGGCCTAACCGAGGTGCCCCCAGGAACTCCTACCGCCGTAGGCATAGGCCCGGACAAGGAAGAGAGGATAGACAGGGTTACTGGGAGGCTGAAGCTGTACAAGTGAGGCCGCCTGAGGTTGACCTAGACTTGGGAATGCTAGCTTACCTGACCGAAGGGCCTACCTTAACTGGTAGGCTCAGGGAGAAGCCGTCGGACTTCGTGGTGGATGAGGTTCTGGAGGGGGTAAGGGCCAGCGTCTCCCTAAGGGAGGGGTTCGGCGCAAGCCAGGGGAGGTACGTCTTGCTGGCGGCTGTGAGGATAGGGAAGGACACTCTTTCTATGGCCTCGATCATCTCCAAGCACTACAAGGACGTCAGGTACTCCGGACTCAAAGATAAGAGGTCAGTGGCCTTCCAATACTTTACAGCTAGAGGAGCTGAGAGGGAGATAAGGGGAAGGGGCTTCTTGGTTAAACCCGTGGGCAGGAGGAGGCTGCCTCTGCGTAGGGGGGAGAACGACGGCAACTGGTTTTACGTAAGGATAAGAGGGGTAAGCGAGGTCAACCTCCCACCTAAATTCCCCAACTTCTTCTCCTACCAGAGGTTCGGGGTGAAAAGGCCCTATAATCACGAGATAGGGAGGGCCCTGGTCAGGAGGGAGTTCAAGGAGGCAGTAGAGATGATTAAGCAGCAGGGACACTTGGGAGAGGCGGGGCCCAACCTTCAATCCATAGTATCGGCTATAGGCAAGGGCCTAACGAGGCTTTACGTCCACTCATATCAATCCTATTTGTTCAACATCTTGCTCTCTAAGAGGCTGGAGGAAGGGCTCACTTTAAGGGAAGGGGACTACGTGCTGAAGGAAGGCTGGATCCTGACACATCCTGAGGAGGGGGACCTCCTGCTACCAATTCCAGGCGGCTTCACCAGGACCTTGGGCGGGTGGCTGGAGGCTACGTTGAACTCCCTGCTAAGGGAGGAAGGGGTCAAGCTTAGGGACTTCCTTTTCAAGGAGGTTCCTGACGTGAGCGGCTTCGGAGACTTCAGAAGGGCCTTAGAGGTTCCTAGGGGGTTGAAGGTCTTCAAGGTTGAGGACGGATTCATCCTCTCCTTCTTCTTGTCATCCGGCGCGTACGCGACCTCTCTCCTCAGGGAAGTTCTGAAACCCCAAGATCCCCTCTCCCAAGGCTTCCTCTAAAAAACTAAGATGAGCCTTAGTATGGTTTCTCTACGCTTTAATGACCTAATTACGCTTCTAGGAATGTCCCTAGCCGATGCTTCAGCTTTCACTAGGATCGTCCTATCATCCACGTAGGTGGACTTCCTTATCACGGCGTCCACTCGATTAGTGAGCTTAAGCTCCCTGTGACCCATTGCCCTGAACTTGAAGGAGCCGGCGAAGGTCACCAGTTCAACCTCAACCTCTCCTCCCTCCAGCAGGTGCCTTCTCAGGTCTTGAGAGAGGTCCGCGGCCGACTTGTTGGCCCTGACCCCTATTACGCAGTCAGCCCTCCTCGTTATCTCCCCGTCCTTGGTGACCTGCATGGTCGTCCTATGCCTGGCGCTTATGTTCTCGTGACCATAAGCTAATATTATCTCCTCCATCGCTAAAATCTGAATGGACCCACATAAAATAATGGTGGAAAGGCTTGTAAGCATGGGCATAATAAAGAGTGAAGAGGTCAGGAGGGCAGCCGAGGCGGTGCCCAGGGAACTGTTCGTCCCCCCTGAGTACAGAGATCAGGCCTATGAAGATAGGCCCTTGCCTATAGGTGAGGGCCAGACGATAAGCGCTCCCCACATGGTCTTCCTCATGGACGAGCTCCTAGACCTCAAGCCCGGTCTGCTCGTACTGGAAGTCGGGGCGGGCAGCGGTTATCAAGCTGCCACCATAGCTGAAATAGTGGCTCCCAAGGACAGGCCCGACGATTGGGGGCACGTGATATCTGCTGAGATAAACCCCTTCCTATCATCTCTAGCCTTCGAGAACCTGAAGGCGGCCGGGTACTCAGACAGGGTCTCCGTCCTAAACATAGACGGAAGTGAGGGCTTCCCCATAAGGAGGAAGGCCGACAGGATCTTGGTCACGGCCGCGGCCCCCTCCATACCTGAACCCCTGCTCAATCAGTTGGCCGAGGGCGGGAGGATGGTAATACCCGTTGGCCCCGTCAGGGGGTTCCTCTTCGGGCAGGACCTCCTCCTAGTGGTTAAGTCTGAAGAAGGGATCAAAGTTGAGAAGGTGATAGACGTGGCCTTCGTCCCGCTCAGGGGGAAGTACGGATGGAGCTGATATATAGAGGAGCCGAGGCTGAGATCTACAAGTCCCACTTCATGGGAATGCCCGTGATCATAAAGAGGAGAATTCCTAAGGGATACAGGATTCCAGAGTTGGACAAAGAGCTCAGGGAGAGGAGGACCAGGAAGGAAGCGAGGCTCATAGCCAAGGCCAGGAGGGGAGGAGTTCCCGTTCCAGCTGTGCTGGACGTCTGGAAGGATTCCTTGATGCTGGAGTACGTCGAAGGAACCCCGCTTCACAGGAGGCCGGAGTTGAACTTGTTTGAGGAGCTCGGCAGAGTGATTCTCAGGCTTCACAAGGCTGGAATATCACACAACGATTTAAGCCTCTCTAACGTGCTAGTCACGGGTAAGGGGATCTGTCTAATAGATTTCGGGCTTGCTGAGGCTTCTAGAAGCGTTGAAGACTTTGCAGTTGACCTGTACGTCCTAAAGAGGTCGATAAAATCCTTGGTTGA
This sequence comes from Thermoproteota archaeon, assembly GCA_027491435.1. Taxonomy (GTDB): domain Archaea; phylum Korarchaeota; class Korarchaeia; order Korarchaeales; family Korarchaeaceae; genus Korarchaeum. The sequence continues at coordinate 18,620 of JAOZFG010000016.1, forward strand.
AGGCTGGGAGTCAGCTTGGAAGGCCTTTTTGGACGGCTACACGGCGGACGAACTGGCCGACAAGGTTGTTAAAAGGTTGGCTGAGGTCGAGTCTAGGGGGAGGTACAAGTGAAGGTCAGGTTCGTCACCTCTAACGAGCACAAGTTCCAGGAGGTGAAGAGGATGCTCTCCAGGGTGGCAGAAGTCATTTGGGTGAACATAGAGTACCCAGAGGTTCAAGCAGCCTCACTGGAGGAGGTGGCCACGTTCTCGGCTAGGTGGCTAGAGGACAAGGTGGAGAGGCCCTTCTTTCTGGAGGACTCAGGCCTGTTCATAGAGGCCCTAAACGGATTTCCAGGCCCCTTCTCCTCATACGTATTCAGGACCATAGGGAATGAGGGCATCCTCAAGCTCATGCAGGGGGTCAGCCATAGGAGGGCTACCTTCAAATCAGTTATAGCCTTGATGGATCGAGAGCTCCACTTGTTCGTCGGTTCATCTCCAGGAGAGATAGCCGAGGAGATAAGGGGTGGAGGATGGGGCTTTGACCCCATATTCATTCCCGATGGTTCTAACGGACTCACGTTTGGCGAACTAGGCGAGAGAAAGGACGAGTTCTCCCATAGGGGCAGGTCGGTAAGGGAGCTCCTGAACTACCTAGTCCGACGGAACAGTTAAAAACGATGTAACCCCTCTCCTAGGCGAAGGTGTCGGTATGGCTAGGATGCACAGCAGGAAGAGGGGTAAGTCCGAGTCGACCAGGCCTCCCCGGGAGACCGACTTGAGCTGGGTGCCCCTCAGCAAAGAGGAGATAGTGGATCTAGTGGTTAAGCTGGGCAAGAGGGGCATACCTCCGAGCCAGATAGGTATGATCCTCAGGGATGAGTACGGCGTCCCTTTGGTCAAGAGGGTAGTCGGCAAGAAGATCACAGAAATACTCGATGAGCACGGGGTAGCTCCTCCCCTGCCTGAAGACCTGCTCTCCCTAATAACCAAGGCCTACAAGATAAGGAAGCACCTGGAAGTTCACAGGAAGGACTTCCACGCCAAGAGAGGGCTTATACTCACCGAGTCAAAGATAGGTAGGTTGGTTAAGTACTACAAGAGGGTAGGCAAGCTGCCTCCTGACTGGAGGTACTCTCCGGAGATAGCAGAGTTGTATGCGGCTTAAGAGGTTAGGTAACAGGGCCTCTCAGCTGGACGAACTTGTGGAGAACTTTGCTGAGGCCCTGTACAACTCTTTATCTGGACCAGTCAGGTTGGTATCCCACCTAGATGCTGACGGGCTTAGCTCGGCTGGCGTCATGATAAGGCTCCTAAGCAGGTTGAACGTCCCCTATCACCTTTCAGTGGAGAAGTACCTTAGTCCCGAACTGGTAGAGAAGCTGTCCAGCGAGAGCTACGAAGTCTACATATTCACTGATATGGGGTCAGGCGAATTAAACCTCCTGTCCTCTCTCAAGGGAAAGACCTTCGTCATAGATCATCACAACATCGCTGGGGGCGTCGGTAACGTGCACCTGCTAAACCCCTTCTTATCAGGTTTGGACGGGGATGTCGAAGTTAGCGGGGCTGGCACTGCCTTCCTGCTATACTACGAGATGTTTGAAGACTTGGAACCTGTAGTCCAGGCGATAACCGGGGCCCTAGGCGACTTGCAGGACAGGAACGAGTTTAAAGGTCTTAACAAGGAGCTCGTCGAGTTGGCGATCAAGGAGGGGATCTTAGAGATTAGAAAGGACATAAGGCTCTTTGGGGGACCTGACTATCCGCTGGTCTCAGCCCTGGAGAGGACCACAGACCCCTACCTTGAGGGAATTTCCGACAACTCGTCAGGGGCCCTTAAGCTGGTTGAATCTTTAGGCATCCCAGTGAAGATAGGGGACAGGTGGGTTACCCTATCAGACCTAACTGAGGATCAGAAGAGGGACCTGCTTAACGAGCTGGTTAAGAGGGCCGGTGGTCTGGAAGAAGCCAAAAATCTAGTAGGTCCGGTCTACCTAAACCTGGGAGAGCCCCCAGACTCCCCACTTAGGGAGTTGAGGAGCTTTTCCACTTTGCTCAACGCCTGTGGTAGGATGGGGAAGGGCTTCTTGGGAGCCCTTCTGTCTGCTGGCTTCAGGGGAAAGGTCTTGGAAGAGGCTTTAGAGACGCTCAAGGAGTACCGCAGGGAGCTATCTGAGACCGTCAAGAGGGTTAAGGAGAACTTGAGGAGGGAGGGTAACGTGGTCTTCATAGATGAAGGGGAGGTGAAGGACACCATAATAGGGACCGTCGCCTCAATACTCTCAAATGAGGTCGAGGCGGACCTCATAGTTGGATACGCCAAGACCGACGGGGGCATGCTCAAGGTCTCGGCCAGGCTGGTAAAGAAAGGATCCGTGGACCTAAGCGATCTGCTGAAGAAAGCATCGGAAAGCGTTGGTGGCGTTGGAGGGGGGCACAAGAACGCGGCTGGAGCTCAAATACCTGAAGAGGGGAAGAGGAAGTTTGAGGAAACCCTTCTCAAGTTCTTATCCTAGCTGGTCCCAGTTAGCATCCTGTTCAACGTCTGCCTGAGGTCCTCTTCCTTCTTCTCCAGGGATTCCATGCTCTTCTCTAAGAACTCCTTCATTCCCTTGAGCTCCAGGATCACGTCCTCCTTATCCCTCTCAACGAAGACAGCTCCGGCCCTCTCAAACACCTTATCCCCCTCATATTTATCCAGCCTAGTCAAGGCCTCCTTTATACTCTCCAGCTGTGCTGCTAGAGAAGACTTCTGAGTTATCACCTGTTGAAGCTCGTTAACCAGCTCTTCCGCTTTGGCCTTAAGGTATTCATCCGACATAGGGATCACCAGACTATCGCCCTCCATTATTATTTATTTCCTCGTGTGACAGCACTCAACCAAGAAGTGTTGTCAACTCTTCCGAGCGAGTGGTATATCTCATATGAGAGGACAAGCCTCCTTCACCTTATTGTAAGAGTTTTCGCCGTTAGATTGGGCAGAGCTGACCTCTTAGAGGCATGTTAATGCCGGTTTTAACTGTCCTCTCCCAACCTTCCTGGGATCCTATGACTTAACTCCTAGCTCATTTAGCCAGATCAAGATCTCTGGGTTCAGCGCCACTAAGTAAATCTTCACTGGGTTTACCGGCGTTTCATCTGCAGAACTACTCTCACTCTAACGTCATGGCTCGCCCTAACTCAACCGTACCTTCCCTACTTAATAGCTCATTAACTTTACAAGGCGAAACCAGCTGACACGCCTAAGGCCGAGATCAAAAAAGAAAGGACATAAGTGCAGGGACTCCCAACGGAGTTGGGTTTCCTTTACATGAAGTCATCAGCCCCCTTATAACAAGCCTTAAGCTGACAACACCAATTAAAGCTCGGCGTTACCTTGGATAATGAGGTATAGAAACCATGAGGGATGAAGCGGGAAGGTGGTTCTCTGAGGCTGAGTGGAACCTAGAGACTGCCAGGATACTACATGAGAGGGGCAGATACAATGCTGCCTGTTTTTACGCTCATCAGGCTGCCGAGATGGCTGTTAAAGCCCTTCTCATAAGTAGGAACGAGTCACCTTGGGGTCATGGGGTAAGAGCATTGCTCGAGAGGTACTCAAAAATTAGTGGAGAGGAGGTATCTCACCTCTTAACTCACGCCAGGGAGTTAGATAGGCATTACATCCCTTCTAGATACCCCAATGCTCACCCCTATGGAACGCCTCATGAGGCTTATGACGAACCAACTTCTGCCAAGGCAATAGAGAGCGCGGAATTAATATTGAGGTATGTGGAGGAGAGGCTCTATGGACCTGAACAAACTAGTAGATGAGATAAGGAGGAGGTACAAAGTATATGCAATAATACTCTTCGGCTCTAGGGCTAGAGGGGATTGGCTTCCCCATAGCGACTACGATCTACTTGTCGTAGCCAACTTCAAGAAACCATTCCTCGATAGGATTTACGAACTATCAGGATTGACAGAAAGTTACGTAGAGTTTCATCCCTATACCCTGAGTGAAGTCAAGGAATTGTTAAAGAAGGGCGTACCGTCGATCGTGGACGCTCTTGAGGAAGGCTTAATTCTATACGAGGAAGAGGGGTTTGAGGAAGTGAAGGAGCTTTTCAAGGAGATGAAGAAGAAAGGGCTCAGAAGGAGTAATGTTACGATCATATTGCCTAGAAGCGATGAATTTTCTAACTAATATTCAATTTAATTTTAATAATTCCACCAATAAGGAGCGTGCTTTTTGACCTACCGCCTTAAGGATGTCTCTCATGGCGTGAGCTCAGAAGTATTCTCATCATTTATCATAAAGCTTTTGGTTCCTCGTTGAGGTCAGCCTCAGAAAGGAGAAGAAAGGGACGAAGTTCTGGATCATCTCTCAAGCTCCAGAAGAGCCCCCCTCTCCATTGCAATGGCATCACGGTTGTCGGTACACAGAGATTCTTCTGAAGGTCCGTAAGTTTCGTCAACGACGTTAAGCAATATGAGTTTCCTAAGTAGCCAGGACAGACAGTCATCAGGGTCTTTACACATTTTGACGACAGCCCATCGGTCACCTTTAAGCTCTTTAAGCTTAGAAATTTCCCTTATACCCGTCACACAGGCTAACATCTCGTACTTAAAATACTTGGATATAGACTTACCGGCCTTAAGGGCCCTGCACGCCCTATGGGCTGCTAACACTAAGTGCCTTCTTGAGGTTAATAGCTCAGCGGGTACCGATGATACGTCAGACTCGTTTACTGGCTCTTTAGCCCATACAACAACAAAGTATGAGCAAGGGGTTCTGAACAACATCGACTATTGGGGGCGAGTCGGAAAAATTAAGCATTCCGGAGTCTCAGTGGATCACAGCGCGCCTGTACAAGATGAGCAAGAGAATTACTGAAATTGCCAGGATAAGGTGCTGTCAACTTAAAGCCACCTCCACGCTTTGCTCGCCAGCATGGGCATTTTCAGCCATCAGGCCGATACGAGGTACTGGCTCTCTTGAGGGTCATGTGGCTGACGAAGTTTAGAGGACATGAACCGAAGCCTTCCTAGCCGTTAGCAGGTAACGCTTGCTGGGGAAGTAGACTCGAATCCCCTAAGCCTGTCTTATGGCCTATGACCTTAACGTAGCTCCTCTCGCCACCGCTCATCATGTATCTAAGGCAAGGGAGGCTGCAGCACGCCTGTACCACCTCCGTTCGTGATGACCGCTGACGCCCCTCCCCCTTGACCTTCTTAGAAGGCCCTGGCATCATCCCAGCTCCTTCCTTCGGTAAGCTCAAGCTAGAAAGCCTGTCTCAGGGTCCAGCGCCACCCCAGTAAACCTTACAGCGAAGTTCACAACTGTCTCGTCCACGACAGCCACTCCCTTGCTTTTAACAG
>JAOZFG010000022.1 GCA_027491435.1 Thermoproteota archaeon
TAAAGTTATAACTGGTCGCTGAGGGCTTACCGGATGATCGACCTTAAGTCCATAGCTGAGGAGTTCGGAACTCCCACTTACGTGCTTGACGTGGACAAGGCAGTCGAGAACTTCCTCCTCCTGGATAAGCGCCTCAAATGTGATCACGCCATAGCCTACGTTAAAGGTCAATAGCGAGCCCGCCCTAGAAGGCCCTCTAAGGTAAAGTGGCCATCCTCTCGGGGCTAATACGAGCGGCCGAGTCTTGACAGCTCTTACAGGATTTTGGCTGTGGTATGGGTTCAATATCTCTGAAAGAAAACCTCAAAGTTAGGAGTTGGCCCTCCTAGAGGCACCACAAGAGCCTAACGGGCGTTGATTGAACAGATGGTCTTCCTCATGAGGATTGATTGCTAATCTAAAGCTATAAGTTTCCACACCACGTGAGGGGTTATAACTGGCGTAGAGCTATGAAGAAAGATTGAGCGTGATGGACAGCCGTTGAAGGCAGCCCCTAGATTATTCAGCGACCTGACAAATTAGCTTGAGCATTCTCTACCAGAAATGAGTCATCTCAAATGTATTACTCAAGCTGTTGTTAAAATCATTAAAAACAGAGTTGAACGGTTATCGGAGTTGAAACGACGGTTCGTTAACATGATCTTGTTAACTAATAGCGTGAAAAGGGAATACATTTAATAAAGATATGGAAGACGCCTCGATGGACCCGCAACCCTTGGTGAGGATGGTAGGGATAGTTAAGAGGTTCGGGGACGTCCTGGCCAACGATCACGTGAACTTCGAGCTCTGGCCTGGGGAAGTCCACGCCCTACTAGGTGAGAACGGTGCCGGAAAGACCACCCTCATGAACGTGCTCTACGGGCTCTACAGGGCTGACGAGGGTGAAATTTACGTTAAGGGTAGGAGGGTTAAAGTCAGGAGCCCCAGGGATGCTATTGCCTTGGGAATAGGGATGGTCCACCAGCACTTCCTCCTGGTGGATAGGCTTACTGTGGCTGAGAACCTGGCCTTGGGATTCGCCAAGAGCTTTCTCAACCCGGTTAAGGAGGTTAAGCGGAAGGCTGAGGAGATAATGAAGAGATACGGGCTAGAGGTGAACTTGGACGCCTACGTATGGCAGCTCTCACTGGGAGAGCAGCAGAGGGTTGAGATACTGAAGGCCCTCTATGCGGGGGCCGACATCCTAATCCTAGACGAGCCCACGTCCGTGTTGACGCCCTCTGAGGCTGAGGGGTTGTTTAAGGCCGTTAAGAGGATGAGGGAGGCTGGCAAAGGGGTTGTGTTCATAACCCACAAGTTGGACGAGGTCATGAGGGTGGCTGACAGGGTAACAGTGATGAGGAAGGGCAGGGTTGTGGGCACCCTGAAAGTAAAGGAGGTAACTAAGGAGAAACTGGCCAGGATGATGGTTGGAAGGGACGTCCTCTTCAGGTTCGAGAGGAGGAAAGTTAGGCCAGGGGCTGTGCTCCTTGAGGTTAGAGACCTACACGTCCTGGGGGATAGGGGCGAGGAGGCCGTCAGAGGAGTGAGCTTTCAGCTCAGGGAGGGAGAGATACTGGCCATAGCCGGCGTGTCGGGAAATGGGCAGAGGGAGCTAGCCCAAGCCTTGGTAGGGCTTAGAAAACCCGTTGAAGGGTTCATCAAGGTTACGGGAAGGGACGTTACCGGCTCCTCGCCTAAAGAGGTGGTGGGGCTGGGGGTGGCCTACATCCCGGAGGAGAGGTTGAGATACGGAGTGGTCCCAGGGATGAACGTGGCTGAAAACACGGTTCTCAAGGATTACAGGGAGCCCCCTATTAGGAACGGGTTTACGATTAACGGCAAGGAGGTGCTCAAGAGGGGAGAAGAGCTCGTCAAAGAGTTCGACGTTAAGGTCAACTCGATTGAGGAGCCAGCCTCTCAGCTCTCTGGAGGGAACGTGCAGAAGCTGGTCGTCGGAAGGGAGCTCAGCAGGAATGTTAGGGTCGTTGTGGCGGTTAATCCTACGCAGGGGCTTGACGTGGGGGCCACCGAGAGGGTGAGGAGGCTGTTACTCGAGATGAGGGACAGGGGCGCGGGGGTCCTGCTCATCTCCGGTGACCTGGATGAGGTGCTTCAGCTGGCCGACAGGGTCTTGGTCATGTTCTCCGGGAAGCTGGTGCCCGTGGAAGCTGACAGGGAAGCTATAGCCGTGGCTATGGGTCAGGGTGAGGGGAGATGAGGGTTGTAAGAAGGGAAAGGAGCAGGTATGCGATAGCCTTTAAGGCAGCCTCTGTTCTCCTGGGGTTTGCGGCGGCGTCGCCCCTATTCCTGGTCTACGGCCTGAACCCTTTGGAGGTCTACTCCTACGTGATTAGCTCCTCCCTGCTAACCGCCGTTGGACTTTCGGAGTCCCTAGTCAGGATGATACCCCTTCTCTTAGTCAGCACCGGGCTGGCGGCCTCCTTCAAGACCGGCTTTTGGAACATAGGGGCTGAGGGTCAGTTGCTAGCTGGGGCCATGGCGGCCTTCGTCCTGATAAGGGCTTTGAGCCTGCCAGCCCCCTTGATGATACCCATCCTCTTCCTGGCGGGGTTCACTGCAGGCGCCGTGTGGGCCGGCATCCCGGCGCTGTTGAAGGTCAGGCTCGAGGTGAACGAGGTGATCTCAACCCTCATGCTCTACTACGTGATCTACTGGGTCTTCCAGCACCTGATACACGGGCCTTGGAAGGCGGTGGAGAAGGTGGGGTCCTTAACCTACGGGGGGTTCGCCCACACGGAGGTCATACCCGAGGACGCCCAGCTACCGACAGCGTTCGGCAGGGTGCACTGGCCCACCCTCCTGCTAGCTCTCTCCTTGGCCTTCATCACCTACTTCCTTCTCCACAAGACTCCTTGGGGCTTCGAGATGAGGGCCGTGGGGAGCAACCCGGAAGCAGCCAAGGCCTCGGGAATGGCCTACGTGAGAGCCATATTACTTGCAGTCATAATTAGCGGAGGTTACGCGGGGCTTGCTGGAGTTGGAGAGCTTTGTGGGGTTCAAAAGAGGTTCACTCCGGAATTCCTCTCGGGTTATGGGTTTCTTGGGATAATCACGGCCTGGCTGGCCGGCACCAACCCTCTATCGCTAATACTGACGAACTTCCTCTACGGGGCTCTTTTAGTGGGAGGGGAGGGGCTCATGATAGAGTACCAGCTCCCCCTCGGGATAGTGAACATGTTCAACGGCGTGATACTCCTCTCTGTTTTGGCTGCCGACTTCTTCGTCAGGTACGAGGTGAGGTTAGATTGATCGACCTGATTTGGGTAGGCCTCAGGTCAGCTACTCCACTGCTCCTAGCCTCACTGGGCGAGATATACGCTGAGAGATCGGGCGTCCTCAACCTAGGGGTTGAGGGCATGATGTCCCTGGGGGCCCTTTCAGCCTTCTCTATTGCCTTGCTCACAGGAAACCCGTGGTTGGGAGTCATCTCCGGGATGTTGGCTGCCCTGTTCCTGGCACTCGTTCACGGGCTCATCTCGATAACCCTCAGGGGCAATCAGATAGTCTCAGGCCTAGCGATAACCATGCTGGGGCTTGGGCTTAGCAGCGTCTTGGGCAGGTTCTACGTGGGAAACCAGCTGCCCACGGAATCGAGGTTCACGCCTGTCCCAATACCCGCTCTCTCATCATTGCCAGTCCTGGGAAAGCTTCTCTTCAACCAAGACCCCCTCTTCTACCTGTCCTTGGCGCTCACCCTGACATTATGGTTCCTCTTGTTCAGGACCAGGTACGGAATAGTGATAAGGTCCACCGGCGAAAACCCGGCCGCGGTCGACGCCCTGGGGATAAGCGTCACCAAAGTTAGGTACTTGACCACAGCCCTTGGAGGGCTAACTGCAGGACTTGCTGGCGCCTACCTTTCCCTCTCCTACAGCCCAGCCTGGATAGAGAACATGACCGCTGGGAGGGGATAGATAGCCCTGGCCCTAGTTATCTTCTCCCTATGGAACCCGCTGAGGGCCCTCCTGGGAGCATACCTTTTCGGGTTGGTTGAGGCCGGAGGTTACAGCCTTCAGGCTCTAGGGCTTAGTCAGTGGTTGCTAAACGGGCTTCCTTACCTGCTAACCTTACTGATCCTCACGCTAGGAGCTACTGAGTCAATGAGGAAGAGGATGGGAGCCCCCAGGTACCTGGGCGTCCCCTACGTTAGGGAGGAGAGGAGCTGATGTCCCCAGCGTTATTACGTTTTTTTATTTTCCTAACGCCTGAAAATCTTTTAATATTTTATAAGATGAGGAGGTGTTTATATGAAGTCAGTTAGGTGGGCCTCCCTGGCAATCTTGCTCCTCCTCCTGGGCTTGGTCGTGGGCTATAACGTGGCCCCCGTCAAGGTTCAGACGGTCACTGAGGTTGCAAGGGGTAAGAAGGTGAAGGCCGCCTGGATATACGTGGGGCCAATAGGGGACATAGGCTGGACCTACGCCCATCACCAGGCCAAGGAGCTGCTTGACAAGAAATACGATTGGTTGGAGACCACCCACGTCGAGTCGGTCGCCCCTGCCGACGCCGCTGGCGTTATAGAGCAGCTGGTAGCCAAAGGTTACGACGTGATATTCACCACCAGCTTCGACTTCATGAACCCGACCAAGGAGGAGGCTAGAAAGCACAGGGACAAGGTGTTCTGGCACTGCTCAGGCTACTGGAGGGAGGACAACATGGGCACCTATTTCGCCGAGTTCTACCAGGTCTACTACCTTAACGGGCTCATGGCTGGGGCCCTGACCAAGAGCAAGAAGATAGGGTACGTGGCCGCCCACCTAATACCTGAGGTAGTGAGGCACATAAACGCCTTCGCGTTGGGGGTTAAGGAAGTCTGCCCCGACTGCAAGGTTTATGTCAGGGAGATAGGGGCCTGGTACGATCCAACCAAGGCGAGGCAGGCGGCCGAGTCCCTAATATCTGAGGGGGTCGACGTTTTGGCCTTTACCGAGGACTCTCCTACGGTGGTGCAGGTAGCCCAGGAGCACTTCGAGAGGGGTGAGAGGGTCCTGGCCTTCGGGCACTACAGCCCCATGTACAAGTTCGGCAAGGACGTCTGCGTGAGCGGTCAGTTGGTCCACTGGGAGGTCATATACGAGGACATACTGGGCAAGGTCTACTCCGGGACCTACACCTCCAAGAACTTGAAGGACGTCGATTACTGGTGGAAGCTCAAGGAGGGAGCTGTGGAGCTGGGGTGCGATTATAACCAGCCCGTAAACCCGAAGTTCGTTGAGGAGCTCAAGTCGGTCACCGTTAACGAGAGAATACAGCTCCCCAACGGGACTGTCGTGGAGAACCCTGATGTATACACTCTAGTGATGGCGAGGCTCGTTCAAATGGGCGCCATCTGGACGGGGAAGGGCTGGAGGCACGTGAACGACGAGGCCTTCGACCCGTTCACTGGACCCATATACGACGACAGGGGTCAGTTGAAGGTCCTACCCGGGCAGAGGCTGGGACACGACGAGCTCTGGTCGATGAAGTGGTGGGTGGACAACGTTGTCGGGCCCGAGCTTAAGGGCTAACTTACCCCTTTCACCCTTTTTAGCCCCAGGCCTTACTCACCGCCCTTCCCTACGTACACCCCGTCGCCCGTTATGACTACGACCTCGAAGCACCCGTCCCCGTCCAGATCTGCCGGCACGGGGACCGTCAAAACCCTGCCCACCCTGTAAAGGTACCCCTCCCCCTGGTCTACCGTTAGGAGCCCCTCCTCAGATCCTGCAACCACTTCCTGCCACCCGTCCCCGTCCACGTCGGCTATCATAGCTGGGGTCGTGACCTCAGCCTCTAACTTAAAGCCCGGGATCAGGTGGAGCCCGTCCTCCGCTGGGACCGCTATCTCCAGGGAGCCGTCCCCGTCCACGTCGAATATGGACGGGTAGGCTATGGGCTCCACGTCGACGACCTCCTGAACCTCACCCCTGGAGTTCAGCACAGCCAAACCCCTGGAGGCCACGAAGATCTCGGGAACGAAGTCTCCGTTAACGTCCTGCATGACTGGGGGTATGGCCTTAACTTCCATTTCCCTGAACCACTCCAACTCCCCAGTCCTCAGGTCTAGGGAGGTGACCCCGCCCTCCACCACTAACACGACACTACCGTAATCGGAGAGCCCAAGGTAGGTGGCGGCTGGAAGGGTTAGTGGGGTGAGCTCCCTGCTCCAGAGCATTTCACCGTCCAGGGAGAAGCAGGTGATCCCTCCTCTCCAAGCGACTAAAAGCTCTGGCCTGTGGTCGGCGTTAACGTCAACCAGCAGGGGAGTGAAGGGCTCCTCCACCTCGAAGAAGGACAACTCTTGAAAGTCCTCGCTTAAGACGAGGATTCCCCCATCTTGAGGGAGTAGAACCTCAAGCCCCCCGTCCAAATTGTAGTCGTCCACTAAGGGCGTGTCGAGGGAGGGTATGCCGGTGTCGTGCAGCTCCCCGTCAAAGTAGTGCAGGGTTTTATCGGGGATCAGAACCCTTCCCCCTTGGGTCACGGGCTCCTTCGGGCTCAAGGAGGCCCTGTCCTTCAAGTAAAAGGAGGGAGTGCCGCAGCCGCTTCCCCAGGTGAAGCCCGGGAAGGTGGACCTGAAGGGCGAGGAGGCGACCGAAGCCTTAAGATAGGCTACCTCATTCCTCTTCATCCTCATCGTCCCTTCCGTAGGATGAGACGAACGGGGAACCGGTCTCCTTGACCTCATCCTTTTCCAGGGACCAGCCCGTTCCAAAGGTGTCGGGGTTGACGTTCTGGTCGTAGAGCTCGAGCTGCCACCTGTCGCTTATGGAGGTGTCCAGCCTGCCCACCACGTTGCCTTGAGTGTCGTAGACGTAGCCCTCGCTCACCCTGCCCACCACCCTGCCGTCCTTGTAGAGGGTGCCGTCGCTGCCTATTTCGTCCGCTGCCACCTCGTCGTTAAAGTCGGAGCTCCTGACCACGCCGTCCTGGTCCACGTAAAAGGTGGAGGAGTTGGCCCAATTGTACCGGCTTACGTCTGCTCCAGTAGCTTTGTACTCCCTTATTCTGACCGGGCGTGTGGGAATGTTTCGGGCGGACTTCCAGGGGGAGGACAGCACCTTGCCCACCGTGGACATGATTGGGGAGGGCTTAAAGGGGTCGAACTTCACAGGTCTGCTTACAGGTCTACTCGGCTTTTTAGTCCTCTTCACCTGTTTCACAGGACTATTCTGGGTGCTCTTGACCTGTAAATCGCTCATCTGCTGCAGATAGCCTAAGCTTATGTAGGGCCAGGTATGTCCGAAGTATGCTGAGTTCCAGACGATCTCACAGACGTTCCTCAACTTCTGAACTAGGGAGGGGTCGTGAACGCTGACCCTCATCACGGCCGTAACGTCCCTCTCCACCCCTTGGGCGTCTACCCTCTTCAAGGCCTTCCAGAAGACCACCTCCCCTGAACCCACTCTAACCCCTTCATCGCCGCTCCACCCGTAATCTTCAGGCCTGCCCCTGTAGTCCATGATTATGCCCGTGCCGAGGCCTGCGTAGACAAACCTCCCCTCTCTCACATCGGGTATGAAGAACTTTATGGAATCCCCAGCTATCTCCACATCCCAATGGGCTGGCAGGCTCAATGAAAGGTCCCCATAGCTGGTTGTTATAACCCTGACGCCCGTATCGAAGCTTAGAGGTTCTGGCAACAGGTTACCGCTCATGAGCACTGGAAAGATTGACCTGACGGCTTCAACCATCCAGTTGCCTGAGACCAGGGCGCCTAAAGTTAGGGTGGCCTTCCACTCCCTCTCCAAGTCGTCCTTGAGAGTTAGGTAGATCGCATCCCTAACCTTAGTGGAGTTGAGGTAAGCGGCCCCCAGGAGGGGACAGCACTCGGCCAGCTTCAAAGTCCTCCTGAAGTTGAACACCTGCTGGAATTGGGTGAAGGGCCTCCCGTTGATCCAAAGGAAGCCCTGCTTTAGTTCAGCTTTAAGCGTCCTTTTAAACCAATCAATCACCTGGGAACCCACCAGCTTAGTGGCGAAGAGCACCGCCTCGTCAGCCACTAACAGGTAGCCAAACTCGTCCTGCCTGGGCTCGAAGCCCTCTAGGTCAGGTAACCTGTAGATCGGCAACGTGCTTAGGTACGGTCTTACCTTTTAACCTTGCCCCTCAACGTTAGCAGGATGAGTGAGAGCACTACAAGGGCAGTCACCGTAAATGGAAGTCTGATCATCACACCACCATCTTTGGTGACGCCTCCACGTAGTATGAGCCTGGCAGCACGGCCCAGCCAACCCTCACAGGTTTGCCCTCGCTGAACTCACCTGAAAACACCTCCACCAAGTTGATCACCTCACCTTAACTTCTGCCTTGCCGCCAACGGCCTCTAAGATGGAGCTCCTGCCGGATCGTCCACTAGGTTAACCCTAACCTCCCTCTTACCCAGCTCCCTCTTCACATCCTTCCTGAGCTTCATGACTTCCTGTCTAAGTTCCTCAACCTTTGAGTTGGCAACTTCAAGCATCCTGCTCATGTTCCTGTAGCCTTGAAGGAAGGTGAGTAAGTTAGACTTGACCTCGCTCAGCTCGGCCCTTAACCTGGACGGGTTCTCGTCCACCGCCTTAACCTGTTCGCCCACCCTCTCCAGTCCCTCCTCCAGACTGCCCTTGACTCCGCTGACGCCGAGCTTCACTTCCCTGACCGAGCCCTCCAGATCGTCAACCATAGCCTTTAGCTCAGATATCCTGTCCTCCAACTCAGTTAGGTTCTCCATGAGGGCTGTCTGAGTCCTCCTCTGAGTCATTATGGGCTTGACTTCCGATTGAAGTGAACCTAAGCCAGAGGATACGCCTCATCTGTGATTATCCCAGGACTCGCCCAACAAGGGGCTGATCAGACCCCTCTCCAAACTCACGGGTGATGGTGAGATAATTAAATTCCTAAATTCCTGAGAGAAATGCCGTAACTGGATTAGGAAGATGCTGGGGATCATATCACGGCCCACGTTAAGAGAGCTATTGAGGGAAAAGGAAGATGTTACACCATTGAAAAGCTCCCTGATAGGCCTTGCCGAGGTCCCGCCCTTTCCAGCTAGCTTCAAGCCCACTTTCATATATCGTGGCGTAGATTATAGCAGGTTAGGTGATAATCTCAGTATAGGAGGAAGCTTTCAACAAGGAACCCTTCTTCCCTGATCTCTAATAATCCGATTAGTTACTTTAATCGCGAGGATACCTTGACGGGCTGTGCTCACCCTGAAGTTGAAAGTATGATAGAGAGCTGTAACCTAACAGGCAACCTGTATGCTGTTATTGGATTCCACCTGATCGATGCTGACACTTGGGTTAAATAAGCAATAGAGGGGGTTAGGGGTGACCCCCTACACAGCTCGACAGGTCCTTAATTCGGGAGCGCCTTCCCGAAGCTATATGGAGGTCAGTTGGATCCTTAAATGAAATGGGAGAGTGGCTAATATGAGGCTTGTGGTGACCGTAGATAACAGGGCTAAAGAGGGCTTAAGGAAAGAGTGGGGATGGAGCGCTTACATTGAAGCACATGGATACAAGGTCCTCTTCGACGGAGGAGCGAGTACTTCTACCTTGAAGTTTAACGCTGAGAGGCTGGGCTTAAACCTCTCACACCTCGACTTTGCAGTCCTGAGCCATCATCACGGGGATCATTATGGGGGGTTCCGCTATGTGGGTGAGGTGGCTGAGGGGCTTAGAGTTTACTCACCCCCGGGGGAGCTTGAGTACCTGAGGAAGTGGGGTTTGAATCCCGTACCGGTCACCGACCCTCTGAAAGTGGGGAAGGGGCTTTGGCTAACGGGCCCTTTAAGTGGAGGATGGATCTTGGAGCAGGCACTGGCGATCTCAACTAGGGAGGGGTTAGTTGTCGTGGTAGGCTGCTCCCACCCCGGGGTCCATCGCTTGGTTAGAGCGGCGAGAGATGTCAGTGGCTTAGACTTATTCTTGGTTGTAGGGGGCTTTCACATGCCTAGCGAGCAAGTTCTAGACGAGTTGGCCGGAATGAGTAAGAAGATCTGTCCAACCCATTGCAGTGGTGATAAATCCTTAAAATATCTCAGGAAGAGATACCCTGAGAAGCTATGTGAAGCCTTGGCGGGTAGTGTCTTGACCTTCAGCTAAACTGGCTAATTTTAGTAAACTCTGCTATCTTTTACAACATTTGTGGTAGTTCCTTGGAGTCCCTCCCGGGGGGTGCTGTCAACTTAAGGCTTGTTTAAGCAGGGTTGCTGATGTCATATGGAGAAAGAGGACCTTCAACTCTTTAGAGAGCGGACCCCCGCTGGTAGTAGGCTACGCCCTGCTTACTTTCGGGCCTGC
>JAOZFG010000008.1 GCA_027491435.1 Thermoproteota archaeon
AAGGAAGGTACAGGTTTAGGCAGGATGAGCGAGATCATGGCTGTTAAAAGCAAGGGAGTGGCTGTCGTGGACGAGACAGTCGTGAACTTCGCTGTAAGGTTTACTGGGGTGGCGCTGGACCCTGAGATAGGCTTGATCTGGCTTATAACCACAAGTATATGCTGTTCGTCGGTTTTCAATCCCTTAACTTATTTCAAAGAGAAGTCGCCTTCAGTTGAGCCAAATTTATAGCTTACCGCAAGGTGAGAGAACGACTCTAAACCATTTCAACAACATTTGAGGGCTATCGCACGAAGACGTTCCTGAGCTTACCGAGTAACGTATCTTCCATCGAGAATTACCCTCTAGCCCAGCAGAACCACTCTCCTCTTCAGGTCATGCGGGAGCCTCTCATATAACTTTCTGTCTGTCGTGACTAGTCTAGTGTCCAGCTGTATAGCTAGAGACAGGAAGAGAGCATCATATAACGTTATCCCTAGATTTACAGCCAGCCTCATCGAATTTAGGAGCAGCTCGTCAGAACCGTACACTTTGGATGACCTTATCAGGGCCTTGAGCAGGTTAACTCTCTTTTCAACCTCTTCCTTCGCTATCCTACCCATCCTCACATGTTTCCAGAGCACATTTCCCGCCTCAGCGAAGGCGATATCGACTGTGGCCTTGTCCTCCAACAGGTACTCTTTGCACTCCTCGTAGAACTCGTCCTTCACTATCACGCTGGCGAATACGCTGGAATCAATGACCAGCATCCCTGTCCTCCCTTATCAACTTCCACGAGGGCGTTTTACCCGGCTTCAAACCTTTATTAATCTCATCTATCTCAGCTAGAATCTCTTGAGTCTCAAGTTGCCTTATCTTACTTTCTATTGCCTCTAGAATTACCTCCCTCCAGTTCACATCCCCGTACTTCCTAACTTTCTTCCTCAATCTCTTAGGAATTCGAATGCTTATCACATCGGATGACATCGCGTATTCTTAATGTATACATTATATAAACATATGGATAAGAGCCGTAACGATGAAGATAAGTGAAGTTATGAAGTACAGAGAAACTTTAAAGGGAGCAGAGAAGGGCCCCAAGAAGACTGGAGATGACCCTAACAGAATTGGTGGGGCTACCTCTAAGTGTTGTCAGCTTAAGCACTTCCTCTCCACTCGTACCATAGCCTCAATTGACGGTGTCTGTAGGACTTCCAGGTTCAAACTCACGAGAAGAATAGAGGAATCCCAACTCAATTAAAGCCCTCAAGCTGAGGCACCATTGAACGAGAAGACGATTTACTGAAGATGAATAAAAAAGGGTTTAGGGCCAGATGCCCCTTATCTCCATGGCCTTCACTACACGCTCGACAGCCAGCACCAGAGCGGCAGTCCTCATGTCCACCTTCAGCTCATTGTGCTTGTTGTAGACGTCCCTGAAGGCCTTGGTCATCTTGGCCCTGAGCTTCTGTCTTACGGTGTCTATGTCCCACCACTCCCTGGTCCTGGCCTGGACCCACTCGAAGTAGCTGACGGTGACTCCACCGGCATTGGCGAGGATGTCGGGTATTATGAGCACTCCCTTCTCGTACAGTATCTGGTCAGCCTCAGGGGTGGTCGGCCCGTTGGCGGCCTCGGCTATCAGCTTGGCTCTAACGTTGTCTGCGTTCTCCTTGGTTATCACGTTCTCTATGGCGGCAGGTATCAGCACGTCCACGTCAAGCTCGAGCAGCTTCTTGTTGCCCTCAGCAGGGTCAGCAGCCAGCGGGGTGGAGCCGGGGAAGTCCTTGACGCTACCGGTCTTCTTCTTGTGTTCCAGGACGGCGTCAGGATCTAGTCCGTCAGGGTTGTATATGGCTCCTCTGGTGTCGCTGACGGCCACTACCTTCATTCCAAGCTCGTGCATGAACTTGGCTGAGAAGTAGCCAGCGTTTCCGTATCCCTGCACTGCAGCAGTTGCGTTCTTGGGGTCTATGTTGAGTACCTTAAGGGCCTCCTCCACGGTGTACTGCAGACCCCTGGCGGTGGCCTCAACCCTCCCCTCGCTACCGCCAACCTCTAGGGGCTTACCAGTTATAACGCCGGGCTCAGGGTAGCCCTTTAACATGCTGTAGGTGTCCATTATCCAGGCCATTTCCCTGGGGCTGGTGTACACGTCAGGGGCGGGTATATCTATGTTAACCCCTATTATGGGGCTTATCATGTAAGCGTACCTTCTAGTGAGCCTCTCCAATTCACCAAGGCTCAGCTTGTGGGGGTCAACCCTTATACCGCCCTTAGCGCCTCCGAAGGGTATGTCAACTACGGCAGTCTTCCAGGTCATCCACATAGCCAGTGCCTTTACCTCATCAGCGTCAGTGTTGGGGTGATACCTGATACCTCCCTTGAAGGGACCCCTAGCGTCGTTGTGCTGGACCCTCCAACCGGTGAAAACCTTTATAGAACCATCGTCCATTCTAACGGGAATCTGTACCTCCAAAACCCTCTTCGGCTGGGCTAAAACAGCGTGTAAACCAGGGTCGAGGTTCATTACCTTGGCAGCCTTCTCAAGCTGCTTCAGAGCGACTTCCCAAGGGTTAAGATGCTGGGTCATAGGATAACACCTCCCTTAGGGGGCATCCTATATGAACGGGTATAATTATTAAATATTAAGGTCTTTAACTAACCCGGATGAAGGGCGTCCCCATGACGTTAATGTATTTAACATTAACAGCGTTCAACACCCAGCAAGAGGTCACCGTTTACGCCGTAATACTCCTTGAGATGTTCCTAGCCTGGGGGTATTATGAACTAACGGGAAAGAGGGACTTCTCTCTGGCCTCACCGCTGCTGGCAGGCTACTTGGCAACTTACCCTGAGAGCTGGCCATGGGTTGTCGCCTCCTTCACCATCTCATTGCTTATTATCGAGCTCTTCTACTGGAGGTTTCTTTTCTACGGAATGAGATCCCTTTACCTGGCGATGACCGTGAGCTCCTTAATTATCTTGGTCCTTGTGGGTGCCTCTATAACTTCTTTGCTTATGTCCACGCTCCCAGGGCTCCTAGCTTATGATGTGCACGCCTCAATGGATAGGAAGCGCACCTTAATGGCCTCCTGGGGGCTCAT
This sequence comes from Thermoproteota archaeon, assembly GCA_027491435.1. GTDB lineage: Archaea > Korarchaeota > Korarchaeia > Korarchaeales > Korarchaeaceae > Korarchaeum. The sequence goes on from JAOZFG010000008.1 coordinate 3,087, forward strand.
TTTAATAACCTGTTTCATAATGACCTGGTGAGCCCTTGAGGATTGCCGTGATGGGGACTAGGGGCAAGACCAGCACCGCAATACTCCTTTACACGGAACTCAGGAGGAGAGGGTTCAGAGTAGTGTGCAAGGCCACAGGAGCCCTGCCTTTCCTTTGCCACGACGGCAGGTGTTTCAGAATAAAAAGGAGAGGGAGAACTAGGCTCTACGAGAACCTGGAGGCGTTGAAGCTCGACGCTGACTTCTACATCATGGAGAACCATGGGACGAACCCGTACACAATGAGGGCCTTCAACCACTTCGTTAAGCCTGATGTGGTCGTCCTTACCAACGCTAGGCTGGACCACACAGAACACATGGGTGAGAGTAAACGGACAATAGCTGAGAACATGGCGAAGGCCGTTGGTAAGGTGAAGCTGGTGGTCATGGGGGAGGACTTCCCGATACAGGGTGTTAAGGTCTTCCCCACTGAGATGCCCGGGTCGGAGGTTCCTAGGCTAGTGGACTTGCTGCTAAAAGAGTTGGGGCTGGGGGGAATTGACGTGTCCCTCTACGATAAAATGATATCAAGAGAGCTCAGGTATAGGGATGGGCCAGTCAGGTGGTTTGACGCCTCCAAGGTCAACGACCCTGAGAGCTTTTCCATGATAGTTAGCTGGCTCGATGAAAAGCCTAATCTGGCGATACAGCTAAGGAGGGACAGGCCCGGCCGTACAAAGGTATTTCTCAACTACATAAGGGAGAACAGGGGGAGCTTCGGCAGAATAGCTGTTGCAGGGGCTTGGGCAAGCAGGTTCGCTGACTTGGTTGAGGGCAGGAGCTTCAGAGAGTCGAGCGAGGGGGCTAGGAGGGCCCTGTCCTGGTTAGAGGGGCCCGTGCTGACCGCTGTAAATAGAAGCGGCGAGTTTATGTCGTCCTTTCTCTCCCTGTTGGGGGCTCCCAACGGAATCCCGACGATATTCGGGACCTTCAAGCCTGAGAGGATATGCTCCGGGCTGATAAGGTCCTGACAGCCTTCCTGTACGGACACCCTCGGGCTCCCATTAATTTTTTAGAAAGTCGGGTACTGAAGTGAAGGTGCAATAAATGAGCTACAAGATGGTGGGGGCCTTTCTCATTATAGGAGCCCTCGCCATCGCCTTTGCCGTTGGAGGAAGGCTGTCCAATGTTAAGGTCTTGGGATCAGGCTCCTCTTTCATTTACCCGCAGATGTCCGTCTGGATAAAGGAGCTCAAGGGGAAGGCGCCCTGGATAACCCTCAACTACAACCCCGTAGGCAGCGGCACAGGGCAACAACAGTTTCTCTCAGGACTGGTTGACTTCGCCGCCAGCGATCCACCGTTGAACGAGGAGAAGTGGTCTCAGCTCAGGGGAAAGGTTATTCAGATGCCCATAGTCTTAGGGGCCGTGGCCGTCGTCTACAACGTGCCTGAGGTTGATGAGCTCCGCCTGGATGGCAGGGCCTTGGCCCTGATCTACTCCGGGGAGGTGAAGTACTGGGACGATCCAGTTATTTTGGAACTCAATCCTGGGGTCAGGTTTCCCCATAAGCCCATAGTGGCGGTTCACAGGTCTGACTCAAGCGGCACCACCAACGTCTTCACATACTTCCTGTACAAAGCCGCTCCAGACGTTTGGCCAGCTGAGAGGGTAGGCAAGACGGTGGATTGGCCGGTTGATGGCTTGGGCAACGGTGTTGGGAGCAAGGGGAACCAGGGGGTAGCTCAGACCCTAGCTAGCACCCCCTACTCCCTGGGCTACGTCGAGCTCTCCTACGCGATCCAGGAGGGCATGAAAGTAGCCCTAATAAAGAACGCTGACGGCAAGTTCGTGAAGCCCACGGTGAAGGGGATAATGCAAGCTGCCAAGGAGGCCTTCAAAAACATGCCTAAGAGCCCCCTAGATGACTTCAGCCGTGACATGGACGCCCTCATACTGGCGCCCGGAGAGGAGTCGTACCCCATAACCTCCTTCGTCCACCTGATCTTCAGGACGGAGTACAGCGAGGAGAAGGTCAAGGCTATAAGGCTCTTAATAGAGTTCTTCAACACCGAGGGACAGGAGATGATAGTTGAAGGCTACGCGCCCATCCCGGTAGAGCTCAGGAAGACTAACCTCAAGGCCCTGGAGTTCCTGAGGGTGTCTTCCCATGAAGGCTAAGCACGATAAGCTCTTCTACCTCTCCCTGCTCCCCTTCGCCTCGGTAATCTTCGTCATATTCGCCCTGCTGACCTTCGTCCTGGTCAGCGAGTCCTGGCCAGCCGTTCAGAGGTGGGGCCTATCCCTCTTCACCGAGAACGTCTGGAAGCCCTCTGAGGTTAGCGTTGAGCAGGCCAGGTACGGACTGCTCGCCCCCATGTATGGCACCTTGTTAACCTCTGTCTTAGCCGCTGCAATAGCCTTGCCGCTTTCTATCTCCACAGTGTACTTCATAGAGGAACTAGCGCCCAGAAGGGTTAGGGACTTCTTCTCTTCGGTGATAGATCTCATGGCCGGGCTTCCCACGATAATTTACGGGCTCTGGGGGTTAGAGGTGCTGGTTCCCTTCCTAAGAGACTCATTAATGTACCCGCTGAGGCACTCCCTTCCCTTTCTGCCCCTTTTCTCCTGCGATCCCACGGCAGGAACTTCCCTTTTGGCCGCTGGAGTCCTACTCTCCATAATGATAATTCCCTACATGCACGGGGTCATTAAGGAAGCCTACAGCTCGATACCTTACACCTACAAGGAGGCAGCCCTCTCCCTGGGGACCACCAGGTATGAGTACTTCAAAATAATGTTGGGGCTCATCAGGCCGGCGGTCTTAGCAGCCCTCCTCCTGGGCCTTGGGAGGGCCGCCAGCGAGACGGTTGCCGTTGCCCTGGTGGTCGGAAACGCCTTCAACGTCTCACCCTGCCTGTTCGCTCCGGGCTACACCATATCTTCCCTCATAGCCAACCAGTTCTCCGAGGCCTCCTTCTACCCACTTATGGAGAACGTGATGTTCGCTGGGAGCCTAGTCCTCTTAGTCATAGGGGTGCTGTTCAGCGGCCTGGGGGTTGTGATGATGAGGAGGGTGAGGGAACTCTATGGACGCTAGGTACCTTAAGGAGAGGGCCTTCCTGATAATCACCGTGGCCCTAGCGGTCATAGCAGTATTCCCGGTTTTCCATGTCCTCTTCACCATCCTGGTTAGGGGAGGACAAACCCTCCTCAAGGCTGGCCCTTCCTTCCTGCTGGACGTCCCACCTCCTCCCGGGAAGGGGCTAGGAGGGATAGCTCCATCTCTGGCTGGAACGCTCATGCTGGCCTTCTACTCCTCCATAGCAGGAATACCCCTATCCTTCTTCGCTGCAATCCTAGCAGTGGAATTTCCCAGGAGCCTAATAGCTAAGGGCGTCAGGGTCCTGAGCAAAGCCCTCCTCGAGATCCCTTCAGTAGTCGTGGGAATGCTTGTCTACGCCATAATGGTGGTCCCCATGGGGCAGTTCTCCATATTAGCTGGCGCGGTGGCTCTGGCCATAATGATGATCCCCTACGTCACCACCTACGTTGAGGAGGCCCTCGAGTCAGTTCCCTTTACCTACAGGGAGGCCGGCTTCAGCGTCGGGATGCTTAGGTCTCAGGTGGTATTCAAGGTGGTGGTGGGGATAGCTAAGAGAGGCATACTTACTGGGATGCTCATAGGCATAGCCAAGGTGCTGGGGGAGACGGCGCCCCTGCTATTCACCCTCGGGAGGGACAGGTACAGCGTTCCCACCAACGTATTCGAGTACGGGGACTCCATATCCCTTCTAATATTCGACTACGTCCAGACGCCCTACGCCAACATGCACGAGGTGGCCTGGGGGGCTGCCCTAGTGTTGACCCTAATGTTTCTGGCCCTCTTCACCCTGGTGAAGAGGTACGCTGGGGAGGTGAGGCTTTGAAGGAGTTCGCCTTGGAGGTTAAGGACCTAAATGTGTGGATAAGGGACAAGCACATAATAAAGGGGGTGTCCGTTCAGATTCCCAGGGCCAAGATATTAGCTGTGATGGGTCCCAGCGGCTCAGGCAAGTCCACCATGCTTAGAGCCATAAACAGGCTCATAGAGCTCATTCCCGACGCTAGGGTGGAGGGCAGAGTTGAGGTCTACGGGAGGGACGTGTACGCCGAGGACCCTTACAAGATAAGGAGGATAATGGGGACCGTCTTCCAAACGCCTAACCCGTTCCCCCACATGTCCATATACGAGAACGTGGCCATAGGTCCCAAGATAAACCGGCTGGTTAAGAGCAAACGTGAGCTTGATGAGCTGGTTAGGTGGGCCCTGGAAAAGGCGATGCTCTGGGACGAGGTGAAGGACAGGCTCCACGACCCCCCTCACAGGCTGAGCGGAGGTCAGCAACAGAGGCTATGCCTGGCCAGGGCCTTGGCCCTCAAGCCGAAGCTCCTGCTTCTGGATGAGCCTACCGGCAACGTGGACCCAGTTAACGCCGTGAAGATAGAGGAGGCCCTTAAAGGCCTAGTGAAGGAGCTGGGCCTCACTATAGTTCTGGTGACTCACACCCCGCAGCAGGCGGTCAGGATCTCAGATTACATAGCCTTCCTCTACATGGGGAAGCTCGTGGAATTCGGGCTCACTGACAGGATAGCTTTGAACCCGAGCCACGAGCTGACGGTCAAGTTCCTGAGGGGCGAGGTATAGTCAACCCCATTTTACCATAACTTTTATATTATTGGTTAACCAAATTTTACCAATGTGGCTGGACGAGCTCAGTTACAGGATGAGGCTTAGGGCTGAGAGGGCCTCCAGGTACAGGAAGAGGTTCTTCCTGAAGGAGCTCCCTAAGGGCAGGGTGGTCCTCCTTCCTGGTATAAGGGGCGTGGGGAAGAGCGTCGCCTTACTTCAACTCTTCTTTGAGGTAGGAGGTTACCTATTCTGGGTTGACGAGCTCTCTCTGTTTTACGGGATGGGCCTGACTGACCTCTTAAGGGAGATAGAGAGGAGGGAAGGCGAGCCAATTGAGAGACTCAACGTCACGATAATGTTGGACGAGGTGCATTACGACAGCAAATGGGCCCTGGCCCTCAAGTGGCTGGCTGACGCCTTCCAAGGAAGGGTCATAGCCACGGGCTCATCGGCCCTTGCCTTTCAGATGACTCCTGAGCTGGGCAGGAGAGCCAAGGTCAGCTGGGTCTGGCCCCTCTCCTTTTACGAGTGGCTCTACCTTAGGGGAGAGGATGTGAGACCAGTTAGGCTGGAGGACCTATTCTTCAAGGATGTCCAGCCGGAGTACAGGCCTGGCTTCGAGAGGTTCCTCAAGGAGGGAGGCCTCCCCGTAACCTTGGAGTTCGGGATAGACTCTGTCCTTAGGTCTGTGGAGAGGGCGATCTTCGGCGACATGCTAGTGGTTGGAGGCTTCGACAGGAAGACGGTCTCTTTAACCCCTCAGCTCCTTAGGAGGCTGGCCCTCAACCCATCTATAAGCGTGGAGAGGTTGGCTTCAGAGGTAGGTCTGTCCAAACCCACTGTCGTGTCGGTGCTCGACTACCTGGAGAAGGCCGGGCTCATAATACAGCTCAGGCCCTACGGGCCGCTCTCCTCCCTAAGGAAGGGGTTGAAGAGGTACTTCGTGACTCCGACCATAAGGTACGCTTTAACTGCCCCCAGCTACGACCTCGGAACTCTCCTGGAGGAGTACGTTGCCTCCCAACTCTACCTGATGGCCCTGAGGAACGGCTGGGACCTCACCTTCTGGCCTAAGGATGGGCCGGACTTCGTGCTTACAATGGGCGGTAAAAGGGTAGCCATTGAGGTGGGGTTCGGGAAGAAAGGTTACTCCCAGGTGGTTAAGGCCCTAGGGAAAGTCGACGAGGTGGTGGTGATATCTGAGGAGGGGCCCAAGGGGGTTAAGTGGATACCCTTGCAGGCCTTCTACCGTGCCTGGTAAGGTTTAAACTAATTGGTGTGGGACTTCCGGGTCAACATGCTGGGGTATGGTAGAGTTACCTTCGTGGACCTCACCTCAGGCAAGGTTAGGGAGGAGAACCTGAGCGACGAGTTGGCCCTCTCCTTCATAGGCGGGAAGGGGTTGGGACTCTACTACCTTTACAGGATGACCGACAGGTACACCGACCCCCTGGGGCCAGCTAACCCCCTGATACTGGCCATCGGGCCCTTCACTGGCACTTCTGTACCCTACTCCGGGAAGGCAGCCTTCATCTTCAAGTCTCCCCAAACGGGAATACTGGGCGAATCAGTTGTAGGAGGCACTCTAGGAGCTTTCATGAGGTGGGCTGGACTCACTGCCCTCATCATCACCGGGAGGTCCAGCTCCCCCGTCTACCTTTACGTCGACGAGTCAGGGGTTGAGATAAAAGACGCTAGCCACCTCTGGGGTAAGGGGATATACGAGACGGAGGAAAGCCTGAAGAAGGAGCACGGGAAGGTGAGCGTGGCCAGCATAGGGCCGGCTGGAGAAAACCTGGTTAAGTTCGCCGCTATAGGGAATGAGAAGTGGAGGCAGGCCGGGAGGACCGGGGCTGGAGCAGTAATGGGGTCTAAGAAGCTGAAAGCCATTGTAGTGGGGGCCTCTGGGATAAATTGGGATGCTCACGACCCCGAGGGGGTGAGGGAGTTCACCTCCAGCGAGATAATTCCCAGGGCAAGGGAGGCCATGGCCTCCTACTTCAAGTCCGGGACCACAGCTTTAACCTCTCTTGCCAACGAGATGGGTTTCTTCCCAAGCTATTACTGGAGTAAAGGCTCCGTGGATGGTTGGGAGAGGATAGCCTGGGAATCCCTGGAGAAGGAGGTGTTCGTACACCCCAAGGGGTGCTTCGGATGCCCAACCCCTTGCGGGAGGTACAGCAGGAGTAAGAGGGGAGGGGAGGTGGAGATAGAGTACGAGACGGTCTACTCCCTGGGAGGGCTGGCGGCCATCACAGATCCCCACGCTTTGGTCTGGCTGAACGACCTGATAGACGACCTGGGCATGGACTCCATAACCACGGGCAACGTTCTGGCCTTTGCTATAGAGGCTAAGAGGAGGGGCCTCCTGGATACGGAGTTAAAGCTAGAGTACGGCGACCCGGAGCCCCTGTACGAGCTGGTGAAGATGATAGCTTTCAGGCAAGGCATTGGAGACCTTCTGGCTGAAGGAGTTGCCGGAGCTTCCAGGGCTCTAGGGGCTGAGGATCTGGCAGTCCACGTTAAGGGCCTTGAGCCAGCTGGTTACGATCCCAGGACCCTGAAGAGCATGTCCCTGAGCTACGGGGTCAGCTCAAGGGGGGCCTGCCACCTGAGGCTTATGGGCTACTTCGCCGACATAAAGGGTTTGGGAGGGGATAGAAACGCCGTAACCAGGGAGAAAGTGGAGGCAGTTGCTGATTTGGAGGAGAAGGGCGTTCTAGAGGACTCCCTGCTGCTCTGCAAGTTTACCAGGACCCTGATATCCTGGCCGGAGATGGTCAAGTACTTCAGGCTGATAACTGGGGTTAACTTGAGCGAGCTGCAGCTTAAGGAAGCCGCTAGAAGGATAATAACGCTGTCCAGGATGTACAACGTCAGAATGGGGATTTCCAGGAAGGATGACAGGCTGCCGAAGAGGCTACTGAGGGAGTCCTTCCGGCACAAGGGGGAGGTCAGGAGGATCACGGAAGAGGAGATGGAGAAGTTCCTGGACATGTATTACGATCTCAGGGGCTGGGATGAGAACGGGGTTCCTAAAAGGGAGGTTGTGGAGAGGTACCTCCCCGGCCTAGCTTGACCTCTTCATTATTTTGTTTACTGCGTCCTCGAAGGCGTTTAAAGAGGCCTCCAATATATCCTCGCTTATCCCTGAAGCCTCAACCTCTCCCTTAGGGCCTAAAACCCTGACCAAAACCTCTCCTAAAGCTTCAGTCCCTGATGAGATGGCCCTGAGCCTGAACCTCCTCAGTTTAAAGCCCGGAACTCCCTCTATCTCCCTTAAAGCGTTAGCTAAAGCGTCTACCGGTCCCACGCCCACTGAAGCCGATCTCACCTCCTTCCCATTGACCTTGGCCCTCACGTGGGCCAGCGGAGTTATCCCGGAGCCCGTGACGACGGTCCACTCCTGAACCTCGAAGGGCTTCTCCAGTTTGGCTCCCAACACCTCTTCCACCGCCTTCATGAAGACGCTTTCAGTTATCCTGACCCCCTGATCGGCCAAGGCCTTTATCCTTATGAGTATGGCCTCTATCTCCTCGTCCTTGGCCTCAATTCCCATGTCTTTAAGGACCTGCTGGACGGTGGACTTGCCCGAGAGCTTGCCCACCACTATCCTCCTCCTTTTACCCACCTTCTCAGGAGGTATCGGCTCGTAAGTCGAGGGGTCGGCCATCAAACCGTGGACGTGGACCCCAGCCTCGTAGGTGTAAACTAAGGGGCCGACCACGGGCATTATCTCGTAGAGGGTTATGCCGCTCAACCTTTCCACTAGCTCTGACACCTCCGAGAGCATTTGGGTCTGGACGTTGGTCTCAACCTTCAGGATCTCGTGGAGGGCCATCACCACCTGCTCCAGGGGAGCTATCCCAGCCTTTGGACCTAAACCATTCACCGAGACGTGGACGTTCTCGGCTCCAGCTTCCACGGCGGCTATGGTGTTGGCGGTCGCCATTCCGAAGTCGTTGTGGAAGGTGACCCCTAAAGGCTTAGAGACGACCCTCTTGGCCTCTATAACCATCTTCTTAGCTCCTGTAGGGGTCAACAGGCCCAGGCTATCGGTCAGGTTTATGTAATCGGCGCCAGCCTCTTCAGCGGCCTTGAGGATCTCCCAGAGGTACTCGACGTCGGCCCTGCTAACGTCCTCCGCTATGAACTCCACCTTAGCCCCTCCCGATTTTGCTAACTCTATTGACTGGACTACTGACTCCTTGACCTCCTCCCTGGTCTTCCTAAGCCTCTTCTCAATGTTTATGTCTGAGACCGGGGCGAATATGCTCACGTAATCGGTCTCGGTTTGTAGGGCTATCTCCACGTCGTCCTTCCTGGCCCTGGCCATACAGCTTATCTCCGAGGAGAAGCCGGCCCTAGATATCCTCCTGACGGCCTTAACAACTTCTTCGACCGCTCTCTTCTCCCCCTCAGAGGTCGCTGGAAAGCCGGCCTCTATGACGTCGACGCCCAGGGCGTCAAGGGATTCGGCTATCTCCACCTTAGCTTGTGCGGTGAATGAAACCCCCGGGACCTGTTCGCCCAGGGTCAGGGTGGAGTCGAATATCCTCACCCTGGAGGGGAGCATCGAGGGGAACTCGTTGAACATGGTATCACCTTCTCAGGTAAATGGAGGCGCCTTCATTATAACGATTCCCAGCTCTCTCTACTTAGCTGTCCGCAACGCGAGAAGGGGGCTCCAAAAAGCTTTTTTCTCATAGGAGCAGGCCAGCGCCTCTTACTCGAGGACAGACCTCTAAATGAACGGGTCCATATAGTCATGAGCCGTTCTCGGACGTGAAGGTATTATTTAATCCTCTGGCCTGACAGAGGGCCCCACTACCACCTCTTAGGATATGAAACTGATGGCGGCTATTCCTAAATCAAAGAAATTGACCGGGTGACCGAAATTTTTTCTTAAACTGGTTCCCCGAACTAAGGTGATAACATGTTGTTATTTGACTGGGGAACGTATAACGGGCTAACTAAGCTGAAGGCGGCCGCCACGTTGGGAACCAAACTCACCGAAATACCTCCCTATGACTTCTCCAGGAGGAGGCCCGACGAGTACTTCACCAGCTACAGGGAGCTGGCTTTGAAGGCGTTCACCACAATAACAGCACACGCTCCTTACTACAACGTGGTCTCCACCAATAAGGCAGTTCAAGAGTCTGTGAAGAAAGCCTTACTCAACGCCGTGAGGAAGGCTAAGTTGGCTGGAGCCGAGATATTCAACCTCCACCTGGGGTGGAGGGCCTTCCTCGACGAAAGGGACCTGGAGACAGCTTCAAACGTCTTGAAGAGCCTGTCCGAGCACATGCTGATAAGCGTGGAGGTTCCTTACACCAGGAGGATGCTGGGCCTCTGGGACGAGGTGAAGGCGTTAAGGGAGGTTGTAGGAGAGGACAAGCTGATAGCATCAGTACAACTGGAGAACGCCTGGTTACTTGAGACGGGAGCTTCTGAAACAGGCGACTTCGAGGGAGCTGATAAGCAGGCGACTGTGGACTTCTGGAAGGGGATACTGAACAAGACCTTACAGCTAAGCAAGGGCTTCCTATCCCTGAGGTTCAGCCAGGTCATAGGGTTCGCCCTTGGTAGGAGGATACTGAAGAAGAGGGTTCCCTTGGGAAAGGGTTACCCTGATCTGGCCCCCCTAGCCAAGGCACTGGCGGAGTTCATGGTAAAGGAGGTTAGGGAGAAGGAAATCCCGTTGAGAATGCACCTAATATACACTGGGCCTCCAAAGACCAAGTACAGGGATACGATAACGCTCTACGCCGAGGTCATGAAGGAGGTGGTGAACTTCCTGTAGGGGCTCGGCTGAGGGGTGTATCATCACCCTTCAGGTGTCCCCTCCTGCCTCATAGCCCCCTCATTTTACGGAGCATGGCTTTTTACCCTTTTACAGGAGCTTCCCCAGGGACTTGTCCCTCACAGCCCAAAGGGTGAGGACGGCCGACCCAACGAAAGCTGCGGCCAGGGGCGAGAATACGATCAGGTCCACTCTAAAGGTTATGAATGATAGGAAGGCCACAAGAGAGGAGGTCACAACCTCCTGTAGGAGCACCGTGCTCCAGCTCACTCCCTGGGATATCAAGAGCCCCACCTGTTTAAGGTCCCTGCTGACCTCAAGCCACCTTATGATGGCAACCCCCAGGGCAGACATGGCCAGTGAAATCGTGAAAATTGTATCAACCACCCCCTTTCGCTTAACCATTCCCTTGATGAGGTCCTCTGATGGGCCCAGGTAAATTAGAGTGCCGCTCGTCAAGCCGCTCAACTTCTTCAGAACCTCTCTCGATCCCTTGACCTTGATCTCCAACACGTGCTCAACGTGCCTTACTCCTGAGATCGGGAAGCCGGTAATTAGATCTCCCTTCGGTAGGGCCCATCCTTGGAAGGCCCCCACCACCCTGCACCTGAAACTTGATAGGTTCAGCCAGGAGTTCAGGGATAAGTTAAACCTCTCAAGCAGGTCAGAGCTGGCCAAGCACTCCCCGCTCCTGGGGATCTTATCCACGGGCAACAAGGGTTCAGGCACCTCCTTAACGTAGATCGCCGTGATGTTGTCTGTTAGCACGAAGGTCAGCTCATGTACCGCTTTCACGCCGGGGATCCTCCTGATTAGGTCCTCCCGCATCCCAGGTATCACAGCGTAACCAGTTAGACTCTCGGTCAAGTTATGGATCGAGTCAGCTAAGCGATCACTGGACTCCTTTATGGAGGCGTTAGTGAAGAGAAGGGAGGTTAGCACTATAAAAAGAGCCAGCCTTCTCCTCCAGGAAGCTCCAATCAAGTAACTCAGGCTGCTCACCCCTCGAAGGGTTTCTTGTCCCGTTAGAGGAGCTCCCATAAGGCCCTCCTGCCGAAAAGCCTTATCATAAGGGCTTGAAACGCGAAGCTCAGGCCTATAATTCCGAGCAAAGCTAACAGCCCCTGAGGGGAGAGCCCCTGCCTCCACATGTACACCAGGGAGGCCTTATATTCGGTCAGCAACTCGGACAGAAATGGACCAAGGTTTCCTAGGAAGGCACCTAGGATAATCCCGAGTAACTGAGAACTCATCATCAGGGCCATTACATGTGAAACGTCCGGGGGTCTACCCTGGGACGTTAGGATGGCCAGGTACCTTTTAGCTGAGGCGTAAGCCAAGTAGTTAGCTGATAAAGTCATAATTACGCCTATGGCCAAGGAGCCCATCGTTATAATGGAGAATTTGTATTTAAGGTCCTCGTAGATCTTCCTGGCCTTGTCATACCTTAAGGCGAAGACCTTAACGGGAGGTACCTTCGCGATTGAGCGCAGCCCCTCATAATCCTTTGAGAACATTATGACGAATAATTGAACGTTTAGCTTGATCGAGGAAGGGTCCAAGCTAGCCCTCTTGATGACCTCGACGAAATGGGTCTGGTCGGTTATTAGTGAGCCCATGAACTCTATTCCGAATTCGCGGGGCGCATAAGTTCCTACAACTTTGCAGGAGTAGTTCAGTTCGGTGTAGTTTAGGGACTTACTCGTCACGAATAAGACGTTGACGCTAACGCTCTGAGGGAGTGAAATGGATAAATTTCTAAAGAGGAATTCCGTGATTAAACACTCTCCAGCTTTCTCCGGGTATCTGCCCCTTACCAGTTGGTGTTTGGCTATTTCAGGAACTTGGGAGAAGTTAATTAGCTTTAATCTTAGAGAGACGCTGTCAATTCTGGCTGCTCCGATAAGCTCCTCCCTCAGGTAATAGGTGATGTTCAACTCCCGCAATTTCCGCTCGAGCTGAGCCCAACTCTGTCCAGAGATGCTCTCTTCAACGTAATAGTAATTCTTGAGATCTTCAAGTCTTTTTAACTCATGATCCACGGCCGATAGCGAGGATGTGGTTTGAGCCAACAGGAGGGCTGTAATTAGGAAGATGAGCAGGTTTGACAACAGGTAGCTGCATTCCAGTGAAAACCAGAGCCTCAGGCCCACTTGCCCACCCTAGTGTTACCTATACACCTCGCATATTCTATACCAAATTTTTAGAATAATGAGGCCTATATTATTTGTAATTTTGACGTATAATACAGGACTAGGCCAGCTTATGTAAGTAGACCTTAAGGTGTAGAAAGGGGGCTCGCGTAGACTACGTAAGCGTATGCATAAGAAGCGCTGGGAGATATGGGATGAATCGCTTCGTATGTATCCCTAACGTAAAGTTTTATGGGATCGCTGCAGACGACTATGGTTTGTGGCTCTCTTATCACTGGCAACTCAGCAGCTCCAGCCATCATAAGATGAATCAGCAACAATATGACGGATATTAGTAATAATAATTTTAATTCAAGTTTCACGAGTAACCACCCTCTAATTTCTCAGATTAAAGGATAGAATCAATAATATATAAAGTTTGTGCTGTCAACTTAAGGTAACTTCTACCCTAACCGCTAGCATGAACATTTTCTACATTCTAGGCCTGATACAAAGTAATAACCCCTAGGGTCATGTGGCTGACGGAGTTGTGAAGACATGAAGCCGTAAGCTTTCCTAGTCGTTAGCAGGTAACGCTCGCTGAATAGACGTCGAAATCCCCTGAGCTCCTTATGGTCTCTATGACCTTAACTA
>JAOZFG010000031.1 GCA_027491435.1 Thermoproteota archaeon
AAAAGCGATGATATCAACTCCTGGTAATGGATGTTATCTCTTTAGGCCCGTTCGACGCCGTAAAGTAATCTCGTTAAACAACTATATACGAGGATTTAGGGGATAAAATGATCAGGTGCACCACTACTGAGTCATGAGGAAGGTTTAGGAGTCTAACCTGCCTTGAGATCCTATAGATAGAGCCCCCGAAAGTTTAGAGAGTTTTTGTGAGGGGTTATCAGCTGATGGGATTTCTTACCAAAACCAGTAGGGGCTTTAGATAGGGTGGAGAACCTGCCCTAAACTAGCTTAAGTGGCATTTTTCTAAAAATTTTTGGTTATAATAGCCCGGTTATATAAATAGTGTAGTTAGTTATATTAAGAAATTGTGTGAGGGGGTCTTTTCGCTCAGCCCCCTAGCTCTCCAGATACGTACGCAACGTACCAGACGTTCTTAACGCCGTGTCCGTTAGTGTCTCCTCTAGACTTGTCATTAATCCAGTAGTAAAGTGGGTGTCCCTTGTAGGATAACTGAATAGATCCATCTCCTCTCATTATGAACTTAAAGTCCTCTAATTTTAATGTGGAAGGCAATACCAGTTTATTAGGTGAGAATATCGGCCACTTCATGGCGCATTCCCCGTAGCAGTTGCTCTTATCAGTCTCATCTTTCTTGAAGAAGTACAGGGTCATTCCCCTGTCATCTACTAGGTACTTTCCTATGTCTTCCTTCACGGCGATCATCACAGTATAATCTGACTTTGCAACGTACCAGACGTTCTTAACGCCATCTCCATTAATGTCTCCCGGCCCATTATCCTTGAAGAAATAGTAGAGAGGCCATCCTTTATATGTGATCTGCTTCTTCCCATCATTCCTCTCAATGACTCCGAAGTCCTTGGGATCTAGCCCTGGGCCTGGGTTCAGCTTTTCAACGTAGAATACAGGCCATTTCATTGCACAATCTCCATAACAGTGGCTTTTTCCGTCGTAATCCTTGGAGAAGAAGTAGAGAGTCACCCCCTTAGAATCTACTAGGTATAATCCGAATTTAGGGTTGTACGCTAGCTTCACGTTATATTCCTCTTTGACAGTCTGGGTCTTGATGGCTGTTTTAGTAACCGTGGTCGCCACGGTACTCGTCACGGTATTTACTTTAGTAGTTGTGGTAGTCACGGTCCTGGTCCCGGAGACCCCATAACCTGCCGCCAACCCTATTATAAGGACCACTAAAACCCATACCATGGTCTTAGATTTGACCAAAGATATCACCCTAATCTTTAATCATTCCCAATCTATTTATCCATATTTCAGATTATTCCAAGATTTGTGTACAATCTGTACAGGTGTTATCAGCTCAGGCCACCGATTATTACAATGGCAATTGGCTTCAGCTTCTTGTGAGGGAGATTATAAGCCGTTTCGTTGGCAGGCAGGCTAGTTCGCCTTTGTTAATTTGGCTTTAGGCTTTGATGTGAATTTTCAAAAGTTTTTAATTAAACTTTCTTATTATTGTGAGAAATTGTGAGTTAGGAGTAGATATTCCAAAAATTTTGGTAGGTTGGCAGCTACCTACATATTGAAGGAGGTCCATTAAGGGAAGTCCTAGCCTCCCTCTTTGAGCTTTTCAGCCCAGAGCGGGTGCTCTTCTTCAGCCCTCTTTAGGGGCACCTTACCAGTGATAAAGGTAGTGTCCATAGGGAACACCTTTGGCCTGAAGTGCGTGTAAGCCATGTGAACCATTATCAGAAACGACACGGCCAACACGGCCTCTTTGGTATGCATAACGTAAAGCAGACCGTCCATGAACCCCCTTCCGTAAAGGAACATCAGGAGCCCAGGAATTCCAAGGACGGCCATTCCCCAGTAGATGCCCCAGTACTCGAAGAGCTGCTCCGGATCGTACTTCCCGTACTTCTCAGGCTTCACTTTGGATGAGACGCTCCTCAACAGGTCTTTTACGAAGCCCCTCAGGAACCTCATGCTGTAGAAGTCCAGCATGGGGAACCTCTCCCTGAGGCTTTCCCCCTTGGCTTTAGCTAGCGCTGCCTCAGTTAAGTATTGGAAGAAGTGTATTATCACCAGGACGCCCATTGTCAAGCCTGAGATCACGTGTAAAGTTATGGCGTCTGCCCTACTAGAGAACATCCTCGCCTGTAAACCTAAACCAGTGAAGGCACATATCACGAAGGTTATTATCATCCAGATGTGCTGTACCCTCTGCCAGACCGTGAACCTCTCTACGTACACTTCCTCCTTGTGCCTCCTCCACTTCCCTACCTCAGAAGCCTCCAAGGCGAAGTGGCCCAGAACCCACCACGTGCCTACTATGGCCACGAGCACTACTAGGACGTCGAAGGCCACGGCTAGGAAGTCCCTCCACCAGGCGGTGCTGCCCAAGTTGATGGATGCAAGCAACTTGCCCAGCTTGTCCAGCCCTCCAGCCATCAATAGCCTCAAAGAGTACTCATAAACGAAGGCCCATCCTATTCCCAAGGTTATGGCCGTGGCTACTAGGCTGGCTATGAGCCTAGGGGTCCACTTAGTCACTCTTGCTGCCCCCCTTCTTAGAATAAGCCCATAGCCCTGCCACCACACCCGTTACAGCGGCTGCAGCTCCCCCGGCCAATGTCACGTTAGTTAGCTCGTTGGGTTTAGTTTCACTCGCCTTAAGCCTTATGACGCTGTCCAAGTGAGGCCTCATATCCTGGTGGCATGACTCGCACTGCATGAAGCCCCTGGTGAACTGGCCCATCTCGTAATTCTTGCCCTTGTAGTGACAGGTCCTGCAATCGGCAGTGGTCTGCGAAAGAGTGAGTTTGCCGACGGTGTCGAGCTCTCCCCTGAGATCAGCGTTTAACAGCTCAACTGCCTTGGCCGCCACGTCTCCAGTAAGCCTCGCGCACCTCTCGGATCTCTCGGGAGAGCCGCTGGCGTATCCTGAGATCTCACACCACTTGCCAACGGATACGTGACATAGTACGGAGTGGCTCACGTTCCTGGGCAATACCTTGTCGCTCTTGTACTTCTTCACCAAGAACTGGTGCTTTGACGCAAGCTCGTTGCTCTTCTCGCTTGGGAACGGGAAGACCTCGTACCACCTGTAGAGCATCTTACCTATCTTATCCCAGTTCTTCGTAACCATGACTATGGCGTTGCTAGACCCGTTCAAAGCCCCACAGAGGGATCCCCACCCGAAGGCCCCGCCATAACCGAATTGCATCATCCCTTGTATGTGCTCGTGTTCCTCTACAGCCTTCTGCACCTCCTCAACCGAGGGAAGTGGGAGTAGAGTGTAGGGGTATCCTACTTTCTCCTTCAAAGCTGTCATTATGGCCCAGAATGAGCCACCACCACACTCCAGCGCGTAATAGCCGAGGTGGCCCAGCTTCCTAACGTACTCCGGATCGAGCTCCTCGTAAGGCCAAGGCAGGTGAGGCACCTCTTCTGCGGCTAACACCTTTATCGGCTTACCTAGGGAGGCCCCCAGAAGCCCTCCTAGAGTTAGGAGGGTAGCATTCTTAAGGAACTCCCTTCTCGTGATCAACTTATCACCTGAGCCAAAAGTATGAACAAATTTATAATAAATATTACCTTTAATTGTTTAATTATAAGTATAGTTTTACGTATATTCGTTTTTTTATTAATATATTAACGAGTGATCATGTATTAATTTTTAATTGTGATTGTTGTGCAGATGTGATGGTAATACTGTGAAATCAAAAATACATGCGCATTCTCATGTATACATTTATATAAGACAAAGGCTCCCTCCTCTGGAGGTGCCTATGGAGACCCTCTCCCTGAGAGTCGATAAGGAAATCATGAGGGTTATCGAAGAACTCATCTCCTTAGAGTTAGCCAGGAATAAGAGCGATGCCGCTAACCTGCTGATGAGGATGGGCCTCAAGGAGGTAAGGGAGCTAATAAATAGAAGAAGAAGGGTCATAAAGCTCGTTGAGAAGTACAAGACGGAGGGAGTCCCTTACAAGCTCCCCACACTGAAAGATCTAATGAGGGATAGGGAATGAGGTACTTGGACACCAGCGTGCTTATTTCAGCCGCCAATGACGAGGACCCCAATCACGACAGGGCTGTCAGGCTCTTGAGCGGGGATGCCGTTATATCCGAATTGGTAAAGGCTGAGCTTTACAGCGTCATGTCCAGGAACGTGAGGGTTTCAGGCGAGAAACTAGATGCGCTAGTCGAGTACGTAATCGATATTAGCGGGGCTGAAGTCGTGGAGATAAGGTGGGAGGATGCTTTTAGGAGGCTTTACTTGCTGGCCGGCGAACTCAGGCTTAAAACCCTGGACTTACTGCACATTTCCGCTGCCTCAATCATGAGGGCTAGGGAATTTGCCACTCTCGATAAAGAGATAGTTGGGAGGGGGGATAGAGTAGAGGAGCTCACCGGAATAGTCGTGATATCTTGATGAGCAACCTTATAACGTTGGAATCATGCCCTCTTCTCGTTTAGAAAGCTCGTGCTTTGACAAACGTTTGAGAGATAAAAGCGATCAAATGAAGGTTGCGACACCGTCGTCAAAGGTTTACTCCTTATCCCCCGCTCCAATAGGCTTCTTGCGCTTGCCACCTCGTGTAGCTGTCCGTCCACAGAGAGAAATGTTCAGCCTTCAAGCACCTTAAGTCT
The DNA here is from genome assembly GCA_027491435.1 of Thermoproteota archaeon. Lineage (GTDB taxonomy): Archaea > Korarchaeota > Korarchaeia > Korarchaeales > Korarchaeaceae > Korarchaeum. Next base: position 4,633 of record JAOZFG010000031.1, read on the forward strand.
GCTGATAAGCTCTCCTAGACGGTAATTCCAGATCTTGCAGGGGGATTCCTAGTTCCACCGTGGTTCTCAGCGATTTTAAAAAGGTGATGTGAACTGTCTAAGCGTCACACCACCAATTTTTAAGGTGGAGGGGGTTCACCTGGCAGGGTATCCTTGAGGCTAGCCAGATTTTACCATGAGGAGTACGGGACTTCATACGGGGTAATAGTTGATGAAGAGATAATCCCCAAGCCTGAGCTTGAGAGGAGGCTGGGAAGGAAGCTTCCAGCTACTGTGGAGGAGTTAATCCCCACGGGAATAATCTCAGAGCTCAAGGGGCTAACTGGCCCTGCCTATGGACTTAAGCTCGAGGAGGTAAAGCTCTTGAAACCTCTGACCAGCCCTCCCAAGATCATATGCTTAGGTAAGAACTACGTGGAGCACGCGGCTGAGACGGGCTTTGAACCTCCCAAAGAGCCGATAATATTCATGAAAGCCAGGACCTCTCTAAACGGACCCTACGACGACGTTATAGTTCCGGACGACTACGTTAAGGAGGTGGACTATGAAGGAGAGATAGCCTTCGTTATGGCCAGGGGAGGGCGGAGGATCTCATCTAGGGAGGCTAAAGATTACGTGTTAGGCTTCATGGCGTTTAACGACGTAACTGCCAGGGACCTCCAGAGGAGGGACGGTCAGTGGGTCAGGGGGAAGAGCATAGACGGCTTCGCCCCCATAGGACCTTGGATTGACCTAACAGCAAACTTCGAGGAGCTGGGCGTCACCACCCTGGTGAACGGGGAGAGGAGACAGCACGCCCCCTCTAAGGACATGATATTCACTCCCTGGGATATAGTGGAGGTACTGAGCAAGGGGATGACCCTGGAGCCGGGAGACGTAATAGCTACGGGGACTCCCGGAGGAGTAGGAGCCTTCTCAAACCCCAAAAAGCTGTTAAAGCACGGGGACGTTGTGGAGGTGGAAGTCTGGGGGGTTTGGAGTATAAGGAACAGGATAGTCTTTGAGAGCTTAAAGGACTCTGGCTAGAGGTGGGAGTTCTTTCAAAGTCAGGACTATGGCGTCGGGGACCTTGACCTCTATTATCCCGTTCATTATGTCCCTGCTCATTTTCTTCATTAACATGCTCCTCTTCATGGCAACTAGGGGCCTTTCAAGGGGATCCCAACCTGAGAGGTCCTCCCATTCCCTAGCTACGAGGACGGCCTTTATTCCAGCTGATTTAGCCCCGAATATGTCATGACTTAGGGAGTCACCTACGTGGAAGGCCTCATCGCACTCACACTCCTTCATGGCCTTGTGGAAGGCTTCGGGCCTGACCTTGAGGATTCCCAGCCTGTCTGTCGTTATCACGTCGTCAAACTCCTTTGTGATCCCCAGTCTCTCCATCAGGACTAGCTGGTACTTGGAGAGTCCTCCCGTCATCACGCAAACCCTTCTGTTCTTCCTCAGCTCCCTTATGGCGGGGATCGCATCCTCGTAGGGCTTGGTCCTCCCGTCTTCTACCGATTTAAGCAGTAAGGCGAGGGGGTCCACCCTATCCTCAACCCCGAAGGAGGAGAGGGCCTCGTTTATCACGAAGTCCCAGTCGAAGGCCTTAACGTAGTTTCCGGCTAGTATCTGATCCTTTATTATTTCCCTGACCCTTCTCCTAAACAGGAGGTAAGCCTCGCTCTCATCCCTGGCCGCTCCCTTCTTAACTAAGAGCTTTGACGGAACCCCTATGAGGTACCTTCCGTAGTCCGTTCTTATCACGGTGCCGTCTAAGTCGAGGAAGGCACACCTCATGTCACCGGTAATTGGGCGGGCAACATTATAAGCTCTAGCCATCGACACCCTCAATGAGGCCCTTAGTTTTGATCTTGGTAGCCCTTATCCTCACCCCTATTCCGCATTTAAGCGCTGCAAACGACTGGTGGAACCCATCCTGGAGGTTCAGAGTCTCAGTGACCGTAGATAGTCCGGGGAATTACTGGTTCTACCTGAAAGACCTGGAGAAAAGGCTCTACCTAAACGATACAGTTGATCCGACCACGTTCAGGATGATCTCCCCGTCCGGTAGGCAGGTGGACATAGGGCTGGAGTACGCCAGGGAGATGAAGCTTAGGGGATGGGAGGGGAACGAAGCTGTTTACGAAGCCAAGGGCGAGCTCACCTTCATGACCTTCGGGCCAGACTCCTGGGTCGGGACGACAGTTAGGGGATCAGACCTGATCAACTTCCGGGGATTGATAGTTAGGGGAAGCGGCTCCTTCACCGTTGAAGTTAAGGACGTCGTATTCCCCAATTACCTGGGAAGCAGCACGATAAACTCATCCAAGGTTAAAGCCATATACATCCCGTTGAAGGCTGCCGATGAGGTGAGAAGTTACAGGATCCAGTTCAGGGGCAGAGGAAGGGTGAGGGACGTCTGGTTGGTTGGAGGCCCCCTCAAGGTAGGCTTTAGGGCTGGGGAGGCGGGGATCTATCGCCTTTACTTTGATACAGCCGGAGAGGACCTCTTCTGGCCTCTGATCAAGGTTAAGGGGACCGAACTTAAGGTGTCAGAGCCGGAGGGCTTTCACATAATCCCGGAGATGGGCAGGCACTTTGAAGACGAGGCAGAGCTTAAGGTTAAGGTGCTAGGCAACCTAACCCCGGTAAAGGTGTTTTACAGGATAGACTACGGGGAAGAGAAGCTCATGAGCCCGCTTGAAGGTTACTGGGTGGCTAGGATAGATGTCAAGCGTGAAGCATGGGACGGAAGGCACATCATTAGGTTCAGGGCTGTGGAGGAAGGCGGTAGGGATGTGAGCGCTTCCTTGGTCGTCAGGTTCATGGCCTACGTTAACGGCACTTCCGTAGACCCTGAAAGGGATTCATTTAGGTTTGTGGTGTTCGGGGACAATAGGCCTTCAGGAGGAGTTGAACAACCAGATATCTTCAAACAGCTGCTGGAACATGCCCTCTCCCAGAATCCGGATATGGTATTCGACACGGGAGATGTGGTTTACAGCGGTGAGTGGGAGGAGTATCAGGAGCTCGTTAAGGTCATCTCTAAGGTCGAGAGGCCCTTCTTCATAGCCAAGGGCAACCACGAAGTTCACATCGGTAAGGAGGGTTACGGGAACTTCAGGGAGTTCTTCGGCAAGGATTACTACTCGTTTAACTTCGGTAACAGCCACTTCATAATACTGGATGCCAACCAGCTCGGTTATAAGTACAGGATGCCGCCTGAAGAGGTGGAGTGGCTTGAGAAGGACCTTGGTGAAGTGAACGCCGAGCACATCTTCGTTTTCATACATCAGCCCATATACAAGTACGCGCACGGGCTGGAGGATCCAGAGCTGGAAAAACGCCTTAAATCCTTAATGGAGAGGGCTAACGTCGACTGTGTGTTTCAGGGACATGAACACATGCTCTACAGCGGCGAGGAGAACGGGGTTAGGTTCTTCATAACTGGGGGCGCTGGGGCCGAGCTTGACGGCCAGTATCCGAATGAGACGCTCGCCTTCCACTACGTTGTAGTTGACGTGAAGGGGGAGAAGGTCTCCTACAGGGTTGTCAGGCCTCCAGTCCTGGAGGTGTTCTCAGACGAGTACAGCGACAGAGAGCTTTATGAGGTCATGGGCAGGACGCAGCCCTACGCCAAGGTGAGGGTGAACGGACACGAAGTTCAGGTGACTAGAACTGGCACCTTCACCGACACGGTCAGGTTATCGCCAGGGACAAACGAAATAGCGGTGGAGGCTAGAATGAATGGAACCGTCCTGAAAAAAGTTGTGAAAGTCAGGTACACGCCCAGAGTCAAGGCCAGCCTAGATAAGGGGAGCTATTCACCTGGGGAGCCCGTGACGGTCAAGCTGTCCTGCGGCAACTCGGGGCGAGGGGTGGTCAGGGTGGGTAACCTGACCTTAGCCACTGACAACGGAACCGTCGTGTTCAGGGCCCCTGACAAGGGGGTACCGATAATGGTTGCTAGCGAAAACTGTAAGCCAGTCTACTTAGAGCTTAAGATTTCACAAGGGCCGCCGGTTTACCTGATAGCCGTGTCTGCGATTGCTTTGGCGCTAGCCCTTATAGCGATACGAAAGAAGGGTAAATAAGCCCCTCCCCCCCTTATATTGGGACGATGATGAGAGCTCCACAGGTTGATGGGTGAGGAGTCTCTCCGCTCCTGAGTCCCCGACTTTATAGCTACCTTGCACACTGCTCACGTCCGGCCAACTCCTCCTCCAGGTAGCCTTTCTCACCAGCCGGAGGCGCTACCAGTTGATGGGAAGGACTCACGGGTGTTAGCGTTTTTAAAAAAAGGTGTAGGTTAGACGCCCCAAATCCTAGACCTGGCCTTCTCATCCGACAGTATTCCCTCTAAGCTTCCCTCGTAAACTATTTCCCCTCTGTCTATCCCATAAGCCTTTGTAGCCAGCCCCTCCAACCTCTTCACTATCCCGGACTCAGATATCAGCATGCTGAACCCCTCATCCCTTATCTGCTTGAGCGTCTTGGTCACTATGGCAGTTATCTTAGGGGCAAGCCCCTCTAGAGGCTCGTCCAGCAAGAGCAACTTGGGCTTCCTTATGAGACCTCTAGCAATTGCAAGCATCTGCTGCTCTCCACCGCTCAGATACAATCCCTTCCTGTCCAGAAACCTCTTTAGGTCGGGAACAAATTGGAGCACCCACTCCAGAAGGTCTTCGGGCACCTTACCCCCGTAGGCGATCTCCAGGTTCTCTAAGGCGGTCAGGTCGGGGATTATTCTCCTTCCCTCTGGAACGTAGCCTATCCCCATGTTGGCCCTCTCGTGGGCTGGCTTCTGGGTGACGTCCTCGTCCAGCAGGTACACCCTGCCGGACTTGGGTCTAAGCAAGCCCATAATAGTCTTTATCGTGGTGGTCTTCCCGGCTCCGTTCCTGCCTATTAAGGCAACTGCTTCCCCCTCTCTCACCTCCAGGTTAACGCCCCTGAGGACTGTGACGCCCTTTATCTCCACTACTACATCTTCGAGCTTGGCAATCAACCCAGGTACACCTCCTTAACCTTCGGATCCTCCCTAACCTCTTCAGGGGTTCCCACTGATAGTATCTGCCCCTGGTGCATCACCACAATTCTGTCAGACACCTCGTACACCACGTCCAGGTCGTGCTCCACCAACAAGACCGTAACTCTCAGCTGGTCCCTCAACTTCTTTATAACGCCTACCGTGGTCTTCTTTTCCCTGTAAGACATGGCTGCGGTGGGCTCGTCCAGCAGGATTACCTTGGGGTTCAACGAGTAGGCTATCGCCACGTCCAAGAGCTTTCTGTCACCGTGGCTCAGCTCCTTGGGGGTTAGGTGGGCCTTCACGTCCAGGTTGAACTCCTTGAGAATCTTCATGGCCTTTTCAACGGCTTCTGAGTCATCTAACCTTTTAGTCATAGAGATCGTCCCACTTATGGAGTGGATGGCCACCAGCAGGTTCTCCAAGACGGTTAGGTCCTCGAAGACGTTGCTTATCTGGAAACACCTGGCTAAGCCCTTGCTAACCAGTTGATTGGGGCTCTTTCCAGTTATGTCCTCTCCCATTAAGTACACTTCCCCTGAGTCCGGCTTTATCAGCCCGCTTATCAGGTTAAGCAAGGTGGTCTTGCCTGCCCCATTGGGGCCCACTAAGCTGACTATCTCCCCTTGATCAACGTGTATAGATACGCCATCTACTGCCCTCACGTTGCCGAAGTACTTCCTAAGGTTTCTGGTCTCCAGAGCTTTCATCTCTTCTCCCTCCACTTAAGGAAGTAGCCCAGAACCCCGTGAGGGAAGAACAGGACTATGGCCACTAGGACCACCCCTATTACCAGTAGCCAGTACTCAGTGGCGCTCATCGCCACGTCGGCCAGGAATGAGTAGATGAACCCTCCAACCAGCGGACCTAAGAACACCCTAGGGCCTCCTAGAAGGGTTACGAAGACGAACTCGGCCGAGTGTGTCCACAGCATGGTCTCAGGCGATATGGCTGTCTCTAGCAGGACGTAGAGGGCTCCAGCCACTCCGGAGAAAATGCTGCTTATTATAAAGCTGGTGAGCCTGACCCTGCTCACATCAAGGCCGATGAACTTCGCCCTGAAGGCGTTGTCCCTTACCGCCATGAAAGAGAGTCCTAGAGAGGACCTTGTTATCTTGTAGAGAATGAACAGAGAGGCTAGGGTTATCGCCAGTATCACGTAATAGTAAAGTTCGAGGGTATTGAAGGGTCTGGGAAGGCCGTAAATCCCGTCACTCCCTCCCAGAAAGTCCCACTTAACGGCCACCCCGTAGAACATCTGTCCAAAGGCCAAGGTCAGTATCGCGAAGTAGATCCTGGTGTGCCTGACGCATAGGAAGCCTATAACAGCGCCAAACACCGCTGACATGATCACGGCCATGACGAAGGACTCCACGTAGCCGAGCCCGAATCTAGACATCATCACCGCCAGGGTGTAGCCCCCAACCCCCCAGAAGAGGGCGTGGCCAAAGCTTAACAGCCCAGTGTATCCGAATAGGAGGTTGAAGCTTGTAGCGGCAAGGGATAGTAGGAGGGCCGACGCCACCAGATGAGTCATGTGCCTCCCGGCCAGGGGAACCAAGGCTAGCAGAATGATCCCAACGGCAATGGCTATCTGCTCAAAGCTTACCTCCTCAGACTCGGATTGCATTAAATCACCTCCTCTCGAATTCAGGAGCTCCGAAGAGTCCCGTAGGTTTAACTAGCAGCACTAGAGCCATTATCACGAAGACCACCACGATCTCCATCTGGGGGTAGAAGGCTATGGCCAAGGACCTGAAGACGCCCACTATTAAGGAGCCTGCCAACGCCCCTGGGACGCTTCCCATGCCTCCTATGACTATAACCGCAAAGCTGTACACGATTATGTCGGTCCCCATCCCCGGGCTGGCGGTGTACAGGGGCCCCGCGCTTATCCCTCCTAGCCCGCTTAACAGGCTGCCCAAGAAAAATGAGTAGACGAATATCTTGCTCACGTCAACTCCCATTGCTTCCACGACTTCACTGTCCTGAGCCGCAGCCCTCATGACCTTTCCCGTGAAGGTCTTAGAGAAGAACGCCCAGAGCACAAGAAAGACGGAGAAGCCTAGCGCTATCAGCAGGATGTGGTACACCGGTATCTTGTACTCGCCGAACCTGAATCCCCCTAGGAAGGCGTTGGGGTCTGGAAAGTTGATATAGGCGGGCCCCCAGATCATCTTTACCAGGTCGTCGAAGATCAGTATGAGCCCGAAGGTTAGCAACAGCTGGTACTCTTCACCCATCTCGTAAGTCCTCCTGATGAGCCCCCTCTCCAGGGCAGCGCCCAGCAACCCGGTAAGTGGAGGGACTGCCAGGAAGGCTAGTAAGTAGCCCAAGGGAGTTCCGCTCATCAGGTAGAGAACTACGGTTATTCCCAGGTAGGCCCCGACCATGTAAAGGCTGCCGTGTGCCAGGTTGAGCACCCTCATTATGCCGTATATTAGGGTGAGCCCCGAGGACACAAGGAAGAGTATGGAGGAGTAGACGAGACCGTTAAATGTTTGAACTAGAATGAGGCCTGGATCCATTGGAACACCTCAAAAAGAGGAGGGGAGTTTAGCCGCACTTCACGTAGGTCTGCTTGGGAGCGGGGAACACTTCGCCAAAGTCGAAGATCTGGAGGTCGTCCAGTATGGGGTGTGGGTAATTGGGAGCTCCCCTCTTGAGCTTGCCCCAGAACACTGAGTAGACGCCCTGATGATCCTCATTCCTTATTGCGACTGGTCCCATGGGACCTGCTATGGCTAGGCCCTCTAGGGCAGCCACCACGTCGTCCTGAGAAGGCCAGGCCCCCTTGGCCACGTAGGCCTTCTCTATTGCTGCCTTCAAGGCGTAGATTGCCGTATAGCTGGTGGCTGACACGTACGGCGGGTACTCCCCGTACTTGGACTTGAACTTGTTGACGAAGTTCTTGTTAAGCGGATACACGTCGTGAGGCGGGTAGAGGAACCAATACCTGCCGCTTCCCCAGACTTCAGCCTTAGCTGGGACGTTCCCATCGCCTATAGCCTTCAGGGTGTCGGTGGCTCCCAACATAGGGTTCAGGTAGTACTTTATCGAGTCGAACAGTCCCTTTGAGTTGGCCTGCTTCACGAAGGTCGCCGCATCTCCACCCCACAGACTGCTGAACACCAGGTCTGGCCCGTAGGACAGCATCTTATCTATGTAAGTGCTGAAGTCTTCGGTGCCCAACTTTGAGTACATGGGCTCCATCCAAGTCACGTCGGGGAGCAGCTTCTTCAAGGCGTTGCTGAATATGGCCCATGAGTCGTAACCGTAAGCGTAGTCAGGTCCTATGCTCGCTATCTTCTTCACGTCCTTGAATTTCTCTGCCACCAGTTTGGCAGCAGCTATGTCTATCGGTTCCTCGTACATGCTTATCCTGAACATGTAGTGAAGGTTATTGCAGGCCGTGAGCTTGGGGGTTGCGGCGTGCGTTATTATTGTAACCACGTGAAGTTCGTTCTCCACGACCGGAGTCAGCTTTAGGACATCTCCGCTACTGTCAATCCCTATGAGGAACTCAGCTCCCTCCTCCTCGACCATCTTCCTTATATTCTTCAGGACATTCTCCCTGTCAGCCTCGTCCTTTAACGTTACTTCGACCTTCCTTCCCAAGATGCCGCCTGAAGAGTTGATCTCCTCGACAGCCATGTTGAGGGCCTTCTTTGCCATGTCACCGTAGGTGCCGAACTTGCCTGAGATGAACCACATGCCTCCTATCTTTAAGGGCTCTGAAGGAACGCCAGGCAACTTGCCAGCCTTAGCTTTCTCAGGGGTAGGTTTAGGGGCCAGGTTGTAGCCTAGGGCCCCTCCTATGACGAGGCCCGCAATTCCTCCGCCCAGTATTCCCAGGAACTCTCTCCTAGTTACCAAGCTCATCCCTCCTTATCTGCGCTTAACCATTGGGCAGATGGTTTATATTAAAAAGGTTCTCATTCTGTCGGCGCTTTTACTATAAAAGATTTAGAGTATCAACGGACGATCCGGCTACTAAGTAAATATATTCTACCTGAATCCGCAAAATCGGTCCGTAAGATCCGTTGTTCGTCTGATAAGATTCGGTAACCGTACCCTATGTTAAAGTAAAAGTTCGAATTTATCCGTTAACCTTTTACCATTAACGCGGCCTAAGGAGCGATGAGCGGTGAAGAGATAGAGGTAATAGAGGCCCTAAACCAGCTGAGAAAGTATCTACTACACAAAGCCAGGAGGAGCGTTGCCAGAATTTACATGGACTGGTCTGTAGGCAGCTTAGCTGGTTACGCGCTCACCTCATATTTGATAAAAGTGGGAGGGGGGCTGGAGACCTTAATACCTGTAGTCTGGATCATCATCGGCCTACTAGTCTCCTTGGACTATGGGAACAACCTCCAGGAGGTGATAAGGCTTCAGAAGATCCTCAGGGTAAAGGTCGTAGAGGTTAGGTGGAGGGAGCAGGCCCTAGGATGGGGGGCTTCCATCGTTGTCATGTTATTAATCAACGCCTTCTTCGGATTCGATGACGTTAACGTCTTCATGTCCTCCTTGCTGGTCATGATAGGCCTGGGAAACGTGGCAACTTGGCTATCCACCAAGAGGTTAATTGAGCCCCTCCTAGTGGGCGTAACCCTGTTGGTGATTTCCCCACTCCCAGTGCTCCTACCAGATATGTCAGACTTAGTCGTGAGCCTTTCAATAGCGATAACATATGCCTTAGCTGCTGTAAGCATCAGCCTCAGGTGGAGGCCTAAGGATGAACCTGAAGGAGGCCTTGAGGAAAATTAAGGAGGAGCATGCCATCCTACAATCCACCAGGTTCAGCATAATCGTCTTACTGGCCATAGAAGGCAGGCTCTCCTTCAGAGAGATCCAGGAGGAGCTAGGGCTTTCTCCAGGAAACTTGGGCTCCCACCTTAAGTTACTCGAGGATGAGGGCATAGTGGAGAGGAGCAGGTGCATAAGAAGGCTGAGGTACGTCTACTGTTACCAGTTAACCGAGTTGGGTTTGAAGAAGCTGGGGGACATCCTCAGCGTCGCCCATCGAGTCTCGATTAGAGGGACAAGGACGGAGTAATTTTTTACTTTAACTTGATGGTCAAATTAAGTCGCCTAAAGCCTTGGCTTCAGTAGCCGTGGCTCAACCCAGCTTCGGCCGTCTGGCCCCATAGGAAGCAAGATTTGCTCCCGTGCACTGGCTCAAAAACTTGCAGAGGTTATTCCATACTGGAGGTTTTGGAGATAACATGCACACCGGTCATGAGTGCTGTCAAATTAAGGCCGCTTTCACGTCAAGATAGCCAGTACAGCATTTTTCAGCTACAGGCTGGTGGGCCTTATCAGGCCCCCGAGGAATGTGCTAGTGAGGCTTAGAATTTATCAGTGGTGCTGTCAACTTGAGGCTTGTTATAAAGGGGTTTACCGACTTCATATGAACTGAAAGGGACTTCAACTCCACCAGAGACCATGCTGTATAGACTAAGCCCTGCTTACTTTTAGGCCTGATGGGCGTGTCAACCAGCTCCTTGTATCGGCCGAATGCTACTGTGTCAGTAGAGGTGGCCTTAAGTTGCAGCACCGGGTTGATTTCACTTGAGCTTAGACGCTTTTTTAAGGTTTGGTGAAGTGAACTGTAGATGACTCTAGAGACGTTAGCTCTAGTAACTGTTAGCACGGCGATTCTAGCGTCTACTATCTGGCCTTATAGGAAGCCGGCAGTCTTCATGACCTCGGCCGTCTTGCTGACATCGTTCCTAAACATTCACGTGGAAGAGCTTGTTGATCCTAGGCTCTTGGAAGTCCTGGTAATAACCTTCTCTTTGCTCATAATATCGGGGTTGCTGAGGTATAGCAACTTCTTCGAGTTTGTGACCGCTAAGTTATTATCCAAGGTTAACACTGCTCTAGCTACATTTTTAGCTGTAAACTTGACCGCAGCCTTGTTGTCTGCTTTGGCCGCTACCTCTCTCGTCCTGCTTTACATGGTAACCGTGACGACTGAGCTGGCAGTCAAGCATAAAGTTAATCCCAAACCGCTGCTCCTTTCCCTGCTAATATCCTCCAATGTTGCCTCAATGGCTACAATGATTGGGGATTTATCGAATATAATAATAGCGACTTGTGTGGGCTTTTCTTACAGCTATTTTCTGTATAAAATGGGGTTGATAGCTTTAATAGAGCTAGTAATCGTACTGATCCCGCTGTACTTACTCTTCAAAGAACAGTTGAGTGCTCCTAGTGAGATAGAGGAAGTTAGCTGGGACTATTATAAGTTAACCTTCTCCTCATCCATCTTAACTATGTTTCTCGGCCTATCAGTGGCTTCTGGGTTCTTCGGAATATCAGAGGCCTCAATAATGGCCGTCGTAGCTGTAGCTGTCCTCTTCATAGGAGGGGAGAGGATGAAGCACATATACGAGAAGATCGAATGGGAAGTCATACTTTACTTGGGGGCCCTCTTGATCACCTTTAGAGCCTTTAGCCATTCAGGAGCCCCCAACCTCATACCCCTCAGGCATATAGATCCAATATCCTCTTTTCTACTATCTCTCGGTCTCTCCGCCTTTATAGACGATGCTGAAGCTGCTTCCTTAGCCATCTCTCTGTTAAATGATGTTAAACTCAGTGAAAGTTCCTGGTGGGGCTTCGTCATGGGAACCAGCCTAGGGTCAGCCATATCCCCGCTAGGATCCATTGCAAACCTGATAGCTTTGAGAAGAGTTAGAAGTCTTGGAATACCCATCACTTTCGCGGATTACGTGAAGGTAAGTGTGCCTTCAGTGACTCTAGCAGTGATAGTGAGCTTAGTAGCCCTGGCGGGGGGCTTGCTGTGAGGAGGGTCACAAACCTCTTCTTCATATTGGGGCTAGCGATCTCTTACTACTTCGGTTACCTTAGAGGAGCGGGCGTCATAACTGAGGAACAGCTTAGGGCGCTCCTTGTGATGATTGCTACCTTTTTAATGATAGCCACTGAGTATAGACATAAGGTTGTGGCCTCTCTAGCTGGAGTAGTTGCCCTCTGGGCTCTCGGAATACTTTCCGGTTGGGAGATGTTCTTGTTTTTAGATATGGAGGTGTTGGGCCTCCTGTTTGGCATGATGATAGTTGTGGGATCTCTTAAGGTTTCCGGGTTCTTCGAATTGCTCAGCGATTCCTTCCTTAGGCTCAGGATGGGGCCAGTTAAGCTTATGGTAACCCTTACTTCGGTAACTGCCTTCCTCTCTGCCTTCCTGGACAACATAACCGTAGCCCTCTTCATGGTTACCGTAGCGATAAACCTGAGCAGGTCCTTGGGCATCAGTTCAGTTCCCTTAACAGTAGGTACTGCATTCTCCGCAGTAATAGGAGGACTAGGAACGCTGGTAGGGGATCCTCCCAACATAATGATAGCCTCAGCCACTGGAGCGACCTTCACGGAGTTCCTGCTCAATACCGGGCCGGCGGCCGTAGTCGCCTATCTCGTTTGTCTCGGCACAACCTACCTTTACTACAGGGATGAGTTCCGAGAGGCAGAGGTTCAACAGGGATTATCTGGCAAGAGGCCTAAGGTTGACAGGTTCCTCATGTACATAGGCCTCTCAGGCTTCCTTGGAGCTGTGATACTCTTCCTCCTTCAAGATTTAACCGGAATACCTCCGGCTGCAGCGGCTATTTACGCTGCCACTTTTGTCATTGCGTTAGGTGGGAGGAAGACAGACAAAATACTTAAGGAGATAGAGTGGGATATACTTATTTTCTTAGGGGCTTTGTTGGTCATCGCAGGGGGTTTGGAAAAGACGGGACTCCTTCACCTGATGGCTGAGGGCCTATTAGGGTTAGTGGGACATGATGTTGAGCTTATGATGTCCATTATACTGTGGCTTTCGGCCCTGCTGAGTTCTGTGGTGGACAACATACCAGTAACCGCCTCGCTAATTCCCATGTTGAAGGAGATAACTGAGGAGTTGAACGCTAACCATCTATGGTGGGCGCTGGCCTCGGGGGCGGCGGTTGGTGGCCTAGCTACACCCCTAGCCTCGGTACCTGTCTTGGTAGCTTACAAGTCGTTAGAGGAAATGGGGGAGGTTAGGTTCGTGGACCTCGTTAAGGTGGGAATGTTATTCCTGTTAGTCGTGACCGCCGCGCTGAACGCTTACCTTTTACTCAGGTACTGACATTTCGCTAAGAGGTTATATCAAGGGACGCTTTCAAGAATTCAGGAAGAATTTTTTTCTGTTATTAGAGTGAGTTAGGTAGCCTGCCTCCTCATAGAGTGTTGTTTTGGAGCCGCACCCGCACGTCTGAGAGTGAACTCGGGAAAGCGTGAGAAAGGCTCCGTTAAAACCCTAGGAGCAGCCTAGCTTCTTCAAGGTCAACTCCCTTGACTAGGGTCCCCCCTGATTTGTAGCTCACGATCAAGGCCTTGCCCAGCTTATACCTGGTGTAGTATTCAGTCTCCTCCAAGACCTCCGCGTCGGGTTCAGCCTTAACCCTGAAGAAGTAGTGGGAGCTGCCCTTGCTGAAGACCTCTCCATCCCCCTTGCCCAAGTAGGAGAATTCCCTTTTGGCGCACACCGGGCAGTTGGGATTCCTAAAGACCTTAACCCTGTCGAAGTTCATCGTCTTAAGGTCTATTATAAGGAGCTCTTTCCTGAGGGTTCCTCCAATCCCTGCAAGGTACTTTATTGCCTCTATTGCTGAAATTGATGCTATAACTGCTGGAACAGGGCCTATCACATTTGGCGGTCTGTCGTCGCTCTCCCTAAGTATACACCTGAGGCAGGGGTCCTCGCCCACCTTCTCGAAGAAGGTGTAAGTTGCGAACCAGTCGCCTATCGCCGCATACGTGTGGGGGATCCCTTCCTTCACGCAGGCCTCATTGACCACCATCCTAGCCTTTATGCTGTCCAAGGCGTCCAGCACCAGGTCAACCCCCTTTACCATGTCTAAGACGTTCCATCCGGTTATGGGTTCGTGTACCGGCTCCACTTCAATTTCGGGGTTTAGCTCCTTGAGCCTCTCCGCGGCGACGTAGACCTTAGGCTTCCCCAGATCGCCAGTAGTGTAGAGGATCTGTCTGTTCAAGTTGCTAAGCTCCACCACGTCCCAGTCAACTAACCTAAGGGAGACGCCCGCAGCGGCCAGCTGAAGGGAGAGGAATGAGCCTATCCCCCCAACACCCATTATAGCGACCTTTGAGCGGAGGAGCTTCTCCTGACCCTCCTTCCCCAGCAACGGAAGTTGTCTCCTGTACCTCTCCATCGGGCGAGGGCACGGGTGAGTAATTTAAAGGTGAGCGGTCGTTTACCTGGGACCATGAGGCCGGAAGATACTGAGATGGAGTTCGTGCGCGTAATAAGGAACTCCCACCTTAACTCCTACGGAACCCTTTACGGCGGCTGGATGATGAGGTGGATAGTCGACGCCGCATCGGCCGTGGCCGTTAGGTTGGCCAGGGGGCCCGCTGTCTTAGGCTACCTGGATGACCTCCACTTTCTGAACCCCGTCTACCCGGGAGAGCTGGCCATTTACAGGGCCAGAGTGGAGTACACGGGCAAAAGCTCAATGGGCATCTCTGTCAAGGTAACCGCCGAGAACCCAAGGACAGGGGAGGTCAGGCCCTCAACCTTCGCCCTGCTAGCTTACGTGGCAGTAGATGAAAGGGGCAGACCTAGGAGGCTTTCTCGTAGCGTAGAGCCCAGTGAGCTTGGATCGGAGTTCTACAAGTTAGTTAAGGAGAGGGTGAGGGATAGAAAGGTTCTAGCCAAAGATGTAAACGTGGAGGGATACGACAGGATAAGTTCAGTCACGGTGAGGGAGGAGCACCTGGTCTACAGCGATATAATGTATGCGGGGAATTTGCTCTACCTGATGGACGAGGTGGGCTCAGTAGTTAGCTTAAGGTACGCTAGGAGGCCCACCGTAACTGCCTGCTTGGACAGGATGACCTTCTACACGCCTATAAGGAGGGGGGACATGCTGCACTTCTACGCTAAGGTGACCAAGGTCTGGAGGTCCTCCATGGAAATTTCGATAAAGACCCTAGTTGAGGGCGTTAGCGGTGATTTAGGTCACGCTACAACCTCTTTCATGGTCTTCGTGGCCATGGGTGAGAGGGGGCCTGAAAGGCTGCCTCCAATGGAAGGCGGGGATCCAGAAGCTGACAAGAGGAGGGCCATGAGGAAGGAGGTGTTGAGGAGGATAAGGAATTTGTTAGGCGACGTTTCGGTTGAGGGATGAGGTTTAGTAGTCAACTTATGGCAGCAAAGCTCCTTCGCTACATTTAGCTTCCAAATTGTCCTACGTAGCTATAGAGCCCCTAGCTTTGCAGGCCTGTCTCTGAAGTTTAAACTCGCAAATGAGCACGAGAGAGCTCATGATATCGCTTAACTCGACTAAGACCTGTCCTACTAACCCCAAATTAATTTTAAGAATAGTCTGGTTTGAAACAATCTCTGAAAGTGATCCGTTAGAGTATGTTCTCATTCAACTCGCTGGCATGATAACGGTAACTTGTTAGGCTCTGAGTAAACCTAAATTTTGGGATTTTACGTTAAAATAAAATAATTTAGTAAACTTTTACCTTAATTTTTTTAGTCATAATAGCCTTATTAATATAAAATTTGACCTATCATCCTGGCTTGGCCTGGAGGCCAATGATAAGTTTTTCAACTAGACGTGTCCTTACACCTATGCCCCGGGCCAAGGTTCTCACCTCCACTAGAAGGGACAAGAGGATGAGGCCTGGAAGGGGCTTCAGTTTGGGAGAGTTGAAGGAGGCAGGGCTCTCCCTCAGGGATGCAAAGAAGCTAGGGATTTACGTGGACAGGAGAAGGAAGACAGTCCATCCTTGGAACGTAGAAGCCCTCAAAAAAGTCAAAGAGGGTGGTTGAACGAGAAACTCCCTGAAGCTGGCCTTAGAGATCCTCAGGGAAAGGGGGTTTGAGATAGAGGGGGTTAACATCCCCCTCTCAATTTCTGGCTTTCAGGTAAGCGACGTCGACGTGTTAGCCGTAAAGGGTGGGATCAGGTACGCTGTAGAGGTGAAATCGGGGAGGCTCGACGTGGGCGGGGTGAGGCAGGCTTACGTCAACGCCTTGCTAATGGAGGCCAAGCCCATGGTAATTTGTAGGGGCTTCTCGGACGAAGGAGCTGAAGCCTTGGCCAAAGAGCTGGGGGTTGAGGTTATAGAGCTGGAGGACCTCCTAATCTCAGATCCAGAGGAGCTCAGGGCCTTGATTAGGGAGGAGGTTAGAAGAGCTATTTTGGAGGTTGTTCCGTCCGTACTGGGAATCAGGTCCTTAAATCTGACCGACGAGGAGGTTAGGATTCTAGAAGCCATCAAGACGTCAAATAGTTTCCTTGAGGCCGCCTCCAAGCTGGGAGTAACTCCAGAGGAACTTGGGAATCGGTTGGGCGAGTTGAAGTCTGCAGGGAAGGTGCCTAAGTGGGTCAGGGGGTTCGACCTGCTTAAGGAGTGGGCCTCACTGATAGCTCCCTGACTGCCTCCCTGTAAACTACCACTGCCTTCCTAAGGTCTTCAACGCTGACCCTCTCCTCATCTGTGTGGGCCAGCCTGCCGTCTCCCGGGCCGTAGGCAGCTATGCTCTTCACCTTTTCACGTAGTATGTTCATGTCGCTCCCACCGTACTTCTTCAGAAGCTTTGGTTTCATGCCCGCCTTCAGGATCGACCTGATTAAGGCCCTGGGGACGGGGTCACTAGGGCTCACCTTAACTGGAGGGACAGACCACCTCACCTCTAAAGAGCACCCCTCCCTCAGAGAACCCCTTAGCTTGGAGATAACCTCATCCACCTCAAAGCCGGGGGGCACCCTGAGGTCCACTTCGGCCTCGGCCAGGGTTGGGAGGACGTTAAAGCTGTGGCCGGCCCTTATCACCGTTACCGCAGCGCTTGGCTCCTCATACCTTTTGCCGGGGGCCAGGAGCTTGAAGGCTGCTATTACCTCAAGTAGCTTATCCAGGGCCGAATCGCCTGGAGAGGAGGAGTGTCCTCCTCTTCCCTTACAGGTTAACCTGAGGTGGGCCCCTCCCCTATAGGCTATTATGACCCCGTTCACGTTAGATGGTTCGCCTATTATCACGTAATCGGCTGAAATTTCCAGATTTCTGGCCCCTCTACTATCCCCCTCCTCTCCCACCAGAGCTGCTACGGTGACGGGAAATTCCAAGGTTGAGGCGGCCACTAGCATGGCGGCCAGGGGGCCTTTAGCGTCCACAGCCCCCCTCCCGGTCACGTGATCGTTCACGTATATTGGGAGCTCTCCCGGAACTGTGTCGTAGTGGCCTACGAGCCAGACCTTTCCGCCTTCTCCCTTCCTAGCTATCACGTTCCCCACACCGTCTACCTCCACGTCCAGGCCCAGCTCCTTACAAAGCTCGACCAGAACCTTCTGACCCCTTTCCTCCTCCCCAGTGGGAGTGTAAGCTTTAATCAGTTCAACTAAGACCTCTTCTACTCTCCTCAGCTTTAAGCACCCCCTCAATCAGGGAAAGGGCGTCCTGAACGTCTTTTTCGTTTATCAGGTAGGGCGGGAGGAACCTCAAGGTGGTGGACCCAGCCTTCAACGAGAGAAGGCCTCCCTGCTGCAGGGCCTTTATCACAGGTGTGGGGTTAACTCTGAGCTTGACCCCTATCATCAACCCCTCCCCCCTTACCTCCCTGACCAGCTTTGACTCCAGAGAGCTGAGCCCCCTCATCAGGAGGGCTCCCATCTCACGGGCCCTCTCCACAACCCCATCGTGTAGAAGGGTTTCTAGACCACCGGCAACTGCCGCTAAGGCTAAGGGATTACCGCCGTGGGTGGAACCGTGCTCGTAAGGCTTTATCATAGAGGCCACCTCGTCGGTGAAGGCCACCAAGCTTACGGGGAATCCGCCCCCTATGCTCTTCCCAGCCAGCAGGATGTCCGGTTTAACGCCCCTGGCCTGGTGGGCCCACACCTCGCCTGTCCTCCCGAACCCGGATTGAACCTCGTCAACTATCAGGAGAGCACCTACCTCGTCGCAGGCCTCCCTCAACGATTTCATGAAATCAGGCCTTGAGGGGATGACCCCTCCCTCCCCTTGAACCGGTTCCACTATCACGGCGGCTACCGATTCATCAAGCTCCAGGGGCTCGTTGAAGTTAGCGAACTCCACGTCCAGAGAGGGGAAGCCCTCCTTGTATTTGGGGTTCCAGGTGACCGAGAGAGCTCCTAAGGTCCTGCCGTGGAAGCTACCCTTAAAGGCCACGAACTTCCTCCTCTTGGTCGCTTTTATGGCGAGCTTTAAGGAGAGTTCAACGGCCTCAGTTCCACTGTTCTGAAAGAAAACGTTGTTTAAATCGTTGGGTAGAACCTTTCTAAGCATGGACAGGACCTCGTGGAGCACAGGAGTATCGAAGGAGGGGGTGGTCACCATGACCCTGTCCATCTGCTCCTTAAGCCTCTTCACAACTCTAGGAGGCCTGTGTCCCAGGAAAGCAGCCCCATGTCCTGTGTGAAAGTCCAGATACCTCCTTCCCTGGGAATCCCAGACGTACTGGCCCTCTCCCCTCTCTAGCGTTACCCCTCTGTATCCGAAGAACCTGAACAGCCTCATTAAAACCCACCTAGGGCGTACCTGACCAACTCCCTAGCTATGTCAACCCCTGTTACCCTAGACGCGTTCTTGAACTCGGTCACCCCATTGAGCTCGAGCACCTTCAGGCCCTCCTCCGACTCAACCAGGTCTATGCCCAGAAAACCTCCGCCGACGGCCCTGACAGCCTTGACCGATATATCCTCGATCTCCTCCGTTATTTCCGCTGGCTCTGCCCTCCCTCCCCTGGCGGTATTGGTTATCCAGTGGTCAGACACCCTGTATATGGCTGCCACAACCCTTTCTTCGGTGGCATAAACCCTTAGATCCCTCCCGGGCTTCCTGACGTACTCCTGTATGTAGTGAACCCTGTAGTAAGGTGAGGGTATCGCCTCCCTGTGCTCTATGATTGTCCTTAACTCCTCCTCGTCCTCGGCCAGGGATACCAGCCTGCCCCAGCTCCCATTAATGGGCTTGACCACCACAGGGTAGCCCAGGGACTCCGCCGCCTTGAGGGCCCCCTCCAGGTTGAAAGCCAGCTTGGTCCGGGGGGTGGGCACTCCCGCCTTGACCAGGGCTGACGTGGTCATCACCTTGTTGCCACAGGTGCTCAGCACACGTGAGCTGTTCACCACCCTAACGCCTAGGCCCTCAAAGAGAGATGCGGTAACTTGAGCTCTTGTGGAGCTTATAGCCCTTATAATGACCACGTCGAGCTCGTACTCACCTTCAAATGAGAGGGGAGAGGAGTTAAGGTGGTAAGGCACGGCCTCGTGCCCCATCTCCCTTATTGCTTCTATTATCTGCCTCTCCTCCGGCCTCATCCTCTCGTAGACCACCGCTACCCTCATTCTCCCCAGTCCTCTCCTATTTCCTCAGCCTCCTTCAGCAGGAACACCCCATCCTGCTCGTATACCTCCAAGGTAGCGCCGCAAGACGGGCACTCCACCAGCTCACCTGGCATGACGTCGTCGGGCAGCTGAACCGGCGACTCACACACGGGACACTTGGCCTCCATAATCGCACCCATAAGTTCGATATACTGCAATTAAAAGCTTTACTCTCGTATGAAACGGTACTAATATCGAAAATGCATGCTATAATTATTTAGTAAAAAGATCGAACCTCGTCAGGGGACGACGTGTGTCCCCCCTCCGGCCAGCGCCTCGGTAACCGGGGCTTTCCGTAGGCCGTTGGCTATCACAACCTCTACCCCATTATTAGCCACTTCAGCGGCCATCAGGAGTTTTCTATTCATTCCATATCCTATCTCCTCAGCTAAGGACCTGGCCTCCTCTGGGTTAACTCTCCTCACCACCTCGCCCTCATGAACTACCCCCTCGACGTCAGAGAGGAGTAACAGGTGAGTGGGCCTCAGGGCGATCGCCAGCTTGGATGCCGCCTGATCCCCATCGACGTTGAGCATCTCCCCCTGAGTTCCCCTAGCCAGGGGGGAGATCACTACCGAATAACCCGAGGATAGGAGGAAACTCACCAGGTCTGGCCTAACTTCCACTATCCTGCCCGTGTAGCCCCCCTCTATTACCCTCCTCCTGTCACCTACCTTGACTACTATCCTTCTCTTCCTCTCAGCTATTAGGGTGGGCCCGTCCACTCCGGATATTCCCACTGCCTTATGGCCTAAGTCCAGAAATTTAGACACGACCTCCTTGTTTATCTTCCCCATGACCATTACGAAAACCTGCAACTCTTCCCAGCTAGTGTACCTGCTCCTTATCCCTGAAGGGGAGACCACGAATTTGGGCTCAACGCCCATCTTCTTGGAGTACTCGGTGACCTGATCCCCTCCCCCGTGGATTAGCACTAAGGGCTTCGGGGAGTCCCTGATGACTTCTTCAACGTTCTTAAGGGCCCTGCCCCCAACTTTAATCACTATCATAGGGAACACCTCACGGGCTGAGAGGAGGGATCGTTAAGCCCGTCCTCTCGTCAAGGCCGGCCATTAGGTTTAGTGATTGGATGGCCTGTCCGGCGGCCCCCTTTATCAGGTTATCTATCGCCGCAAAGCCGGTGACCCTACCACTTTCCTGATCCGAGGCGAACCCTACGTCGGCGAAGTTGCTCCCTATCACGGACTTAACGTTTGGAACCGTTCCTCTCTGAGCCACCCTCACGAAGGGCTCTCCCGAGTAGAACTTAGCGTAGGCCCTCCAGAGTTCCGCCTCATCCACTTCCAAGAACGAGTGAACGCTAGCGAAGGCCCCCCTAACTGAGCTGACGGAGTGAGGGACTAAGGAAACCTTAACCTTCCTTCCGGCCAGTTTTGAAAGCTCCTGTTGGGCTTCAGCTTGGTGCCTATGGCCTGAGGGTGAGTACGGCCTTATGGCCCCCTCCCTGTAAGGGTGATGGGTCCCCTTGGTGGGCTTGGATCCGGCCTCGCTGCTACCCACCTTGAGATCTGCTATCAGGTGGGAGGCTCCCATCTTAACCAGGGGGGCCGAGGCTAGGATAGTGGCTGTGGCGTTACACCCTGGGGATGCCACCAGCTCTGCCCCCTTTATCTCCTCCCTGTTAAGCTCGGGAAGCCCGTAAACTGCCCTCTCTAGTAGGTCCGGATAGGGGTGAGTGAACCCGTACCACCTCTCGTAGAGGGACGGGTCTTTTAGCCTGAAGTCAGCTCCTAGGTCAACCACCTTAACTCCGGACTCCATTAGCTTTGGCACTAGGTCCTTGCTCAGCCCGTGGGGTAGAGCTATGAAGGCGTAATCGTAATCCCCCTTGAGGGCCTCTTCCAGGGAGGAGAACTTCATGGAGTAGAAGCCCTTGAGGTGTGGGTGAACCAGGTAAATGGGCTTCCCCACGTATTCCTTGGAGGTAGCCGCCACCACCTCTGCTGGGTGGTTCACCAGAAGCCTTAGAAGCTCGCCTCCCGTGTAGCCGGAGGCTCCAAAAACGGCAACTTTCAAGCCCTCACCACCCCCCTAACGTACTGGGCAAGTAGCTCGTGGACGGGAATGCCGGTGGCTTTCATAAAGCCCTTGAACTCCGGCACCCCGTTAACCTCGTTCACGTAGGTTTCGCCGTCGCTTAACAGGTCTATGGCCACGAATTCCCCGCTAACAGCTTCAGAGGCCCTTAACGATAGTTCCTTCAACTCTTCATCTGGACTTATCTGTTTTGTGAAGGCCCCCAAGGCGACGTTGCTCTTCCAACCGTTGCTAGCGTACCTCTGAACGCACCCTATGAGTTCGTCGCCCAAGACCAGACACCTTATGTCCCTGCCACCGGTCTCCACATATCTCTGGATCAAGTGTCCCTTGACGTTGCTGGGAAGGGCTTCCCTGACGCTGGCCAAGGAGGACATGGAGCGCTCGTTCTTGACCAGGGAGATCAGCCTTCCCCAACTTCCTATCGGGGGTTTATCCACGACTTTTCCCCCGATCAGCCTGAAGGCCTTGATGGCAGCGTCAGCTCCCAGGGCTAGAAGGGTGGGCAGTATTCTAACGCCTGCTGAGGAGAGTGAAGCGTAAGTGAGGGCCTTGTCCCCACAGATCTGAAGAGTTAGGCTTGAGTTTATCGCGTGGAACCCGCTCGCTTCCAGGAAGGCCGCGGACCTAACGGCCCTGTACATGCTAACAGTCCTTATCAGGGCTATCCCCTGACCTTCTTTAAGCGATAAAGGATCTGTTAGCGTATTGACCACTTTTACCGGGACCCCTGACTCCTTTAGGGCTGAAAGAATTAGTTTCTCCTCGAGCCTCGGGTGGTCGACGAGCAAGCGCACTTCCGTTCCAAGCTACCACCTTAGGTGGGGTTCCTGCCAAGTAATATAAAAAGGTATTCTGAGGGTAAGGCGCTACTTTTTGTTCCCCTTTTGTAGATCTCTCATTTCTAGGGCAGGGTTATGGCCATATAAGGCCCTTAGGATTTAGCTGGGCTTTAATCCCACCTTATGCTTGAAATCCAGGGTGCTATCAACTTAAGGTTTGTTATGAGCAGGGGGTCCGCCGATGTCATGGTGGGGAAGAAAGAGAACCCATTAAACTCCGTCAGGGAGCGGCCCCTGCAGTCATAGCCTATGCCCTTATTTACTTTCAGGCCTAAGCCTGAGGCGTGTCAGCCAGCCAGCGTCAGGAGAAGCTATGAGGGTAAGGATGGTACGGGTTTAGGCAGAATGAGCCGGATTTGCTGTAAAACAAGGGGGTAGCGTTGTGGACAAGACAGTGGTACTTCACTCAAGCTATTTACTGGGGTGACGCTGGACCCTGAGAACGTTATCTGACTTGAACTCAGCGATGAGAGGAGCTGGGGCGATGCCAGGGCCTTCCAAGAAGGTCAAGGGGAGGGGCGTCAGCGGTCATAACGGATGGAGGCCCATGGTACAGGCGTGCTGCAGCCTCCCTAGGCCTTAGAACGTGATGAGTGGTGGCGAGAGGAGCTACGTAGAGAGGGTCATAGACCATAAGACAGGCTCAGGGGATTCGACGTCTATTCACAGCAAGCGTTACCTGCTAACAAGCTGGGAAGGCTTCACGGCTTCATGTCTTAAACTTCGTCAGCCACATGACCCTCAGAAGGGAGCCAGTACCTTGTATCAGGCCCCGAATGCAGAAAATGTTCATGCTGGTGGTTAGAGCGTGGGGGTGACCTTAAGTTGACAGCAACGTCGAAAGATAGTGTAATACTGGGTTTGCTGGAAAAGATGAGCTACAAGGTGTTCTTCCCGAGAGCTGGCATAATAGAAGTTGTAGCAGTATTGAAGCGGAGTGGCATGACGAGAGAGTATTTGCTAAAGGTCATGGAGAGTCTAAACAACCTTTTATAGTTGTCGATGAGAACGTGATACACGAGAAGGCTCTTGAAGTAGCATTAACAACGGCCCCATCCGGCTTTGACACCTACTTCCTCGCGCTAGCACTCCTCACAGACTCTCTACTCGTAACCGACGACAAGGGCATGGCAGAGCAAGCCAGGAGACTAAAGCTTAACGTGATCTTTCCTACCAGACATCATGATCAAGGTTGGTGCTTGAGAGGGAGCCGAGATTAATCCTCCAACCCCGTGTGACGGCTGTGGTCACCATTACACAATGTCGTCTAGGCTTGCCACCTTTATAATACTACTTGCGGCTTGAAACAGCTTTTGATCTTCTGTTACAAGCATTAGCTTGTGTTTCCTGGCAAGTGCTATGTATGATGCATCATAGGCTGTCACTCCCTTGGAGGTCGCTATTTGAAGGATATCGTGTTCTAGGCCACTAGGCTCTAATATAACCATGTTCCGGACCAGCTCCGTGAAATCGCTAATCAGAGAAATTGCTTCTTCAAGGCTAAGCCTGCGTAGCAGGTGGGTCTCTTTCCAAAACGCGTTTAAAATCTCGTATACTGTGAGCCACTGTAATGCTTGTCCACCCAACGGCACCAGCTTAGCTTCTTTAAATGCCTTGACGAGGCTGGATGCATCAATCAAGTAAACAGGCTTCATCATCTTGCCTCCCTATCCTCGCGGATTAGCCTTACTATCTCGTCAATTTCTATCTTGGCAAGCGTGTTGTGCTTCTTTTTCAGCTTCTCCTCTAAATTAACCAGTTTACGACGGCGCACTTCCTCCTCAAGAGCCCTTCTTATCAGCTCTGAAACATTAATATTTAGCCGCCTAGCCTCCTCTAAAAGCTCCCTCCTAACCTTGGCGGAAACAGTTACATACCTACCCATAGGGTAAACACCTCATGTAAGATATACTATAGCTACTACAATATAAACCTATACAGTAGACCAAGGGGGACAAAACTGCGCCTATAAAATAAGGAGTATTATCCATGGTGTGCGCGGTGGACCAGCCGGGATTAGTGGACCCGGGGCCCCTGCGGCTCCGAAGGCCGGGATATAAAAAAACAAAGTTTCCAGCAGAAACCATAAAAATGGAAACATGCTTCACGATTGATTATCGTTAGGGGTTTTTCAATGTAGATAATCTGGAAACACTCATCCTAGGAAAAGGCTAATTGGTTTGCGGGGCTATATTTGACGTGGGTGTAGGTATTGTCTAAAGCCGTAAGGGTGCGGTATGAGAAGGGTGTGCTTAAGCCCTTAGAGCCCGTGGACCTCCGAGAGGGAGAGGAGAGGATTGCAGTGCTCGTCCCGGTTGGGGAGGAGAGGAGGCAGATTCTCCGGAAATATCGAGGAATACTGGGTAAGACCACCCAGGAGGAGATGGAGGAGTTGCTAGCCGAGGCGGAGTGGGAGCCTCTATGAAGGAATACGTTTTCGTAGACTCTAACGTGTTCATCCAACTTCTCTATGAGGGTGCTCGGACCCCTGAGGCAGAAGAGCTCTTGGACAAATATCCACTACTAGCAACAAGTATCGGAGTTGTAGATGAAGTACTCCACTTCATTGTAAGAAAAGAGGCAATGAATAAGTATGGTATAAGGAGATCTTACGACCTAAGAAAGCTTGTTAGGAGCAAAGGCGTAAGGTTTGCAAAAGAAAGCATAAACAATTTCGTCTCACTACTAAAAGAACTGTATGTAAAAGTAGTAGCAGATGTCGAGGCCCAGCCAAGCCGAATAGTCACCATCATGGACAACTATAGACTATCACCCAGAGACGCCATCATAGCACTGACATGCAGACACTACAGTATCGACACTATCCTAACGTTTGACGAGGACTTCAAGCGAGTTCCATGGCTTAAAGTAGTTCCCTAGCCTGCCAGGATTATCAACCGCGGCTATCCCGGGTGAAGGGGAAACAAACATTGTACCAGCAACAGAATCCCTGGGTTAATACTCTTCTCTTCCAGAGAAATATATATAGGGTATATAAGTGGCGGGCCCGCCGGGATTAGGAACCGGGACCTCCGGCTCCGGAGGCACGGGGTATATAAGCAGTGCTTCCAGAAGAAACCATCAGTTGGAAACATTTTCCATAAATGGTTATCTCTTAGGGATATCATTGTTGATAATCTGGAAACATCCTGCTAGGAAAAGGCTAATTGGTTGGTGGAGCTATATTTGACGTGGGTGTAGGTATTGTCTAGGGTTGTTAGGGTGAGGTATGAGACGGGCGTATTGCGGCCTCTCGATGATGTTGAGTTTGGAGAGGGGGAAGAGTTAGAGGTCATAATTGTTCGAAGGAATTTTAGGGGATTCCGGGAGGAGGCAGGCAGATATAAG
>JAOZFG010000005.1 GCA_027491435.1 Thermoproteota archaeon
TCCTTCAGCATTCCCGAGATACCTCCCACTTCCTTCTTCTCTCTTCTAAGGTAAGCTTCCATGAGGCCCCTCTCGTCCTGTAGGTTTATATGGAAGTAATGAGAGACCCCCGAATCTCTTGCTAATATAACGCGCACTTAAAAACTCTCAGCCGTCCATACACCCGATGGAATTCCTCAGGAGGAGGGCGGAGCAATTCGAAGAGGAGGCTAAAGAGGCCTTTGAGAAGGGCAATTACAACTTCACCCTCCTGTTCGTGGAGCAGGCCCTGCAGTTATACCTCAAATATATATTGGCAAATCGTGTGGGCGACTTTCCCAAGACACATGGACTCGTTCGTTTGCTAGAAGCCCTGACATCGGTCTTAGGTGAAAGGGTAATGGTATTCCTGTCAGAGAACAGGGTTATAGTTGATCTGCTGACGGAGGCCTATGTGGGGAGCAGATACCTCGATGTAGAATATGGAAGGGAGACCGCTGAGGAGGCCCTGAAGTTCTTGGAGAGGTTCAAATATGAGTTCAAAGATGAGCTTCATTGAGATAGTTAAGAGATCCGCTGAGACGGTCGAGAAATATAGGAAGAAACTTGAGGTTCACCTCCGCACCATAAGGAAGGTGGCGGTGGAGTATTTCGGTCCGGACGTCAGGATATACCTGTTCGGGAGCGTCCTCAGGGGGAATTACGGCCCCCAAAGCGACATAGATGTGGCTGTGGTGCTGAAGAGGAGGCCCTCGGTAGAGGAGAGGGTTGCATTCAGATCCAGGATCAGGGAGGAATTGGGACTCTTCCACCCCTTCGAAATCCACATAGTGAGCGAGGATGAGTGGAGGGGGTGGTATGCGAGGTTCCTCAAGGGTGAATGGAGGGAGATTGAAGAACAGCCGACACGACGGGATATCTAGCGCAGATATTCGCGATATCTCTTTATCACGCTCGTGTCAAGGAGCGCATCCATTCGCTCACCCCTTCTATCTCTTCAGTTCTTCGGTCTCCGCGTGGCTCCTTGTCCCAAATGCTATCATCAAGATTTCAACGTTGATTTTCTTCCTCAAGAGGGATCTTATTACATCGGGGAAGCTCCTGCCTCCTGATCCTCTTCAACTCCACGTGGGTATCATCGGATAGTTATCGTTCTGGGCATGCATCCGGTGGATAAAGGTTTTGGTGTCCACACTGATGGGCCTGCACATGCGAGGGAGTTCATTGAGCTGATGGGTTCGGCGCGCGTAGGCGAAAGGCGATCACTTCGTACTGGTGAGGTTTCAGGGAGGGAAAAGATCCCCGATCCCGAATGGCGCTAGGAAGGAACCAATGCATCACTGATGTATCACTTTAAGCCGTATATCCTACTTCAGAGCTCAAGTCGGTCGCGTGTTTAGATCACTGTCTAAACTGGTAGGAAGTCCTTATCAGCACTTGGGTGAGCGATGAGATTGTAATCAAGTTATTTGGAGATAGTTGATTATGGTTGATTGAAAAACCTCCACAAGGTGTAGAGGGGAGACAGGATCCTAGGAGGATAGGAAGGAGATAAAGTACTAGATAGGACACATTGAACGAGGTTGGTTACCTAGCGGGTGGGTGCTGTCAACTTGGCTATGGTTATAAGCAGGGTTGCTGATGTCATATGGAGATGAAAGAGAACCAATTTAACTCCGTCAGAGAGCGGACCCCCCTGCTGGTAGTAGCTTACGCCCTGCCCTTTACTTTCGGGCCTGCCAGGCGTGTCAGCCAGCTTAGCTTGCTAGGCGTCAGGAGGAGCCATGAAGGTAAGGAAGGTACAGGTTTAGGCAGGATGAGCGAGATCATGGCTGTTAAAAGCAAGGGAGTGGCTGTCGTGGACGAGACAGTCGTGAACTTCGCTGTAAGGTTTACTGGGGTGGCGCTGGACCCTAAGTAGCCTGATCTGGCTTGAGCTTACCGAAGGAAGGAGCTGGGGCGATGCCAGGGCCTTCTAAGAGGTCAAGGAGAGGGGCGTCAGGACCGTCATCACGGACGGAGGCCTTGCACAGGCGTGCTGCAGCCTCCTTAGCTAAACACGTGGTCATGAGCAGTGGCGAGAGGAGCTACGTTAGGGTCATAGACCATAAGGAGGCTCAGGGATTTCGACATCTATTCAGCGAGCGTTACCTGCTAACAGCTAGGAAGGCCAGTTCATGTCTTCCAACTTCGTCAGCTACATGACCCTCAAGAGCCAGTACCTTGTATCAGCCTGACGACGAAAGTGCTCACGCTGGCGTTAAAGCGTGGAGGTGGCCTTAAGTTGACGGCACTGCGAAAATTAATAAAAAGTATTTAGGGAGAGAAGATCGTTGCTATCTTGGGGGCTATTCCCAGCCCTATTAGGACAGTTAAAACAGCAGCTGTTAAAACTACATAGAGCTCCATTTCGTCCCCTTCCTTGACGTCTGCATCGCTGGGCTCTGAGAAGTACATGTACCTTAGCACCATTGCATAATAGCCCACACTGATGCCGCTGTTAACTATGCCCAAGAAGGTCAGCCAAGGAGCCACGTCAATAACCGCATTGAACAGGTACAGGAACTTGCTCCAGAAGCCTAACAGTGGGGGCATTCCCATCAAGCTAAGTAGAAGTATTGTGAAGGCAGCTGAAGTTACGGGCAACTTCCTGCCTATGCCGCTTAGTCCTTCCAGGGTCAGGTCAAAGCCCTTCTTGGCGAAGTAAGCTAGCCCTACGAAGATCCCTATCTTAGCCAACACGTAGGTGAGGACGTGAAGCCCGATTCCCTGGAAGCCCAGCTTGTAGGGTATGCCTGAGTAGGCGAGGGCGTAGAAGCCTATGAGTATGTAGCCGGCGTGGGCTATGCTTGAGTAGGCCATCATCCTCTGAACGTTCTTCTGTACTAAAGCGGCCAGGTTCCCATAGAACATGGTTATCACTGAGAGTACTGCTATCCCCGTCACCCACTCAGCTCTTATCGAGGGTACTAGCGGAGTTACCACCCTTATCAGAGCGCCTATCGCTATGAGCTTTATGACTCCAGCCACGTAGGATACCAGTAGGGGATGAACTCCTCCGTAGACGTCTGGTAGCCATCCGTGGAACGGGACAACCCCTAACTTGAAGCTGAATGAGGCCACCAGCAGGAAAGCTCCCACTATAAGGACGTACCTGTGCCAGTCCACCACTAAGTCGGCTGTGGGCCAAGGCAGGGAGGTAGTTCCCAGAACTCCCAGAGTTAGGGCTAGCCCGTATATCAGGAATGAGGAGGATGCTATTCCCATTATTGCGTACTTAGCCGCCCCTTCCAGGGAGCGCTCGTCCTTCTTTATGCCCACTAGCACGTAAGACGCCACCGCTACCAGGGCCCACGAAGAGATCAGGACGGTGGCATCTGCCACAAACAGTATGAAGTAGACCCCGAGTAAGGCGAGTATCATGAGGGAATAAAGGCTCGGAGCGGTGGTCCAGTCTTTGGCCTGATCAAGGGAGGCGGCTATTACTAGAAAAGCCCCTAGGGAAGCTATGAAGGCCAAGAAAGATGAGAAGTGATCCACCCTTATCGCGCCGTTGAAAAGGGTCTGGGGCCTCATGGGTATCATGTAGGCGGTTAGCATAGTGGCCACGGCTGCGGCTGCCAGGGATAGTACAGGACTAAGTTTGGTCTTTTTGAGGTAGTCTAGGGTGGGGAGGACTAGGCCAAAGCCTCCCAGCACCAACATCAAGGCCCAAATTATGAGCTCCATAATCACACCCACACCAGGTAGATGAGGATCAGCACAAGCCCTAGTATGAAGATTAGCAGGTAGTGGTTGATCTTGCCGGTCTGCAACTTCCTAACCGCTGATCCCACCTTCAGGAAGAGTTTAACTATCCTGTTGTGGTAGGTCTCATCTATTATCGGGGTTTCGAACTTGGCAAACCCGAGGGTGCTTGCCCTCTCAGTTATCCAAGGTATGAACCTGTGGTAGAACCCGTCTATTATCAGGGTGTCGAAGTACTTGTATCCTAGCCTGGAAACGGCCAAGAAGCCGTTGACTATGACCAGGTAATATATCGAGTTTATGTACCACCTGTCGTAGAGGAAATCCTGCAGGGACTTCAGCACCTTGTTCTCCTGTATTGACGTCACAACCTGTAGGCCAGACCTGGTCATGTAGAGGTACCAGGCAGTCCCCATGCCTATGGCCACCATGGTTAAGGAAGTGGCTAAGAGAGCTGGATCTAGGTGTATCTCCGGGTGGAACGCCTCCTCAATTCCCAAGACGTGGTTCACCATGGACTCCAGCAGGCCTGGCCCTATCACAGGCCAGACTACCCCTATCAGCAGAGAGGCCAGGGCCAGCGACAGGTAGGGTATCAGCATTAGTCCGGGGGCCTCGTGTAAGTGATGGTGCTCTACCAAGTGTCTCACGTTCTCGGACTCCTCAAACAGGAAGGCCTTTATGAGCATTCTGAGCGAGTAGAAAGCCGTTAGAGCTGCGGTCACAACTCCGAATAGGTAAGGAAGAAGCATGCCCGACTCCTTTGCCACCTCTATTATGGTGTCCTTGCTCCAGAAGCCCATTAAGGGAGGAACTCCCGAAAGGCTCAGGACTGCTATGGCCATGCTCAGGAAGGTCCACTTCATGTACTTGCTTAGGCCTCCCATGTCGTCCACGTACTTGGACTCGACAGCGTGTATCATAGCCCCGGCTGCCAGGAACAGGGATGCCTTGAATATTGCATGGCTCATCAAGTGAGAGAACCCTGCCAGGAAGCCCAGCGGAAATTCGTGAATCAAGCCAGCGCTCCCTAGAGCTAAGAACATGTAGCCTAGCTGGGAAGCGGTTGAGAAGGCCAGTATTAGCTTGAGTTCCCTCGCCACTAAAGCCTGAGTGGCCATGAAGAATGCAGTGAACCCTCCTATCAAAGCTACGGTGGCGAAGAAAGCGTGTACCTGGGGTGCGGCCGCCTCTACCTCATGGGCTGCCAACATGAATATTGGGGAGAACCTGAGCAAGAAGTAGACTCCGGCCTTGACCATGGTGGCAGCGTGTATCAGGGCGCTGACTGAAGTCGGGCCGGTCATGGCAGTCACTAACCACTCATGGAACGGGAATTGAGCGCTCTTAGCGAAGGCCCCTAGGGAGAAAGCCAGGAGAAATGGGAACAAAAGCCCTGATTTTGCTAGAGGGGCGGCCCACTCTCCCACGTGTTCGGCTATGGCGGGTATTGAAAGGGTTCCAGTGAAGTAGTAAAGCGTACCTATGCCCAATATGAAGCCCACGTCCCCTAACCTGGTGAACACCAACGCCCTAAGCCCGCTGTGGCTGGGAGTGAACCACATCGGAACTCCTAACGCCTTTCTCCCTATATCGCCGACGCACTTCTCATCCTCATCGGTGAACCAGTGTCCTATCAGAGAGTAGGATGCTAAGCCGGTGCCCTCCCATCCTAGGAACATCAGCAGCAGGTTGTCAGCTAGCACTAACAGAAGCATGCTTCCAACGAAGAAGTCGAAGAAGAACCAGTACCTGGTGAGGCCTGGGTCATGCTCCATGTACTTGAAGCTGTAAACTCCTATCAGGAAGCTCAGCCAGGCCACTATAAGGGCCATCCATCCGGCCAAGGGATCGACGTACACTCCGACGTTAACGGTTAGGGAGGGTATCCAAGGGAAGGATTCGTGAACGACCCTCTCAGGTGAGGATAGCACCTCCATGAGTAAAGGAATGGAGGAGAATGCGGAGACTGCCAAGGCAAGTACTGCTATAACGTCTCTCACCTTTCCCAGCTTCCTCAGCAGCAGCGCCAACAGCGCTCCTATGTACGGGACTAGCCAGGTAGAGAAGGCCCAGACGTTCATGTTTGCACCTACCCTGCTAGAAGAGCCTTCAGAGTGGACATCATGGGCTCAATGAGCAGCTGAGGCACTAAGAACAGGATGAGCCCCACTGCGGCTATTATAACCATGGGCATCAGGAGGCTACTCCTGGCCTCCTTAGCGTGCTTAGCAGCCTCGGATTCCGGACCGTAGAACATCCTCTTCATAGTAACGAAAGAATATGCGGTAGATAGCCCTATGCCTATCAGTAACAGTATCAATATCGGGAAGAAAGCGTTGAGCTTCACGGCGGCATTGGCAACCCCAGTGAGTATGAGGACCTCGCTCCAGAGGCCTAACGAGGGAGGTATTCCGGTTATGTGCATGAAACCTATTAACGCGAGGGCGGCAGTTATAGGCATCTTGGGAGCCAGTCCACCCATCTTGCTTATGCTCCTGAGACCGTGTAGCTCGGCTATAAGGACTCCAGCGGTGGTGAATAGCAAGGCCTTGCCCACAGCGTGAGCGGTGTAGTGAAGTAAGGCTCCAGCCATCCCTAAGGCGGTCACGGTGCTTATCCCGACCAGCAAGTAACCCATTTGGGAGACACTGGAGTAAGCCAGAAGCCTCTTGAAATCGTCCTGGGCTAAGGCCATCAGACCTCCGTAGATTATGGTTAGGAGGCCCAAGCCGAGCATGTATGGGGCTAGTGAGGAGAACTGCTCGGGGAACAGGACGTAAGCTATTCTTATCAGAGCGTAACCAGCTATTCCTATCAGGTTAGGTGACAAGAGCGCTGAGACAGGGGTGGGCGCCTCAGCGTGAGCGTAGGGCAACCAAATGTGCACCCCGAACACGGCCATTTTCACGAATAGGCCTATGAGTATGGCCACAGCTACAGAGAGCCTCATGGCAGTAGGCAGCAGGTCTCCAAGCCCTAGGAGGGGCTTCAAGTTCACCGGGTCGTAGTAGTCAAACGTCCCCACGGTAAGTCCCAGAGCTAGAGAGCCGACTAAAAAGGCTAGAGCTCCAACGTGTGTCCATATCAGGTAGAGTAGGGCTATCCTTTCTCTCTTTCCATAGCCGTAGAAGGCTATCAATAGGAAGCTGGGCAACAGAGACACCTCAAGGAACAGATAGAACTCTATTAAGTTGGTGGACAGCACGGTTCCCATCATGGCGGTGGAGAACATTATGTAGAGCATGTAGTAGACTCCCCAGCCTGGAGGGTTCGTCTTTTCCTCTTCCATCTCTTGGAACCTGTGCTCCATGTAGGGTACTGAGTACCAGGCCACCATCGTAGTTACTAGCCCTATTGAAATGGCCAAAGGGGCGCTGAGTGAGTCCAAGAGCATGCTGAACTTGCCAAGTGAGGGGTCGCTGAAGAACACGGGATCAGCTATTGGTTCCCTTAGCATGGTCATGGCAGACAGCGCTACCACGACCGCAAAGGGTATAGCCAACAGCAGTATGCTGATGTACGCGGCGGTCTTTTTATCTTTTACGAAGGGAAGGGCTAATGAAATTACCATAGGGATCACAACGCTCAGGAACAGAACAGGGATCGGTAATATCATACGTTCACCCCTTGAACTCGCT
Source organism: Thermoproteota archaeon (assembly GCA_027491435.1). Taxonomy (GTDB): domain Archaea; phylum Korarchaeota; class Korarchaeia; order Korarchaeales; family Korarchaeaceae; genus Korarchaeum. The sequence continues at coordinate 7,368 of JAOZFG010000005.1, forward strand.
CAACTCATACACATCCAGGCTCTCCTTCTTCCTGAACATGAGTATCGCTATAGAGACGATGACTCCAACCTCGGCAGCCGAGAGGGAGATCGCTATAATCACAAGAGCTCCCCCAGGAGCTGCCAGGCTAGAGCTAACTGAGGAAAGAGCTAAAAAAGCCAGCAGGGCGGCATTAAATATCACTTCAGCTGAGAGGAGCATCCTGATTATGTTTCTTCTAGTCATTAACCCGTACGTGCCGAGGGCGAACAGGACGGCTGAAACCATCAGATAAAGGTAGATGTCGATCATGACACCACCTCCTTCCTAGCTAGGGTTATGGCCTCTATCAGCGTGGTTACCAGGGCTATTGCAGCTATTATCAAGGCGAACCAGTACTTCTCCACCAGTAGTGCAGTTATCTCCTTGTAGGACACGTAGTATGATGAAGTCATACCCACGTAGCCGCTGAACACGTAGAGTAGTAATATTGAGAGTAAAGCCAGGGCTATTAAGGCCAGATACCTCTCCTTTAACTCTACCATAGGTGCTTCCCTCAGCATGACCACTGAGAAGAGTATGAAGGTCACAGCCGCCCCGACGTAGACCACTAGGTGGAAAAGGGCTATGACAGGGTATCCCAGCAGAGTCATCAGGATAGCATTGCCCACGCCAAGCATGGACAGGAAGAACGCTGCGTACACTATAGACTTGTGCCAAATGACTGCTACAGCAGACACAAGCGTTAGGAAGGTGGCCGCTATGAAAGATAGGGCCACCGGGTTACCCAGAAGCTCAGACACGCTCATACCTCAATCCCCTCTCCTCATCAGGAATTACCCTAACCTTAACGGGCTCCTTATCGTACTGGGGCTTGGGAGGACCCTTAGCGAACTCCTCCGGCCTGAAGATCTGCTCTTCAAACGTGTAGAAGGAGACGTCGTGTATCGTGGAGTGCTGCAGGGAGAAGGTGGGACAGATGCTCACGCAAAAGCCGCAGAAGATGCACCTGGTGTAGTTTATTCCCGGATACCTCTTGGGTCTCTTCTCCCCTTCAGGCACCTCCTTGGGCAAGTACATCTTTATGGCATCAGCCGGACAGACCATGGCGCAGAGGCTGCAGCTTATGCAGGTCTCGTGATTGTAAGTTATCATTCCTCTGTACCCTCTAGGCAAGTCCTCGACCTCATCAGGGTACATCAGGGTGAGCCTGGGCTTCAGGAACAGGTATTTAGCGCCAGTAGCTATGGCTCTAAGGTGATCGAACACCCTCTCTACGGCCATTTAAACACCTCCCAAGTAAACAACCAGCAAGGATAGGAATATCGAGAGTATGGCCAAGGGAACCAGCTTGTGCCACCCTATCTGTATGGCCTGATCTATCCTGTACCTCGGGTAGATTGCCCTCATGAAGATGGCGATGAACATTATCACCAGGCCCTTTACGAACACCATGATCCCGGCTAGAAACGGGGGGTTCTGGAGGAAGCTGGGCAGCGGGTACCACCCTCCTAGGAATATCAAGGCGTAGAGTAGGCTTAGCACATAGAGCTTAAGGTAGGAGGCGCCCATTACTAGCCCGTAGAATATGCCGCTGTACTCGGTGAAGGGACCCATTACTATCTCGCTTTCCGCCTCCGCTATCTCGAAGGGGAACTTGGAGGTGCTTATCAGTATGAGAACTAGGAACACAATAGCTGCCAGCGGGTTCAGGAAGATCCCCCAAACGTTCTTCTGAGCTTCAACCATCGCGGTTATGTCTAGGGTACCATAGAGGACGGCCATCGACAGGGCGGAGAGGAAGAGAGGTATCTCATAGGTGGTGACCAAGTAGCCCTCCCTGAGTCCTCCTATCAGGGAGAACTTGTTGTTGCTCCCCCAGGCCAGTATCATGGTGAACACGGGAGATAGGGTCAGCAGGCCCAGCAGTATTAGCAGGCTCATTTCGCTGGAGATTGCGGTGAACCCTGGGCCAGCTGGTAGCACTATCGTGGGCAGGTAGGAGAGGCCGAACAATATCAGGGGGGCGAATATGAAGGTCAGCTTGTCCACGTCCTTAGGTATTATGGGCTCCGCAAACAGGTACCTGAGAAGGTCCGCTATCATCTGTATAGCCCCGCCTAGCGGCTTTAGAACGTAAAGAGGACCGTATCTCATCTGCACTTTGGCCGCTATTTTCCTCTCAGCCCAGATTATGCCCAGCAATACCAGAAAGGCAGTAGTTAGGCCTGGAAATATCAGAGGAATGAATATCCAGGGCTGAAGTATCAAATCCAACAGGTCCATCATCTATCAGCCTCCGGCGGGAAGTAATCCAAACTACCATATATTGCAGGGATGTCAGCCACCCTAACGTTCCTAACGAGGTGCTCGAACAGCACGGCATTCCTGAAGGAAGGAGTAACTATCCTGAACCTGTAGGGGTTCATTCCTCCCTTGCTGACTATGTATATTACCACTTCACCTCTGCCCCCCTCAACTCTAGCCACGGACTCGCCCGCGGGAGCTCTCAGGTTGGCGAAGATTCCGGGGAACTTAACCTCCTTGGTCTCCTCATAATACTTCTTCAGGTTAGGCGGGAGCATCTTGTAGTACTTCTCAGCGAATATGGGTCCATCAGGCATCTTCTTGAGGACCTGCCTGATTATCTTCATGCTCTCCCTTATCTCACCGACCCTCACAAGGAACCTGGCCATAGCATCGCCCTCCTCTCTGGTGATCACGTTGAAGTCTATATCTGGGTAGGCGCAGTAGGGATCGGCCTTCCTGACGTCATATGGGACTCCTGAAGCCCTGAGGTTGGGCCCTGTGATCCCCAGCCTTATAGCGTCCTCCTTCTTTAGCACTCCCACCCCTTCCAGCCTGGCCCTGACCACGGGGTTCCTGACGTAGAGCTTGTCGTAGTCCTCGAGCCTCCTCTCTATGTACCTAAGCACCTTCTCCACCTTATCGGGGAAGTCGGGGGGCATGTCCCTCCTGACCCCTCCAGGTATTATGTAGGAGTAGGTTATCCTGGCCCCAGTCAGCTCTTGGGCTAGATGTATTAGGGGTTCCCTATCCCCGAAGGCCCACATGAAAGCGGTGGAAGAGCCTATCATCACTCCGTGTATCCCTATGCCGTAGAAGTGGCTGTGAATCCTGTTTATCTCAGCCAACAAGGTCCTTAGGTACTGGGCCCTCGGGGGAGGCTCCACTCCCAAGAGCCTCTCCAAGGCCAGCACGTAAGCTAGGTTGTTGGCGGTTGTATCAGCCAGGGATGGCCTCTCCACCAACGGTATTATCTGGAGGAACTTCTTCACCTCGGCTATTTTCTCAACGGACCTGTGAACGTACCCTAGGTTGGGCCTAAGGCTTACGACCACGTCGCCGTCAACTTCGGCTACAAGCCTCATGTGTCCGGAGGCGGGGTGTTGAGGCCCTATCAGGAGCTCCAGGAACCTCCCGTCCTCGGACCTAGAGATAGTCTCTACGAACTCGCTCATGCGTTAATCCCCTCCGTCTTTATCTTGAACTCCTTCCTGAGAGGAGGTATCCCCTCATAATCGTCAGGTAACAGAAGCCTCTCCTTTCTGGGATGTCCCTCGAAGTCTATGCCCATCAGATCGTACTGCTCGTGCTCCAGGTAGAGGACGCTGGGCCATACCTCCAAGAGGCTTGGGGTCTTGGGGTCGTCGTAAGGCAAGTCAACCCTCAACACCAGGAAGAACCTGGCCAGCTCCAGGTTGGAGTAGGATGAGGCGTGATAAACCACCTCAAATCTCTCGTTGGGGTAATCTATAGCTGTAACCGACTTGACGTGGTCGAAGCCCAGCCCCTTTAACTTCCTGGCCGCCTCAATTACGTTTTCCCTGTTCACCTTGACCTCCACGACGTTGGGTCCCTTCTCCTGCACTTCAACCTCCAAATCCGATAGAGCGTCTTTAACTCGTTGTACGACTTCCTCTAGATCCATCTATCATCCCCTCTACTTTACCACCTCCATCTCCTCGTACTTCACCAGCTCTCCCTTCCTGATCTTCTTCTGCAACATGATGATGGCCTGAGCTACAGCCTCTGGCCTGGGCGGACACCCAGGAATGAAGACGGATACAGGTAGTATGTCCATAGGCCTAACTATGTTGTAGCTGTTCCAGAAGATGCCCCCGTCTATGGCACAAGCGCCCATAGCTATGACGAACTTGGGCTCCGGCATCTGCTCGTAAACCCAGAGGGCAGCTTTGGCCATCTTCTTAGTGAGGGTCCCCTCTATAAGGAGAAGGTTACACTGCCTAGATGCGACGAAGGGCAGGAAACCGAACCTCTCTGCGTCATACTTAGGCGCCGAGGTGGCCGCGAACTCAGCCCCACAACAGGCGGTGGTGAAGTGGACGGGCCACAGGGAGAAAGATATCCCCCAGTCCCTTATGTCCCTTATGGGCCTCTTATTTACTAGCCACACAGCCGCCTTCCTAGCCGCTTTCTCCAGGTTACCTACCCACATCATTCCTTTTAATCCGCAGACCATAACTCCAACCTCCTCGCGGAAGATAGACCGAAAATCAGAGGGGGTATCAGGACGCCCAGGATGGCAGCAAACAGGGCGGAGACGAATAGGGTATGTACGTGAGCCCCTAGGAGGAATAGGAAGCTGAAGATCATTATGGGTTCGATGGTCAGGAAGATTATCAGGTAGGGGTAGTACTGCATCATGAACCAGCCCCTGGCCCTCCCCTTAGGAGGGTTGGCGCACTCGTACCTTTCCCTCTTTTTGGGCAATTCTTTAGACGGTGAAACCAGTTTTCCGAGTAACAGCCCTATAATTCCCAGCCCTACCCCTATGGCCAAGCCTACAACGAACGTAAGGAAAACCGTCCAGCCCGCGGTCGCCGACATACCTTAAAGCCCCAAGGGGACGAAAGTAGGAATACTAAAAACTTTGTCAGATTAAATGGTGTGACCCTCCTATATAGGGTCTTCATGTTAACCAATAAAGGCCATCTCTTATGAAAAATTACCTAAATCACCGCAAGGTAAGCTTTGTCAAGCGTCTAAAGGAAGCCTCCTTGAAGTTAGACCGGCCTATTTTATGTAAAAGTTATTTAGATAGAGTTCCGACAGTAGGATTCAGGAGCTCGGGGTATCCCAGACACTTACGGAAATTGAAAGTTAGTAGCCGCATAAAACATTTTAATGTTTACGACGTTTGACTTAGGTATGCCAGGGGGAAGCGTCGAGGTTCCCTGCAGGTCAAACGACCGCTTCTGTGCTAAATGCTGTCTGGATACTAAGATGCCCCTAACAAGGGAGGACATAGAGAGGATAAAGTCCAGAGGTTACCCTGAGTGGTATTTCGTGACTTGGGATGACGTACCCCGGTTGAGAAACGTGGAGGGGAGATGCGTTTTCCTGGGGGAGGACGGCTCCTGTTCTATTTATGAGGATAGGCCCTTGGGCTGCAGACTCTACCCTCTGGTGTACGATCCTGAGAGAGGGGTCATTCTAGACGACCTCTGTCCAAGGAGGGGAGAGGCTAGGTATGATGAGAGCGACGTCAAGGCCCTCATATCCCTTATCTATGAGGTCTATGGGGGCTCCGTCTGACCCTCGCTGAGGAAAATATTTTATATTGACTTGCTAGCCTATGGTCTAGGCGGGGTAGCTTAGCCAGGTAGAGCGCCCGGCTGTTAACCGGGAGGTCGTGGGTTCGAATCCCACCCCCGCCGCCACCAGTTCTAGGTTTTTAAGGGTCAGAGGGTCAAATTATTGATGCGTATGAGCAGGGCGGACAAATTCTACGTAGTTTCTGGTGAGGAGATTAAGGCTGGCAAGGTAGTTGACGTCTACTTCGAGAGGACCATGCAGATACTGAAGGCCAAGGGATTACAGGATAAAAGGGTAGTCATGGAGGTAGCCGCCAGGTCGTTGTCCAAGGGAAGCTGGGGAATACTCGCTGGGGTTGAAGAGGTCATCAGGCTTCTAGAAGGAAGGAACGTAAACGTTTACTCATTAGAGGACGGGAGCCTGTTGAGGCCAAAGATACCTGTAATGAGAATTGAAGGCCCTTACGGCGAGTTTGGGGAGCTAGAAACGTCCATTTTAGGCTTCCTTTGCAGCATGTCAGGAGTGGCGAGCATGTCCGCCAGGGTGAAGTTCGCCGCAGGCGACAAGCCCGTGGTTAACTTCGGGATAAGGAGGAACCACCCGGCAATAAGCCTGGCTATAGAGAGGGCCAGCTTGATAGGCGGCGTCGACGGCTCGTCCGGCATTCTACTCAGAGAGCTGGGATTCCAGCCGGTGGGTACCATGCCCCACGCCATGATAATAGTGTTTGGGGATCAGATCACTGCCTGGAAGGCCTACGACGAGGTCATGCCTGAGGACGTCCCCAGGATAGCCCTGGTAGATACATTCTACGACGAGAAGACAGAAGCCCTCATGGCAGCCGAGGCTTTGGGGGAGAGGCTATACGGGGTTAGGCTGGACACCCCCAAGTCCAGAAGGGGAAACATGTCCGAGATAATAAGGGAGGTCAGGTGGGAACTCGATATAAGGGGCTATAGGCACGTGAAGATATTCGTGTCCGGTGGCCTAGACGAGTACAGCGTCAAGGAGTTTTCTGAGGCCGGAGCAGACGCCTTCGGGGTCGGCACCTCAATAGTGGGAGCCAAGCCAATAGACTTCGGCATGGATATAGTTGAGGTGGAGGGCGAGCCCATAGCTAAGAGGGGGATCAAGGCTGGGGCCAAGGACCTCTACTTCTGCGAAGAGGACCTAACTTACGAAGTTGTCCCCAAGGGGGCGAAGCCCCCCAGATGCCCTAGGTGTGGGAGGGAGATGAAGCTAGCCTACAAGAAGTTCTTGGACAAGGGCAAGATAACGGAAGGGTTCAGGGATCTTAAGGAAATAAATGAGAGGACCAAGGCGCTCCTGAAGAAGTTGAGGGAGCTAGGAGAGGACCTCTGACCTCTGATCCGGGGGGAGCATTTCCTCCCAGTACCTTTTCAGAAACTCTTCCAAGGTCATGGACCCCAGGTTGCCCTTGCCCTTCTGCCTCACGGAGACCGTGCCTGAGCTCACCTCTTTATCCCCTATTATTAGAGTTAGAGGTATCTTCTGGAGCTCGCTCTCCCTTATCCTGTACCCCAAAGTGCCGCTCTCCACGTCCAAGTCGGCCCTCACCCCCTTTCTCACCAGCTCATTCAGGACCTCTTGGGCCTTGGCAAGGTGCCTCTCTGAGACCGGGAGCACCCTAACTTGAATTGGGGCCAGCCAGAGCGGGAAGTTGCCGGCGTAATGTTCGAGGAGTATACCGAAAAACCTCTCTATTGAACCTAAAAGGGCCCTGTGTATCATAACCGCTGTTTTCTCGCTTCCATCGGCGTCCACGTAAGTTACGTTAAACCTCTTCGGCAAGTTAAAGTCCAGCTGAATAGTGCTCAACTGCCACTCCCTGCCTATCGAGTCCACGAGCTTTACGTCTATTTTAGGTCCATAGAATGCTGCCTCTCCCTCCATCACCTCATAACTGTACCCCCTCTTCTTTAAAGCCTCCTCTAGCGCCGATTGAGCCCTGTGCCAGTCCTCCTCGGAGCCCATGTACTCCTCAGGGTGATTCGGGTCCCAGGTCGATATCTCAACCTTGAACTCGTCGAAGCCGAAGGACTTCATCAGGTATTCATCTAGCTCTATCACCTTGGATATCTCCTCCTCCAGCTTCTCCGGGGTTGTGAATATGTGGGCATCATCCTGTGTAAACCCTCTAGCCCTGAGAAGGCCGTGTAGTACTCCAGACCTCTCAAACCTGTACACGGTCCCCAGTTCGAAGAATCGGAGGGGCAACTCTCTGTAACTCCTCTTCTTGGACTTGTAGACGAGTATGTGAAACGGGCAGTTCATGGGCTTGACTGCATGCTCTATACCGTCCTTCTCGAAAACGTACATGAACTCTCTGTAATAGTTGAGGTGTCCTGATATCTTCCAGAGGTTCGTGTAGGCTATGTGGGGGGAATAAATTAGCTCGTATCCCCACTTAAGGTGAACCCTCACCAGGAAGTCCTCTATTATCCTCCTTATCCTCGCCCCCTTAGGGTGCCAGATCACCAGTCCTGGGCCTATAACCTCTGAGGGCATTGAGAACAAGTCAAGCTGGGGGCCTACTACCCTGTGATCTCTCTTTTTAGCCTCCTCCCTCCTCTTCAAGTACTGATCAAGCATCTCCTTCTCTGGGAAGGAGATTCCGTAGACTCTCTGCATCACAGGGTTCCTCTCGTCTCCCTTCCAGTATGAGGAAGAGGAGTAAAGTACCTTGATGTGCTTCACGTAGCCTGTAGAGGGCAGGTGAGGACCTCTGCACAGATCAACGAACTCCCCCTGCTGGTAAAGGGAAACTACGGGTTCCTGCATCTCCTGGAGGAGTTCCACCTTGTATACCTCTCCCATTTTGGAGAATAGCTCTATGGCCTCCTGCCTGCTGACCTCCTTCCTTATTATTAGCAGGTCCTCTTTGATTATCCTCCTCATCTCATCCTCTATCCTCTGTAGATCATCCGGCGTAAACGATCTACCTTCCATGTCGAATTCGTAAAAGAACCCCTCCTCTATCGCTGGACCTATGCCCAGTTTAGCCCTTGGGAAAAGCCTCTTCACCGCCTGGGCCAGTATGTGGGAGGAGGTGTGCCAGTAGGTCTCCCTGCCCTCAGGCGAGTTAAAGTCAAGCACCTTTATCTCGGAGGCCCCTTCAGGCACCTCGCTGCTCAGGTCCACCAGCCTGCCGTCAACCTTAGCGACCAGCCCCTTTCCCCTGGGAACGTAGTCGATAATCCTTGATCCAGGCTCGACTGTGAGGACTTTTCCGTCCGGGAGAATCAGCTTTGGCATGGAGTCACCTCCTACAGAAGGAGGGTCACCAGAGGAGTTGGGTTTCTCGATCCCTCCTCGTGAGATCACCCCGAGGCCTCACACCTCCTACTTATAAGGTTTGCTCGCATTAAGCCTCTTTCTCAATCCTGGCGCCTTCCTCAGCCACCTTAGCGATGAAGTACCTCCCTGCCTTCCTGGAGAGAACCTCTTTTAGGGAGGAGGGATCCTCGTGCAGTATGACAGCACATCCACCCCCACCAGCCCCAGAGATCTTGGCCCCTAGGGCCCCGCTCTCCCTAGATGACCAGATTATCTCCTCGAGTTCTGGGGTGCTCACCCCTAGGGCGTAGAGGAGGCCTTGGTTGAAGTTCATTAAGGCGCCCAGCCTCTTAAGATCCCCCTCAAGCAGGGCCTTCCGCCCTTGGTAGACCAGCCCCTTTATGGCCGATATAACGTAGTTGAACTGCTCCGGGATTAGTTCCCTGAGGGTGGCCACCTTATTTATCATCTCTTTAGTCCTGCTGGGTTTATTGGTACAGGCTAAGGCCAAGGGCAGGTCCCTATAGGTTAGCCTCTGAGCGATCATCCCATCGCTGGACCACTCAACCCATATGACGCCGCCGAAGACGGCGCAAGCGGGCCCTGTTTTGCTAGCCCTTCCGTGTATTATCCTCTCAAATATGTAAACGGCTTCCAAAAGCTCCTGGTCCGTTAGCTCGTGTCCTAGTAGGTGAGAGACTGCCTTGGAGATCGAAGCTGCCACCGAGGCGGATGACGCCATTCCACTCCCTACAGGGATCTCAGACCTTATATTGATCCTCAGGCCCGCCTTTTCCCCCAGCATCGCTAGGAGTTCCCTTATCCCCTGGTCTATTTTCTGTAAGTCCTGATTGGGCGTTATAACCTTATCTCCCTTCCTGACGTAAGTGCCCAGCTCGGAGTTTATCTCTACGCCTTCCTCAACGAGGGTAACCTCTGAGTATGACCTCACATCTACCCCCAGGGCCAACGCTGGTGTGCCGTAGAGAACAGCATGCTCACCAAAAAGGAAGGCCTGAGAGGGGGCTGAAGCGGTTACCTTCTTCTTGCTCATCAGTTGCTCGGTACCTTAAGCATGATATAAAATATCCCCCTGATAGCTACAGTCAAGTTAAGGTTGTCATAAGCAGCTTACGATCAAAAAGAGAAACGCTTCATAAACGGCGCCGTTCTAGGAGGCTTGTCAGAGCCTTTTTAACAAAAACTATCTTATCTAATGTGATAAACATACCTACGTAGTTGAATGCTAGGGTCCTCAAGATAGGGCCTGTGAGCTTTTATCGGTCAATGGTTGAAAAATTCTCCGATGAGCGCTAAATGCCTTATCCTGATGTTCACCTCAAATTTTATACTATCAACTTCCGCATGGGAGGATGCTTGACGAGGACGAGTACAAGAGATGGATTGCCATGGCTAAGAAGACCTTAGAGTCCGCGAGGAGGGATTTGGAAGGAGGAGATTATAACTGGGCGTGCTTCAAGTCTCAACAGTCCGCTGAGTTCGCGGTGAAGGCCATCTTGTGGGGAATAGGAGAGCCTAGATACGGACATGCTGTCTCTAACTGATCACTCACCTAGAAAATGTACCCGATTACGTAATTGAAGCGTGTAAAAGGCTGGATAAATTCTATACAGCCCCGAGATATGCGGACATGTGGAACGAAGGGTCCCCTTTCGAGTACTACTCCAAGAAGGAAGCTGAAGAAGCAATTTATTATGCCAGTATCGTTATTGAATTTGTGGAGAGTAAATGGAGATCCTTGAGAGGAGAAGAAGGGAGAGAAGAAGGAGAATAAAGGTGGCCGAAGAATTTGTTAAGTCACTGAGGTTGCACCCCTTAACGGCCATTGTTATAGGATCAACTGCTAGAGGGGACTTCAACGAGTGGAGCGACATAGACGTAGTGATCATTTCAGATAGATTTCCAGAGAACCCCTTGAAGAGGTTTGAACTGCTGGAGGATCACCTAAGGCCTGGAGTGGAGCCCATACCCTTGAGAGTCAAGGATCTATTGAGGCTGATCAAGAAGAAGGCTCCGGTTGTGGAAGACATGGCCGAGGGCGTATTCTTAGTGGACGAGCTGGGGATCAGAAAGCTGTTGAGGGATGAAAGGGAAAAGTCGCTTAACCCCGGTAAATCTTAGACTAAAGTGCGGGATCGGTATTTCGACCCTAGCCTTGGGGGAGAGGGCCTTCAGGTTAGGCGACGAGCATAATGGGGTGACCCTCAATTAAACACCAGTTAATTTCTAAAAATATATTTGAATACACCCTCCATGTATGAATATAATCTAAGAAAAATTTTTAAATATGTAATGTAGTAATGAACGAAGCAAGGTTGTCGGCAATCGACTGAATAGATTTTAACGATATCATTAATGCTTCCCAATTATTGTGTGTCATTATCAAATAAAATGTTGCGATATATCCAAAATTTGATACGTAATTTGGAATTATAGTTCTTTTCTTTATATTGTATGATTATAAAATATGCTGAGAAGAGTTGGGGGTGAGAGGTTGCCTAAGGTAAGGGTTGCCATCGCCGGTGTAGGCAATGTGGCATCCGCGTTAGTCCAGGGGGTGTTCAAGTATAAGGACGCCCCCGACGACGAGTTCGTCCCCGGAATAATGCATGTCAGGTTTGGGTCATACCACATATCAGACATAGAGTTCGTCGCCGCCTTTGACGTTGATGAGAGGAAGATAGGGCTTGACCTCTCTGAGGCAATATTCGCCAAACCGAATAACCTTCCGAAGTTCGCCGACGTCCCCAAGCTTGGGGTGGAGGTAATGAAGGGCCCGGTGCTCGACGGAGTTGCTCCCCACATGAGAGAATTCAGGTACGGTGAGGGGTTCCTCGTGGACGACAACAGGCCCAGCGTCAGCGTTGCTGATGTGCTTAGGGAAGCTGGGGCCGACGTCCTTGTCAACTTGGTCCCCGTCGGTTCCTATGAGGCCAGCAGGGCCTACGCATCAGCCGCCCTTGAGGCTGGAGTGGGATTCGTCAACGGCATACCTGAATTCATAGTGAGCGATCCAGAGTGGGGCAAGAAATTCGAGGAGAGAGGCATCCCGGCCGCTGGAGATGACTTCAAGAGCCAACTTGGGGCCACCATACTCCACAGGGCCATAGCTAGGCTGGCAGTCGAGAGGGGACTTAAGGTCCTCAACACCTACCAGCTCAACATTGGGGGGAACATGGACTTCCTTAACATGATAGAGGAGTCCAGGCTCAAGACCAAGAGAGTGAGCAAGACTGAGGCAGTCACCAGCATGGTTCCCTACGAAATCGGAGCCAGGGTGGGGCCAAGCGACTACGTACCCTTCTTGGGGGATAGAAAGGTTATGTACCTCTGGCTTGAAGCTGAGCAGTTTGGAGGGTTTAAGATATATATAGACGCCAAACTTAGCGTAATGGACTCACCTAACGCCGCAGGCGTTGCCATTGACGCTATAAGGGCCGTTAAACTTGCAATGGACAGGGGAATAGCTGGGCCTCTTGAGGGGGTAAGCGCCTACTTCTTCAAACACCCGCCGAAGCAGTACCCCGACTACGTGGCTAGGCAGATGGTCGAGGCCTTCATAAAAGGAGAAGAAATTAAGGTGGAGTCACTCTAGGCCTGATGCCCTAACCTCCTCCAACCTTTTTAGGAGTGATGAGAGGTCCATGAACGCCCTTCCGTAAACAGACTTGTCCTCCCCCCTTATGTACATCCACATGTTCTCCTCGGGCAGTATGATGAACTTCTCGTCCCCCAAAATGGCCTCTATTCTCTTGCCGTTCTCGAGCTTCTTTATGGTGAAGCCCTTCTTCATCAACTGATTCACGGCCTCTTCCACGTACATACCATCACCTCCTAGCGTAGAGGTGACAGGCCACGAAGTGACCTGGCTCAACCTCAACTAGGGGCGGCTCCTCCTTGTCGCATGGCTCGAACTTGTAGGGACACCTTGGGTGGAACCTGCAGCCCTTGGGCACGTCAATAGCCGACGGCACTTCTCCCTTGATAGGTATCTCCCCTATCTTGTGCCTTGGGTCGGGCACAGGTATAGCGGCTATCAACGCCTTGGTGTAGGGATGTAACGGGTTATCTATCACCTCTACAGCGTCACCCATCTCCACTATTTTGCCAAGGTACATTATCGCCAGCTTGTCAGAGATGTACTTAGCTACGGCCAAGTCATGAGTTATGAACAGGTAGGATATGCCCCTCTTGTCCCTTAAGTCCAACATCAGGTTGAGGATTGAGGCCCTTATGCTCATGTCCAACATGCTGACGGGCTCATCTGCGACTATAAACTCTGGCTCCAGCACGAGAGCCCTAGCTATAGCAACTCTCTGTCTTTGTCCGCCAGAGAGCTCGTGGGGGTACCTAAATACGAATTCCTCCGGTGGGGTTAATCCCACCTCTTCCAAGTACTTGGAGACGATCTCTCTTTTCTCCTTTTTACTACTTATCAGCCCGTGAACCTCTAGAGGTTCAGCTATTATGTCCTCTATGGACATCCTAGGGCTCAGCGATTCGTAGGGATCTTGGAATATCATCTGAGCCTTCTTCCTGAGGAAGCCCCTTATCTCGTCCCTCTCCATGGTGTCAACCCTCTTGCCTAGGAAGTATATCTCGCCATCTGTGGGCTCTATCAGCCTTAGGATAGTCCTTCCGGTGGTGGTCTTGCCACACCCTGACTCCCCTGCGAGGGAGAATATCTCCCCCTTCTTTATCTCGAAGCTCACCCCGTCGACCGCTCTCACGTATTTCCTGGGCTTTCTGGCCAGTATATCCTTAATTCCCCTCTTTAGGGGGAACCACTTCTTCAAGTTGTTAACCTTAACGACCACGTCATTCGCCGACATCCCATGGCACCCCCTTCAGCTCCTCAGCCCTATGACACCTCACAAAGTGACCCGGTTCGACTTCAACCAGGGGCGGGAGCTCCTCCCTACACTTGTCTATGGCGAACGGACACCTTGGGTGGAACCTGCAGCCCTTAGGCGGGTTCAACAGGTTTGGCGGGGCCCCAGGTATTGACTTAAGCCTCCTGGGTTTGCCCTTAACGCTGGGTACTCCTGCCAGGAGCCCCTTCGTGTAGGGGTGCATCGGGTTAAGGAACACGTCCTCGGCGCTTCCATACTCTTGGAACATTCCTGCATACATTACCGCCACCTTATCACTCATCTCAGCTATAACGGAGACGTCATGTGATATTAGGACCAGAGCTATGCCAAACTTCTTCTGAAGGTCCTTTATCAGCTTGAGTATCTGCGCTTGGACTATAACATCCAAGGCCGTTGTAGGCTCATCGGCCAGCAACACGTCTGGGTTTAGGGCTAAGGCCATGGCTATCATCGCTCTCTGCCTCATCCCACCGCTGAACTCGAACGGGTAATGATGAGCCCTAGCCCTGTCTATCCCCACCATCTCTAAGAGGTCTTCTGCCCTCTTCCAAGCTTCTTCCTTGCTTACGTCTTCGTGTAGGGTTATGGCTTCAACTATCTGATCCCCTACCTTTATTATGGGGTGTAAGGCGTTCATAGCCCCTTGAAATATCATGGAGATCTGCTTCCACCTAACCTCTCTCCTCAGCTCCTCATCTGGCATTTCAAATATGTTCTTGCCGTTTAGCAGCACTTTTCCTCCAAAGACTTTTGCGTTCTTCGGCAGGAGATTCATCAAAGTTATTGCCAAACTGGACTTCCCGCAACCAGATTCGCCAACTATGCCAAGCGACTCTCCCTTATCTAAGGTAAAGGATATGTCGTCAACCGCCCTGACATATCCCCTGAAGGGAATCTCGTAATACATCTTCAGATTTTGAACCTCTAGAACCGGCAACCTAATCACCCTTTAACATGGCTCCCAGCACTCTCATCGAGAAGCCTATACCCACAAACAAGAGGAAAAAGGAGGGTATCGAGAGCAGGAGGAACGGATGCTCCACCCTGAGCCTGGACACGTTGAGCAGGACTACGCCGTCCTCGGGCTGCCTTATTATCAGGGTGTAATTTCCTGAGGTGAAGACCCCCTCATACGTGGTGTTTTTGCCTTTAACCCCTACTCTATCGTCCTTTATCTCGTAGGAAAAGGCCACGTTAGAGTTCAGCCTCAACACGGTGTACTTGGAGTCGAACTTTAGAGAGAGCCTTGACGGTCCCTCTATGACCCTTGAGTAGAGCGGTTCCTCCTCATACACGCTGTACATGGAGATCAGCCCCATTATTATGCTCATCACTATGATGCCCAGGCCCAGGATGGCGTACTTTTTCACTTTACCTCCTCCTGAGCCTCGGGTTGACTATCTCGTCGATGGCGTAGCCGATGAACACGAAGGCCATGGATACTATAGCTATGGCCAAGCCGGGGGGAATGAACCACCACCACATGCCGCTTCCTAAAGCGCCTCCCTGTTCGGCGTCGTGAAGTATTGAACCCCAAGTGGGCAGGCTTGGGTCTCCCAGTCCTAGGAAGCTAAGCGAGGCCTCTGTGAGTATAGCATCTGGTATGCCCAAGGCTAAAGCGGCTACAGTGTAGGGAACTATGTTCGGAACTATGTGAACTCCAATTATCCTCCACCTGCTTGCCCCTATTGACCTAGCTGCCTCCACGAAGGCCAGTTCCCTGAGCTGGAGCGCCATGCTCCTGGAAACCCTTGAGATCCCCATCCAGCCGAATATTGCTAACAAGAATACTATTGTGAAGACTGTGGGCTTGTAGACTATGGCCAGCATCAGCAGTATTGGAAGTTTAGGCATAGCCATAAGTATGTCAACGACCCTCATCATCACCTCGTCTGTGAATCCACCTATGTAGCCGGAGGTAACCCCGTAGAACAGGCCTACCACCACAGATATTACGGAGGTGAGCACGCCTATCATTAAGGCTATTGGGGTCCCCCAGACCAATCCCTTGAAGAGGTCCCTTCCAACGTCGTCGGTTCCCAGGAGTCCATAAGCCGTGGCACTCATCAAGAACTCCAACCTCTCCAACTCAAGCTTTTTGCCCTGAGTTGCGCTCTTGAACTCTATCTTGTAGACCCCCTTCAGCGTCTTGGGGTTACCCTGCTTAAGGGATTTCATGTCAGAGAATAGAGCTACTGGAACAATCACATCATCGGCTGTAACGTTTAACC
This sequence comes from Thermoproteota archaeon, assembly GCA_027491435.1. GTDB lineage: Archaea > Korarchaeota > Korarchaeia > Korarchaeales > Korarchaeaceae > Korarchaeum. Next base: position 23,350 of record JAOZFG010000005.1, read on the forward strand.
CGTTCTTTTGAAGCCAGGTTGCCACCGCTATCCTGACCTTTTTCTCCCTGTTGCAGTCTACGTTCTTCTCAAACCACCCTCCATAAGTCTCGTTGCCAGTGGACGGGTATATCGTGTCGGTGAATATGGTGACGCTCTGGCCGTCCGGCCTGTAGAGGGTGACCTGGAGGAAAGCCCCCGCCCCTCCGTGGGAGAGGTTGAAGTATATCCTAACCTGGTTGGGGAAGTCATCGTACGTGTAATTGAACTCCTTAGTGGCAACTATTAGGGGGAAGCCTCCTAACTTCCTGGCCTTCACGTCAAAGTCGCTTATTACTATTTGTGGAACCGGCGTCTTGCCGAACAGATAGGGGACCCACACGGGAGGAACTGACTTAGGGTTGTTCTCCCAGTAGGTGGGGTCCTTCCACCTCTTTAAGTCCATTGGAGCAATTACAGGGGCCATCACTGCCACGACAACTGTGAGGGTAAGCAAGAGCACTCCAACCAGACCTACTTTCTTCGTCTTAAATTCGTTCCAGAAGTCTGAAAGGGTTTCCCTTAGCCTCACCTTCTAACACCCGCCCCTAACCTGACTCTCGGGTCCACCACGCCGTAAAGTATGTCAGCTACCAAGTTAGCTAGCACTATTAGAACCGTGGTGAAGTAAACGTTGCCCATTATCACCGGTATGTCCAATGAGTTTAAGGCGTCCCAGTAAAGCAGACCCATACCAGGCCAGTTGAACACGATCTCAGTCAGCAGACCTCCGGAGAATATGCCAGCTATTGCAAGGGTCACGCCGGTGAGTATTGGAGGGGCCGCCATCTTCAGGGCGTGGTAGTATATTATCCTCCTCTCGGGCACCCCTTTAGCACGGCTGGTTAATATGTAGTCTTCAGTCATTATACCGATCATCAGGTTTCTAGTGACGTAGGCGCCACCTCCTAAAGCCACTAAGAGTATGGCAAGCACTGGCAGAGTTAGGTGCCACATGACGTCTAAGGCGTAGCCTAAAGGATCGGAGGGGGGTGGAATTGACGTCATACCACCAGTCGGGAATAATGGGATAAGGTAGGCGAACAGGTAGAGGAGGACCATCCCAACCCACCAGGTGGCGAATGCGTAGCCCAGGAGACCGGCCACGACGATCATCCTGTCGAAGAGAGTTCCGGGCTTCGCAGCTGCTCTAGCCCCTAGTAACAGTTGAAGCACGAGAATCAGTATCGTAGACGTTCCGAATAGCACCACAGTCCTGGGAATTCTCTCCAATATGATGTCAACTACCCTTCTGGAGCCACTGTCGCTTTTCAGGAACCAACTCCTTCCCAGGTCTAGCTTGAGGGTCCTAGTTAGGTCCCCCCATATACGATAATACCATGGTTTATCTAGCCCCAGAGATTTGATCCTCAGCTCGTACTTCTCCTGTATGACCTTCTGGACCTCCTCCGCCGATTTATATTGGCCGAACTTTCCTCCCTTTATTACTTGCTTCTTGATCTCGTCCATTATCTGTTTCCGCAGTTGCTCGTCCACCATAGGTCCAAATAGTATCAGAGTTATCATAAGGACTGCAATTATCACTATTATCGAGTTTAGAACCCTCATAGTGATGTATCTTCCAAAACTACCGGCCACTTAAGCACCCCCAAGTAACCAGGTAATCAGCCAGTAGAGAATTAAAAATGTTCTAACAATGTTGCGACATACGAAAATCAGACTAAAATGAAAAGAAAGGGGGAGAGGGTTTAGCCGCTGGCTGTGACGGAGATCTCGTCTATCTGGACAGCGCCGTCTCCGTTCTGGTCCACCCAGGACAGCAGGGCCCAGGTGGCTCCGGTGAGCTCATCGGCCTTCTCAGCGAGGAAGGTAGCGGCGGCCTGAGTTCCGAACCTGGTGGCTCCCTCGACAAGGACCACCTTCCTGCCGGCAGTTTCTCCTATGAGTACCACGGCTATGTCCTTCTTTCCGTAGTCAGCTCCGCTAACGGTGTCGGACTTGCCGCCGACGCTTATTGTGGTGGAGCTTCCGCTGTATTTGAACTCGACTCCAAACACCTTGTTAAGGGTCTCAGCCGCCTTGTTGGCCTTGGGACCTCCGACGACGAACAGGTTGCCCTCAGGAGCCTGTGGATAGGCAGCTATCTTGACGGGAGTGTTGAGTCCAAAGGCAGACCTCAGCATTTCAGCAGCAGCTAAGTCCTCATCGCTTCCATAGACTGGAGTTCCTCCTATCACAGCAGCCGCTGATAAGTCGAGGCTTGCCTGTCCAGTTATGAACACGTCCTTTATGGCGAAGGCCCATATAGTGCTGTACTTGCTTATGGCGCTAACCTTTATCTCAGCTGGTCCAGCTGGAGTGGCGGCCAACATACCAGGAGTCAACTTGATTATGAAGACCCCAGGCTCATCGCCGGGTGTAGCCTTGCCCTTAGCCACTATCTTTCCAGCGGTCAGCAGGCCTGCACTTACTATCTTGTAGTACACCTCGGCCTCGCTGGAAGGCTTGCCTCCCACGAGCACCCTGACCTCAACCTCAGCGCCCTGGGCCTTGTCTATTATCGGGTTGACGGTTATACCGGCTATCTCAGCGAACTTAGGCTCCCTGAAGACGAGCCACTTATCAGGTGAGAACGGATAGTCCCTGTTAGCGACGAGGTGCATGTACAGGCTGGTCGGGTTGTACTCGTCCAGTATGAACGGACCGTTGCATATCACAGCGTGCTTGTGAGCCTCTATGAACTTAACAGCGTTCTCGTAGGCGGTCTTGGCCATCTTCTCTCCAACAGGAACTGGTACTTCGGAGGCCTTGGACAGGGCGGGAGGTATGAAGCCCTCCTTGCTGAAGGACTCCAAGGCTGACTTTATGTCCATAGCGTGAGGCTGCTGTATCGGGTCTATCTGATCGATTCCCCTAGCAGCGGAGCTGGACTCTCCGAAGGCGTACTTGCCATCGACCACCAGCTTCTCCATGGCAGCTATCACGTACCAGGGCATGGAAGCCCAGAATGAGGCGTAGTCAGCTATCTCGTTCTTGTCGAAGTGCCAGTAGTCGACGTAGACCTCTATGGCAGTATCGTTTATTATCTTAAAGCCCTTTATGGTCTCCATGTACTGGGCAGTACCGGAGGCCACGTCAGGGTCATAGTACGGGTCGGGCTTGCCGGGCTCGCTCTCATCGCTGGACCACTCCCAGTTTATGTAGAAGCTGTACAGGATGTCGGCCATGCTCATAGGAGTTCCATCATGCCACTTGCCGAACAGGTAGTTAAGGGTCACCTTGCTCTTGGCCTTAACTCCCTTACCAACCTTGACCCACTTGTTCTGTACCGGATCCCACTTTATGGCATCCTCGGGCACATCTATGTCCTTTGGTCCCTCACCAGGCACGTAGTTGTAGTATACAGTGAAGTTAGCTCTCCAAGGCAGGACCTCACCGCTGTGTGGGTGCCTGTCCAAGGCGGGGTCGGTTATAGCCCTCCATATCAGCACGTCGTAGTACCAGGTCAGGCCTCCTATAGGCTGCCAGGCTGAGAGGGTCAGGAACTTGGCGCCAACGTAGAGGGTCTTGCTCTTAGGCTTGTGAGCGCTCATGTAAGCCCACTTGCTGGCAGCTCCGTAACCGAAGTCTATTATTATGTCCTTAACCTCCTTCCTAGCGGCGTAGTATTCAGTGCCAACGGCCACGAATATTCTGACGGCCTCCTCTATTCCGAGGAGTATGGACTTCCTCATGAGTTCGTTCCTCTCAGTCTCGGACTTGTACTGACCGAGGTACAGCTTCTGTGAGAGTTCATCGAGCTCGTCGTTCTTGTAGTTCCAGTAAGTGGGCTCGGCCCATCCAGGCATGTAGCCGTACCAAGGTGAGTACATCTGGGCAGGTATGTAGTCCTTGTACTTGCTTAAGCCTCCTCCCCACCCCTCAGTGTAGAGGTGCCACTCGCCCTTGGCGGGGTCGTCGAAGTACACGGTGAAGAAGGCCTTCCTAGCGTCGGCGTATATCCTGTTGACCTTGATACCGAACTCCTCTATCAGGTTGGCAAGGCTGTCGCCAAACTGGTGCCTTATTGGGTCATCTATCCTTATGAAGAAGTTAACCTCAATGGGTTTGCCGTTGTAGTACCAGAGCTTGCCTTTCTTGACGGCTCCAGCCTTTATCAGAGCGTCAGCCATCATTCCGAAGGCCTTACCCTTGTCAAACATTATTCCGAGCTGATCTATGTCGTCGCTTATCACCTTATAGTCGTAGTCGAATGGGGTGACTGCAGCAACGGCGGGAGCTCCCTCGCCCTTGAGTATGTCGTTAACAAATCCCTTCCTGTTGACCAGGTAGTGGAAGGCGAACCTGAACTTCTTTATGGCGAAGGGATTGAACTTACCACCGGCGTTAGGGGCAGGGTTTAGCAGCAGGCTGTACATACCTCCCAAGGGGTTCTTGAGCAACTTTATGTTGGGATCTTTCCTCATCTCGTCAAGCATGGCCGGAGGAACTCTCCAGTAGTGCCAGTCTATCTCGCCGCTCTTGACGGCGAGCATGGCCGAGGCGTCGCTGTATATCCACTTGAAGTAGATCTCGTCGCTCACTGGACCTTTCTTGGCCAAGACAGGCACGTAGGGAACGAGCAGGGCAGCGACCAGTAGGAACGCTGCCAAAATCTTCAAACTATTTCTGATTACGGGGTTCATATTAAGCACACCCCTACGGATGAGCTGAGGGGAACGTTTAAAAACGCATAACCCAGCTTGCCTTTTTCGTCGAAATGATAAGTTGTTGCTAACATTTTATTATCGTTGAAAGGGCATTTTAGCAGGTAATCTCAATTATATTGCGGTTCTTAATAGTCCATTCCATCTCTCCGAGCACCATTGTATAATACTCGCTAAAATAAGAAGTTAGACTGCTTTTAATCAGATAACGAAGATGTCCCGCGTTAATTCAGGTAGATTAGGATAGCTGATCCCGACTATCGGATCAAAACAACTGGTATAACTCTTATTAGCTTAGATAGGCGTGTTTACTTAACTTTCATCGTTTTCAACGATTAACCTCTACGGGCGTAACCCTCTGCTCTCTTTCATGTAGTTCAGGGCCGCTGCTAGTATAGAGCTAATTATACGAGGTTCATTTCTGCCAAAGCCCACTATCAACAGATCGCCCTCCTTTAAGCTAAACATCCTAATCAGTTTCTCTTCGTCAACTAGGCTATAATCTTTGAGCATATCACCTGATTCAGGGAAAATTATTCCACTAGATCCCATGTAAAGAACTAAAGCACCTTCACCACCATGTCTTACCACATCATCTCTAACCCTTATAACGTTCGTTGGGGAGGGCGCCCTCCTTATCACTACCGCATACCCCTCACCCACCAAGTTGAGCTTAACAGGAGTTGGTGGCACTAATTCATTTAGAAGTTCGTCTAGCAACTTCTGGCCTTTACTGGTTAGGTAGCATCCACCTCTATCGGCCATAATGAGGCCCAACTTGCTGAATTTCCTTATCATACTCCTAACACTCCCTTCCCCCAGTCCCAGCAGCTTAGATAGCTTTTTCCTGCCGACTTTCTTATCTTTGATGGTAATTAACAGAAGGAGAGCGTGAGCTTCCGTGAAGTGAGGGGCTGGGCCCCTCCCCCTTTGCTCCCCCGCGACCTCCTCTAGGTAGCTTAAAATCTCCAAAGTACCCCCTATGGCAGAGGGAGAAGGTAAAAATAAGTTTTCCTTCAGTCGTCTTCCCTTAAGAGCCCTAAGGCTTGTTGGTGCTTCTTCCCGTGGTCCCAGAATTCCTCAACTTCCTCTTTAGGCAGGCCCAGCTGGTTTGCCACGAGCTCCACTGAAGCATTTGGGTTTGCCCTCCTTATATCCTCTATTTTCTGGGCTAGGTAGTCCTCATAGCTTATCGCTTCTTCCCAAAGCCTCTCAAACCTCTCCTTGAATATGCTGGCCAAGCTCTCGGATTCTATCTTCACCCCCACCCTAGTGGGTTGCTCCAAACCTACCTTCTCCGGGAAGCCGAGCACCACTATCTTATTGTCGACCACCATGTGCCTCAGGTCGTAGACGACGAGGCCCCCGTGGTACTTTATCTCGGCTCCGGCCTTCCTGTATAGGTGTCCGACGTAGAGCCTCTCACTTCCCTTGGGGAGCAAGTACCTAACCCTGGCCCCCCTGTTTACTGCCGCCCTTATCTCCTCTACAACCTTATCAAGAAAATCGCTTTGCCCTCTGGGCCTGCTTCCGGTGACTGATCCGAAGACCTCCTTTTTAGCGCTCCTTAAAGCTTCAAGCACTGAGTTGAAGTAAAGCGTCCTTGAGAGGAGCCTTGTCACCTCGAACATCTTCTCCAGCAGCTTTTTTCTGCCCTCTAGCTCGTGCCTGCTGAGGTAGAGCAGCACTATAGTGGCCACCAAGAGTATAAACTCGACAATCAAGAGGGCTAGAGCCAGTAGTTGCTCCACGCGATCACCTCTCAGGCGAGTCCACGAGACCACATTTTTATTCCTTGTCTCGCGGTTACAAAATGATGCGGATCAGGTTCAAGCTCTTGATGAAGTACAGGGACTTGGTGGGTCAACCTGAGGTGGAAGTAGAGGTGCCGGAAGGCTCAACAGTGAGAGAGGCCCTCATCGCATTAGAGGAGAAGTACCCGCAGCTTAAAGGGGTGCACCAGGATGAGGGACTCGTCCTTCTCAAAGGGGGCAAGGGAGTAAGCTTGGACGACGTCCTGGAGGGGAAAGAGGAGATCTCCCTGCTCCACTCGATAGGGGGAGGTTGAACTGGCCTGCTTCGAGAGGGGTGGTAGGGGAAGCAGGAAAGTCGATACGAATAACTGGAAGCTGGAGGTCTCGGGAAGGGTCAGGAGGAACCTGGCATTAACGCTAGACGATCTTATGTCCATGCCTAAGGTCGAGCTGATCACTGACTTCCTGTGTCGGTCAGGAAGGGTTGAAAAGGACGTGAGGTTCGAAGGCGTTAGGGTCAGGGACGTCCTAACGCTGGCCCATCCCCTGAAGTACAACTGTGTCAGGTTTGAGAGCCTCGACGGCTTTTACCTAAAGGTGGACAGGGAAGCAGCCACGTCAGACGAGTCCATAATAGTGCTTAGGATGAACGGTTCCTTCCTCACGCCTAGAAGGGGCTATCCAGCGAGGCTTTTCATAGCCTCGCTTCAGGGGCCTAACAGCCTAAAGTGGTTGCACAGGATAGTCCTGACCGAGTGATTTAAAATATTTGAAAGGAAAGTGCCTGGATGCGCATAGCGGTTCTGGGAGCTGGAATAGCTGCCTCCTCTATAACTTACGATTTAGCTGACGATGAGGTCAGCCCCGAAGTTGAAGAGGTTCTAGTAGCTGATATAGTAGAGGAGAAGGCTAGAAGGGTAGCTGAAGGGGCCAGCAAATTCACCAGTAAGAAGGAAGTGAGACACGCCAGGGTGGACGCCTCTAAAGTGGAGGAAGTCTCCTCCCTGATAAGGGGCTATGACGTGGTGATCAACGGGGTCATATACACCTACATACCTCAGGTGATGAGGGCCGCCCTTAAGGCCGGCGTGCATTACGTCGACCTGGGCAGCGATGTGGAGACGGTGTTGAAGCAATATGAGATGGACGATGACTTTAGAAGGGCCGGGCTAATAGCTGTTCCTGGCATGGGGGGAAGCCCAGGCACCATAAACGTGGCTGGGAAATACGCTATAAGCTTGCTGGACAGGGTTGAGAGGCTCCTGTTGAGGGAGGGGTGGGTGGACCTAACTCCCTACGAGGGCCTAGGCGTACCCTTGCCAGTGCCCTATTCCCTGGAGACTATACTCGACGAGCTGGAAGACCCAGTTGAGGTCTGGGAGGACGGTAAGATAGTCAAGGTTCCCGCCTTCTCTGGCAGGGAGGTAATGGAGTTCCCCCAGCCCATAGGGGAGGTCGAGCTTTACTACGTGGAGCACCCCGAGGTCTTCACCTTGGCCAGGCATTACCAGGAGAAGGGGCTTAAGTTCGTAGACTACAAGCTCTCCTTCCCGAGGGAGCTCTACCTCAAGTACAGGCTGCTGTACGAGCTGGGCTTGACCAAGCAAGTTAAGCCGAAGGGGTGCGAAAGGACCTTCAGGGACCTCCTCAAGGATAGGGTAGAGGCTACCCTAGAGGGAAAGGAGTTCAAAGTGATCGATTATGACGTCATGAGGGCCATAGCCGAGGGAGAGCGTTCGGGTAATAAGGCTAGGGTTGTGGTGGACGTCTTCACCGGCTGGCACATTAAGTGGGAACTCTCAGCTCAGTCCACCTTAGTGGGAATGCCCGCCTCCATATTGGCCCAGTGGATAGCCAAGGGAGTTATAGAAGAGAAGGGCGTCAGAGACCCAGAGGAGGTCGTTGATCCTCTTCCCTTCTTCGACGAGTTGAAAAAGAGGGGCTCTAGGGTTACCGTAACCCTAGAGGAGCTAACATGAATCAAGCAGGTCGTCTATCCCAACCTTCTTGACCACCTTCGAGAACTCCTCCCAGTTTCCCCTAGTCTTGGGCTTTAACGGTGCGAACGGGCAGCCCTCCGTCTTTCTAGCGGTGATCTCGTAGGTGCCTATCTTCCTGGCTAGGTCCATGATCTCGTCCTTGTCCATGCCTATCAACGGCCTAAGCACGTTAACTGGTAGGCACCTGGAGGTAACTGCCATGTTATGCAGGGTCTGAGATGCCACCTGTCCTAGGGAATCACCCATCACAACGGCAAGGGCTCCATGCCTCTCAGCTATTTTAGACGCCTCAACTAACATCCTCCTTTTACAGAGGAGACAGGTCCACTCCCTGGCCTCGCTGGCCTTTGAGAGGAAGTTGTAGTGATCCACGATGATAGGCTCGTGCACGTGCCCATATGAGTAGCGCCTCAAAACTTTGAGGACCTCCCTGAACCTGCGCTCTCCCTCCTCAGTTATCCTGAAGTGGACTGGTATTATCTCAGCCCCCCTCCTCATCATCAACCAAGCGGCTACGGGGCTGTCAATCCCGTCGCTTATCAGGGCGAGCACCTTACCCTGAGTCCCCACAGGAAGCCCTCCAAATCCCTCTATCCTCTCGTCAAACAGATAGGCCGCCTTCCCTATTATCTCTATGCCTATAACTTGGTCCGGATCCTTAAGGTTCACTTCCCTGCCCGTCTTCTCCTTGATATAGCCTCCAATAACTCTGGCCAGCTCTACAGAGGTTAGGGGGAACTCCTTAGTCACCCTCTGAGCTCTCACAGCGAAGCTTCCCTCCCCCTCTTTGGCCACCACCAGGGCATACTCCTTCAAAAGATCGAGCTGGGCTGGCACCTCCAGGGCCGGGCTGTATGATTTTACGCCTAACACCAACTTGGTCACATCCCTAACCTTAGGATCCGAAGAGTACGCTACTATCCTGCTGACCCTCCTGACGACCTTTGTGAAGGAGACCCCCTCGTTCAGGTAAGTTTCCCTGACGTTGTTGATCAGCACTTCCTCGAACTCCTTCCTCACCCTGCGGGTCTTTAGCCCTATCTCCGAGTACCTGATCAGCACCGTGTTAAATTTCCTCATGATATCCCCGGATAGGGACTTCTAAGGGTTATAAGGTATGACCGTACATATCAGGGATGAAAACGTTCTACCACCTGGAGAGCAGGGACGGGCTCATAGAGATCTGGCTTTCCGGAGGAAAGCTCATCAGAAGGAAATTCAGGCCCTACTTCTTGGTCCATAGGGATAAGGAGGGGCTAGTCAGCGGCTATCTGGATAAGGAATACGTTAAGGTTAAGGTCAGGGGCATAGATAGGGACATGGTGAAGTTCTACTTTCTGGACGATAAGAGCAGGAAGAGGGCAGCCAAGGGATTGGAGGAAGTGTTCAACCTCGAACTTAACCCGTGGGAGCAGTTCCTCCTGGACACCGGCCTAGAACCGTTCTCTGAGGTTGACGAGGGGTTGCATGTGCTGGGGGAATCTTCCCTTGACTCCCTCACCAAGTTTTACTTCTCAGGGGTTATCTACAGCGAGGACGGATTCCCAGTAGAGGGAAAGAGCCCTGTGATTGCAATAGCCTACTCCGTTGACGATGGGCCTGTCGAGGTAATTTACGCCAGCGACATGGACGACGGTCAGGTTCTGAAGGAGTTCGTGGAGTTAGTCAAGAGGGTTGACCCAGACGTGCTCATAGGATATGGCCACGACGCAGACGAGCTGCAGCATATGTCTGCTAGGGCTAGAGTTAACGGTCTGAGGCTCTCATTGGGCAGGGAGGGAGAAGAGCCAGTTCAGACCGGCAGGTTCTTCAGGGGGATGATCCTTGTGGAGCAGAAGATTAGGGGAAGGGCAAACATCGACATGTTCCCCATAGCTTGGAGGGACTTCCCCCAGCTTCCTACAAAGACCTGGTACGAGCTGGCTGACGAAATAGGCGTTTCTAGGCCTAAAGCTCTGATGAAGTTCAGGATCCCCGACCTCTGGAGGAGGGATAAGGATCAGTTGATAGGCTATCTGAAGGAGAAGCTACAAACTATAAAAGAAATATCGAGCAAGCTCCTTCCCAATCAGGTGGAGCTATCGAGGCTCGTGCTTAGGCCTATTCATTACCTGGTTAGGTCCCCCGTGGGGGAGATAGTGGAATCCTACGTGTTCAGAGAGGCGCACTCTAAAGGTTGGGCTATCCCGGGGAAGAGCCCAGGAGGAGGAGGTTACGCGGGAGGTTATGTCTGGCTGAGGGCCCCCGGAATTTATGAGGGAGTTGGTTACTTGGACTTCGCCAGCATGTATCCCTCTATAATGGCTTCCCACAACATAAGCGTGGAGACCGTCAATCCGCCAGAGGGCCTGTGCAGGGTCAAATCCCTATCAATTGAGGGGACGTCTGCTCTCGTGTGCGAAGATTACAGGGGGATACTTAGCGAGATAATAGACAGGCTCCTTAGAATGAGATCTGAGATAAAGGGGAAGATGAAGGCCCTCCCCGAGGGCTCGCCAGAGAGGAAGAGGCTCGACGCCATCCAGAGGGCTGTCAAGGTGATAACCAACGCTACCTATGGTTACCTCGGGTGGGAAGGGGCTTGCTTCAAGAACCCGGATGCGGCTAGGCTCGTGGCGGCCCTCGGCAGGTTCTACATAAAGAAGGTTAAGGAGATGGCTGAAAGCAGGGGGCTTAAGGCCATCTACATAGACACCGATGGGATACAGCTCACAGGGGGGACCACTGAAGTTTATCAGGAGCTGGTGGACTATGTGAACGAAAGCCTGCCTTTAAGGATAGAGCTTGAGTACGTGGCTGAGAGGGCAATTTACCTGACTAAGAAGAAGTACGCCCACCTGGTTAATGGGAGGCTCGTAGCCAAGGGGTTCGAGTTCGTGAGGAGAGACTACCCGAACATAGTGAAGGAGGCTCAGAGGAAGGTCGTAGAGATGCTCCTCATGGGGGAAGGCATCGAGAAAATTAAGAAGGTAGTGAGGAAGTACGTAAAGAGAATAGAGGAACTTAAGGTTGAGAAGGAGGATCTAATAATCATAGAAACCATAGGAAAAGAGGTAGAACGCTTTGAGAGGAGGACCAAAGGTTACTACGTAGCCAAGTGGCTTAAGGAGAGAAAGGGCATAGAGGTCCACAGGGGGCAGGTGCTGAGGATACTCATAGTGAGGGGAGGGGGGAGCGTAAATGAGAGGGCCAGGCCTGCTGAGTTCTTCTCGGTGGAAGACGTTGATAAGGAATATTACATTAGACTCCTTGAGCAAGTAATAGAGAGGACGCTAGAAGCTGCTAAGAACGTGATAAGGGAGGAGAGGAGAACTGGGCTTGAGCAGTGGCTGGCTTAAGAAAAAGTTTAGACCCTGAGGAACTTCAACGGGAGCTTGGACCCCTTCCTTCTCGTGTACGGCCTGTTTATTGGTATCCTTAACTTCCTCTCCTCCTCAGACCTGGGCCTTACTATGCCCAAGTAGACCGCGCAGCTTATGCAGTAGTACCTGGTCTCCAACCTCTTGGATATATAGGTGCCCTGCCTCTCCAAGTCCTTACCCAATGAACCTCCTACCGGGGTCACCCACCTGGTGACCTTGACGGCCTTATCAGCTGGGACGGCCCGCCCACACTGGGCGCATTGGACTATCTTCTCGTGTCCGGAATCACCTAACTTCCTACCTCTGTTCTTCCTCTTTTTAGGCATGGTTTTCCCCGGGTTACCGGATCTCTTAGAAATAAAAACTTTCTGATGTTGGTTGGAACGGGCATCCAGAGGCTATTCCAGGCGAGTCGGGGATGAAGTGCGCTTATTAAGGGAAAAAGGAGTATCAGGTCGTTAATTAAGCCTTCAGTATGACCTAGCAATCCAAGCCCTGTGCTTGGCTTCCCTGCCACATACAATGCACTTCTTGCCGCTTCCCTCGTAATAGCCCTCTTCGTAACCTAATAGGCCGTATCCAGCCTCTTCCTCCACCTCATGCCCGCACTCATCCAGCCCACACCACGGGAATGAGACCATCTTCTGTGTGACGTGTTCTTTAACCTCCTCTATCGATTCAGCGTGATATACCCTCTCATTGAAGTAATTCTCAGCCTGCTTCTTCATTGTGTCTTCTATGTCCTCAAAAAGCTTCTCCAGCTCCTCTTCAAGCTCTGACAGGTTTATCTTCACCCTCTCCCCAGTGTCCCTCCTGGCGACGGTGACGAACTGCTTCTCCGTCTCCTCCCTTCCAACCTCTATTCTGGCGGGCACTCCCTTCATCTCCCACCTGTAGAACTTGAACCCAGGCCTCTCGTCCTCGTCGTCCAGCACCACCCTGAACCTGGAGGAAAGCCTCTCGTGCAAAGACTTGGAGAACTCGTTCACCTTGTCCTCGTATCCCTTAGTCGGTATTGGCACTATGACCACCTGAATGGGCGCCAGCTTGGGGGGTATCTTGAGGCCCCTGTTGTCTCCGTGAATGGAGATCATGGCCGCCAAGGATCTCTCTGAGATCCCGAAGGAAGTGGTGTTGACGTACCTCTTCTCCCCATTCTGATCCATGTAAACTAGGTCGTAGGTCTTCGCGAATAGGTCCCCGAAGTTTATAGCGCTTCCTAGCTCCAGAGCCTTCCCGTCCGGCATTATAGTGACTATATCGTAGTTGTACTTGGCCCCGGGGAAGGTGTCCCAAGGGGGCGTCTTAACTACTATGTAAGGCACCAGCAGCTCATCGTAGAACTTCTTGTAAATCTCAACTTCAAGATCAACCTGCTTCACCGCATCCTCGTAGGTGGCGTGGAAGGTGTGGCCCTCCTTGAAGAAGACTATCTCTCTAACCCTCAGCATAGGCCTGGTGGCTTTGGTCTCGTACCTGTACACGGGCACTATCTGGTAAATCCTCAGGGGCAGGTCCTTGTAGCTGGTTATCCACCTCTTGAGGACCTCATACATTATGGCCTCGCTGGTTGGCCTAAGAGCGAGCCTCTCCTGTATCTTCTTCCTTCCTAAAGCAGTTATCCAGAAGATAGAATCTTCAAAACCTTTTATGAATCGGAACTCCCTCCCAAGGACGCTTTCTGGAACAACTCCGGGGAAGTAGACCCTCCTATGGCCGGTCTCCCTCAAGAGCCTCTCCATCACGTTCATGATGTTCTCCATAAGTTGGTATCCGTAGGGAAGCCACACGTACATCCCCTTGACAGGGTATCTCTCGTCCAGTATCTCGGCCTTGAAGATCACCTCGTCGAACCACCTTGAAAATTCTACCTCCTTCGGAGTCACTTCAAAGGCCTTCCTTTCCGACAAGCTATCACCTCAACCTCGACCTATTGTCGCCCCAACTTTTTAAGTTCTCTTTACCCCAAGGACGCAGCCCTCAGTTATCCTGTAAAGGTCCAGGATTCACTGCCTAACCTGTGGATTGCCTTGTAAAAGCTGTACCTCATCCCGGGGTTTTCCTTCTCGAGCTCCCAGGCTTTAAGCAGGAAAGTGTCCACAGAGTACTCAGGAACTAGCTCCTTCTCGTAGTTTTTCACAGATAGGTGTAGGGAGAGTATCTCATCCATGGGTATCTCTGAGAAGGGGGCTACCGCCTTAGTTTCTTTCAAGCTGAGGTAGAGCCTCCCGTTTAACACCAGAATTGAGGGTCCCAGAAATATGGACCTTAGGTACAGGGCAACCACGTCATCTAAGAGGAGAGGTATCACCGCCTTCTCATACCTGAAGCTCCTTAACGCCTTGATCAGCCTATCCCACCTGTTCTCGGGACACTTTATCGACTCAGACAGGTTTAGGGGCCCTTCACATCCTTCGAACCTTACCTCCACGTCGAAGTTAGACTCTATCTCCAGAAACATGTCAGCTAACGTTGACTCGTAGGGCCAGCCCAGGCTAAGGTAGGTTAGACTGTCCACCCTCTCCAGTAACCTGTACTTGCTGATGGTCCTCCTTATCTTAGTCATCAAAGATTTCCTTAAGCAATCAGCGCAGAGGGCCTCCCCGGAATACTTCCTTATGACTAGGGCCTCCCTACCACATCTGCTACATTTATAGCTCTGACTCATCACAAGCATGGATGGATCACCAATTGATAGGCATTTCCCCCGAGAGGGAGGTTATCTACAACAAAGAGAGGTGGAGAATACTCTCAGTTAAGAGGGACAGAGCTAGGGCATTACTGGAGCATTTGGCCTCCCACGGGATAATAGGCTTCATTTACGGTAGCGTGGCCAGGGGAGACGTTAGGGAAAAGAGCGACGTAGACGTTATTGTACTAAACCCTCCAACCCCCCTATCTCTGATAGATGAGGTGCTATCGCGATTCGAGCAACCTGTGAGGAGAGAGATAGTACAGGCCACTCCCAGGAGCACGCCCAAGTATTACCTTCACCTCAGTCAAGAGACAGTAGTGTCCCTGCCAGTGGGCAGGCTCGGCGAAAGGGAATCTGACTTTTACAGGTTCGGAGGTATGCTTGACCTAGAAGGTGTGTTGGAAGGTAAGAGGGTCCCAGGAGTCAACAAAGAGCTCAGGCTAATTTACCCTACTGAAAGAGGTCATCTCGAGTACTCGGTGCCCGGGAACGAGGAGCTAGTGGCCAAGGTGCTTAAGGTGGCTAAGGGAATAGTTGAGGAGAGGGTGAGGGTTCTCACCAAGAGGAGGATTGTTGGCACAACTGGCCTTTACGTGGACTACGTGCTTCAGATCGACGAGTGCGTAGAGGACGCCATAAGGAGGATAGCCTACATGAAAAAGGGGTTCAGGGAAAAAGTCAAGGAGCTTATAAGCTAGAGCTCCAAGCTGTACCTCAGTATTGCAGCTATTCCCCCTATGGACTCGAGCTTCTCCCCGGGCTCGCTCCTCGAATCCACTATGTGAAATTCAGACCTGGTTTTCTCAGCCATCTCAAGTATGGAGAGGATCCTATCCCTGGTCTCCTGATTGAAAAGCAAGGAACTGCAGACAAGCACCTTCTCAGCGGCTCCCATGTTGACCGCCTGCTCGACCTCGTTAAGCCCGTAGGTGACCAGCTTGGAACCCTTAGCTAACAGCTCGAAGACCTCATCTACCAGCTTCATGTGTTTAGTCAGGTCCAGGTCCTTGACAGCCTTGTCAACCTCTCCCCTTTTGACCAGCTCAACAACGCCGCTCATGGTGGCGTTTGAGGTTGTGGTCACCCTAATGCTCTTGGTGAGTTCTGAGTGCCTCTCCTGGACGTACTTGTAGAACTTGTCTTTCATGAAGCCAGGCCCCCCCACTATGACCACTTGAGCCCCAGACCTTCCCTTCAGGTCCTCTAGCGTCTTTGCTAGGTCGGAGAAGTACCTCCTCTCCTCACCCTCCCTGTCACTCCTCTCCGCCCTCTTTGATGAGAGGCCTGACCTTATGTACATGACCTCGGAGAGGTTGTAATTGTCCAGCTCAGCGACGGTTGCGCCCTCGTCGTCCATGGAGACCAGTATCGCCTTGGCCTTTGTTGAGGACTCCACAGCCCTCCTTATTATCTCAAGGTGGGACCTCCTCCAGTTCTTCTTCCAGATCTTGACGGTGGAGCCTACGTCCACGTTAAGGGTGTGGTGTTGTCCCTGTATGCCGAACTTCTCAGGCCCTATCCTAACCACCCCGGTCAACCTCAGCCTAGAGGAGTACTCGTCCAGCTTGACCTTCTCGACTTCGACTGTCAGAGTCATGGGCAGCCTTTCTCCGCTGTCAGCTCTGCCCCCTTCCCTCTTCACCCTCCTGGTGGTCCTCATGGTTACCCAGTCTCCAGGCTCGATTATAGAGAGGAGCCAGTAGAGGTCCTCCAGCCTCTCAACTTTTAGGGCTATGAACCCCTTCTTGACGTCTTCCTCAATTACCCTCGTGGGGTTCACCCCACAGTCAGGACTGTAAGGCCTACAGGCTTCTTGACCACCTCGTGTTCCTTATTCGCTATTATCACCTTGACGCCTATCTCGTAAGCCTTCTCAACTATCCTCTGGGTGACTATCTTATCATAGACTATGTACCTCACCTGACCCTTCAGCTTGTCCAACACGTCGTAAAGTTCCCTAGTAGGCACCTCCTTAACGAGCTTTAGGTTCTCGTCCAACAGAAGGACTTTATCAGTGCCCGCCACTTTGAGGTAGAGTTCCCTCATCTGCTCTGGTATCCTATCCAAGTTCCTGGGGACCTTCACCTCCGGAAGGACCTGAATCCTCTCCTCCTGGTGCTTCTTGGGCGAATAGGAGATTCCCATGGATTTCCTAACTTCATCGGCTGGTACGGCTGAGGATAGGGCCTTCCTTATCTCCTTGGCAGTGAGCTCCTCCACTACCTTGCCCTCTGGGGCCCTAGCAACGTAGTCTATGTCGGTCTGCTCCAACAAGGTTCTAAGCACCAGCTCTCCTCCCCTATCGCCATCCACGAAGGCCGTTGCGTCTTTCATGGAAATTAGCTTGACCAACGTCTTCGGAACTTTTTCCACGGCCCCTCCCATGGCTATGACGTTGTTGTAACCGTACTTGAGGAGATTTAAGACGTCAGCCCTTCCTTCAACAACTATTATCTCGTCAGCCTCCTCAACGCCGCTACCAGCTGGAAGTCCCTCCTCTCCATAGAGAACTAGGTTCATCTTGGCGCTCTCCCTCTGGACGAACTCTAGCAACTTCCTGTAGGTGTCCTCCTTCTCTGCAGACCACTTCCTTAGAATCTCAACGGCCCTTCTAGCTATAGCGTTCCTCCTCTCGTCCCTATCGTCAAGTATCCTTATCAGCCTGAAGGTGGCCGTGTAAGGACCTACCCTGTCTACAGTTTCCATAGCTGCCGCCAGCAAAGCGGTCCTCACCTTGTCAAGCCCTGAGTAGAGCTCTACAACCCCTCTAGACCTTTCGGACTCCCTCTTTAGCCTTATGTTAATCCTTCCAATCTTTCCAGTGCGCTGCAGCTCTTTGAGCTCAAGTTCAGGTCCTAGTAGACCCTCAAGCTGGCCGAAAATAGCTCCTATCACGTCGCTAGGTTCCACAACTCCGTTAACGATTACCTCGAATCTAGCTATATACTTGTGGCTCATCCCATCTTTTCTAGAGTAATCCATACGTTAATCATCCTCCCGGTTGAATTGTGCGCCCGCTAACTAATCCCCGCGGGTCATAGGTCAGCCCACGCTTTCCTCCCTACCCGCGAGGTCATGCAGTAGCGGGCGCTGGGATACGACGCATGACGCAAATATAAACTTCCTCTAAGGTTTAGTAGGTAAATAATAGTCAGTAGGGGTTTTGATGATTTACCTTCACTTCACCTCAACGGTCCTTCTACATTCGTTTGAGGCAGAGGTTGTTGAAGCAGAATGTATGGTCTGTGGACTCAACTGCCGTCTGTACTAATTTAAATTCTAGCAATAGCTCCCTTCACCCCCTATAATGCCCCATAGATCGTAGCTGAGACCTCTGATGAAATTTTAGTTAGTGATAAGTGAGTTTACTCATCACTAATTAAGTATTATGTTAATCTCGAGCAATTCCTTTAATCTATCGCCCGGTGCTGCCAACTTGAGCTTGATTAGGCAGAGAGCCGTTGACGCTGCGGAATTAAAGAGAACCTTAAACAGTTAGAAAGCGGGTCCCTGCCACATAGTTACACCTATTCTCACCCTTGGACCCCT
>JAOZFG010000006.1 GCA_027491435.1 Thermoproteota archaeon
TTGTAGAAAGGCTCCCTTAACATAACGGCCTTCTTGAATATTTCCTCTAGCTCCTCGTCGCTGGCCCCCATTCTCATAGCTGTTAGGAAATCCACCTTGTCGTCGTCTCTCAGGAGGCACGTCTTGAAGTAGCCGTCATGGGTTATCCTTATCCTGGTACAGCTCATGCAGAAGCTCGGATTATCCACGTTCCTCACTACTTCAACAACCCCTCCGTTGGGCAGATAGTACCTAAACCTGCCGTGGAGCTCCCTCCTTTCAACCTTTACAGCGATCCTCCTAAGCTCCTCTTCAAGGCCCTCTAGTGGGTAGTAGTACCTTTCGAACAGCTTTCTATCAGTGTAGAGCAGCTCTATGAGCTGAAGCTGTACCCCCATCTTGGAGAAGAATTTAATCGTATCCCATAGGTCGTCTGAGTTTACTCCCTTGAGCACAACCATGTCCACCTTGACAGGTTCTAATCCAGCCCTTTTAGCGGCCTTTATGGCCTCAATTCCCCTGCTTAGTCCGTCAACCCCCGTTATAAATTCGTAAACATCTCTGTTTATGCTGTGCACGCTTATGTTTACCCTATCCAGCCCAGCCCTCTTCAAGTCCTCTGCCAGCTCAGGGAGCCAGTACCCGTTGGTGACCATGGACACCTCCTCAGCGCCGGCCCTCCTTATGTTCCTGACCACCTCCACGATGTCTTCCCTGAGGAGGGGTTCTCCCCCAGTTATCTTCACGGTCTTCACGTCGTGTTTGACCAGAACCCTAACTATCCTCCCTATCTCCTCTGGGGTCATCGCCCTGTCCGTAGGCCTGTAACCTTCCCTGTGACAGAAGAAGCAGCTGTAGTTACACTCTGGCGTCACTGATATCCTCAAGTTGTTTACAGGCCTGCCCCACCTATCTCTAAGCATCCCCCTTCACCTTAGACACCACCTTAACGCCCTCTATCCTAGTAGTCGGATAGTTGCCGGTTTCGTCCTTCTCCAGGTATTTCACCATGTCCCATATGTTGAGTAACGCAGCCATGACGCCTGTCAGAGCCTCCATCTCCACTCCCGTCTTCTCCTGAGCCTTCACCCTAACTGAGACCTTCACATGATCCTTTGAAACGGAGAATGAGACCTCCACTGAGGTTATCCTTATGGGGTGACATAATGGGAGTATCCTGGGGGTTCCCTTGACCGCCTGTATCGCCGCAACTCTGCTAACTTCGAAAACGTCCCCTTTCTTCACCTTCCGGTCGACTATGGCCCTAATGGTCTCTTCCTTCAGGTATATGCTCCCCTCAGCTACGGCCTCCCTGTAGACCTCTGGCTTACCAGTGATGTCCACCATCAACTTGAATCCGTCAACTAACGCTCCATCTTACTAAAAAAGATAACTCTTAACTGTTTTATACAAAATATTTTTTGGATATACTAGGATTAACTATATATATTTATTTTCTTATGGGAGAAAGATGTATGCAATTTATTTAAAGTGAGAAGGGGGTTTAAGTTATATAGCTGGAGATTGAACGGCACCGCCGATCGATATTCAAAGAAAAGATAAGGGTCAGGACACTATGCAGGCTGACCAGCCGCAGTCCAGGCAGGTGACACAGTCCTCCTTGTAAACCAACCTCACGCTACCGCACTCCGGACACTTCTCTATGTGGTTGTGCCCCGTGGCTCCAACTGACGGTGGCTTGAAAACTGGCTTTATAGCCTTCCTTTCATCCTCCACCACCCTCTTGAGCAGGGGCTTGCCAACCCCCAGGAGTTCCATCATCTCCAGGGTCTTGTTTTCCGTCCTTATCACGTACTCCCCCTTCCTCTGTGAGGGGGTGACCAGAACCTGAGCCGCCTTAGAGCCGTCCCTGTAGACCGTTATGCCCTTAAGCCCGAGCCTGTGGGCGAACAGGTAGGCCTTCTCAACGTCATCCACGGACACCCAGCTGGGCATGTTTATGGTCTTGCTCACCGCCGCGCATATCCACTTGGCTATCTCCGCCTGGGCCCTGACGTGGTCCCACCAAGGTATGTCGTAGGCCACGAGGAAAACCTCCTGAAGCCTCTTAAAGGCCTCTTCCTTTCCTTCTGGCGGCTCTATTCCCTGTAAGGACCCTCCATTGTCAGCAATCTCCTTGAGCAACCTCTCGTTGTACAGACCGTTCTCCTTTAGCTGCCTCTCAAGCTCCCTGTCCACGTAGAAGAAGGAGCCGACGGACACCCTCTTCTCATACACCAAGGCGAATTGGGGCTCTATCCCTGATGAGACGTCGGCTATCATTGAGATGGAACCTGTTGGGGCTATGGTCGTCACTTCGGCGTTCCTGATCCCGTACTTCATTATCTCCTCCCTCAGAGCATCCCAGTCAAGGTACCACCACTCCGGGTGGTAGAAGCCCTCGACGGGCATCTCCCCCTTCACGTAACCTGACTTCTCGTAGAGGGGGAACGGGCCCCTCTCCTTGGCCCTCTCCACGCTTTCCAGCATTGCGTAGTAGGTTAGGTGCTCGGTGACCTTGCGCATGAACTCAAAGCCCTCCTCGCTGTTGTAGGGTATGCCCAGGGCGAACAGGGTGTCGGCGAGGCCCATCATTCCCAGGCCCACCTTCCTGGTGGACTTCGTCCTCTCCTCTATCTCAGGGATGGGGAACTTGTTAACGTCTATGACGTTGTCTAGGAACCTGAGGGCCAGCCTCACGTCCCTCGCGAAGGAGTCCCAGTCGAAGTATGACCTGCCCAGCTCGTCGAATCTTATGTAGGCGTACAAGTTAATGCTTCCCAGGTTGCAGGAGCCGTAGGGATAGAGCGGCTGTTCGCCGCAGGGGTTGGTTGAAGATATCTCCCCCAAAAATGAGCGCATCACGTTCCTCCTGTTCATGTTGTCCTTGAACAGCACGCCCGGATCTCCGGTGCGCCAAGCCATGTCGGCTAACTTGCGGAAAAGCTCCCTGGGATTCGCAGTGCCCCAAACGCTAACGTCCCTGGGGTTGATCAGAGGGTAAGGTTCGTTCCTCTCGTAGTAATCCCAGAAATCTCCAGTTATCATCACCGAGATGTTGAAGTTCTCGAACTGGCCTGGCTTGGCCTTGGCCTCGATGAACTTCCATATGTCGGGGTGCCACACCTCCAGTATGCCCATGTTTGCCCCTCTTCTGCGCCCTCCCTGCTTCACCACGTCCGTGATCACATCTATTATTCTCATGAAGCTTACTGGACCTGAGGCCTGGCCTCCCGTGGATCTGACTATGTCTCCCTGGGGCCTGAGCTTGGAGTAGTTTATGCCAACGCCCCCGCCTGACTTGAATATTATTGCAGCATCCGTGGCGGCCTTCATTATCGACTCCAGGCTATCGTCTATGTCCAGGACGAAGCAGGCGGAGAGCTGCCCTATTCTGGTTCCGGCGTTGAACAGCGTCGGGGAGTTCGGCAGAAACCTCAGGTCCACCATCAGCCTGTAGTAGTTGAGGAAGTCCTTGTAGTGGTGGTCAAACTCCCCTCTAAGGAGCATTTCCCAAAACTGGGACCAGCTCACCTTCATCTTCCCCTGCTCATTCAGCTCGTCGTAGAGGGCCTTCATCCTCTCCAGGTGGTAGCGGTTCCAGGTGAAAGTAGGCTTCAGGTGATCCTCAGGGTGACCGTTCTTAAGCCCCACCTTCCCCTCCCACTCCTCGGGTGAGAACTCCTCCTTGGGGTGAATTGGCTGACTTCCTTCGGGGTCGAACACCTTCGGGTCGTAGAGCACGTCAGGGATCACTACAAGGGCAGCTACCCTTATGAACATCGACTTCGGATCCTCTATGAGCTTGCCTGAGGGATCCTTCTGCAGGTACCTGGCGGCTAGCAGCCTTATGGCGTTAAGGGAGAGCCTCTTATCCACGTCATCCACGTAGTCCTTGCCCAGAATGGCCATCTTCTCCTTCCTTATCTTCTCCCTCTCCTTCCTGTAGAGGATGTAGGCCTTGGCCACGTCAAACAGGTCGTACTTCATTAAAGCGAGCTCCACTATGTCCTGAATCTCCTCAACGTGTGGGGGCCTTTCATCCGAGTAATTCTTCCTGATTACCCTTAGGACGTAGTTAACCACCTTCTTCAAGATCTCCTCATCATATTGGCCTACCTCCAGCATCGCCCCCTTTATGGCCCTCTCTATCCTAGACCTATCGAAGGGAACTACTCTACCATCCCTCTTGACTACCTTAGTGACTGGCATCTTCCTCCAGTATTCTTTGCCCGATGGAAAAATAAGCCTAGACGTCCGCTTTCAGGTCCGGCGTTTTTCAGAGCTGAAATAACTCCCCAAAAAAGTTATAGAAAAATTTTATGATGGATAGAGGGCTCCTTCCCAAGCCATTCGCTAGTAGAGGGGGCGATAAGGCTTGGTGGGTTTGGTACACCTTTACACGGGCAATGGGAAGGGTAAGACAACGGCCGCGTTCGGCCTTGCCCTCAGGATGGTCGGTAGGGGGAAGAGGGTTCTAATCATCCAATTTATGAAGGGCAGGCCCACAGGGGAGGTCATAGCCTCCAAGAAGCTTGAACCTATGCTCGAGGTCAGACAGTTCGGTACCCCCAGATTCGTCGATCCGAAGAATCCGGATGAGGAATCTGTTAAGAGGGCTAAAGAAGGGTTAGAGCTCGCTAGGAAGGCTGTGAAAGGCGATTACGATCTAGTCGTACTAGATGAAGTCAACGTGGCCGTCTCCTTCGGCTTACTAGATGAGGACGAAGTCTTAGAAGTAGTTAGGGGAAAAGATAAGGATGTGGAGGTAGTTCTCACCGGCAGGTATGCGCCCCGATCGTTTTACGAGATAGCAGATTACGTGACCGAGTTCAGGGAAGTGAAGCACCCCTTCGCTAGGGGGATAAAGGCTAGGGAGGGGGTGGAGTACTGATCATATGACGTAGCTCTCCTCCTTTCTCTCCTCCGGGGGAGTCACCGCCCTCAGGGTCTTCATTACCTCCTCATAATACTTAAGAAGGTCATCCGTTAAGCTCGGTTTTATCTTATGTAGGGCCATCTCGAAGTGCCTCATTTCCACCTTGGATGCGTTTAGGTCCTCTCTAAGGGCTGACATCGCCGCCTCCCTAACCAATGCAGCAAGGTCTGCACCGCTGAACCTATCGGTCATAGTCGCAATCCTCCATAGGTCTACGTCTTCAGCTAACGGCATCTTCTTGGTCAAGACTTTCAAGATTTCGTGTCTGGCCTGCAGATCTGGTGGGCCCACGTATATCAATCTCTCTAACCTGCCCGGCCTTAGTATAGCGGGGTCTATCAGGTCGGGCCTGTTTGTAGCTCCTATTACCACTATGTCCCTGAGGGGCTGTATCCCATCTATCTCAGTCAACATTTGGCTGACCACTCTCTCCGTCACGCCTGAATCAAGTCCAGTGCCCCTCCTCGGGAATAGGGAGTCTATCTCGTCGATGAATATTATGGCAGGGGCTACCTGCCTGGCCTTCTTGAACACCTGTCTTACAGCCTTCTCGCTCTCACCAACCCACTTGCTGAGCAATTCAGGGCCCTTTATGCTTATGAAGTTGGCCTCGCTCTCGCTGGCCACTGCTTTGGCTAGCAAGGTCTTCCCACAGCCCGGCGGGCCGTAGAGGAGTACACCCTTGGGGGGCTCTATTCCCAGCCTTCTGAAAGCGCTGGGATTCTTTAGAGGAAGCTCTACAACCTCCCTCAGCTCCTTTTTGACTTCCTCAAGTCCGCCAACGTCGTCCCAAGATATGTTAGGTATCTCTATGGATATCTCCCTGAGGGCTGAGGGCTGTACTATCTTCAAGGCCTCCGAGAAGTCCTGCTTGGTCACCTTGAGCGCCTCCAATATCTCGAGAGGTATGGTGTCAGAGTCCAGGTCTATTTGAGGTAGCACCCTCCTCAAGGCCGCCATAGCCGCTTCCCTGACCAGGGCGGCTAGGTCAGCCCCCACGAACCCGTGAGTTATCTCAGCTATCTCATCCAAGTCAACGTCATCGTCCAGGGGGACGTTCCTGGTGTGTATCTGGAGTATCTCCTTCCTCCCGTTCTTGTCTGGCACTCCGATCTCTATCTCCCTGTCGAACCTGCCAGGCCTCCTGAGAGCTGGATCTAAAGCTTCTGGCCTGTTGGTGGCCCCTATGACTATGACTTCTCCTCTACCCTTGAGCCCGTCCATTAAGGCCAGGAGCTGGGCGACGACGCGCCTCTCAACCTCTCCAGTGACTTCATTCCTGTTAGGGGCTATTGAGTCTATCTCATCTATGAATATTATGGAGGGTGCGTTCTTCTCAGCTTCCTCGAATATCTCCCTTAGCCTCTTCTCGCTCTCACCGTAGTACTTGCTCATTATCTCGGGGCCCGATATGCTTATGAAGTGGGCGTTGCTCTCGTTAGCCACTGCTTTGGCTAGCAAGGTCTTCCCGGTGCCTGGCGGGCCGTACAGGAGCACTCCCTTGGGGGGCTCTATTCCCAAGTGTCTGAACAGCTCCGGGTGCTTAAGTGGGAGCTCGACCATCTCCCTTATCCTCTGAATCTCCTCTTTGAGGCCTCCGATGTCCTCATAAGTTATTGTGGGGATTGATATCTTGGAAGGCTCGACGGGCTTCTCCCTAACCTCTATAATGGTTGAGGGACCCACCTTACCGAAGTTCCCCGGTGACACGCTCACCACGACAAGGGGAATGAACCTCTGGAATATTGGGATCAGTACTACATCTCCCTTGGTCACCACGTAGTCAAATATCCTCTTCTTAACCCAGTTGTGGAAGTCAGGAGCCACCCTGATCATGTGATCCTGTGGGGCCAGCACTATCTTAGATGCTTCGGAGACCTCTACCGGCCTGACCCTGACCTTCTCCCCGGTCCTAACTCCGGCGTTCCCCCTGATTATCTTGTCCATCCTTATGAACCTGGTTCCTACGTCCATGCTCACTGATGGCATGACCCTGGCGTGGGTTACCCTGGAGCCGTATATCCTGACGTAGTCTCCGCTGGTAAGGCCTATCTGCCTCATCACCTCTGGGTCTATCCTAACAATCCCCCTGCCGAAGTCAGCTTGTTTTACCACATCAGCCACAATTAACGTGACGTCTTTGGGCTCTTTCTGACCCTTTTTAGCGGTGGGTTTTCTTCCCAACTTCCCTACCTCCCATTAGTGGTGAGAATATCGCCTTATTAACCCTTGCATGGTACGAATTTCCTAAATGGCAGGGCTGCAATGGGCCCGGTACTTCTCCTTTAAATTTAGGTGAGAGGTGATCACGGGACCTGCAATGAGAGCCGTCGGCGTCATCGGAGCCGGTCAGATAGGTTCCGCTATAGCAAAGATATTGGCTGAAAGTGGCAGATGGGTCGTATACGCTTCAAGGAGGAAGATCTACAAGGTTGAGGGGCTCAGGGACTTGGGAGTTCACCTCACTGCAGACAATAGGGAGGTGGCGGAGAAGTCCAACATCATAGTGCTGGCGGTGAAGCCCTACAAGGTTATCGAAGTGCTGGAAGAGATCTCCGACCTGACAGATGGCAAGATAATAATTTCAGTTGCTGCTGCAGTTCCAATAAGGAGGATAAAGGCCGTTTGCCCGAGGGCTAAGGTGATAAGGGCCATGCCCAACATAGCTTTGCTGGTCAAAGCCTCCTTCACCGCATACTCCAAGGACAAGGACGTGACCCCTGAAGAGGAGGCCCTCGTCTTGGAAATCTTCAAGGAGCTTGGGTACGCCCACGAAATCGATGAAGAGTTGATGGACGCAGTTACAGCCTTGAGCGGGAGCGGTCCGGCTTATATAGCTACCTTGATAGAGGCTATGGCTTACGCTGGCCTCAAGGTAGGGCTACCCAGGGACTTCTCTTACTTGAGCTCAGCCTACACAGTTTATGGGACAGCTAAGCTCTACATAGAGTCTGGGAAGCATCCATCAGAGATTAAAGAGATGGTCCTTACACCAGCTGGCACCACCATAGAGGGGATATTCTACTTAGAGGAAAGTGGGATAAGGACTGCGGTGATGAAGGCCGTGGAGGCGGCCACTAGAAGGGCTAAGGAGATAGCCAAGGCCCTTAATGACAAATGAATAATCGTTAAAACTTACACCAGTATAAGATGGCGGTGGGACATTGTCTCTGCCTTTTAACAAGATAGTTAAGGCTGAAGAGGCGATCTCTCAAATTAAAGATGGATCTGTTGTGGCTATCTCAGGGTTTAACATGGCTACCACCCCAGAGTACCTGATTATCAAGCTCTTCGAGAGGTACAAAAGCACAGGTCATCCTAAGGGGCTCTTCATAATATCTGATACCTATCCAGGAGCTCCAGGTAGGGGAATGGATGCCATAGCCAAGGAACTCTATGAGAATAAGGACTCTGAGTTCATAAGAGGTATGTTGATGCCCTACCTGGGCTGGTCCCCCTGGCTTCAAAAGATAACCTCTGAGAACCTGATAGAGGTGCATACCTGGTCTATAGGAATAGCCGCTTACTGGTTCAGGGAAGTGGCGTCGGGAAGGCCTGGGCTGATAAGTAAGGTCGGCTTAGGCACCTTCCTAGATCCGAGACAGGACGGAGGGGCTTTAAATGACCTGGCCAAGGAAAGGAGAACGTGTAGAGTGAGTATAGTAAAACTTGAAGGCGAGAAGTACCTGTTTTACGAGGCCCCTAAACCTGATGTAGCCTTGATTAGAGGAACTACAGCTGACGAGCTCGGAAATTTGACCATGGAGAAGGAGGGTATTTTTGGAACTGTGTTGAACATAGCTCAGGCCGCTAAGGCCAGACCTAAGCCAGGCCTGGTGATAGCTCAGGTGGAGAGGGTAGCCAGATTTGGTTCCCTCAACCCTCAGGAGGTCCAAGTGCCCGGCCCCTTAATAGATTATGTGGTAGTAGCTCCCTTGGAGTATCAGTGGCAGACCAGCAACATTCAGTACGACCCCAGGATTTCAGGTAGGATAATACCTCTGATAACTCCTGACCTAGTTCCTAAGCTTGAGCTTAACATAAGAAAGGTTATAGCCAGGAGAATACTCCTAGAGCTTGTAAAGCTCATAAAGGAGCGAGGAGGTCAAATAATAGTAAACTTAGGGATAGGAATACCTGCCTTAGTGGCCAACGTGGCCGCTGAAGAGGGTATATTGGACTACATAGCGACCACAATTGAGTCAGGCCCTTGGGGAGGGATCGCTCTAACTGGCCCTGACTTCGGGGTTAGCATAGGCCCCTACGCTATAATACCAATGCCCGATCAGTTCACGATTTACGAAGGCGGCATAATAGATGCTGCATCCCTGGGCTTCCTACAGGTGGATGAGAGGGGAAACGTTAACCCCTCAATGCTTCCCGGCAGGATACCGGGGCCCGGTGGGTTCTCAGTAATAGCGGCAGGAGCACCTCGCCTCTACTTTGGCGGCGGGTTCACGGCTGGGAAGAGGGATATAAAAGTGGAAGACGGGAAGTTACTAATTCTAAGGGACGGCGACGTGGTCAAGTTCGTTAAGGAAGTTTACAAGATCTTCTTTAACGGAAAACTCGCTTTAAATGAAGGGAAGAAAGTTAAGTTCGTTACGGAGAGGGCCGTCTTTGAACTGACTGATAGAGGGCTTGAGTTAATAGAGGTGGCCCCCGGAGTCGATGTGGAGAGGCACGTGCTTGGTAGGATGGAGTTTAAACCTATAGTGAGGAAACCTGAAGAAATGGACAGATACCTATTCACTGAGGGAAGTATGAACCTAAAGGACAGATTCAATTTTAGATCATAAATTTATATCGGGGAAATCACGAGGTATTATTAAGTTATATTCCTGAAACCTCAAATAACTTTTGGGATATCAATAAATTACTTTTATAGTTAATTAATTAGTTCGGCGAGTAACTAAAGTAACAGTTATAAGTGTCTAATACGCCACCTCGATAGTTTCTTAGAGGGTGGTCACATGAATTATCGAAAGGGCCTTTCTTTCACCTTACTAGTGGCGCTCTTAATAGCGATAAGGCTTATAGCGGTAACTGCTGAACCTATGAAGAAACCAAGCATCAAGATGCTTAAGGGAACCAAGGATTTTGAAGGCAAGCCAGTGGGGCCGCTGGACTTCACAATAAACGTAGTTGATAAGAAGTTTGAGCCACCGTCTTCCTTCGACCTCTCACAATTTCCTAAATCTGGACCGTACGTTAAGGCTATAGTTCAGTTCAAGGGACCCATACAGGAGCAATGGATTAAAGAAATAAGCAGTATGAACGTAAAGATAGAGAGTTACATACCTAACTTCGCCCTGCTGTTAAGCGTGCCCAGCGACAAGCTCGAGGCCTTAGCCAACAAGCCTTACGTTAGGTGGATGGGTCCCTACACCGAGGAGTACAAGGAGGGACCCCTGGTCAAGAAGATGTCGTTGCAGGCCGGGAAGCCAGTGACCCTTCTGGTCAAGGGATTCTCGACGTCTGACGTCGAATCATTGAAGGCTGAAATAGAGGCTAAGGGTGGGAAAGTCATAAGGACTCTGCCCTTCAACGTTCTAATGGTAAGCATAGACGGGGGCAAGGTTCCAGAGCTCAAGGGAATTGAGTCGGTGATGGTATTCGACGTGATGAAGACAAAGACTTACTATGGTCCTCCTAAGGAGCTTAGAGGGAGGTTCTACGATCTGAATTTAACTAGGAACGAGGCTCCTAAGCCTAACAGCTACTTCGCCAACATGTTAACGGGGGTGCACTTCTTCACCTTGCTGACCGGCCTGAACGGGGCAGGTGAGGTAATAGCTATAGGGGACACTGGGCTTGACACGGGGGACGCCTTAGGAGTTGATGACGACGGCGATGGGTTGGTGGATGAGGACGGACCTGACGGCACCTGGGTTAACAACGACGGTGACTACTTCATCAATGAGGATCCTCAGGACGACGATGGGGATGGGTTGGTGGATGAGGATCCCGTGAACGGGGTGGACGATGATGGGGACTTCTACGTGGATGAAGACCCTGCACAAGGCGTAGATGAAGATAGTGATGGGTTGGTGGATGAGGATCCAATAAATGGTGCTGATGATGACGGCGATGGGTTGGTGGATGAGGATCCTGCTGGCATTGACAACGACTGGGATGGGTTGGTGGATGAGGATCCCGTTGAGCTTGGCGTGGACAATGACGGCGATGGGTTGGTGGATGAGGATCCTGCTGGCATTGACAACGACGGTGACGGGCTTGTAAATGAGGATCCTTACGACGACGATGGAGATGGAAGGTTAAACGAAGATCCAATGAATTATGGAGACAACGATGGTGACGGAAATACTGATGAGGATGGCATGTCTGACGACGCCTCATGTGGTCTGCCAGATCTTGATGGGGACAGGTTCTGGTGGTACGACAACGACGACGGTGATTTCTTCATCGATGAAGATGGAATAACTCCGGGAGTTGACGGCTATCCTGGCGTTGATGATGACGGCGATGGGTTGGTGGATGAGGATCCTGCTGGTTGTGACAACGACGGTGATGGATTAGTTAATGAAGATCCTGCTCCTGGCGAAGACGATGACGGTGATGGGATCGCAGATGAGGATCCGATACCTTACTTCGACGAGGATAACGATGGGTTGGTGGATGAGGATCCAATAAATGGTGCTGATGATGACGGCGATGGGTTGGTGGATGAGGATCCTAAAGGAATTGACAACGACGGTGATGGGTTGGTGGATGAGGACACCGAAATATGGCCTGATTTCGTGGGCAAGATAGTAGCTGCTTATGACGCCACTGAGCTATATTCCAGCGACGGAGCCTTTGAGGACTTCCATTACCACGGAACTCACGTGGCTGGCACAGCTGCAGGTTATGGGCTAAGCTCCCTAGGCAAGTATGGGGGGGCTGGAGCTAAAGCTTTCTTCCCGCCAGTTACCGGAGCTGCTCAAGGGGCTAAAATAGCGGTAGTCAGGTTATTCGGCGACTTAACCAGGTGGGAAGTCAATTACTTGTACACTGATGAGTGGTCCGCCTTTGCCAGGGTTATGAGGGCCAGTGGAGCTAAGATATTATCTAATTCATGGGGATACCCAGCTGCTGGAGAGTACAGTCTATACGAGGCCTTATGGGATGCCTTCGTAAAGGGCGGAACTGACTGGGACGGTGACTCACTGCCTGAGCCCTCAGTCACGGTGGTGTTCGCGGCCGGCAATGAGGGACCTGGTCCAACCACCATAGGAGGGCCTGCAACTGCTAAGAACGTCATAACAGTTGGGTCCACCAGAAACGTATGGTTTGGCTTAGATCCAACTACGGTATCTGATTTCAGCTCGAGAGGGCCAACGGCTGACGGTAGAATAAAGCCCGACGTGTGCGCTCCCGGTGAATACGTGATGAACGACTTTACCGGCATGTACTACTATGGTTGGTACCTTCCCGAGCCCATTCAGAGATATCATATCTGGCTAGCTGGAACGAGCATGGCCACTCCTCAGGTAGCTGGGATCGCAGCGATTGTAAGGCAGGCCTTCAAGCTCCTCTATGGGGTAGACTTGCAACCTCCAACCGTGAAGGCCATACTGGTTGCCTCAAGCGATTGGATGGGACGTGATCCCACAGCGGACTCTGACGGAAATGGCGTGCCTGACATTTACGACTACGGCTTCGGCAAGGTTGACATGATATACTTCCTCAACTACTTAGCGAGCATAAATAGTGGCTTGGCAGTCTGCGATGAGTGCCTCGAACTTTCTACAAACTGGACCGCCAACTTTGAAATAACTGTAGAGGACTCAAGCATGCCCTTAAGGGTAGCTATAGCCTGGAACGATCCGCCTCAGTGGGTTCCCAGCGAGAAGGCCTTGGTAAACGACTTCGACCTTATAGTCATAGCCCCTGACGGCACTGAATACCACGGCAATGACTTCACCGCCCCCTACAACGACTACACAGATCACGTGAACAACGTGGAGCTCGTTCACATAAATAACCCGACTCCTGGGACCTACAAGATAAAGGTGTTCGCCTACAACATGGTCGGAGATCCTCCGTTCTCATTGTCAGTGGCCGGAAGCATCTCAGGAACTAACATAGGGGTTGGAAACTTCATAGGCCTGCCCAACGTGTATGTGGGTGGGGTGGCCGAAGTGGACACCGCTACAATAGTTGCAGTGATACTGCTGCTTCTCATGGCTGCTGTGGCCATTTACTTAGTGAGAAAGTCTTAACTCTTCCTACTTTTTTAATATGTAGTACTTTGTTGGAATAAACCTAAACGTAGTTTCAGGTTTTTCCTTAAGCAGCACTTCTACGATCCTCCCTAGGGCGTTCGCCTTGATCCTGTAGCCCGCCTTGTCACGGGCCATCACCTTAACCCTAGCTTCTATACCTTCTTCGGAAAGTTCAACGTTTTCTGGGAAGAAAGCTATCTTCAACCCCCTAAGATCCTTAGGAAAGCCTCCTCTCTCTGGAATCGAGAGAACGTTGGCCCCCAGAAATAAGGCCACCTCCTCATACCTTGGGTCCGATAGGACCTCCTCTACAGGGCCCTCCCTCACAACCCTACCTTCCATCATAAGGACAAGTTTTTCCGCCAAGGTTAGGGCCTCATGATGATCGTGTGTCACGTAGATCACGGTAAACTTGTTCTCGCTGAAGAGCTCCCTCATTTCCCATAATAGCTCCTCCCTGAGCATGTAATCTAGTGAACCGAAAGGCTCATCCATTAGGAGTACCTCTGGTCCCGGCGCCAGGGCCCTGGCTATGGCTACTCTCTGCCTTTGACCTCCGCTAAGCTGATGTGGGTACCTGTCATCTAGCCCTTCCAGCTTGAGCATCCTCAAGTATTCTCGGGCTATAAGCTTAGCTTCGGAGAAGCTTTTTCCCCTAACTTCTAACCCGAAAGTCACGTTTCTCAGCACCGTTAAGTGGGGGAATAGGGCTAGGTCTTGAAACACGAAGCCTACATTCCTTTTGGCCGGTGGCAAGCTTAATACAGAACTTCCATCGAATAGAACGTCTCCCTCATCGGGAAACTCCAGTCCAGCTATCACTCTTAGTGTGGTGGTTTTACCGCAGCCGCTAGGCCCTAGGAGGGCGGTAATGCCTGTGTGAGCTGTAAAGCTAACACCCTTTAAGACCTGTTGTCTCCCGAACCTCTTGTGAACCCCTTTCACTTGGACTTCAACCACTTCATCCTCGCCTCCACAGCCCACTTCAGGCCCAAGTAGAGGGAAGTCAGGAACACAACCAATACGGACATTATAGAGGCCATCTGAAACCTCCTGGCCCCAGCGTACTTCAAAGTGGCTACTGTCAGCGTTTGTGTCTCTGTTGAAGCTAGGAAGTAGCTGGCCGTGGTCTCCGAGGTGGCCAACGCCAGTGAGTAGAAGAGCCCTACCATAAGTGCTGGCCTAGCTACGGCCAGGCCTACCTTAATTAGGGCGTCATGCCTAGACATTCCAAGGGTTTCGGCCGCCTCGATTACCTCCGGGGAGAGCCCAGATATTCCGGCGTTGATGGCCCTCAAGGTGAAGGGCAATGCTATGAATACGTAGGTCAAGATCATGAGGATCCACCTGGGCATCGACCTGGATAGCATGAAGAGACCTAGAGCCAGAGTTATGGAGGAGGTTCCCAAGGGAAGGGATGTTGTAGCTAGGATAGCTTTTCTCATCCTGGATGAGAGCGCGAACAGCGTGCTCAGCAGAAACACCATCAGGGTGGACTCAGTGGAGAGCACTATCGTGTTGACCAGAGGGACCAGGGGGTGGGTTCCGAGGGTGGGATCGTAGCTGAGGAGCTTGGCCCACTCACCCAAGTTCAAGGAGCCGGACATAGGATCGTAAAGAGACCTAATTAAAAGGTAGGAGAGGGGCAGTAAAGAGAAGGTGGCCGTGAGCCAAGGGTACACTGAGGCCAGCATCGACTTCTTCCTCCTCCTGACCTCTAAGGTGCTGACCTCCCTCTCCCTCATGAAGAGTACGAGGGACATGGTCACGAGCAATTGTAGAATTGCCACGGCTGACGCCTTGTTAGGGTTCATGAGCACCTTGTAGAGGGAGTATATCTCCACCTCCAAGGTCCTGTATCTGGGGCCACCGAGTAACAGGGGTATGGCAAAGCTGGTGAAGCTTAGGGCAAACGTCAGGAGGAACCCGTAAGCGATCCCCTTGATAGCTAGTGGTGCTATCAGCCTTCTGAACCTATCAAACCAGTCAGCCCCTAGTACCTCGGCTGCCTCCTCTAGCCTCTCACTAACCGTGGACAGGGAAGATGATACCATCTGAGCTACCATCCCAAAGTTGAAGTAAGCGTGGGCCAGGACTATTGGGATCCAACCTCTAGGCATGAGGCCAGCGTTAACCAGAAGTAAGAATGCCAGAGCTACCGTGGATGAGGGGAGTGTGAAGGGTAAGGTGGTGAAGGCTTCTACCAGCTTTCGGCCGGGGTAATCGTAAGTGGAGTTCACGTATCCCAGAGGAGTGGCTATCATCACGGTTATAAGGCCGCTCAACAGGGCTTGCCACACAGAGAAGCGGAGGGACCTAATCACAGCTGGGTCCAGGATTTCTCCTAAATGAGGCAACCCTTCCACGAGTATCCTACCTGAGGACAACGCCCAAAAAAGTAGGATGAAGGTGAGCACGGATAGACCAGCGATTAATTCCAGAAATCCTGCCCTCAAGACCCTACTACCTTCCTCCACTCCTCCAACCAGCTCTTAAGTTCTTTACCGATTTCCTCTGTGGAGATGATCTTATTCATTAGCTCCACCTTCAGCGGATCTATTGCGTACTTCTTGAACTCATTGGGCAGTTCCACCTTGGAGCTGGCAGGATACATCCAGTTGTTCAAGGGGATGAGCGACTGCACCCTCGGCGAGAGGAAGTAATCTATGAACTTCTTAGCCAGCTCCGGGTGCTTAGATCCCTTTACAAGCCCTATGCCTTCTATCTGCAGCCACCCGTAGCTCTTCCCCTTATACTTTATCAGGGTGGCCCTGTACCTGGTCTCGTTGTAAAAGTGATAAGAGTAGGCTCCATCGGTTCCGTAACTGATCACTATAGGCCTGCCCTGCTTCTCGTCCAGGAAGACGTCATAGGCGTCTCCCCAGCTACCGACTATCATTAACCCGTTGTCAACTGCCTCTTTCCACCACTGCCTCCAGTCGCCCCCGACCATCTTATAGTAAGCTATTTCCCATAGCAGGAAGCTGAGTCCCGTGCTACTTAGAGTTGGATCCTCGGCGACCAGCTTGGAGGCGAGCTCTGGTGATTTGAGATCGTCAAAGGACAGGGATTCTACTAGATCCGGCGAAATTCTCTTGGAGTCGTACACCAGAGCTATTAACCCGTAGTCGTAAGGAACCACGTGAAGCGATGGATCCAAAGACTTTACAAGCCAATCGTACACGTCGTCCAAGTTTGCTGGCCTATAAGGCTCTAAGACCCCTGCCTGTATAGCTTCATGCACGAGCACGTTGTCAATCCCTATTATCACGTCAGCCTGAGGATCGTCCTTCTCTTCGATCAAAGCTAAAAGCGCCGACCTGGCATCGTCAAATTCTCTAACCTCCACCTTACAGTTGTATTTCTCTTCGAAATAACCAAAGACTGCCTGTCTAGTGGCGTTGGGGTCATCTCCCCATTTTAGGAGGCTCTCGTATGTGTATATGACCAGCCTGTCCTCTCCCTTGCTTCCTCCCAAGTAAAGCCAGTAAGCAACTCCTATGGCAAGTATCACCAGTAAGAGAGCCAGGATCACCTTAGACGTGCTCCAGCTCACTCCCCCCAACCCTCCCGCAGACACCGGGGGGAGTTGGGATCGGCATAAGGAGCTGCCGCGGGCACGCTCCCTACGCCGGCATTACCCGGATCAGGTTCGAGGGGTCGGCGGCAGACTAGCCGCCCTCTCAGCCGGGTTCACCCCAGCTCCCCCGGTGCCCGCCACTAAAGTGGGAAGTAAAGAAATAAAAATCCTTACCGGCGACTAGGTGGGGACCCTACTTGTGGAGAGTAGCCCTTATATCTCTAATTTTTCTAATTTTAAGTCAGGGATGGGTCGTAGTAATCGATAGGAATGGCTATGAGGAAGTTAAAGATATAGAGATTATAGACAATGGTTTAGTTGTCGTGGGCCACGTGGTCTACTCTAAACAGGTGGACGGTATCGTGCTCTTTCTTGATGATTCGGGCAGTCTAGAGAAGTATCTTAGGGTAGACGTTGGATATGATGAGTACCTCACGTCTATCTGCGATCTGGGAAATAGGATTGTCATAGCTGGGTATGTTAAGGGTAGGGAAAAGGCAGGCGTGATAGCCCTGAGCCTGAGCGGTAAGGGCGACCTCATTTGGGGAAGGATTTATAATGTTAAGGCTAAAGATCTTAAAATATTCTCATGTAGTAGGCTCAACAATTACTTAGTGCTGACGGGAAGCGTGTCTACAGGAGGTGATATGAACGCACTCATAGCCTTCCTTAAGGAGGACGGATCTCTGGTTAACATGACCTCCTTTGGGACGAACCTAGTTGAATGGGTCAACTCAGCCTACTCCACTGGAGGTAAACTCTTCTTAGCTGGAGGGGCCCTGACTGACTCCTCGGCGGACTTATGGTTGGCCGACTTTAAGCGAGGCAGAGTTTATCTGTTTAGTGAGGAGGGCTGGCAAGAGGCGTACTCCGTTAACGTCAGAGGCGATAAGATCCTGTTAGTGGGATCTACCAGCGACGGAGGGTGGGACGTCACGGCTTTAATGATCAAGGGGGGAGAGATACTCTGGGGAAAGAGGTACGGAACTCCTTACATGGATTTGGGATACGATAGTTGGCTAGGAGACAGCATCTACATCACCGGAGAAGTCAGATGCTTCGGGGGCGGATGTAACGCCCTGTTAATGGAACTGAATGAGGATGGAGGTTTGATGAGCTCAACGGAGGTTGGAGGAGAGAACATGGAAAGGGGATACGCCTTGGATTCTGATGGGGAAAGGGTTTTCATTGCGGGCTACTCCGACTCATTCAGCCTAGACGTGTGGGGCGGAATACTAGTGGTTTCGGGAAGGGGCGGGTGTAAATCTGAGGAAATCAACGTTACCTCTTTTGATGAGAATTATGATAAAAGGGTCCTTGAAGCTCATGTTAAATTAATTGAATGGAATGAAGAAAAAACAAGAGTGAAACTGAGTCAAGAGAGCCCTCACGTCAGGAATCCATGTCAAACAGACTTAGATAGGTTAATGGAGATTGTGGTTCCTTTACTGGCAATTATGGCATTTATGATTACAATATACCTGAGTTGGAGGTTAATATTCAAAAGGTCAGGAGAAAGCAGTTAGAAACTTTGACAGAGCTCTCCTAATGTTACGACTAACGGTGGACACGTGAACGCCCAGTTCATTTGCTAATTCAGTAAGGGATGTCCCCCTTCCATTTATGTTAAATAGCCCCCTTTCCAGCGCCATCTTTATGTATTTTATCTCAGTTTCAGTTATCTTTATTCTTTTTGTTAGCTCAGCAAATGGAAAATCTTTTCTAAATTCATCCGGATCACCTATGATGGTAACCTTAAGCCTTTCATTTCCTAGATCAGATACGTGTATTAATGTATAATTCTTAAATGATGCGTTGGCAAATAGGCACCTTTTCGATTTAACAGCTACTATATTTCCCTTTTGTGCAATAATTTCATCCTTTATCTGATGACCGTTTTCACCTAGGACCTCCAGCCACAATATGGCAGAATCCTCCCTCTTCTCTATAAATAAATGTCTAACTTTACCTTCTAAATCAGTGTAAGGGCAATCGGTGTTATGGTATTCTGGAATTTCGAAGACGTGAAGGCACACCAACTTACATACCCGTTTAGTAATATCAAGCTTAATTTAAATGTGTCATCTTTGAATGTGAAGCGATGGCCAGACTGAAGCTAGCAGTACCCCTGGCCCTGCTGGTTGTTTTGGGATTAGCCCTAACTGTAAAGAAGGAAAGACGTGATGGGGCCGTGATAATCGATGGTTTGGCTTCGGACTACCCCAATCCTGAGCTGATAGAGAAATTGAAGGATTACCTGAGGAAGTCAGGATATGAAAGGGTGGACGTCTATAATGGAAGGGAGGTCACCGTATCCCTTTACCAGGAGCTTCCCAAGAGGGGCTACAAGCTAATCCTGATAAGGGCTCATAGCGCCCCGGCTCCGAGCGGAGGAGGCACAGTGATTTTCACAGGAGAACCAGCTAACAGCTCCGCCTACATATTCGAGAGGATAAGTGGTTTCGTCGTGAAAGCTAGAACTTTGGAAGGCAATAGAACTTATTTCGCTGTAACTCCTAAGTTTTGGATGGAAAAGGCTAAGGGAAACTTTGACAGTGCAATAGTAGTCATGATGAGCTGCTACGGGTTCCTGGATGATGTCCTTCCTAAGGTGTTCATCATGAAGGGGGCCTCCTACTACGTGGGGTGGGAGGAGAAGGTCTCCCTCACCTACGTAGACGAAGCGGTCGAGGTCTTCGTTAAGAAGTTGTCAGAGGGAATGAGTATAGAAGATGCTGTGAAATACGTTAATGAGGTGCTTGGCCCAGACCCTTCCACCAACAGCTACATGAGGTACGCTAAGAGGCCTTGACTAGCACCATTCTCCTGGTAACCGTAGATAGGACGTGTTTTAACCTCTTTGTAGCCTTCCTAGAGCCCTTACCTAACACCTTAATCTTGGGCCCTTTCAGGTAGACCTTAGTCACCTTGAAACCTAAAGCTGCGCCTAAAAGGGGAACTTCCTCAACGTCAAACTCAGGTAAACCGGGATAGCAGGGACCCATGTTGCACATGTGACAGGGCAATCTGTGGGCAAGGGAGTTAGCGGCGCAGGCCGACGGGAGCACCTTGAAACCCAGATCCTTGGCAACCTTTGTAAGGAACCTCTTTACGTCGTCCACCCTGACGGGCACCTGCTCATTCCCCTTAACCTCCCTGATAGCCCTGCTCTCTATCTCTTCCGTGGAAACCCCGGCGAAATTCAGCCTCCTGAGAATTCCCTCGGTGACCCTTAGCCCGCCTATTATCACGTTATCGGTGAACTCCCTGGCCGCTTGCAATATTTTAGGTCCATCCTCCTCTGATATCCCCGGGATAACAGGCCTCATGAAAAGAGTAACGTGTAGGCCTTTAGATGACAGGTTTCTAATAGTCTCAAATCGGGCCTCAGGGGACGGGGCTCCTGGCTCCAATTCCCTCCTTAAGGTAGTTATTGAGACCAGCAGGCTAGCTGACGGGTCAATCTCTTTTATTTTAGAGGCCAAGCTCTCGTCTATGTGTGCCTTGGTGGACACCTGCACCGGGTTCTTGAGGAAGCGGCTGACGGCCCTCATGTACTCCAGCGTCCTCTCAGTAGTCTCTCGGAGAAAGGGTTCCGTCACGGACCCGAAGGCCAGGTAGGTGCCTGACTCCCCCAGGACCGTGTAAGGGTTCACCGCTATGGCGTAGGCCAGCTGTGTTCCCGAAAGCCTGTAGGGTTTAGGGGACATGGGAATTCCCATGTCAGGCACGTAGCAGTAGACGCAGGCGAAGCTGCAGCCAGTGCCCGCGTGGACGGTCAGCCCACAAGGCCTCGGCTCCCTCTTAGCGTGAGGGTCTTTCCTGGCCTCTCTGGCCTCCCTTTCAGTTAACTCGCCTCTAATCCTCTCGGCCACCCTGTGCTTAAATTCTAAGGCCTTGAGCAGCTCCACCTTCATCTAGGCTGAATCGTAGTGGTCACATAAATGGTTATCATGAATGGAGACACCTTTAAGTTAAAGGGACCGTATCACCAGGTGATAGTATGCCCAAGGTAGAGCAAATCAAAGTCAAGGATTTGATAAGCAGGCCTAAGCCGATTACCGTTAGGAGGGACGCCTCCTTAAAGGAGGCGGCTAAGTTGATGGCCGATGAGAGGATAGGCTTCCTAGTCGTGGTGGCCGACGACGACGAGAGGGAAGTTATAGGGGTCATCTCAGAAAGGGACATAATTAATGCCTTCGGCTACGGGAAGGACGACATTAAGGTCGAAGATATGATGAAGACCAACATCGTACACGTCTACGAGGACGACCCCATAAGCAAGGCGGCTAAGCTCATGAAGGAGCATAACATAAGGCACCTGGTGGTTCTAGACAGAGATGGAAAGCTGGCTGGAGTGCTTTCCATAAAGGACCTAACCTACAAAGAGGGAGCCCTGTTCTCACTAATATTCTAGGCCGTAATCACTAGGAGTAACGTAAAAGGTCAACTTTGCCCTGTGATAATCCCTTATGACTTGCCTAGCGGCCTCATCAACGTCTGGCTCCCTACCCCTAACCCAACCCCTCTTTACGGCCAGCGCCTCCAGTACTTTTACTGGATCCCTCTCATCTATCCTGTAGGCTCTCCAAACTGATGAGGGGTCTACTTGCAGGGCTCTTTCAAGCAGTTTGACCGCTACCTCTATAGGATTCCTCATTTCCTCCGGAGGGACCCCCCTCACAGCTATCTCTAGGGGATTGCCTTCAGCGGGAACTATGCCCGGAGAGTCAAGTATGTAGAGCTTGCTGTCTATTCTGTAAAGCTGAAAATGCCTGGTGTACCCTGGGTTACCCGGTATTGGGCTTGTTGAAGCTGAGCTCCTCCCCTTTAACACATTAATTATTGAGCTCTTACCGACTTTAGGGTATCCAGCTATTAGAGCTTTAACGGGAAGTTCTGGGGCCTCCCTCTTTATGAACCTCCTGAGCCTTAGGGTGCCCAACCTTTCCCTGGCGCTCACGTATATCGACTTGAGGCCCATAGAGTCGAACAATCTCTTCCACTCATCAAGCACGTTCTTAGGAACTAGGTCAGATTTATTCATCACCAGTATTAGCTTCTTTCCCTTCTCCCCGGCCATCCTCTCTAGCTTCTCGCTTCTAGTGGTCCAGGGATCTCTAGAGTCCAGCACCTCAATTACCATGTTTACCTGATCCATAGCCTTTGATAGATCCTTCCACGTGGCTATCTTCATTTTAACACGCTCATCAGCCTCTCCTTTATCATTTCCTTAGGAGGCCTGTCGTAAATGGAGCCCTTCCACTTGTAGAGCCTCGTGCATGAAGCCTTGTACTCTCCCCTATCCTTGAAGTTGGGGTCTAGGTCTTCCCCGTTTATCCTGATCGTGGGCACCCCCATGACCCTGTGTTGCCTGGCCTCATAATCGTTGGCTAACATAACCTCCTCTATTTCGTAATCCTCGACTCCCAGCTCGCTCAGTGCATCTTTAATATCTTTTATAATGGGATCTCTAGGACACTCTGGGGTATAGTAAAGCTGAATCTTAAGCCTCATCGCTAATTCAACCGATGCACGAATTTAAATGTTTATTCATTCTTTTCCTCAGGCTCCTTTATTCCCAGGTACTGTCTGACCATCTTGTAATAGTTCTCGACGCTCCCGTATCTCTTCAGAAAGCTCTCGGCGATGTCGTACCCGAACTTCTTCTTGAACTCCTCCCTGCCCTCAGGGGTCATGTCGAAGGGAGTCCACGGGGGGTACCACTCTATCTCCACCTCTACATCTTTAAGCTCGGGTATGGCCGCCTTTAAACTGTCCTTAACCATTTGAGCCAACATCTGGTAGTACGGACAACCGGGAGCTGTCATGGTCATTCTAACCTTGAGGACGCCATCTTGAAGTTTTAGCTCCCTTATCAGCCCAAGGTCCACCACGTTAACTGGTATTTCGGGATCAAATACCATCTTGAGGGCTGCTAAGGCCTTAACTCTCACTTCTTCCTCGTTCATGGTTATCGGTATAACACCCGTGATCCCTAAATAAAGGTTTAGGTTACCCTAATTAGTAACACGGGTCCGGGGTAGAGCCCTCTAACCCAGAGCCTGCTTAGAAGCCTAGCCCTGTCCTTATCGTGATCTATCACGCTACCATCAACTATAGCGACGAACTCGCCCCTGTACTTCCTCAAGGCGTGCATGTTCCTTTTGGCCCATACCTTGCTCATCCTATAACGTTGAAGGTCCCTAACAAGAGACAACCTTTCACCTAATCGATGGCCAGACGGTCAATAAAAGGCAATAAAGAGGGAAGTAATAAGGGGTTAATGCCTCCTACCGGCTAAGTATCCTAAAGCCAATCCCACCAACAACGGGAGGAAGGCCCCCATGACATAATTGATTAACTTCTCAGGGGCTCTTTTGGTCAACACTTTAGTTACAGTTTCCGTTTTAGTCTGGGTTTCGGTTATCGTGGTTGGCGAGCTCCTAGTAACCGTTTTTCCGCTGGCTTTCTCAGGTTGTTTATACTTGGTTATAGAGAGCATAATTAGCATCTGTGAGTGCGCTGAAGACATCTCGTAATAGGTTATAGCTCCGAAGACATCTTTTTGAAGCTCTAACTCAGATGCCGTCTCGTAGTAACTCAAAGCTAAGACGGGGACTACTCCCTTATTCAACAACTTCTTTATGGATGATGAGGCGACTCCCTTCACGGCATTTAGAGCCGCTAACGGGTCGCTGGTGAACAGTTGATGAATTGTAGTGGTCGCCTTAGCTAGGGACATGGCGGCCAACCCTATGGCCCCATAAGAGTCTCCTGAAGAGAGAGCTGAGTTAGCCATGTCCAAGTCAGCGTTTACGTCTGATAGAACGGATGAAGAAGATACCTCTGTGGCCAAGCTTAGGGCGTAGGATATGACCCCCTCTGCCTCGTATATCATGGTGGATGCCACTTTTCTTAACCTATTCTGATCTACCTTGCCTTCCTTAGAGACGTTAAGTAGCCAAAGCCAGGTTTTGGCTGTTTCTGCCCTCCATATTGTGTAGGACAGTGTGTGTATAGCCCCCCAGCTGTCATAACCGTCCAACAGGTCTCCTCTAGATATCATTTCAGCTCCCTGCTTTAACGAGTTTCTGGCCGTGTAATACCTGACCTTAGCGGCCACTAGGGCCTCTAAACCGGATAATGAATCTGGTTTTGTCGAGTTAACTAGCTTGCCGACAGACTCTACTACAGAGGAAGCCTTGTCAGCTAGTTCCTCTACAGCCTTGTTGCCCTTTCTGACGTACATGGTAAGCCAGTAGGCGTATTCGGCTTCGTAAGCGGACTGGAACGCGAGGCTGGAAGCCGTGTACAGATTTCCTTCCTTCCTCTGATCACGCGCTTGCATGGCCAGGCTTTCTGAGTCTTTTAGGACTGATTTTATAGCCCTAGCCGATATTGGATCCACTCCCTTAGAGCTCAGAAGCTCCTCAACTTTAACTCTTAGATGGAATGACGCGTTGAGGTAATGTTCAACCCAGCCCTCTAGCAGGTCCCTTATGGATTCGGGAAACTCGAAGTTGGTGACAGTTGGTTTTGGGAACTCAACTCCTAAGAAGTACTTGGCGGCCTCGGCTATGGTCGATACTTCCTTCACCTCAACGCCCAAGCTCCTCCCCAGCTCTATCAGGTCGACAGTTTTTGTCTCCACAGTAGTTATCACCAGGGGCCCTATCTTCTTCCTTTTGGGGATTGTCTCCACAACCTTCCTCTGACCCGCAGGTATCAGGAATATTTTGGCACCTCCTTCGGCCGCGGCCTTCAGCTTCTCTGGTATGCCTCCCACGGGACCTACTGTTCCATCTGGATTCACCATGCCGGTCATTATTACGTCTTTCCTCATCTGCTTACCCAAGATCGCCGCTATCGTGGCTACTGTCATGACGGCTCCAGCGCTAGGCCCTCCTATTATCATGCTGTCGGATTCCAAGCTGTAGTAGAAGTTGTACGACATGGGGTCCACTCCCAGCAGGTTGCAGGCTACCAGAGCAGCTGTCCTGGCAGCCCCCTGGGTATCCAGCTGTGTCAGAGGGTCTGCCGAGAAATACACCTTACCAGTACCAGAAGTCACTTCCACCGTCAAATTGCTAAGAGAACCCTTCATTACTCCCTCAGGCGTCTGATAAACTGCTGGAACTTTTGCTATAACGGCTGGAGAGCCGGAAACTTGAATAGATGGTAGAACGAGCATCGCCAATAGGAGAGCTAGAGTTCTCGACGACATCACTTATACAGCTTAAGGAACCCTATTTACCCTTTTTCCGCAAGGTGACGTTTATAGCTAAGACTAGGAGTTTCTTTTTAGGTGATATCATGGCCCCGATGTGGAAGCCAAGGAGGAAAATACCCCTAAGAGTTGAAGATATAATGAGTAAGCCTCCAATAACGGTGACCACTAACTCCACAGTAGATGACGCCGTTAAGTTAATGTGGGAGAAGCAGATCGGCAGCGTGCTGGTAATTGACGACGAGGGCAAGTTGAGGGGGATAGTGACCCAGAGGGATGTCCTCTACGCCGGCTACAGGGGACTCTGTGGTAAGGGCATACTGGTAACTGACATAATGACTGAAAATCCCATAACTGTTAAACCGGATGACACCATAGAAGAGGCCGTGAGAAAGATGAGGGAGGCTGACGTCTCACACCTGCCGGTGGTGGACAATGAAGGGAAGCCCGTGGGAGTCCTATCAATGAGGGATATAATGGACGCGTCAACCTTGCTGCTCAGAGTGTTCTTAGGGGGTGAATGAGAGCTCCCTCAACCTCGCCTCAATGTATTTGAGCCTTTCCTCAATCCACCTTTTTCTCTCCCTTAACATCTCCACATCGTCTTTAGGGACAACTGATTTTATCGCCTCATCAGCGGGTATCCCGGGGCTTACTTCCTTGTAGGAAATGCCTAAGCTCAACAAGGCTCCCTGAGCGTTTGGCCCTATCATGCTGGCCACTATGACGTTGACGCCTTGGTCGTAGAGGAACTGTATGGCCATGGGTCCGGCCCCTCCTGGGGAGTTGAAATAGGGGTTCCTGATTAGCTTCCAGCTGGTTATCTTTCCGTCCGCTAGGTCTGCTATTAGGAAGTAAGGTGCCCTGCCAAAAAGTGATGAGACGGGCGAGTTAAGCCCTCTATCCTCGTCACAGGGAACCGCTACCCTCACCTTCAAGCTCCCTTAACCTCCTCTTCAATTCCTCTAACTCCCTCTCTAGTTCCTCCTTCTCTCTGAGTAATGCTTCTCTTTCCTCGTTAGGATCGTAGTAC
Organism: Thermoproteota archaeon; assembly: GCA_027491435.1. Classification (GTDB taxonomy): domain Archaea; phylum Korarchaeota; class Korarchaeia; order Korarchaeales; family Korarchaeaceae; genus Korarchaeum. Next base: position 25,990 of record JAOZFG010000006.1, read on the forward strand.
TGGTAGGGGTATCTCCAAGTAGTCCATGGGCCGCCGAGGATCTCCCAAGCATGTACGATCCTGCCTGATGGATCCATGTAAAAGGCCATGGGCCCTACACCACTCCTGCATGGACCTATATACCTGTAGCCTCTTCTAGCGGCGTATTCTACCGCTGGATAGCCTATAATTGGCCCCCACGGTCCGGGACCCCATCCAGGTCCCCAGCCAGCTCCCCAACCTCCGCCCCATCCTGCTCCACCCCGGCCTCCGCCCCAACCTCCTTTCCTACCTCCTCTCCACCTTCTACCTCTGCCGCCCCATCCGAACATGGTCTCACCATGATATAGGTATCAAAGTAACCTATATAATTGTATTGCTCCCCTGTGAGGTCGCGAGATGGGTCGCAGGTGGAGGTGGGGAAAGCGAAGAGAATGGGGCATTTCAGGCCTCTACCCTACCCTAGTTCTGCTTATGATCTCTAAGGGGATAACTCATGGATACGACATAAGGAGGAAAATAGAAGAGGCAATAGGTGCTCCTCTACCTGACGGCTTCATCTACGTTACCCTAGCCAGGCTGGAGGCTTCAGGTCTCATAATCTCCACGAAGGTTGTTGGGGATCCTCGAGGGAAGAAGCTCTACGATCTAACCCCTCTGGGCAGGCAGGAACTAGCTATGAGGATAAATGAGCTAAAAAAATTAAAATATTTAATAGATTGGATGATCTCGTTTTATGAATCAGGGGCGGGTCTCTAGCTCTTTCAGCCTCTTGTCTATCTCTTCCAGCCTCTTAAGCAAGTACTCCTTTTCCCTCTTAAGGTACTCCCTCTCAACCTCAGGAGTAATCCATGAGCTCAACCAATAAGGCCACCATGGCACAGGAATCGTCCCGTATCTGCTCAACCAGTTGGCCGCCCAGAACCAGCACCAACCTCTACCCCAAGGCCTGCCCCACCAAGCCCACCACATGCTCCCACCCCTTATATTGATACCCATGTAAAAGATATATATGTGTTAGCTTCAGAAGGCCTGTGAGGGTTCGGGTCATCGTCAGGCCGAATTCGAAGAGGGATGGTGTAACCAAAGAGGGGGACGTCTTGATAGTATCGGTCACGGACCCTCCTAGGAAGGGGAAAGCTAACAGGAAGGTTATAGAGCTCCTGGCCAGCTACTTTAAGGTTAAACGGTCTCAAGTTTCCATAATCTCCGGGTATAAGTCTAGAGAGAAGGTAGTTGAGGTAGAAGGCCTCAACGAGAAGTTTATATCGTGATGGCGCGTCAAGATTTTATGAACGGGCTGGTCAGAAAGCTAGACGAGGAGATAGCTGAAAGACTCAAAGGGGATGATGCTCTCCTTTCTGTCTACGAGTACCTGTCAAGCAATAAGAGGATAGCCGCTCTGCATGATATGGCCAATATCGTGCTTGTTCAGAGGCTTAAGTACAATGATCACGGTAGAGTTCATGCTAGAATTACCACCCTCAACGCCCTGAAGATCATAGACATCTTGGGGGAAAGGGTCGTCAAGGAGAGCTGGAGGACGTTCAGGGACTCTAAACTCATAGTCATGGTTGCCTCCTTCCTTCACGACATTGGGAATGCTATAAACAGGGAGGACCATGAGCTCTTAAGTGTTTTCCTATCAAGGCCCTTTGTGGAGGAGATCATGAACATGTTCTACGAGGACGAGCAGATGAAGGTGAAGATCAGTAGCATGATATACGAAGCTATAATGTGTCACATGGGCAGGTACAGCCCAACTAGTTTGGAGGCAGGGATAGTAGCTACGGCAGATGGGTGCGATATGGAGGAGGAGAGGGCTAGGCTTCCCTTCAAGATGGGGGAGAAGGACATACACAAGTACTCCGCCTTGGCCATCCAAAAGGTCAATATAGTCCATGGTGAACAAAAGCCCCTGAGAATTGAGGTCAAGATGAAGGACCCAAGCGGCGTGTTTCAGATACAAGAGATATTAATGAAGAAGATTAAGGGGACTAACTTTCAGGATTACGTTGAAATAATTGCCGTAATAAACGATAAAGAGATAATAAGGTTTATATAAGTAGGTACGAGTCGTACTCCAGCTTGCTTGGGTAAGAACCTATCCTGCTGGCCTCATCCCTTTTAAGCGATATGTAGGTCTCCAAGGCCTCCTTTGACATAACCTCCTGTAGATAGGAGTTATCAGACTCTAGCTCATCGAGGGCTTCGTGGAGGCTCCTAGGAAGCCTTTTGACTGGTGGTTTGCTGGAGTAAACGTTCTTATCGTAGGGATCGCCCGGGTCTATTTTCTTCTTTATCCCATCTAGACCAGCGGCAAAGGTCGCTGCGAAGGCCAGATACGGGTTCGCTGACGGGTCAGGTACCCTGAACTCTATCCTCTTTCCGCTGTGATCCCCCTTCCTGTAAACTGGAACCCTTACAGCAGCGCTCCTATTGGCCCTACCCCACACAGCGTAGATTGGCGCTTCAAATCCAGGAACTAACCTCTTATAGCTGTTAACGGTTGGAGCCACAAATGCGGCTAGAGATCCTATGTGCTCTAGAAGTCCGCCTATAAAGTACCTGCCAAGCTGACTAAGCTCAGCGTAATCATCGTCAGGGTCGTAGAACAGGTTCTTGCTGTCATCCCAAAGGCTTAGGTGTAGGTGCATTCCACTCCCATTGTCGTGAGCTATTGGCTTAGGCATGAAGGTAACTATTATTCCCTGCCTCTGGCCCTCCTCCTTGAGAAGCCTCTTTATCCTGACCACATCGTCTGCTGCCTTGAGCGGGCTCTTTGACTCCGTGCTGACCTCTGACTGGCCTACTCCTACCTCATGGTGAAAAGATTTCACTTTAAAGCCAGCAGCCTCAAGCCTCTCCACCGAGGACAGCCTAAAGTTGTATAGCGGATCTGAAGGGGAGGCGTTGTGATAATTGGCCTTTGGAATTGCTGCAGGAGATGCTATCGGGTTCAGGTCCTTGTCCAAGGTCATAAATTCAAGCTCTGCTCCTATCACTCCTCTATATCCCTCCTCCTCCAGCTTCTTTTCAAGTAACTCAACTATGTACCTGGGATCCTTGGGAGACCTCCTAGATTCGAAGGGTTCCCATATCTCGCATAACAACCTGACTACCTTGTCCAAGTAAACGGCCGTGTCCGGCGAAGGTTTCAGAGTGTAATCGCTCCACTCTATAACGGAAAGTCCAACGCTGCTGGCGTCAAATGAACCGCTCTTCTTTAGGGCTAAAAGGTTGAGGGAAGTCATGGTACTCCTTAGAGTCCCTAAAAGGTCCATGTACTCTAGTTCAGCCCACCTTATGCCCTTGGAAGCGGCTTCTTCAATAACCTCTTCTAGGTTAGCTGGCATAAGGATTAGGTAACCCTCCCTTAAAATAGGTTAACTGTGAAAAGGAGGAAATGGTGTTTATCTGTCAATTTCATATTTTGTTTTGAATTATAAGTACGATTCAAGGCCCTGAGATGACCTTTTTATAAGATTCCTTAACTTTAAAAAGTCATCTTGGAGCAGGGATCTCAGGTTAGGATTATAAAGAGCTGCTGCTGGATGCAGCGTTGGCATTATGGTCCTTTCCCTATCGACCAGCTTTCCCCTAAATATTCTTCCCCTAATTGCCATAATTGATTTGAATTTACGACCCATCAAACCGAGAATGAATTTGGTGCTGTGCCTTCCCAAGGTAACTATTATTGACGGGTCTATTAGCTCTATCTGCTTGAGGAGGTAGGGTGAACAGGCCCTGATCTCCCCTTCACTAGGATCTCTGTTACCGGGGGGCCTGCATTTAACCAGATTAGTTATGTAAACGTCAGATCTAGTAAGTCCTATGCTTGTCAGCAACTCGTCTAGCAGTTTCCCAGCAGCTCCAACGAAAGGTCTTCCTTGAAGGTCTTCGTTTCGCCCTGGAGCCTCTCCTATAAAGAAAACCTTTGGCGTGTAGCTCCCCTCCCCGGGAACAGCGTTAGTCCTGGTCTCGTGGAGGGGACACCTCTTGCAGCCCCTTATCTGTTCCTCTAATCTTCTGAGCTCGTCTATCAAAGCCTCACCCTGACTATTGGAGGCATGGTCCTCTTGTGAGCTGACTTAGAGTGAAGGTCAAGCACTCTATTAACTGCCTCCTCCCCGAACATGGAATAGACCATCTTTACGTCAAGCCTTAAGTCGAATAGAGAGTGTAGGATCAGGTCTATTTTCTCGTAAGGTAAGCCCAGCTCCCCTTCAGCAGTTTGACCCTCCCACAACCTGGGGCTGCTGGGCTTCTTCACTATGTTCTCGGGGACCCCTAGGTATTCCCCAAGCCACCTAACCTGAGTTTTGTAAAGGTCCCCTATAGGAAGGAAGTCTACGCCTCCGTCCCCGTACTTGGTGAAATAGCCCAACAGGATCTCGCTTCTATCGCCAGTCCCGACAACCAGCAGGTTCTTAGTGTTTGCCACGAAGTAAAGAAGGGCCATCCTTATTCTAGCCCGCAAGTTCCCCACAGCCACTTTATCGCCCCATTTGAAGATCTTGGTCTCGGAGAAGGCCCTCACTATGCTGGAGATCTCTATTATCTCGTACTTAACCCCTAACTCTCTTACGACCAATAGGGCGTCTTCTATGTCCTCATTGGGCGTCACTTCAGAGTCTGGCATTATCAGTGCCATCACCCTGTCCTTTCCTAGGGATCTAGCCATAAGGTAGGCTGTAACGGCAGAGTCAACTCCTCCGCTGACCCCCAGAACTACCCCATTTGACTTAGCCCCTGCTACCATGCCCTTAACGAACCCAGATATCCTCTCAACTACGTCTTTCCACTCCAGCCTCAGGTCGTCAAGCGATACCATATTAAGTTCGGTCCGCCCAATATTTTAAACGTCTTAGGGGGTAAGAGTTGAACTGGCTCGGCTTGGCGTCCCTGATAGTCTTGTTGAGCGCTATAGGCGTAACCTGGTGGAGTGTGGAAGGCTACCTAGCTGAGCCTGTAAGCGCCTTCAGTTATAACGGAAATCCCTTAACTTTCGTGTGGTCCTCTAAGAAAGGCGGGTTGGAACTAACTCTAAAAACCCTGGCCAAGCTCTCTAGCGAGGGCAAGCTCCCCCCAGGGGTGAGCCATAGGACGGGCCTGATAAGGCTCTTTCTCTACCTAGTCACGGTGTCTCTGGTGATCTCCTTAATACTGGCCATAGTGGCTTTGATATTCGAATGGCCAGAGGGATATTTTTTAGCGGCCCTCTTCTCACTGCTAGCGTTGACGTTTTATGAGCTAGCCTTCATAACAGCGGAGATACCGAGGAATTTCATGCTAACCTTCGGCGATGACTTTTGGATAAGGTGGCACGAGGGCTCTGGCAAGTTCGTCGACGTGTTGGCCACCATACTCCTGGCTGCCTCAGGAATCTTAGGCAAGGTTATCAGAGAGAGGAGCTTTGTAGGGCCTAGAAGGCCGCCCAGGAGGAGGGCCAGGTATTGGTGGTAGCCTACATCTTCTCTACCCTAGGAATTCCTAAGAGATCCATGGACACCCCAAGGACTCCCTTGAAGGCCTTAACCAAGGCCAGCCTCGCTGGCTCATACTCCCCTGACCCGACTACCTTGTATCTCTCGTAAAACCTGTTGAACAGCATACATAGCTCGTTAGCGTATTGTGATACCAAGTCTGGCCTCATGAACTCTATGGCACCCCTGACAACCTCAGGAAACTCTCCTATCTTGAACATGAGCTCCCTTTCCAGCTCTGAAGATAGCAGAGATACGTCATACTTCACTACTTCCTTAGAAGCCTTCCTTAAGATGCCTAAGGCCCTCGTGTAAGAGTACTGTATGAAGGGGCCGCTGTTGGACTCGAAGTCCAGCACCCTGTCCCAGCTGAACTGGATAACCTTTATCGGGGATACGCTAACTAGGGCGTACCTTACAGCCCCCACCGCCACCTTCTCAGATATTTCCTCTACCTCCTCCTCGCTAAACTCTCCCCTGTTGGACAATATTTCCTTCACTTTTGCTTTGGCCTCATCTAGTAGATCGTCCAGAGTGACGTACCTGGCCTTTCTACCGGACATTCTCATGCCCACAAGGTTTACCATCTCGTAAGCCAGGTGTACTATCTTGTCAGCGCTGTACCCCATTAACGCCACGCTAGCTCTGACCTGTTTCTGCTCCAACGTTTGTTCAGTTGCTATTACGTTGTAGCACCTCTCAACTCCAACTCCCTCGATCTTGTATAGGGAGTAAGCTACGTCGGTGCCCGTGTAGAGCCAAGTACCGTCAGACCTCGTCAGGTAGAATTTCTGAGGGACTACTTGATCTAGTGAGCCTTCCTCAACGAGCTCCTTCACCTGCTCTTCCGATAAACCGAATATCTTTCTCACGTCATCTCTTTCGAGGAGGGCCTTCCTCAGGTCTACGTATATAGCTTTACCCTCCCTCCCCAAGTATCCGGATTCTTCCAGCTTTTTCAACGCCTTTTCCGTCCACCCTCTCCAGATGAGCTCGCTTTCCCAGTCCAGCGAGTCATACCTTATGCCCATCCTGCCCAGAGTCTGGAGGAAGCCCTCCATGACCGATTCGGCTACTTCCCTGAATATCGGCTTTACCTCCTCATCCCCCCTTTGATACCTCTTTAACAGCTCTGCTGTCTCCTCTAGAGATACCTTGCCCAATATGAGGTCCACCATCTCGGGCTCCTTCTCCCTTATCCTGTTCACCGCCTCAAGCCAATCTTCATACTCCCTCCTGGCCTCCTTATCATCCAACTTGCTTTCTAACTCCTTCATCTCCACTGAAGCGTTAGCTAAGGCGTATATGAGGCCGAACCAGTGGTCCAGTTTCCCCTTAGGCTTGAGATTCCTGGCCTTAATCCTACCGGCTGCCGCCAGGGCTACCTGTAGGTTGCAGTCGTTCACCAAATAGTGAACAGTCACGTTGTAACCGGAAAACCTGAGTATTCTGGAGTAGGAGTCCCCTATAACCGCATTTCTTCCACCTCCAACGTGAAGCGGGTGTACTGGATTGACGCTCGTGTGTTCGACCATCACGAAGTTCAGCTTCAGGGAGTCTGGCTTTACCCCCCTGCCCAGGTTCCCTGAGGAAGCCAGGGATAGCACGTCCTTGAACAGGGACTCGCTTACCTTAAGGTTTATGTAGCCGCCCACCGGCTTAATCTCCTCAGCGTAAAGTATGTCCTCAACTTTCAGCGATTCGGCCACCTTCCTAGACGCCTCATCGGGCCTTAAACCCAGTTTCTTAGCTAGTTTAAATCCTACGGGTAATCCTAGCATGTCTGTCGTCTTGGGAACCCTGCTAACGTGGAATGGCTTGAAAATGGGCTCTAGGCCCACACCCCTAAGGGCCTCGTTAACTGCGGTGGCGAAGCTTTTCTTTAGGGAACCTACAGGGTCCATGTCCAGCACCTTTCCTTGGTAGTGGGAGAGGTCCCGATAAAATGTTGACCCCGTTCCAGTTGGCTTTGATCAAGGTGCTCTCTTCAATTCCACCCGGCAAGGTGGCCAGCTTTGGCTCTATAGCTGAAGCTTTGGGAGATAGAAGGGCTGCTTTAGCCGTGAGGAGCGAGTGTTTGAGGTTAAGGAAACTTAACGTTGAAGTTCCCTGGTGGAGGGCCGTAAACTCTGATGGAGTTCCGTTAAAGGAGGCCATCCCTTTCCTTAAGAGAGAAGGGGCTTTGAGGGGGAGTGTTGTAGAGAGGGAGCTCTTCGTGGATCCTCCGGAGAAGGAGCCTTTCCTCTCCAGGCTTAGGGCCATCCAAGAGAAGCTCTCTGAGAGGCTGGTGATAGGGGGCCTCCCAGATTCTGAGGTCGCTGGTGGCTTGGACGTCTCCTACTCCTTAGTTAACGGGATAGAAGTGGCCTACGCCTCCTGCGTCTTAGTGGACGAAAGGTTAAGGGTCGTGAAGGTGGAGAGGTTCAGCTACGTCCCTCCTATGCCTTACGTGCCCACATACTTGGCGTTTAGGGAGATAAGGGGCATGCTCGTAACCGCCAGAAGATGTAAGCCCGACGTGCTCTTCGTGGACGGTCAGGGAATCCTTCACCCTAGGCTGCTAGGGGAGGCCAGTCACGTGGGACTCGTAGCTGGGATCCCATCAATAGGGGTGGCTAAATCTAAGTTGGTGGGCAATCTTAAAGGGAACAAGATTTTCGTAGGGAAGGAGCACAGGGGGTGGCACTTCAGGGGGGGTTTCGTCTCCCCCGGTCACATGGTGGGCGTTAAAGAGTCTTTAGAGATAGCTAAGAAGTTCTGGTTGCCAGGGGAAAAGCAACCTAGGCCGCTAATACTGGCTCACAGGGACTCAAAATCTAGTAGACGTTTGGCTTGAGCCTGTACACCTTGCCCCTTCCCTCACCACTGATCCTTTCCACTATCCCTTTCCTCTCCAGGGCTAACAGCCTTTTCGCTACGATCCTCCTTGAGGCGGATCCTCTCACCCTCCTGACCTCTTCAGTTATCTGGGATATGTTCATTGGGCCTCTGCTGGCCAGGGTTCTGACTATTGCTTTATCTATGTCGTCGACCACTTGTTGGGCCAGCCTCTCTATCCTGGCCACACTCCCTAACACGGCAGTGTAGGACCTCAGCAAAGATTTGTAGCTCTCAATTACCTTCTCCTCGACCTCCAGTTTATTAAGCCTCTTCTCAAGGCTGTCCAACCTTTCTATTACCTTCAGCAGCAGTTCTCTGATTTCATCAAGTTCACCCATTCTAGAAGACCTCCTACGTCAGGCACTAAGATCTCTAAGAGTTCTCTAGCCGTATTCTCAGGTAATCCATGGGCATTGAACACTTTCTGAGCCTCTCTCCTGACCCTCCACCTCTTGTAGACGTATTTCAGGTATAGGAAGAGCGCAAGCGAGGCAGGTAACGCTAGTAACAGGATCGCCCTTATCAGAGAGAGGGTCAGCTTAAGGGCCTTTAAGGCCCTCAATCCTCCTCTTCCCTCCCGCTAGACATTATGTATTTTACCAAAGCAACTGGGTTTACGAAATGTTCCCTTACCAGCTTGAGGGCTAGATTTTCAGGTACGCCGTTATTTATCAGCTCCTTGTAGAATATGGCTATGGCCTTAGCCCTCTCCCTAGCGCTCTCAGCGTCGTAAGTTATTTCCATGAGTTCCTTCAAGGACTCTATAACATTTCTCACGAGCCTGGGCAACTCTTCCCCTACTACCTTCAACACTTCCTTGAGCTCTTCAACGTCCTCTGAGGAGTCCTCCATCTTATCACCAGTTATACAAGTGTTCACGAATTAAAAGCAATTTGGGCAAGGGTGAGCAGGTATTTCACAGGGGCATTATGTTGCCGCTGCTCTCCCTACATTTGCCAACGATGGGTATCTTCTCCCCACACCTGGGGCACCTGTTATCCTCCGTCAGGTTGCACCTGAGAATGCTGAACCCCCTCCTCTCTATCAACAGCTCACCGCACTTTGGGCAGTAGGTGTTCTCATTTGGATCACCAGGGACGTTACCTGAGTAAACGTACTTGGCTCCCTCCTCCCTGGCTATTTCAACCGCCATCTTAACTGTACTCACGGGAGTAGGTGGAACGTGTTGCATCTTGTACATTGGGTAAAACCTGGAGAAGTGTATGGGCACGTCCTCACCCACTTCGTTGACGACCCACCTGGAGAAGTCCCTTATCTCCTTCGGATCGTCGTTTAGGGTGGGTATTATCAGGTAGGTGACCTCCACGTGCTTCCCCTTCTCCTTTAACTCCACCACCGTGTCTAACACGGGCTGCATTGAGGGAGCCTTCGTCACTTTCCTGTAGAAATCGTCTCTAAATGCTTTGACGTCGACGTTGGCCCCGTCTATCAGGGGTATTAACATCTCTCGAGACTCCTCGCTCCAGTATCCGTTGGTCACGCTTAGCGTGTGAATTCCCCTTTCCTTTGACAGTTTTGCCGTGTCTAATACCCATTCAAAGCTTACTATGGTCGGCTCATTGTAAGTGAACGCTATACTCGACGCTCCGAGCTCCACAGCCTCTTTTACAGCTTCCTCCGGAGAGAGCTCCTTCAACCAGGGGTAGCTCTCAGGATCCTGCTGACTTATCAGCCAGTTTTGACAGTGCTCACAGAAGAGGTTGCACCCCACGGTGCCGACGCTGTAGGCCCATGTACCTGGCATGTAGTGGAAGAAGGGCTTCTTCTCTATGGGGTCCAAGGCCACGCTGCTAACCAACCCGTAATTGACCTCACACAATATCCCGTTTACATTTATTTTTGTCCTGCATAGACCGTAGAATCCTTCAGGAATTATGCATTTTCTGGGACAAGTCAGGCATCTAACCCTGTTATCATCCAGCTTCTGGTAAAGGGAGGATTCAACCCTATACTTTTCAGAACACCTTCCCGGCATTTCCCCCTTAAATACGCCCTCCCTAGCTTATAACGACAACACGTCTCTGAGAAAAGCGCTATCCCCTGCAGGGGCTAGCCCGGGAAAAGGGCCTTTAGCTTACCTTGCCCCTAGGTTAAGTCCTTATTTATTGACCAGGGTAATACTGGGTGATACCATAGACGTTGAAATAGTGGAAACTGCTGTTGAGGTGAGAAACCCCCTACTAATTCTGGCCGTCCCCGGCGCTGGATTGGTTGGGGTAATAGCGGCCGATCACCTAATTAAATCAATGGGTCTAAAGGAAATAGGTAAAGTGGATTCTCCCACCTTCCCGCCAGTTATAGCGATAAAGGACGGAGTGGCCAAGGACACCATAAAGATATACGGAGGAAATAACGTGTACGTGGTCAAGGCAGACGTCCCCTTGCCTATCACATCCCTCGCTCAGCTTACCACAGCTGTCTTGGACTGGATAGCTAAGAAGAGACCCAGGTTAGCCATGGTGATCGGGGGGATACCTGAGGAGGAGAGGCTGAAGATAGCCACCCCGACTGTGATGAAGGTCTACAACAGTGACGAGGCAAAGGCAGCTGGGGAGAAGATAAGGGGGGAGTTCATGAAGGACGGATACCTATCGGGCTACGCGGCCTTCTTCCTGAGGGAGGCCTCTAGGCGTGGGGTGCCAGCGGTGGCGTTGATAGTTCAGTCTTTTGCCGTATATCCAGATCCAGGAGCCGCCGCTGAAGCGTCGAGGGCCATAGAACCTCTGTTAGGAGTAGAACTTGACATATCAAAATTGGAGGAGGAGTCCGAGACGATAAGGCTGAAGCTGAAGGAGCTCATGAGCCAGACCATGAAAGCCATGCCGAAGGAGGAGTTATCTGCAACTCCCATGTATATAGGGTGAGGATTATGGGGTGGTTTTATAGGGAAGTTAGGTGGGGATATTTCGCCGTTAGAGGTGCTGTCGAACCATTATCGGAGATAAGGCTTGTCAAGGATGGCGTCGAGGTTACCGTAGACCTGCCGGGGGTAAGCAAGGAGAACCTGACCCTCAGTGCAAGCGAAGACGCCATACTCTTGGAGGCCACCAGTATGGTTGGAGGAACGCCTGTCAAGTACAGGAAGCTCATCAAGATGCCAATACCCATAGACCCCGATGGCGTCAAGGCTAAGCTCTCGGACAATGGAATACTCTACATATACGCCCCCGCCAAGGCGAAAGGGTTTAGGAGGGTGGAGGTGGAGTAGACGAGCCACCAAGACATGCCTTTCATAAAGGTAGCTAGGTACTATGACAGGATAGAGGCCACCACAGGCAGGCTTGAGATGATAGAGATCTTGGAGAAGCTCCTGAGGGAGACCCCTCCCGACATAATAGACAAGGTGGTCTACCTCACCCTAGGATCCATAGCTCCAGCGTACGAGGGGCTGGAGCTGGGCGTCGGTGAGAAACTAGCTTTAAAGGCCATCTCCCTAGCCACGGGTATACCACAGAAAAGGGTTGAGAGTAAGTACCTTGAGCTGGGGGACATAGGAAGGCTTGCGGAGTGGGCCGTCTCCCACAAATCGGTTCTGGCGTTTGCCAAGGAGGAGTTGACAGTCAACAGGGTTTATGATTCTCTGGTCAAGATAGCTAAGACGACGGGAGAGAGATCTCAGGACATAAAGATCAGGATATTAACTGGCTTATTCAGCGACGCTGAACCTTTAGAGGCCAGGTACATCGCGAGAATTGTGACAGAGAAGCTGAGGATGGGAGTTAGGGACATGACCATACTTGACGCTTTGGCGGAGGCTTTTTTGGGCTCTAGAGCACTTAGGGACAAGCTGGAGAAGAAATACAACGTTTATCCTGACATAGGTAAGATAGCAAAGATCGTAGCCGCTAAAGGGGTTAAAGGATTGGAGGAGATCGGGATCACCTTGGGAATCCCTGTCAGGCCAATGCTAGCTCAGAGGCTGAGGTCGGCCAAAGAGATAATGGAGAAGATAGGGCCTAGGGTATACGCCGAGTTCAAATATGACGGGGAGAGGATGCAGGTACACGTTTGGAAGGACGGGAAGGTCAAGATATTCTCCAGGAGAATGGAGGACATCTCCCACCCTTATCCTGACGTCGTGTCAGCGACTTCAGAGGCTGTCAAGGGAAGGGATGTCATACTAGATGGTGAAACTGTAGCTATCAACCCTAACACTGGGGAGATACTGCCGTTCCAGGAGCTAATGCATAGGAGGAGGAAATATGGTATAGAGGATGCAATGAAGGAGTACCCCACGGTAACCTATTACTTCGACGTACTCTACCTAGACGGTAAGGAGCTTCTAGATGTACCTCTAGAGGAGAGGAGGAAGATACTGAAGGAAATACTGAAGGAAAATGAGGGAGCCAGGCTCGTCGAGTACGAGGAGATAGATGGTGATGTGGAGGAGCTGGAAAGGTTCTTCGAGTATGCCGTGGAGAGGGGCACCGAGGGGCTAGTGGTGAAGGGGGTGAAATCAGTTTACCAAGCGGGAGTGAGAGGGTGGAACTGGATAAAGCTCAAGAGGAGTTACAT
>JAOZFG010000013.1 GCA_027491435.1 Thermoproteota archaeon
AAGGCTGTATTCGAGGAAGGCCTGGAGAACAGGGTTAAGAGGCACGAACTGCTCAGGAGGATGACCAGGGCTGGTGTGAAGGCCCTGGGGCTCAAGCCCTTCGTCAGGGATGAGATCTCCTCTAAAACTGTTACCTCAGTGTTGATACCCGACTTTCAAGTTCCTGAAGCCTTCTCCAGGTACCCACAGAGGAAGGCCAGGGACAGGGCCTTTAGAGGGACAATGCGTAAGTACGGCGTCCTGGTGGCGAAGGGGCAGTCCTGGGTTAACGGGAAGGGCGAGAAGGTGAACCTGGAGGGGGTCATATTCAGGATAGGCCACATGGGGGCTGTAACTCCCAGGGAGGTGCTCACCGCCATGGCAGCGCTGGAGCTAACCCTTAAGGAGTTGAAGGTGCCGGTAGAGGGCTCAGGGGTTGAGGCGGCCGAGGAGGTGTTGCTCCATGGTTAGGGTGTTAGTTACAGAGCCCATACACCCGGACGCCTTGGAGGAGCTGAGGAGGCACTTCGAGGTCCACTTCATCCCCATAGAGGAGGTTGAGAAGAGGGGAGGGCTAGCTAAACTGGTTAAGGAGCTCAAACCCAACGTCCTCATAGTAAGGAGCAAGACCAAGGTGACTAAGGAGGTCTTGGACCACGTCGAGTTCGTTGGAAGGCCCGGAGTGGGCCTGGACAACGTGGACCTGGAGTACGCCAAACGAAGGGGAGTGGAGGTTAGGAACACCCCCGACGCTGAAGCGATATCAACTTCGGTGGCCGAGCTGGTGTTCGCCCTGCTGCTGGCAGTGATGAGGAAGGTTACCGTGGCGGACTCGGCCATGAAGAGGGGCTTCTGGGTGAAGAGGAACCTGCCGGTGTCGGAGATGCACACCTTAAGCGGGAAGGTCATGGCCGTGGTGGGGCTTGGGAGGATAGGGAAGAAGGTGGCCCTGCTGGCCAAGGCCTTCGGGATGAGGGTGATCTACTACAGCGTTCCCAGGGAGTACGAGTTCGAGGAGAGGTACGGGGTGGAGTTCTACGACCTAACCGAGGAGGACAGGAGGGAGGGGCTTAAGGTGCCCGGCAAGCTCCTGGAGCAGGCTGACGTCATAACATTCCACGTCCCCCTGATTCCTGAAACTCGGCACATGTTGAGCGGTAAGGAGCTTGAGAGGATTAAGGAGGGGGCCATCATCATAAACACCTCCAGGGGACCTGTGGTGGATGAAGAGGCCCTCTATCAAGCGTTGATCTCTGGGAAGCTTTTGGGGGCCGGGCTAGACGTGTACTCCCAGGAGCCCCCGAAGGAGAGGTGGTTGCAGGCTCTAATCTCATTGCCTAACGTGGTGACCACGCCCCACCTGGGCTCCTCCACCGAGGAGGCCCAGAGGGATGCGGCCATGAGGCTGGTGGCCCTGATAAAGGAGAGGTACCTCTAAATTTTTTAACCGTCCTTCCAGGAAATTTTTATCTATAGCGCAGCTTTTTCTAAAAATAGTTAAATTGTATTCTGGTTCTTGGGATCTAACTTTGAGGAGATTATCGATACTACGACCTCTAGCTAGTTGGAGAGAGGCTACAGCAGCTACCCTTACTACCGGCTGACGTAACCGGGACCACTTCGTCACCCTCGTCGGCCCTCATAACGGGACTTAGGGTCGAGTTTGAAGATCAAGTTGAAGCGTAAGTTAGCCGCTCCGATCACAACCTTTTTAGGTCAAGCCTTGCCTCATAAATGATTGAAGCCCAGAGATCGGTTAGACAGGGCTGAGATGTTCCTTAGAGCTGCCAAGAGGAATTTGGAGGCCGGAGACTACGCCATATCCTGCTTTGACTCTCAACAGGCCGCTGAGCTTGCATTGAAGGCCCTGCACATATGCAGGTTCGGCTCAAAACCCTACACATACAACCTGGTGGCCTTGGCCGAGCCATTCGGGCTCGAACACGATTTTCTGCTCACCCTATCCCTGTTTTACACCCTGTCAAGGTATCCTGAGAGCGAATCCATCTCCTTCTCCAGAGAGGTGGCCATGAGATGTGTAGAAACGGCCGGCGAGGTGGTGGAGTTTGTCAGGAAGGAGATGGAGAAAGGCTGTTGAGGAGTTCTCCGAGTGGGTGAGGGAGCGCTACGGCGGGGGCGTGGTCATAGTCTTCGGAAGCAGGGGCAGGGATGAGAGCTATGCCGCAAGCGACACCGATCTCCTGGTGATACTGGACCGGTCTGACCTGGACACGCTCTTAGAGCTGCTCAGGAAGGCCCACCTGGTGGGGATCCCAAACCCTGAGGTACACCTGTTCTCAGTGAAAGAGGCCTTCGAGGGGGCTCGGGGGGAACACCATGATCATGGACGCTTTGCTTGAGGGGGTCACGTTCTTGGACACCTTCGGGATAGTGGAGGAGCTTAGGAGGGCGGTCTTGGAGTTCGTGAGGGAGAGGGGGCTAGAGAGGAGGGATGGGTGGTGGCCGTCCCTACCCCCACAACTTAGCGCTGTAACCTTGGGGGCAGCTTCGATGCCCACACTATCATAGTAAACTTCTGGAACTGTGCTCTGACATCCTGAGGCTCTCAGTAGTTCCTTGTAAGGGCTGGATGACTTAGTTGGAAGCTGTAGTAACTCCACCAAGGGCTTGTACCGGGCACAGATGCACGTTAAATGCCGCCTCCCTGGCGGATTCCTAAACACAAGGCTCATCGCGACTCCGTTCAATTCACTGGAACGGTTCTATCCTTCCTTGAGGAGCACTTCCTTGAGCGAATCCTTCGACATAACTCCGCGTTGTTCACGAGGACACCACCTTCCCGAGCTCCTTTAGGCTATGGACGCCGGCCAGCTTGTTTCAGCCGAAAAGACTGGGCTACGAGGTTCTAGTGAAAGCTACGTGTCGGTCTTGAAAGGTCCCCTCCAATTCCTGGCCGTGATGAAGGACTCATAAGCTAGAGGCGTAAGCAGGACGCTTTACGGCGAGAAGGCTGAGTGCGAATACAGGGGTTTTCAATGTCCCCTTGAGGTGGGCCTGATGGCCGTCGTATCCAATAGGCTATGACTAAAGGGCGCTCTCTAACGGTTGAAGATCCCTTTCAATTCATCTGAGACAGCGCCTCATGCCTAAACAGGCCTTAAGTTGAAGTCCTCTCAAGTAGCAGAGCGGGGTGGAAGGGGCAGTTAAAGGTCAAGAGGGAAGTTGTATGTCACTTACCAGGGTCTTCTCTACTCTACCACGTCCGAGCAGCAGCTGGCAGCTGCCTAGCTGTTAAAGGCGGCGCCCTAACTTGACAGGCCCCCATAAGTCTAAAAAAGGTTATTAGTGAGGCGCTCCCCTAGACCAGGTGAGGAAAGGGGAAGGGGAGTTCCTCAGGGAAAGGTCCCTTAAATTCCTGGAAGTCGGAAAGAGGCTTTTGGAGGAGGGCACCTTGGACTTAGCTGCCTTCCACTTTCACCAGGCCTCCGAGCTCATCCTGAAGTACGGGCTCTTCCTCAAGACAGGAGACTACCCCAGGACCCATTCCATAAGGAGACTCCTCAAGCTCTTCTTCAAGGTGACGGGTGACGAGGACGTCCTCTCATTCCTCAAGGAGAACATAAACGCCCTAGCTAACCTGGAGAACGCTTACATGACCTCAAGGTACCTGCCAGCCGAGTTCTACGAGGAGGAGGTGGAGAGCATGCTTAAAGCTGCCCTCTCCATAATAGAGCTGGTGATGAGGCACGTTTGAGCACCTCATAGAAATCGTGGAGGAGGAGAGGAAGTACAGGGAGAGGCCCGAGGAGCTGGCCAAGTCTGTTAAAAAAGCGGCTGAGAGGGTCTTGGGGCGGGTCAGGGTTTACCTGTTCGGCTCGGTGGTGGAGGGGGAGGCCACGCCCTCAAGCGACGTGGACGTTATGGTGGTGTCGGAGGCCGTCCCCAGCTCAGTTGGGGAGAGGTCCAAGGTGATCGCTAAGATACTGGAGGAGGTTGGCCTGGACGCCCCAGTTGAGGTACACCTTCTGAGGCCAGAGGAGGAGAGGTGGTACCTCAGGTTTGTAAAGAAGAGAGTGGAGGTCTGAAGCTTAAGAGTTCTGCGAGCTTCTCGGGGGTGAAATGGGATGGGGCGCTCAACTAGCTAATTAGGGCTTCGCTAATAACTCTACCCACACTTAATGTTCCCTCGCCCCGCTCATCACTCGTCAGTAAGGGCTGCAGCAAGATTTCTATCCCTGACCCCCAACGTCATAGGGCCACTGGCTGGCATGCCAGCAGCCTTAAAGGGCGACTTAAATGAAGGGCCGCTCCCAAGAGTTGAACCCTCAAACCCCTATACGGCCTTAAGCGAAGCACATGCCCAGGCTGTTGAGGTTTATCTTCTCGGGGCTCTCTAGATAGTGATTAAAACAAAGTCCATTCACAACGATCTCCGGCCTCTTGGATTACCAGGTGCAGAGTTGAACAGGCGCTTCCAGCAACGCTAGTCTAGCGAGTTCGTCAATTATCTGATACCCTTGTGCCAGGTCATCATGCCTCCACCAGCAGCTCCAGGAGCTCTCTCAATAGTTCAGTACTACACCAACAGTATCGCCTTTAACAAATGAGTTAAGCCAGAGTAGCCACTCCAGGGGCCATTTACAAGACATCCCCCATAAATTCCTTTGGATTTCCCTCTAATTGACACCATCCCCAAATGTATTCCCAGCCTGACGCCCTCATCCCTGCATATGGCCATGGCTGTTGAGTAGAGCCCGTCCTGATACTCCCTCGATGGATACCTCTGAACACCTTCCCATACTCGTCGACGAGTTCGGGGAGCCTCGCCTCCAGCGCCCTGAGGAATGTTCTCTTAAGACCCCCTGGCAGGGTTAGAGCTCCCACGAAAACGTAGCTCGCCTCTCTATCCTTGGCCTCCCTGATGGCCCTCCTCAGCTCGTCCTCCCCATCGCTTAAAAAGGGAAACGGGTATGAAGGCGACGCCCGCCTCTACCCCCTCTTCCCTCAGCTCCTCTAAAGCCTCAAGCCTCTCTGAGGAGGAGGGGCTCCGGGTTCCAGGAATCTGGCCAACTCATCGTCAACGGTCGACATGGATATGGTGACCAGGGCACCGCCCACCTTGCCCTCCAAGTCTGGCGGGAGGATGGCTTTGCCAGCTATCTCAGCTAGCAGGTCTGAGTCCCTAGTGACTAGGGTCGACTTGGTTAGGACGTGCACCGGGAATCTGTGATAGGAGATGACGTTAAGCACCTTCCTAGTTATCTCAAGCTCTCTCTCAACATCCATGTAGGGCTCCGTTGACGTGCCCAGCGCTATAAACCCGTACTCCCTTTTAGAAGCCCTTCTCCTCAGCTGCCTGTCCAGCACCTCTGGCGCGTTTGCCTTTGCAGCCAGGCTGTGGGACTCCCGCCCGTATCTCCCTCCCCTGGTGTAGCAGTAGGTGCACGCGAACTGGCAACCGTAATAGGGATTAACTGAGTAATCATCGAGGAACCAGCTGTCCCTCCTCTTATGCCTGTTCAGGACGCTCTTCACCCTGACCTTAGGGATCAAGATCACTCCCTCGGTTCGAAGGCCCTCTTCGGACACTCATCGGCCGGCATGTCAGCGGGCACTGTGTGACCGAAGCAGTCTCCCCTACTCTCGTCTATCGGGCCTGTACCACCTGCAATCCTTACAGTACATCTCATCACCTCCCTTCCCCCATCCTCTCCTTGATCTTGAGGAATAACTCCTCATCCTCGAGGAGCACTCTCATGAGCTCGTCCATTCTGTCCAGCCTTATCAGAACTAGGCCAGAGTCATCCCTCCTCCTGAGGACAAGAAGCTACCCCCCTCTTTTATTCCGAGATCAGCCCTTAAATCGGCGGGAATGGATATCTGACCCTTGTATGTGACCGTCACGACCCCGTAGACTATCCTCCTCTTAGTGCACAAGCCTTCACTGCCTTTCGCGCTAATGAATATGCTCCCTACTTCTCTTACTTATAAGTCTACTGTAGGTGCGCGGAACTTAGTGAAGCGCTGTCTAGCGCGCGAGGCCTATGTAAAAGTACGGCAGGGGAGAGGAACAGGGCTAGGGACTTCCTCCACAAGCCGACCACTAGGACAATCAAGAAGCGAGCGCCGCTTCGTTGTGGGACCATCCAGAGAACTTGAAGGGTGTACAGGAGGATCAGGCGCAGGCCAAACTAGTGGGACTCCCGCGCCTTCCGGATCACGCTCGCCCACAAGGCAGCACGGACTGGGCTGCAGAGCAGGTTCTCTAATTTCCCTCACTCCTCAAGAACCTGCATCTTGTGCTCATCGCCTCTGAAGGCCTATCTGGGCAGGTTATCAGTAAAAGCTACGGATCTGATCATCTATGGGGATGAAGCTGCAGCCCTCAACCTTCGGATGCGGGACGCCCGAGGTTCCTCTAGAGGGTCATATCTACGGAGATGATGCCCGCGAGAATTGCCTCGACATTAATTCGTTGACTGTAGTAGCTCATCCCAAAACTGTTAATAATCAGGAGACGGGATTCCCCATGGGATTGCCGGGGATCGATCTTGGTGTCCCGCTTCGAGGATTGGATCAGACAGGCTGAGAGGAATTTAAAGTCCGCTATAGTTAATTACAACGCAGAGCTGTACGAGGAGGCGTGCTATGAGGCCCATCAGGCAGCGGGGAAGGCGATAAAGGGCTCCTCAACCTCCTAAATAAGGAGAGGAGGGGCCACTCGGCCTCGTTCCTCGCGTTGGAGAGCGAGTTGGAGATCCCCGAGGATACGCTTAAGTGCCTGAGGCATCTGGATAAGCACTACATCCCCACGAGACATCCAGATGTTTACGATGAAGGAGCCCCTTGCGACTATTACACTAGGGAGGACGCTGACAGATGCTTGGAGTGCGCGAGGAAGGTGATGGAGTGGGTGATGGAGATTGCTGAAAGGATTAGAAGGTCTGGTGGCCAAATACCTTAGGTTTAAGCCAAAGCTGATCGTCCTCTTCGGGTCTAGAGCCAGAGGGGACTACACCGACAGCAGCGACTACGACATCTTAGTGGTCTCCGACGAACTCCCCGGGGACCCTAGGGAGGCGTTCGATCGTCTCTACGACCTAGATTATCCAAACGTCTTCCCGATTGGCATGAGCACATCTTCCTTTCTTAGGAGACTTGAGAAGGGCAGCACATTCATTTTGGAGGTGCTTGAAGATGGAAAGGTCCTATCCGCTGATGAAGACTTCCTGCAGGAAGTCATGGCCAAGTTCAAAGAGGTAAGGAGGAGGTTCAGGCGAGAGGGGAGAACCTGGATTTTAGTGACCCGGAAATTCAGGGGCCCAGCAAAGCTAGCGCGAAAACTCACCTCCTAGGGAAATCCACGTCTAAGCCCCCTATCTTCTGCCAGATCGGATTAGGAGCGCTGGCCTCATGAAGTAAGGGAACATTGAGGGTATATGAAGGGCAGGATGGGAAGGCTGGCCGGCCGGAACGTCCCTGTGTGTAGATTAGCAGTGGAATCAAGGGCCTATGAGCTCGGATGAGGCAGTAGCCTAGAAGGCCCGACGTAACTACCGAGGCCAATCCATTAACCTTTCAAGTCCCCTAGATCGCTGCAATATCTCCGCCGGCTCGCTTCAGTCTGCCTTCCTTATCTGCCTGTAAAGCTCCTCTCCCTCAGCTCCAAGCGTTATGTAGTCCTTGAAACCCCTCACCAAGCTCACTGGCACCAGCCCCTTGGGCCTGATGGAGAACCTGAAGCCCACCGCCTTGGCCACGTCCCTCTCCAGCCTGACCACCAGGTATTCCACCTTCCAGTCGTCGGTTATTAAGAGGTCCACCACCTCCCCAACCGACGACCCGTCTGAGGCTATGACCCTCTGGCCTATTACGTCTTTAGCCTTCAACCCATCACCCCCTGTCATGGCCTTCCCAGCTTAAAACCTTGAGCAAGACTATAGCAGCCCCCTTTCCCTGAGTCTGTTGAGCACAGCCTCCACCTCCTCCTGAACTGTCATCTCCTCTGTGTCCACCACGACGTCAGGGCTCTCTGGCTCCTCGTAGGGGTCCTGTATCCCGGTCATGTCC
>JAOZFG010000027.1 GCA_027491435.1 Thermoproteota archaeon
TCATAATTTGCGGAGAGGGGAGCAGTGACTACTACTCCTGTTCCATGGCCCCTCTCCTCGGCGAGTTAATGGGCTTGCCTTCAGCGAGCTTCGCCTCCCGACTGGAGTTGAAGGAGAACAGCGTCATCGTTGAGAGGGCCCTGGAAGGGGGAGTTGAAAGGGTAGAACTGTCTTTACCTGCTGTTGTTTCGGTAACTTTCGAGATAAACGAGCCGAGAATCCCTACAGTGCTCAAGATAATGAGGGCTGGAAAGAAGGAGAGGAAGGAGATGAAATTTTCCGGGAAATATCCGAAGGTAGAGCCTCTGGAGATGAGCCCTCTAGTGAAGGAAAGGAGGAAGGAAAGGGTCGAAGGGTCTCCGGAGGAGATAGCTAAGAAGCTAGCTGACGTAATAAGGGAGGTGTTGAAATGAAGGTCCTGATGTTTGGTGACCCGGACAACCTGCCCAGCCTGGCGGGGGCGTTTCAGGGAGAAGAGGTTCACGCCATAACTTATGAGCAGGTTAACGTGCCCGTCTCAAAGCTAATCGTGGTGGACCCGGCCCCCGAGGGAGTTGAGTGGTGGGCTCACCTGATAAACGGCCTGTTGGACAGCTACGACCTGTTCGTCACGCCCTTCACTAGGGACGGGTCCGACCTCGCTTCGAGGATAGCTGCCAGGAGGATGTGGCCCTTACTTACCAACGTGATCGGCCTAAAGTTGGGAAACCCTCTTAAAGTGGAGAAGGTCATATTCGGTGGTAAGGGCAAGCAGTCCTTCAGGGTTGAGTTGCCTGCAGTCATCTCATTGTATTCACAAGCCATGGAACCTGTGTCCGGCCAACCAGGAGTTGTGGAGAGGATTAGCAGGCCGAACTACTCACCGAAAGCCAAAGTCCTTGAGAGGAAGAGTAAGGAGGCCGAAGTAGACCTGTCCAAGGCGGAGGTGGTGGTAGCCGTGGGCAGGGGGCTGAAGAGGAAGGAGGACTTGGAGATGATAAGGGAGTTAGCTCAGATCCTAGGAGGGGAGGTAGCCTGTACTAGGCCCCTGTCCGCTGACTTGAAGTGGCTTCCTGAGGAGAGACACGTTGGCATGACTGGCGTCAGGGTCAAGCCTAAGCTATACATAGCCCTGGGCATATCGGGGCAGATACAACACGTGGTGGGCTTCAGAGATGCCGGCACCGTTATATCGGTGAACATCGATCCGGACGCCCCGATATTCGAGGTTAGCGACTACGGGGCCGTGGCCGACCTCTATGAGGTGGTTCCCCTGCTGATAAAGGAGCTGAAGGGGTGATTACTCCACAGGATCCGCTCCCAATATCTTAAGGGCATCATCTATGCCCTCTTGCGGCCCTATGAGGATGACCACGTCCCCCGCTCTAAGTATCTCATCATCTTTTGGGGCGTAAATCCACATGACCCCCCTCTTTATTGCCACTATCCAGGTTCCCGCGGCCTCCTCAAGGGAGAGGTCCCATATCCTCGTTCCCACGGCAGGGCTGTCCTCCCTGATGACAGCCCTCACTATGGTCTCTTCGCTCTCCTCAACTACGGTCTCGAAGATGGGGTGAGCAGTTATCCCCCTCTCAACGAGCTGGGCCATCCTCATGGCAGCATCTCCGATCCTCTCAGAGCTGGCCGCCATTCTGATCAAGGGAATGGCTTCTCTAGGTTTTGCGCTCACATCCCTTATTACAAGCTCGTACACCTTCTCCTCAAGCTCATCTATTTCCTCCTCAAGCCTGATCACCTCAGACGCCATGGAAGGATTGTTGTAGAGGACCGAAGCGTAGGCAAGGTAGATGGATAGTTCTGATATGCTTCTTATGCTTCTCAGCATCTCCGCGAGCCTCTTGGACCTATCATCTATCTCGAAACCCATTTCCTCAACTAGATCCCTCTTTTCCAGGCCTGCTAACTCCCTTAAAGCGTTCAACCCCTCCTTGGTTCCCTCAACCAACAGGAGGTCGCCCTCCTCCACCTCCACATCGGGGGTAATCTCGAATATCCACCTGCCCCTCTTCTTAATTGCTAGGACCTCGCATCCAGCCAGGTTAGCTGGATCTTCCAGGTCAGATCCCCTCATGGATATGAGGGGAGACGTCTTTTCCACCCTGATTAGGCCTATGACGTCCTCAGCATGGTAAAGCATCCAGCTGAGAGCCGGATGTACCGGATATCCGCTGAGGACCAGCTTAGCTAGGTCAGCCATGGAGTCGGTAATCTCGTCCACAGCTACTCCTATGTCCACTATAGCTGCTAAGCCTTCAGCCTCCTTGGGAGATCTGCCGGCCATGATCACCAGCTTGAACAGCTCGTACCTGAGCTCATCCAACTCCGCCTCTAGGCCCATTACCTCCTCAGCCAGATCTTTATCTTGATAAAGTAGGGAGGCGTACGCCAGGCTCAAGGCGAACTCAGAGGCGTCCTTCATGTCTGTAAGGATATCCCGGACTGTCTTCCCCCTCTCCCCCAACTTTCCTCTTTGCCTCCCCGTTTACTAAAAAGATAAAGGTTACGTGTAATCCTCGCCCATGTACTCGCCGGTGGCCATCTCCAGTATCTCCAGCGGTATCTTGCCGGGGTTTTTCACTCTATAAGTAACGCCTATTGGTATCTGAACGCCCTCTCCCTTAGTTACTATCCTCTCCTTCCCGTCCTCCCCAATGCATATTAAGGCGGTACCCCTT
This sequence comes from Thermoproteota archaeon, assembly GCA_027491435.1. Taxonomy (GTDB): domain Archaea; phylum Korarchaeota; class Korarchaeia; order Korarchaeales; family Korarchaeaceae; genus Korarchaeum. The sequence continues at coordinate 2,676 of JAOZFG010000027.1, forward strand.
AGCACTCCAAGGTACACCACCTTGTGGTAGTGCCTCTTGGGGCCAAACCCCTTTCCGGGGTCTATGCTAAGCTTATTAACCTCATAGCCGTCTCCCCTTATCAGGTTCGTCAAGGTTCCCCATTCAGTGTATGAGAGCTTGTGCCTCAGGCTCTCGGGGACTCCCTTCTCTATCATGTCCTTGACCAGCTCCTTCAGCCTTTGGTTGGAGGACCTTGACATTACCAGAAGGGCGTCCTCATCGTCTATGATTACGAGGTCTCTTACCCCTAGGACGGCCACTAGCCTCTTGGATAGGATTAGGCTGTTCTTAACGTCTTTTGTTTCCACCCTGCCCTGCTTGACGTTGCCAGCTAGATCCTTCTCTAGGACCGTGTAGATGGACTCGAAGCTACCCATGTCGCTCCAGCCAAGTTTCTGTGAGGTGACTAGCACTAAGTCTTCTGGTATCTTCATGAGCAGGCCACTGCTTATATCGGTAGAGGGTACCCGCTTGTAGGCCTCTTCAACTCCTCCTTCGAACGGGTTGAACACCTGCGGTAGCTTCTCCTTTATCTTATCCCTCATGAACTTAGCTCTGAAAGCCATGATCATCGTGCTCCAGTACCACCCACCCTCTTCAACCATCCTCCTTGCCTCCTCCTCCCTAGGCTTCTCCACGAACCTCTCGACGCTGTACACGTCCTCCTCTAACTTATCACCAGCTTTTATGTAGCCATAGCCGGTCTCTGGCCTATCAGCTGGTACCGAGAGCAGGGTTATCCTGTCATCAGAGTGCCTGAAGAGCTTCTTTGAGAGCTCTTCCAGCTCCCCTTCGTTAGTTATCATGTGGTCGGAGGGAATCACCAGTACTTTTGCGTCATCGTACTTCTCTAACACCTTAAGGACTCCCAGCAAGATTGCAGGGGCTGTATTCTTCCTCTCAGGCTCCAGGATCAGTTTGTCCTCCGGCAGGGTTATGCCCACCTCCTTGGCCTGTCCTAGGGCTAGGAACTTGTACGACCTGTGGGCCACGACGTAAACCTCTCTGGTCAACCTGAAAGCCCTTCTCAAAGCCATCTGGTAAGTAGATTCTCCTCTCCAGATCTTGGAGAACTGCTTTGGGTAATCCTTCCTGCTCAACGGCCAGAGCCTAGTGCCCAACCCGCCTGCTAGTACGAGGGACACCCTTTCCATAAAATCACCTCCTCAGGAAGGGCAACAGCACCGCCGTCGATACGATCAAGATGACAGCTGAGGGAGGAAGGCCTAAGATGGGCGTTATCAAGGCCCTCTTAGCCCCGTTTACCAGGGACCAGTAGAGGCCCAGGGAGAAGCCGCTCAACAGGCTTAGGTATGCTCCCACCCTGGCCTTACCTCCAATTTCAGGAAAGAGCCAGCCTACCAGTATGACGGGGGCTAGGGGAAGCAGAAGCATAGAAGCTATTACAGAGAGCTCCACTATGAAGCCGGGCCTGGCCAAGGCCACCGCGGATAGCGCTGCCAGCAACGCCAGTATGGAAGCTCTGCCCACCAGAATTGCCCTCTCTTCCTTACCCCTGAAGAGCCCCATGTAGACGTCCCTGGCCAGGGAGGAGGACAGGGTGAAGACTATCGCATCCATGGTGGTCATGGCCGCCGCCACTATGGAGGTGAAGACGAAGGCCGAGAGCATAGGTGGTGCGTACCTGAGCAAGGTAGGGGTTACCAAGTCCCTGTCCTCGACCAAGGGCACCTTGCCGCTTAAGCTTAAAGCCCTGCCCATAAGGCCCACCATGGTCACTATGACCGTGTAGGTCATCCCGAAGAGGGTAAAGAGGGTCACCATCCTCCTCAAGGCCCTCCTGTCCTTGGGCATATAAATTTTTTGAACCACTTGCGGGTTAGTGAGAGCAAAGAATATCCAGGGTATCGTATACGAGAGGTATGTTATGGGGGTCCACGGCTCCCTCAGCCCAAGGTAGCCTGCCTCCCCTAAGACAGAGAAGGCAGAGCTAAAGGCTTCAGGTGACCCGAACCCCCATGAAAACAGCCATATGATGAAGCTGAGAGCTGCAAGAATCATCCACAGGCCTTGATACAAGTCTGTAGTGGCTAAACTCCATATCCCGGAGAGGGCCATCCATATGAGACCAGCGACGACCCCTAGGAACACGCCCATCACGTAGAAGCCTTGATCCCCACTCATCCCCTGTACTGTCACGCCCACCCCAATGAGTTGAGCGGAAGCGTATGGTATAAGGGAGAGTAAGTACATTATCGACACAAGGAGGCCGAGCCACTTAGAGCCGTAGAGGTCGGCCACCATCTCCGACGGGCTGACCCAACCCCTCTCTCTAGCTAACCTCCAGGCCCTCTCAGATAAACCGGTTAGTAGGAAAACCGTGGCAATCAGGTAAGTGGTTTCAAAGCCGAAGGCCCCCACACCAGTCATGTAGGTCAGGCCGACGAGCCCCACCATCATGAAGGCCGAGTACGTTGTGGCGGCGTAGGAAATAGCTGAAAGTACCCCGCTTAACCTGTAGCCAGCCACGTAATAATCTCTGGTTGTTTTTATGCCCTTACGCCTAGACACCCAGGCTATGAGGGTCCCCACCGTGAAGTAGAGGACCAGCGTGAGAAGAGGAATTACAAGCTCATCCATCCTTTTCACCCCTCAGGTATATCAGGGAGGTTATGAAGCTAGCAATGACTAGGAAGAGCCAGAACGTGTAGAGCGTGAGGTCCCTACTGTCTTTTAACAACGTGAATGGTACTAAGTATGAGAGGAGCAGTATCAGCAACCCAAGAGAGGTTAAAATGAGGTTCTTCGCCTTCATCGGGCCATGGCCCTCTCATAAAATTTAAGGAGTTTCATCTGAGCCTAGGGATCCGGCGTTACCTTTATATTAACCTCAGCGCACTTATGCGTGACATGGTGGCGTTCGACGAGAGGTTAAGGGATCCTGTTACTGGGCTTCCTTTGGAGCTATTCTCTTGGGAAGAGATAGAGAAGGAAATGCACCCAGTAAAGATCAGGACGGAGAGAAGGAGGGGCAGAGAGGTTACCATAATAGAAAACCTACCATTCTCAAAACAAACCATAAAGGAATTCCTCAAAGAGGTTAAGAGGACTCTAGCCTGTGGAGGGACTTACAAGGACGGCTACGTGTTGTTGCAGGGCAATCATAAGTACAAAGTGGCCAAGCTCTTGGAGGAAAAGTGGGGGATTCCAAGGGAACAAATCGAAGTAGAGTGAATATGGACGTGCCAACTTAAGGCACCCTGCGGTTTAACTTGCAATATTCTTATCACAGCTGATATAGGCTGCTGGTTCTATTGAGGGATTTAATGCTGAGTTTAGACGCTAACCTGTGAGATCTCTACTCAATTTGCGTTAATAGGCTCTGTCAACTTAAGGCTTGTTATAAGCGGAGTACTGCCGCTATTGGAGAAGAAAGAGGACCCTCAACTCGTAGATAGCAGATCTCCGCTGGTAACATATGCCTCTTACCTTCGGGCTCAGGTGTGTCAGCAGCTTAGATTGCTAGGTGTTAGGAGCTATGGTGAGTAGGTACAGCTTGCACAAATTAGTTTAGTTAAGCAAGGTGGCGTTATGGACGAGACGGCTAAACTTCGCCGTGAGGTTTACTGGGTGGTGAGACTAAGACAGGCTCGATCGGGTCCATTCAAGCAAGCGTTGCCTGCTAACTGCTAGGAAAGCTTCACGAGTTCATGTCTTGTTAGTCAGCCACATGACTAGAGGGGATCTAACACGCTGTACAGGCTCCGGATGGCTGAAAATGCTCATGCTAACGGTTAAAGCGGAAGGTGGACTAAGTTGACAACACCTTAGTTCAAATTCCGATGTCACCCATATAAAACTCGTGTTAGTAACTGTTCTCTTTAGTCTATTAACCGTAGTAGTTGCCTAGGATCCTTGAGGACTAGAAAACGATATTAGATTGATCTGCCCATTTTGCACGGGAGTGCTTTATGGCTAGCGTTGAGAGTATTACCCGTGTGCTAGGGATTACCGCCGAAGATGTTGAGAGGAGGGCTCTTCGTGCTCTTATTAATGAGGAGTTGCGTCGTGTTAGGGCAGAGAAGATCTTGATTCTGGCGCGCTATGGTGTGAGAGAGTTCAGTGAGCTATGGCGGAAGGTTGAGGAAGGAACAGTAGACGATACCGTCGCCCACGATGATATTGTTAGATTGGATTACCTGGAGCATAAAGAGAGAGAGTTAGAGAATATTCTAAGGGAATTAGAGGAGAAATGAGTAGTGACACCTGCAGGGATATAGATGAGCTATATATTGGGCTAGCCCGTGTAGTTGAGGAAGAGTTTCCAGACATCATAGAGCATACTGAAATTAAAAGAGACAGACTTCGCCTACATATTACTGATGGCAGCTTCCTTGATGTATGGTTTAGTAGGAGAATTCCATGTAAGTATGCTTTTCATTGGGAGCGCCGCCACCTTGACAATACAGTCTATCGATGGGATAACGCCGCCCATAAAGTGTTGAAGGGATTAAAGACATTTCCACATCACTTCCACGAGAGAGTCCAGAATAATGTACGCCCTTTTAAGCCTAAGGAGACCATGGAGGATACATTGAGAGTAATACTTAATTATGTCAGACAGCGTATTCGAAGTATTTAGTACTGTAGCACACAAACTTTCTTAAAATTACCTAAATAGGCAGGTGCTGTCAACTTAAGGCTTGTTATAAGCGGAGTACTGCCGCTATTGGAGAAGAAAGAGAACCTTTCGACTCCGTTAGAGAGCTGACCCCTGCTGTATAGCCTATGCCTTGTCCTTACTTTCGGGCCTAGCTGAGCATGTCAGCCAGCTTAGCTTGCTAGGTGTTAGGAGCCATGAAGGTAAGGAGGTAGCATAGCTTGTGCAAGACCAGCTTAGCTGTTAAGCTCGCTTGTAGAGGCTCCGAATAGCTGAAAATGCTACTGGTGGTTAAATAGTGAAGGTGGCCAAGTTGACAGCACCACTTGAACTGATTAGTTAGTTGCCTACTATACAGATCTTCTGGAGAGCCCAGCACTATCTTAACCGGTTAGCGGTTCTTTTTAGTCAACAGCGCTGTAGCGGCTTATGTCTAGAATTAGTTTATTAATTACAGTAGCCACTTCATAACAGATTCCTAAGTTGACAACGCTGTAATATGATAGATAATTAAAAACTGTATGGAAAGAGGAAAGGATTAGAGAGGGAAGAGCGCCACGAAAGTCAAAGCCACTATAGCTATCAGCTTGACGAATATGTGCAGGGAAGGTCCTGCCGTGTCCTTGAGCGGGTCTCCCACGGTGTCGCCGACTACTGCAGCCTTGTGAGCCTCCGAACCCTTACCTCCATATTCCCCTGACTCTATCAATTTCTTGGCATTGTCAAGGGCGCCTCCAGCGTTTATCATGAAGACCGCCAAGAGGCCTCCGGCTATTGTGCCTCCTATTATGAAGGATCCTAGGGGCCTTCTCCCCAGCAGCAGCCCTATGGCTATTGGGAATGCGAACGATATGACAGTCGGCAGTATCATCTCCTTTAGAGCGTGCTTAGTGGCTATATCCACCGTCCTAGCGTAATCTGGTTTGGCCTTTCCCTCCCTGAGACCAGGTATTTCCCTGAACTGCCTCCTGACCTCCTGAACCATCTCCTCGGCAGTCTTACCAACAGCCTTAATCGCCAAAGCGGCGAACAGGAAGGCCAAAGTGGCTCCCACTATGAGGCCCACTAGGTTCATGGGCTCGCCCAAGTCCACCTTGGCGGCGCTCTGGACGAGTCCAGCGGATTCTATGTAGGCTGAGAACAGCACGAAGGCAGATAGCAAGGCGCAGGCCATGGCGTATCCCTTCGTTATAGCCTTTGTCGTGTTTCCAACGGCATCAAGCTCATCTAGGCCGGCCCTTATCTCCTTACTGAGCCCGGCCATCTCCGCTATTCCAGCGGCGTTGTCTGAGATGGGCCCGAAGGTGTCAGCGGCCATTATTATACCGGTGGTTGATAGGATGCCGGCGGTTGCAGCGGCTATTCCGTAGAGCCCAGCTATCCAGTAAGATAGGACCACTACGAAGGAGATCACAATCAACGGCAGGAAGGCGCTCTCCAAACCAGCTGCCAGCCCTGCTATCACGTCCAACGCTGGGCCGGACTGGGCAGCTTTAGCTATGGACCTGACAGGCGGGTGCTGATACCCTGTGTAGTACTCCACTATCGCTCCAACGAGCAGGCTGGCCACCAGTCCCAGAAGAGATGCGTAGAATACCTTTATGTCATTTAACAGGTAGACTGAGAGTAGGTAGAATCCTATGGCGTTTATCACCCCAGCCACAAATAGCGATATGTTTATAGTGGTTACTGGGTTGCCGCTCTTCTCCCTTATGAGGAGTATGGCTATTATCGTTGAGATTACCCCTATGGACTCGGCTAGTAGCGGGAATAGCACGCCTTTGAGCCCGTGAAGGGCGAAAAACGTGACTCCCAGGACCATCATGCCCAAGATGTTGTCTGAGAAAGACTCGAAGAGGTCGGCGCCCCTTCCGGCGCAATCTCCTACGTTATCTCCAACCTGGTCCGCTATGACCGCCGGGTTCCTGGGGTCGTCCTCGGGTATGCCGAGCTCCACCTTGCCTACGAGGTCTGCCCCTATGTCAGCGGCCTTAGTGTATATACCTCCTCCCAACTGCGCGAAGAGGGCAGCCAGGCTGGCCCCCATCCCGAAGGGGACTATGGCGTGAAGAAGCTCCTTAAGGACCTCTGGAGAGGTGCTGGGATTAGGTCCCACCGATATCAGGTAAAGGAGGCCAATTCCCGCCACGCTCAGCGACACCACAGCGAGCCCCATTACCGAGCCTCCCCAGAAGGCTATTTTCAGGGCCTTAGCTGGAGAAGTCCTGGCAGCGTTGGCGGTCCTGACGTTAGCCCTAACGGCGGCGTTCATCCCTATATAAGCTGCTATCAGGGATAGAGCAGCTCCAGCAATGAAGGAGGCTCCCTGTAGCGGGCCCTGCAACAGGAACAGCAGCAGGGCTAGGGCGATGATGAAATAGGAGATGGTGGTGAACTGCCTCTTCATGTAGGCGTTGGCCCCCTCCTGTATGTAGGAAGCTATGGCCACCATCTCAGGAGTTCCAGGATCCTCCTTCATGACCAGGTAGAAGATCAGGAGGGCCACCGCTAATCCTATTATCCCTATCAGGGCAGGCAAGTACTCTAGCATGCCCATCACCTTTTGGTCAGGCTCACCACGTGGATCATTTTAACTTTTCAGGGTGACCCTCTTCAGAGAGTGCCTTTCAACTCTCTCCTCTAGGACCTCAACCCCTATTCCCGGCCTGTTAGGGGCCGTTATCGTGCCATCCGTGTTCAGCACCCAGGGAGGTTCCACCAAATCCTCCTCATAGTATCTGTCGCTGGCCGAGACGTCGTTGGGAAATCTAACGTTGGATAGGGTGGCAGCCGCTACCAAGTGACCCCTCCCAACTCCCGTCTCCAGCATACCTCCTATCCAGATGGGCACGCCCACCTTGCTGGTGAACTCGTTTATCTCCAGGGTGTTGGTCAGCCCGCCCACCCTGGCTGGCTTAACGTTAACAACCTGAAAACTTCCTATGGAGTAGCCGGCGTAAACGTCTCTAGGTTCCTTAATACTTTCATCGAGGCATATGGGCGTTCTAATAAGCGAGGATAGCCTAGAGTGCATGATCAGATCGTTGTAGTGAAGGGGTTGTTCTAACATCAAGAGATCGAACTCGTCCAACTTCTTTAGGTGGGGCCAGTCCTCTAACTCGTAAGCGGCGTTAGCGTCAACCTGAAGGGGAATATCGCCGAACTCCTTCCTGACCCTCTTAACAACTTCGTAGTCCCATCCCGGCTTTATCTTGAGCTTTACTCTCCTATACCCCTTCTCCAGGTATCCCTCAACCCACTTCAACAGCTCCTCCAAGTTTTTAGCTATGCCCACGCTGACGCCGCTCTCTATCCTATCTCTGACTCCTCCTATGTACTTCCACAGGGGCTTACCCTCCAGTTTTGCTTGAAGGTCCCATAAGGCCATTTCAAGCCCGGCTTTGGCCATGCTGTGCCCCCTAACCCTATTCGCTAACTTAATGAATTCCCTGGGATCATCGGTTTGAAACGCATATTTGAAGAGAAATTTGGAGATTATGTAGAAGGCAGTCTCAGCAGTCTCATATGAGTACCAGGGGCCCTGATCTGCAGGCGCCTCCCCCCAACCCACTTCTCCACCTCTCTCCTCTGCCCTAACTAGTACGGCTTGCCTCTTCTTAGCTCCGCCGAAACTAGTCTCAAACCTTATCTTGAGCTCTGTCTCCACCAGGTAAAGGTCAATCTTTCTTAGCAACTCCCCTCAGCTCCTCAAGTATCTCCTTAGCCCTGCTCAGGTTTATCTTCTTCTCACGGATCATCCTCTCAACTATAGCGTCCACCTCCTCTGGCTTAGCTCCCGCTGCCATCGCCAAGTTCCTGGCGTGCAGCTTCATGTGCCCGGCCTGTATCCCTTCAGTAGCCAGGGCCCTTATGGCGGCGAAGTTTTGTGCCAGGCCTACTGCTGCCATGACTGCGGCCAACTCCTTTGCCTTAGAGACACCTAGTATCTTCAACGCTATCTTAGCTATCGGGTGTACCCTGACGACACCTCCAACAGTTCCTACGGCCATGGGCAACTGAAGCCTGCCCCACAGGTCGCCGTTCTCATCTACCCACCACTCTGATAGGGAGGTGTACCTCCCATTCCTGGCAGCGTAGCTGTGGGCTCCTGCCTCGAGAGCTCTGGTATCCTGACCTGCCGCCCTGGCAACAGCTATTATTCCGTTCATAATGCCCTTATTGTGTGTGGCTGCCCTGTAGGGATCGTATTTGGCGAACCTGTAGGCCCACATTATCCCGTCAACTACTTCCTCTCCGCCTATTACCGACTTGGCGAACTTAGCTTCAGCCCAGGCTAACCTCTTGTCCGCTAAGTTTGAGAGTATCCTCAGGTAAACCTTACCCTTAGTGATCCTCTCCAGCATGGGAGCAACTCCCTCAGCCATCGAGTTGACTGCGTTGGCCCCCATGGCGTCTAGGGTGTCCACTAGCAGGTGCACTATCACCATGGGGCCGGCGTCCGTCTCTATAATCCTGACCTCCAGGTCCTTGGCTCCGCCTCCGAGTTTGACGAGTATCGGGTCAACCTCGTTTGCCGCAGATATTATAGAGTCCTTCTCAGCCAGAATAGATCTTCTAGCCTCCTCAGGGTCTTCAACCCCAACTATCTGGATCTGCCCTATCATGATGGAATCAGAGGCTCCGGCCTTGAATCCTCCAGACTCCCTGGCCATCTTAGCGGCGTTACTAGCTGCGGCCACGACGCTGGGCTCTTCTATGGCCATGGGGATCAGGTAGTCCTTCCCGTTAATCAAGAAGTTGGTGGCTATTCCCAGAGGTAGGGGCCAGAGGCCCACTACGTTTTCAATCATCCTGTCGGCAACTTCCAGTGGGAGCATCCCCTTCTTCAATACCTCTGCCTCTTCATCGCTCAGGCCAGCGAACTCCTTGACTATCTTAACCCTCTCATCTAATGACAGCCTGTAAAACCCAGGTATCCTTGAAGAAGGCATGGTTTCACCTCACCGTTATAAGTTTCCGGACGCCCTTTATCTTAAATATGGTTGCCGGGCTAGTGGCAGCGCTCTCAGCCAGCTTGCTGTGGGGGGCTGTGCCCACCCTATTTGACGACGCAGTTAAAAGGCACGGTTCCATTACTACTAACATGTGGAAAAGCTGGGGAGCCCTCTTCATGACCTCCCTCCTAGTAATCACTTTGAACAGGTGGCAAGTTCCCCCCGCAGAGGCTACACTGGCGATTATGCTTAACGCCTTGATGGTGGGAGGGCTGGGAGATTACGCTTTCCTAAACTCCATCAAGTCCATCGGCCCTGGGAAGGCCACCCCCATAGCCTACACTTTCATACTCTGGACAGCAGTGCTTTCTCCCCTGGTGTACGGCGAGCAGGTCACGAAGCTCACCTACTTAGGCGTGATAACGGCCTTCATCGGGGTTGGGATCACTAGCTATGAGGAGGGAAGTTGGGACTTGAGAGGGCTTACATGGGCCCTCCTGGCCTCCTTCCTCTGGACTTTATCCCCTCTGCTCATGAAGGGCGTGTTGTTCGTAGTTGACTACGTGTCAGCCTCCTTTTGGAACTCCCTATTTCTAGCCGTGATGTTCACCGCCCTGTCCAGGAGGTATGCTGGCGAGCACATGGTAAAAGCCATGTTGGGAGGGGCTCTAGGGGTGGGGATGGCCGTCCCCCTCTTCTATTACGCCCTATCCACCGTGGGCGTAGTGATACCAGTCATGTTCTCCTCGTTCACTCCGGTTATCTCAACCATTTTGTCCACTCTTGGGGGAAAGTCCCCTGGGAGGAGGTCCACCCTGGGGTCGGCGATAATAACTCTTGGCATAATTCTGGGAGTGCTGGGGTCTACTTAATTTCGACGCCTGTCTCCCTCAGACCCGTTCCGTTAGCCTAGTCGACTGGCCGACGTTTACGTGAGAAATCAAACGTTTTTCCTAAACTAATAATGGTATATTATCGACTGATTAAATAACCACGATTTCCTTATTCTATTGTTATAGGGAGGTATAGTGGCCAATTCGACTAGCGTCACCTAAGCTTTATAAGTTAGCTAAGCCTAATTAAACCCGAAGGAGGGATCGTGATATGGTAATATTGAAGTCCCATATTCGGATGCTTAAGGAGCTTGTGAAGAGGGGGGACAAAGGAATCACTGCAAGCAAGCTAATATCAAAGAGAGAGTATAGGGAGAAGGTGATAAAGTACTTGGAAAACCTGGGGCTAGTTAGGGTCACCTACAGCGGCGGCGGGATGAGGGTTTACGCCACGGAGAAGGCTAAGAGGCTTTTGGAGAGGTTGGAGAAGGAGGCTAAAGAAGCCGAATTAGTAACTACTTAAGCCCAAGCACCCTGGGTACCTCCTTAAAGTTTTCAACGCAAGGGGCTCCCTCATAGCATCTCCTCACAGAGACGAACCTAATCCCAAGTTTTTTAGCCGATTCATAATCCCATGGCGAATCTCCTACGAAGACTACCTCGTCCGGGTTGAGGTTCAGTGCTCCCATGGCCGCCTCGATCTGGAGCCTCCTATCTATCGTCACGTCCCTGGTTATCACTAAGTCGAAGAGGTCAAAGACCCCCAGCCTGGTCAAAACCACCCTGGTAGACCTGAGGGACTGCATCGTGACCAGGGCCAGCTTAAGCCCACTCCCCTTTAATGAGCTTAGTAGCCTAACGAGCTCATCGTCCCTCTCAGCTCTGAAAGCCGCCCTATATTCCTCTTCCTCAACTATTGAGTAGGCCCTTCTAACCTCTTCCTCGTCTTTCGCTGCCCTGGGGATACTCAGGCCCAAGGGCCTGAGGGGGTGATCCCACCCCATCTCCCTCCTTACCCTGTCCCTCAGCTCGTCCCAGTTAATCCCCAGGTCAACTAAAGTGCCGTCCATGTCGGTTATCAACGCCTTGATGGGCATGGACTTCCCTCAGTAGCCGTAAGCGTAGGTGTAAGCGGGCCTAGCTCTGCCCCTCATCAGCCCGTACAGGAAGCCCACCGCGAACCCGCCTACATGAGCTGCTACGTCTATGTTGGCTGAAAATCCGCCGAACAAGACGAAGATAACCAGGAATAGTGTGGAGCCGCTTAACCTCTTTGTGTATATGTACTCCAGTGAGACCATATACCCGAGTAGCCCAAGTATGGCGCCGGAAGCCCCAACCCCTATGGAGTTAGGGTCAACAACCGCTGAAAGCACGTTACCTGCTAGGCCGGACGCCATGTAGAGGAGAAGGAACCTCTTCCACCCAAGCGAGTACTCTAAGGCTTTACCCAGGACGTAAAGGGCGTACATGTTCAGGGCCAGGTGTACCAGGTTGGCGTGCAGAAACATGGACGTTACTAGTGTCTCAGCCCTCCCCCTGTATAGGTAGAAGCCAGAGCTCCCCCACTCAAGCAGGATCGAGTTGCTAGCGTACAGCAAGTTCCTGGAGGAGGCCAGGTATATCCCTACGTTTAGGGCTATCAGGAATGAAGTCAGTGGAGGAAGGCCTGATTGTTTTAACACATAGAGGGTCAGCGCGAAAGCCAAGGCTCCTAGGAGGACCGTCACCATTTCGATCATCCTCTCGCAATTAGGTTCCAAAGGGCTCCAATAAATGCCCTTGGATTGACGGACAGGAACTTAAATAGGTTTACGCCTAAACCCTTGGCCGGTTCCAACTGCGCGTCGGTGTCGAACCTCTCAGTCAAAACGTCCTCATACCCCTTGAGGTAGCTGAACACCTTGTCTATCTGCCTCTCGTGCAACCTCTCAAGCCAACTCCTGAAGGCCAGAGCTGGCATGATCTCTGACCTGATAACTGATCTCCACCACCTCTCATAACTCTTGAGACTTCCTCCTTCCAGAAAGGATTCCACGGCCTCAGCTAGGGACTTCGAGGCCCTGCTGAGGAAGTAGACTCCACCCCTACTGATGGGCTTCACTTGGCCGGCTGAATCCCCTAAAAGGGCCACTTTACCCTTAACAACCACTTTTCTCGGCCGCCTGGGTATAAGCCCGCCCTCAGCACCTCCGCTGACTCCAATCCAGCTCATTAGGGGCTCCCCAACCGGGGCCAATCCACCCCTCTTCCCCATATCTCCCCAGGGCTGCCACCAGGTGAACCAGCTCCCCTTAACAACCCTGACCTCGTACCCTCCCTCAGGCCCCCTGTCCACCTTCACGTTAACTCCCAGCTCAAGCTCCAGGGGCTTCAAACCCAATGAAAGGGCCACCGTTGAAGAGGCCCCATCAGCCCCTATAAGGACCTCGAAGTCCACCTCGCCACCTCTAACTACGGCCCTCCCCCCTTCAATCCCCCGGAAGGGGGTTGATGTGAGCACCTCAGCACCCTCAGACGACGCCAGCTCCACTAGCTCCCTGTCCATGTGACTCCTGTCCACTACCTTGGCCAGGGGGGAGTCCCTCTCCACCCTGAGCTCAATACCACCGGGGGATCTGAAGGACGCCCACCTCACCTCGGAGAGCACCCAGTCCTCGTCGAAGTACACCATCTCCTGGATCGCCTTAACGCCCAGTATCCCGGAGCAGTGGTGAGGCCTCCCAATTTCCCTCTTCCTCTCGACTAAGACTACCTTGAATCCTCTCCTAGCCAGAAGATATGAGATAGAGGCCCCAGCGGCTCCCCCTCCAACTACCAGGACCTCAGCCCTCACCCAAAACACTCTCCAGGAGCTCTAGGTCCGGCATGCCCCCCTGGCTTACCAACTTCCCCTCCACAACCACGGCAGGCACCATATCAACCTTTAATGACATGACGACCTCCTGACCCTCCCTCGTGAGCACCGATAGCTCCTCAAGCTCAATCCCCCTATCTTGGGCCCACTTCCTAAGCTCCCTGGCCACCTTGAGCGACCCCTCACAGATGGGGCTCACCAAAAGGACTACCTTACTCCGCCTCTCCATCGCATCCACCTAACTCGGTCCAGGGGGCCTTGACGAACTCGTAGAGGTAGTACTTATTCTTGCTGTCTTGTAGCTTCCTGACGTACCCCTCGTTGACCAAGGTCCTGAGGTGTTTCCTCACGGCCATCTCGCTGACCTTATAATCGATTAACATCACTATGTCTTTGGCGGGCAACGGCCTCCCGGACTCCTCCAAGGCCTTCAGTATCAGGAACTTGGTGTCCTTGATGTACATCTCCTCTATCCTCCTTATCAGCTCGTTGCACTTGTGTTTGAGCAGGTCTAATCGAGCCATAAGAACTGCCATCGCATGGACTATCCCGTTGAACTCGGCGATTGCCTTGTCAAGCTGGTTCTGGCTGGGAAGCTCGGGCAACCACTTGATGTACCTCTTTATGGAGTCAGCTCCGGCGTTTATCAACAGGGTCAGGTAGGCATTGAACCCCTCGTCCACCACCTGGAGAATCAGGTTTATCTGCTCTTCCGTCATGCTAGGCAATTCCCCTGACTCCATCATCAGCAACAAGTTATCTCTAACGTTGTTAAGCAGCTTCTCCCTGTTAACCTTGGACACATCGACCAAGGCGTTCGTCACTACCGAGCTAAGGTTCTTCCAAGTCGACGTGTGGCTGCTTATGGTCTTTATGAGCATGTTCAGGACTCCCTGCTCCTTCTGGATTTTCTCCCTTAACAGCCTCTCGTACTCACCTATCTTCTCCTCTAACACCTTGTCAAGGTCAGCGGGAGCCCCTACGCTATCTCCAGTACCTGATTCCTTCTCAGCCATTCTTCTAGTCCCCCACGGCCCCAGAATAAAAAGAGAACGTTAAACAATTCATTTGACATTAAAACTTAAAACTTTAAAATCCAAGCGGACCTTCCAGACCCTCGGGGCGTAGCTGCTGACCTTCCTGCCCCCCAGGTAAATGGCTTGCAGCCCCAGGGTGAGAGCCTCCCTGGAGACCAGCTCCCTTCCGCGTTGGAAGACGTCGTCGCCTCCCCAATAGTAGAAGTGCAGGTATCCTCCCTCAGGTCTGATGGACTTTAGGGCGTGCCTCAGGAACAGGTAAGCTCCCTTGGGAAGGGGCATGACGACCCTGTCGAACTTCCCGTAAAGGGCCGGGCTGACGTATGAGACGTCCCCCTCTATGGGGTAAACCCTGGAGCCTAACCTGTTCAACCTCACGTTTTCCCCGAAGTACCTGGCGGCGTGAGGGTTGAGCTCAACCCCTATGACGAGGGCCCTCCTCATGGAGGCTATTACCAGGGCATAAGGGCCGACCCCAGCGAACATGACGTAGACGAGTTCACCGTCCTGGACTTGAGAGGCGACCCTCCTCCTTTCCTCAGCCTCCCTCGGTGAGAAGTACACCAGCCTGGGGTCAAGCTTGAACCTCAACCCGTACTCCTTGTGTACGACCTCGGTGTCCTCAGATCCAGCCACCAGCCTTAAAGGCCTTACCCTGAACTCCCCCTCCCTCTCACCAGCCTTTAGCAGGACTGATTTAACGTGGGGGTGCCTCCTCAATATCTCATCAGCTAATTTCTCGGGGCTCACACCTTCGACTGGCTCAACTATGGCCACGGCCCCCGTCTCCCTAGACCCTATTAGGTCGTAAGCTATCCTCATCAGCTCCCCCGGAGCCTGTAAGCCGTTAGGGCATTTTCAGTGGTTATCTCAGCCAAATCCTCGGGATCAACGCCCTTAAGGTCAGCCAAGTACTTAACTGAGACGGTTATGTTTGAGGGCTCATTCCTCTCCATGGGGTTGGGGGCCAGCACGGGAGAGTCGGACTCCAGGACCATCCTCTCTAAGGGCGTCGCCCTGGCCACCTTCTGTACGTTGGAGGACCTGACCACGTTGGTTGGAACGCTGACGTACCACCCCCTCTCCACCGCAAACTCTACGTCAGCCGGCGTCCCTCCGAATGCGTGCAGTATCACGGTCTCAGCCCCCATCTCGTCCAGAACCCTTAGGACTGGTCTCTGAGCCCATCTGCTGTGTATCACCAGCGGCTTATCCAGCTCCCTGGCCAGGGAGATGAACCTTCTGAACACTTCCTTTTGCTTCTCCTTGGGAGGGCCGTTCCTGGCGACCTTGTAGTCGAGGCCCACCTCTCCGATGGCCACTATCTCGTCCTGATGCTCCAGGATCAGCTCTATGGTCCTCCTGACCTCGTCCTCGTCCCCGTACTCCGCAACGTCCAGCCCTATGGAGACGTGTACCACATCACCTCTCAAGCTCAAGGCCTTGGGGACGTCCTCAGGGTATATTGGAGAGGTCACCAAGCCCACTATTCCCGACTGGACGGCCCTCCTGATCACCTCCTCCCTATCCTCGTCGAACGCCTCCTCCTCCAGGTGGCAGTGGGAGTCGAACAGCCTCAAGTTATCACCCCAAGCTTCTCCCTCAACCTGCAAAAGGCGCATACCCTTCCCGAAGTAGGGTAGCCACACCTCTCACATAGATTAACCTTTCTCTCGGGAGGGGCCGCCCTCCTTGCCAGCTCCCTGACGCTGGTCACCAGGTTGACCAGGGAGCTGGGCCACCTCTCCCTAATCTGATTGAGTAAAGGCTTTATGAAGGCCTGCTTATCCCTTCCCTCGTGCGGACACTTCGTGTTACAGCTCCTGAGTCCCATCAGCCTGACGTAGTTAAGGGAGTCCATGTCGCTCACCCAGAAGAGGGGCTTCACCTTGCCTGCCATCCTGTACTCGGGCATCGGAGGGGTGACCGAGTCGAACTGGTGGTAAAGGTACTGGAGGGAGTGTGTGATCAGGTTGTTCAGGGCAAAGTAGGCCATGTCATCCAGGTTGTGGCCTGTAGCCACGTAATCGTAGCCGTTCTCCACGGCGTACCTGTTTAGCAGGTACCTGGTAACGACCCCACAGACTACGCAAGCTAGATAGGGGTTCTCCCTGGGTATTCTGATCCCCCAATCCTCCACGTTTATCAGGATCCTCTCAACTCCTAGGTCCTGGGTTACCTGATCGAAAACCTCTCTACACTCCTCTGACACGGGGGAGTATATCATGGCGGCCCCCACCTTCAGGTTGAACTCTTCGGCAAGCGTGTGAACTGAGTGGAGGGCCGCTATAGAGTCCTTCCCCCCGGAGACCCCTACCAGTATGGAGCTACCTCTTCTAACCCTCCTGAGAACCCTCCTCACCCTCTTGAGGAAGTACCTCTTGAAGTGCTCGTCACAGACGTACCCCCCTAAATTTTGGACGAAAATAGTCCCTGGCCTTCGGCAGTAGATGCACCGCATATGACAGGTTGGGGGTAATCATTTATAATTGAGTTGACCCCCTCCTTTAATGACAGTGGGGCCGTGGCCCAGCCAGGTGACCCCCCGATGATAGAGGGGTAAGCCCTGGAAAGGAAGGGCGGCGGGCTCCAGTCATTGGAGCACTGAGGGGGAAACCCGTAGGGCGTGGGTTCAAATCCCACCGGCCCCACCACTTTTGTGGGGGATCCCAGACGAAGATAGCAGTGCTCCGATCCGAGTCCGATGCGGTCAGGGAGTCAGTAAGGTATGTCCTAGACTCCCTTGGCATCTTCTGGGAGGAGGTATCCGAGCCCGACCCGCTCAAGCACACCGTAGCCTTAATTCCTGAAGGCTCCCCCCTGGTGCCCATCCCAGTTCCAAGCGTCTTCATAGGCAGGGCCGCCTTAGCCTACTTTGGGGGGGAGAAGAAGACCAAGGTGGGGTCCCCTCCTGAGCCTTCCGGCTTCATAACCATATCTGGGGAGAGGGCCCCAGTTTACGGGCAGCTATACTCCTTCGAAGGCGACAGGATAGTGGGCTACGCTCCCGTGTGGGTTAGGGATAGGCACGTCCTCATAGGCTATGACCTCTTCGAGACGGTCAGCTACTTCATTAGGGGGGCTGAGCAAAGCCTGGGGTTGAGGGACGTCATAGACAGGAGGGGCCGCTTCGACCCCAAAGCCCTGGAGGAGCTTAGAGGGGTTCCCCCGTCGGTGCCCCTGGTGAAGCTACACTCAGACTTGGTATTGGCTTCCCTAGCTTTACTCCATAAGAGGGAGGGCCTTCCCTTTCTAACAAAGCTCTACGGGAGGACTCCAGCTAACCTAACGGTGTCCCTCCTAATCCCTGTGAGGTTCATAAGGAGAGAGGGAAAGTTCAAAAGGGTTGTGAGCAAGCTGCTGGGGAAGAACACGCCACCGTGGTACGAGAACCTAGCCTCTCTAAGCGACCCCCTGGCCTTTTACTTCGGGAGCTTCCTAGATTACGATCTTAACTCCATGGAGGGGGAGCTCAGGTCCATAGAGGAGAACGGGCATGAGGTGGGATTGCTAGCATCCATAAGATCCTCTGTCGACTTCTCCAAGATGAGGGACGAGTACACCCTCATATCGGAGATACTAAGGAGGGGCTCCCTTGGCATCAGGTTTCCTGTGATAGCAACCTATCTCAAGGACGCGTGGCGCTCCGCCGCTTCAGTTAACGCCAGGTATTCGGTGGCTGGCGAGCTTTCAGGGGGGTTTGGCTATCCCCTGGGCCTGAATTACCCGAGCAGGCCCTACGGACTCGTTTGGAACCTGCCCCTAACTTCGAGGGTCAGGTCCCCTGAGGCGGCTAGGGGCGTAGTGAGGAAGCTCCTGAAGTACGGGGGCATGGTTGCGGTGGAGGCCTACACGGAGGATGCGGCAATAGCCTTCATTAGCGCGGCTAAAGACAGCATGGCGGAAGTAGACACGCCACTAGAGCTGCTCAAGAGGTGGGAGCGCATAAAGTGGGTCAAGGGAGACTTCGTGTACGACAGGAGGTTCCTCTACATGAAGTTCAGGGCCTCAGATGCCGTGGAAGACATGGGGGTAAGGGTAATCCACCCGTCGGGCAAGCACAAAATAGTTAGGATCTCCCTGTCCAAGGGGGAGGAGAGGGAACATGCTGTTGAGGTGGTCTGAGCTAAGATGGGTGCTCTTACTGCTTCAGGAATGTCTTCGCCAATTTATGTAGCTTTCAATGTTTATCAGGGCTTAAAGCCTTTCAAATTACTTTGGGAGTACGATGGAGTATTATAATCCAAGAAGTTCCTACTGCATGCTTCTTAGGTAAATGTAGGCCAACTGAGGACAGGGCTTATTCCGGTATTTGAGACAACCCAAAACTCTCAATAGTACAATGAAGATCAACCTTAAATTGAGCACTTTAACTATCAAGTGATCCCCTTTAAGGTGGTTTCCTTGAGGACCTTCGTGCTAGGGCTTGACGGCCTTGATTGGGATCTAGTAAAGGACTGGACCTCTAAGGGCCTACTCCCAAACATGAAGGAGCTCATGAGAAGGGGGGTTTCCGGGAGGCTGGAAAGCACAATTCCTTTTACCACCCCCCCAGGGTGGACCTCAATAACCACAGGAGTGAACCCCGGAAAACACGGGCTCTTTGACTTCTTCAGGGTGTCCTGGTCGGATTCGGGCTGGGTAGTTAAGCTGGTTAACTCAAGGGACAAGA
>JAOZFG010000003.1 GCA_027491435.1 Thermoproteota archaeon
ATAACTTGTCAAGGGTTGGTGGGCGAAGAAGTTTACTTAGCTATACTGTCAGCAACTGTGGCTGGGGCTGGATGGGTCGTTAAGAGGGCTTGGTCTATCGTAATAGGAGGAAGAGGAGAGAATGACCTAGCGGGATAAAGAAATCATTAAGCTAATCTGGTGGCTTAATTCACGGTTTCAGACCCACTACAGGAAGTTTATTAAGCCGAGAGGCTGTTGATGTTTGCAAACATAGCTGAGCTCGAGATAATGGACCTATAAGGCGAGTTGGGCTATCTTACTGGGGAAGGCTATTAGAATTTGCTAAAGAGGAGTAAAGTAGCTAGCTGTGTACTAGCTACATATCAGTCGACCCAATTACTAAGACATCCACGTGAGCAGAAGGTCAGAAGTGTGAACTGAAAAATCAGATAAGCTCCACTATACTGAATCCATCTGCAGGGGTATTAGGAGCCCACGCTCAGCGTGAGCTGGGCACTCCATCCCCCAAGGGTTCGTTGATGCTCGCACTCCTCATCGCGTGGGCCATCAATACCAACAGGGCAGTCACAAAAACTTTACATCTTGGTTAAGTTCTTAGCGTCCTTCAAGCAGTGCGCCTTAACGTTCCCAAACTCCCACGTCCTGCCTTCCAGTTCAAATAGCTCCACTGCCCTCTTCACCTGGCCCTCCTTCAACGCTTCCATAGCTTTGATGTAGAGGTCGTTGAACCTTCTGTACCTGAACTCAAGCCCCTGGCCCTGCCAGGGCTTCGGGGTCAGATCCTCGGGCCTGTCCACGTCAGCGAACCTCCACCCATGCCTTAGAGACATCAGGTTCATGAGCAGTAGGGATTCGGCAGACCTGTGAAAGTCCGTGACCCTAGCCCCCTTGAGCCTGCAGGCCTCCAACGCCGCCCTGAACGGGGCCTCCTTAACTACCAAGGTTATTAGAGATTCGACTGCCTCCTTGTAGTAGACTCCGTAAACTTCAGCGCTTCCAGCCCCCTCGAATGAGGAGATGAGCTCCTCAACGGCCTCTTTGGTGATCCAGGGTAGGTCGGCTGGCAACACTAAGGTTGGACCGATGAAGCCGGCGGTTAAGACCCCCCTGACCGGTCCTGAGCAGGGCATGTCCCTGTCCACGAGTACTGGAACCCCTAGCATCTCCTTTAGGGTTTTAGCCCTCCTCTCCCCGTTGGTGACCACAATAACCCTCTCAACCACTTCCCTCACGGACTCGACCACTCTGACCAGTATCGGCTTCCCCTCAACTGGGTAGAGGAGCTTATCTCTCCCGAATCTCCTGGACAAGCCCCCCGCCAGTACCACAGAGGCCTTCACTTCCATAGTATCGCTCCTGAAAACTCCCCATACCGCTTAAATACTCTAGGAACGGATAAAGAGGGGTTTGAATGAGGAAGGCCATCCTCCTTTCCATGTTAATCCTTCTCCTCGTGTCTCTGCCAACCTTCTTAGAGGTTAGAGCACAGGAGGACCTGCCTCCCTACCACGTCAAGCCGGTCAACGGCATCTTCTACCCCAGGATTGGCTATCCAGCCCTGGTAGTCAACGGCTCCACTGTAAAAGTAGTCTTAGAGAGGACGGCCGTGGAATCCGTCTGGTTAGAGTCCATATACCTGGGGAAGTACGAGCAAGTCATATCTGGGCAAAGGCAGTCCAAACTCGGGGGCTTTGAGGTGACGGTGCTTGAAGTGAAGGTTAGCGCTCCCCCTGGGCTGTACAACCTGACGGTTAAGGCAAAGGGTAAGGTTTACACGGAGCCAAACTCCGTGGCCGTCTTCCAAGATTACCCCAAGGAGCTTAAGGTAGTCCACTGGACTGATACCCATTACGGGGTTAGGGACATACCCAAGCACATGACCAATCAGCTCCTGTTCAGATCAGCCATAGCCACCTTCAATGCCTTGAAGCCAGACCTGGTGCTGCACACGGGCGACGTTATAGATGCTATAGTGGATAAGGGAGAGGAGGAGCCCTTCAGGAGGGCTTACGAGGACTTGATCTCATTGAGGGTTCCAATAATAATGGTGCAGGGCAACAACGACAACACGGCCTTGGAGAAGGGAGCCTACTACTGGGAGAAGTACTTCGGCCCCCTATACGGAGAGGTGAAGTTCGGGCCCTACGGCTTCTACCTAGTCGATTCCGACACGGGCAGGATAGTCATGAGTCAGTTCAAGTACATGTCAGGAAAGGTGGACATGGGGGTTGGGCTCACCCACTACCCGTTCGACGACAAGGACATAAGGATGTGGGAAGTCGATGAGCAGGGCAACTTCGTCAAGAGCCTTGAGTACGAGGAGACCGTGAACAAGTTCTTGGAGTTCTCTAAGGATTGGGGTGTTAAGCTCTGGCTCACCGGACACTGGCACAATGACGGGGAGTGGGAGTACGGGGACGTGAAGGTTCTGCTCACTGACGCCGGGCAGTACGATCACGGGACCAGCTATGGGGGAGAGGCTGACGACTACGGCCACTACAGGCTGGTAACCCTTTACGAGAACGGGAGGTTCTCCTACGATGAGACCAATTCCCTGAGGTCCTTCAACGTTACCTTCCTGAGGAGGCTTTCCTGGACTTCATCTAGCGCGGCTTTCTACGTCGCCAGCCTTGAGGAGAGGACCGTGAACGTGACGGTGGTGTTGAGCAAGTATGTGGAGAACCCTAACGTTGAAGGAGCTAAGCTGTTGAGCGCTAAAGAGGTGGAAGGGAGGGGGATTTACACCCTTCAGGTGAGGGTCAAGGGGAAGAAGCTAGTCGTGATACAAGCTGAGCCCGACAAGGAGAAGCCGGAGGTTTCAGTAAAAGAGGTCAAGAGCGGTGACAAGATAATGCTGTTCTACAGGGCCGAGGACAGGGGAACCGGGGTTAAGGAGGTCAAGTTCTACTTCTCCAAGGACAACAAGACTTGGGAGTTAGTGAAGCCTGAGCTAGACACGGGATGGCCCACCTGGAAAGTGGACCCTGAGGAGAAGGTCTACTACAAGGTGGAGGTGTCCGACGCCGCCGGCAACAAAGTTGTTAAGTACTTCGTCCACAAGCCCACTAAGCCCACCACGATAATGGTCACTAAGACCGCTGCCACTTCCACTTCTGGGGCCCTTAACTTGACCTTAGTGGGGTTAGTCGTCGTTGTGGCGGTGGCCCTGATCCTGCTCTTCATAAAAAGGAGGTGAGCTACACCCCTATTTTTCTTAAGAACTCAGCATGCATCTTCATTCCCTCCATTTCAGCCAGCCTTTCAGCCACCTTGGCCAGCTTCCTTCTAAGGTTCTCTTCAAGTCTGGCCACCGAGACTGCCTTCATGAAATCGTAAATGGTGAGGCCGCCCCTCCTCCTCGAGTATCCAGAGGTGGGAAGCCTCTGGGGTATCCCTATCGCGTAATCTGCTAGAGGAGAGGGCGTGTTGTAGAGCACCTGCCCAACATTGACCAAGTTAGCGTTGTTGAGCCCATCACCGTAAATGACCACTCTAGAGGGGGAAAGCACGTTTATTGCCTCTTCCATCTCCTCAACAGGTAGCACTAAGGCTACTGCTCCCCTTAAAGCCTCTTTGACTATCTCAGAGGAGTTGAGGTCCGCTAGCCTCCTATTGACCTCATCTACGAGATCCTCGCTGTGAGCGATCAATAAGAGCAAGGTGTCTACCCCGTGCTCGGCCTGTGCAATTAGCTCCCAGGCCACGATCTCGGGATCGGCTCCATGGAGGGCAACCACTACATGCTCGGGCGGGTTAGACGGAAAGTCCACTGGCACGTCAGGGGCTACTATCTGCTTGGCTGCCATGAAGAACACGTCTCCCGAGCCGAATATCTTCTGAACAGCAGGTATTGTTGCCGTCCCATAGGCCATGACTGCCACCGCTATGGGGCCGCCTATCTTGAACACCCTGTCCACCTCCGCTACCTTTGCGGCTGCCAGCAGGTATGGGTTAACCCTACCTCCCACCGGTGGGGTGAACAGGAACACCTCGTTAACCCCGGCCACTTTGGCGGGAATTGCCGTGTAGAACAGGTTGCTTATGTAAGCGTACTCCCCGGACTCAGGCACGTGTACCCCAACCCTCTCAAGGGGGACCCACCTTATGCCGTAAGAGCTCCCATCCTCCCACCTCTCTATGACGTTTTCAGGGATCTGCTTCTCGTAGAAGGACCTTATCCTCTCGGCCGTTTCCTCAAGCAGGTTTATGTCTTTCCCAACCTTGGACAGGGCGTCATCCATCTCGGCTTTGGATACCTCTAAGTCGCTTAACTTAACGTCCAAGCCGTAGTACTTTCTGACCTGATCGATGACGCCTTCGTCTCCTCGAAGCTTGACCTCCTCTATTATAGGTTGAACGGATTCCCTGTAAATGGCCAGCATTATCTCCCTGGATTCGGTTTCTGTCAAAAACTTCCAGGCTTCGGAACCCTTCAGCACCTTCAAAAAGGACACCCCTATTACAGTGTGGTCGGAATACTTAAATTCATGAGAGGGGATCCGCTTATCAATTTCAGCATTACGTTTAAATAAAGGGAAGTGTTTTGGGGCTGGATCCTTTGCGCGGGTAGCCCTTGGGAGGGATCCAGCCCTTCACAAGCTCCAGGCTGCCAATATAACGGTGACTTCCAGTTCCTAAAATGTCAGAGGTCGAAATTGAAATTTTGAGCCTCCTTGTCCCTCTCAATTAGTTGAGGCCGATCTATAGGAGTTAAGGGTTGTGAAGGTCGCTAATCACCTTTAATCGCTTTACTAACCGTCCTAACCGTCTTTAAGAAGAGCGGATTCGTCTCGTGAATGTATCTTCTTACCTTTATAACTTCATTGAAGACCTCCTCCTGATAGTCCACAACGGCGTAAACCCCTCTGGGAACCACCCAATCTCCTCTCCTCAGGGATAGCGGGGCGTTTAACTCCACGTGATACCCTTCGTCGGAGTACAGGTCATCAGGCCACTTCTGATCGCCCTTCACGTGAACTAACTTTGATCCAGGACTCCAGGGAACCTCAGATAGCCTAGCGACCTCCACCACGTTCAAATGCATAGTATTAGGGTGGGGCTCTAGCCTATTACAGTTCCGGTCAGCACCTTTTTATCCACCTAAGGGAGTAAGGGACGATGGCCAAGAGGCTTAAGTTCAGGAAGAAGTACAAGGACGCCATAGTCTCGGAGAGGAAGGTGACCACCATAAGGCTGAACACTAAGTTAAAGCCTGGGGACGTGGTGGACGTCATAGTGGGTGATGAGAGGATAGGCAAGGCTACAGTTGAGGACGTGAGTGAGAGCTCTATAGGCGACCTAACTGACGAGCACGCCAGGAGGGATGGCTTTTCCTCGAGGGACGAGTTGATCAAAGAGCTTTTTAGTATCTATGGTAAACTTAATCTGGATACTAAGGTGAAGATAATAAAATTTAAATTAGTTAATGTCGGTAAATTTACTGAGAATAGCCAAAATAGTAGATAACTGTCAAGGTTAGTAGGGGGCCTGGATTGACGGTCAGCCGAGCCGCTTTAGACGAATCTCGATAGAAAAGGTTATATTTTTAAAATGGTGTAGGAGCTGGGGTGATGATCCGATGACCGACCCAGTGATACCTCTCAAGCCCATGGGTAGGGAGGAGATCCACAAGCTTGAGTACAGCCTGCTCATATCATCCTTGGTTGAGATCCTCACAGATCCCAAGTTCCTAGAGCAGCTTAAAGATCCAAGGGATAGGCTCACCTGGATAGATAGTATAGCCACCGCCGCTGCAGCGCTGGCTAGGGAGAAGGCCGGTATGACCACCAGCGAGATAGCCGACGACATAGGGAGGACTGAGGCCACGATAAAGAAGCACCTGAAAGGGGAGACTGAAGCCGGGAAGATAGTGTTGGAGGCCTACAAGAAGTTGGAAAGGGGAGAGGTAGACTCCACTCTAGCCTCTATACTCGGCCTGAAAAAGGCCGAACCCATAAAGGAGAAGATTGCCGAGCTGAGGAGCTCGTTGGTGGGGCTTAAGGAGTCCATCGATCAGCTCCTAGGTAAGCTTGAGGAGATAGAGAAGAGCTTGGAGTAGGCCCCTTTATTCACTATTTCACGTCCTCCCCTTATATAAGGACACCTTTTTATTGGACTGTAGCCCCTATACTCGATGAGAGTGTTGGGCCTAGGGAAAAAGAAGAAGGAGAAGGGAATTAAGATAGATTTCGATCAGTCTAGAGGAGTAATAGAGCCCCACAAAGGAGAGGAGCTCATAGGCCCCAAGAGAATGGTTGAGTCGATGGGTCTGGAGCACGTGATAGAGCTCGTGCCAGGCCTCGTCTACCGAGGAGTGAAAGGCTCTTCATATTACGTGGTTGAGCCCCCTCTGCCTGAGCTTCACAAGGAGTTCCTCATATCCAAGGGCAAGGAGTACGTTCTGGCCAGGATAAAGCCTGACAAGATAGACGAGATGGAGAAAATCTACGAGAAAGCTGCTGAGTACGCCATCAAAGAGGCCAAGATAGAGCCCAATGAGCAGCTCAAGGAGTACTTGAAGTATTACCTGAAGAGAGAGATAGAGGGCTTTGGCGCCATAGACCCGCTGATGAGGGATCCCTACATAGAGGACCTCACTCTCCCAGGGAGGGGGAGTAGGCTCGTCTACGTCTATCTAGGGGATCTGGGAGACTGGTTCAGGTCCAACATAAGGATAGAGGAGGAAGAGGCCAGGAGGATAGTCTTGAAGCTCTCGGAGCTTATAGGAAAGCAAGTCTCCCTAGCAGAACCAAGGCTGGAGGGAAGGCTCCCCGACGGAAGCAGAGTTCATGC
This sequence comes from Thermoproteota archaeon, assembly GCA_027491435.1. Taxonomy (GTDB): domain Archaea; phylum Korarchaeota; class Korarchaeia; order Korarchaeales; family Korarchaeaceae; genus Korarchaeum. The sequence continues at coordinate 6,775 of JAOZFG010000003.1, forward strand.
TTTATACGGAGAGGCAGCCAGTTCGGGGGGCACCATATTCACAATAAGGAGGTTCGTGGTTAGGCCCACCATAGAGCAGTTAATTTTATGGGATGCCATCACAATAGAGGCGGCTGCCTACATATGGGTCCTCATAGAGCACGGCAGCTCTGGATTCATAGTTGGAGAGACGGGTACCGGTAAGACCACCCTGCTCAACAGCTTGCTATCGCTGTTGCCCAAGAGGAAGCACATAGTTACCGTGGAGGACACGCCCGAGATATACTTGCCTGAGCACGAGAACTGGTCCTCCCTGCTTGGATCCCCCCCTGGGATGGGGCCCAAGGGCTTGACCATAGTGGACCTGTTGAGGGACGTCTTGAGGATGAGGCCGGACTACGTAGTGGTGGGAGAGAGCAGAGGTGAGGAAACCAGGCTTCTGTTGCAATTCATAAACGTGGGACACACCTCGCTGACCACCTTCCACTCGGACACCCTGGAGGGAGTGATAAGGAGGCTTATGAGCGACCCCATAAACATGACCCCTGAGGAGGTTGCGAGCTTCAAGGTAGCCGCCCTGCTGAGGAGGAGGGGTAAGAAGAGGGGCGTGGTCAAGATAGCCGAGATACTAAAGCCCCCCGGTGAGGACAAGGTCGTCCTCAACACGGTGTTTTACAGGAAAGGTGGGATAGAAGGTCCCTTAGTGGGCGATCCAATAAAGACTAGCAAGCTTTTCCCCGAGATAGCTGAAAAAGAAGGCATACCCATACAGATAATCATAGAAGAGTATCTGGATAAGATACAGGAGCTAGCTGAAAGGGTTGACAGGTATCAGAGGGAGAAGGCAAGAAAGGATAGGAAGGCGGTTAAGGAAGTTACGATCAAGAGGTGATTAGGTGCTGAGCGAAGACTTCTTCATCGCCGCTGGAATGGAGGATATGACCCCCAAGAAGTACTTCTTAAGGATAATTTTGGTAGGAGGGACTCTGTCTGCCCTCTTCATCTACATGTACACGCAGGGCTGGATGGACTTGGCTGGTGCCCTCATCCTTTCAATAACTCCTATAATGCTGATAGCCCTCAACCCCGTCCTCAACAAGATGAACCTAGCTGCCAAGTTGGAGAAAGACCTCTGGGCATATCTGGCCACCTTATGGCTACTTCAGAGGTCACATCGCCCGCTTGGGGAGTCTTTAGAGGCTGCAGGCAACATAACCGACGATAAAGACGTTAAAAACTACTTCAAGAAAGCTGCCGCTAGGATAAAGGCAGCTGGGACCTTGGAGGGCCTCCAGGCCAACATAAGGTACAGCCCTAGCAACGCCTGGAAGAGGCTTTACACTAGGCTCATGGACTACTTCTTCACCAGAGGTGAGGCGGTCGATGAGATGCTGGAGACTGAGCTCCATGAGGCCGTAACTAAGACCACGCAAGACATGAGAAGGAATATAGAGATGTTAATGCTCATACTGATAATATACGTGCTCACAGCCACGGTCTTCCCATTCGTGATAACCCTGCTATTCACTTTCCAAGCCCTGGTATCCGGTTTTGGTGGAGGGGGCATGGGGGGCCTTGCCCTCTTAGTGGGAGTGTTGCCATCCCCCATGTTCATAATCTTCTTCAAGATATTGACCCCCAGATATTACAAGTTCGACAGTGAGAGCCTGGCCATAGGGTGGGGGGCCTTCTTCACCGGCTTTATGATCGGCCTGATGATAACCTTTTACCTTCCCAACATACTCCCCCCGGTGGCGGGCGAGGGCTTCCTAGCGGAGATAATAAGCTCGTTCAGGGACGCTAACCTCTGGCTCAGGATGACCTTCGGCCTAATGTTCGGTGGCCTCTTCGGCTGGCTTGCCATAAGGAAAAGAGAAGCTAGGCTCAGGGGGGAGGCCCTAGATTACCCCCTATTCCTTCAAGACCTCTTCGTAGAACTTAAGGGAGGAAGGGCCTTCTGTAGGGCTATAGAGGATATGAAGGTGAGCTACAAGAGCCTAAAGGAGTTCATGTCCTTGGTCAAGTACTGGGCCAAGCTCAGGATTCCTTACACGGACATACTCACGATGATAGCTGAGAGGCAGAGGTACAGCGTCTCCAAGATGTCGACCCTCTTAATAATGAACGCTCTCAAGTCGGGAGTTGAGCTGAAGGAGGCCTTTGGCACTATATCTAACTTCATGATGAAGGTTAGGGAAATGTGGTTAGAGGCTGAAAGTGAGAAGAGAGGGAACTATATAACCGCGGTCCTGTCTTTCATGTTCTCAGTGTTTTCACTTGCCTTCTTGGTGAGAATGCTCAACATACCCATATCGGCCAGGGCCGCTGAGGTTGTGAAGGACGGTTTAATGCTGCAGGGCTTCATACAGGCCTTGGTGATGGGCCTGTCACTAGGGGCCGTGAGGAGTGGCCACCTGACATCCTCGTTCAGGGAAATGTTCCTGTTAGCAATACCGACGCTTGTATCTCTGGCATTAATCCAATCATGGAACCCGCCTCCCCTCATTTTGGGAGGACACTAATCCAGTTTTCCTCTTTTAACCCATAAATTAATAATCTCTAGGTTCTAGCTCTAATAATATGCGGGGGATCTCCAGAGTCTTCATGTCGGCGTTCTTGGTTATGCTAGGCTTCATGTTAATCGCCATACTATATTACTCAGCAGCTAACGTGTCTCTGGTAACCATGGAGGGGTACGTGAGAGTATCTGAGATGGCTGGGATAGAGATCCTAGGAATGTCCCCTGATGGAGGAAATGGTAATGTAGCTGTTATAGTAGTGAGGTCGGTATTCAAAGACTCCATTCCCTATGAGGGACCAAGCTGCTGGCAAGTCTTCATTGATCGAAGGCGGGTCCAAATACTAGAGCTCAATCCGCCCAGCGGGGCGTTGAGGAAGGGGGATAAGCTCATGATAAAGGTGGATTTTACGGGATTGTCCTGGGATGCCGACCATGAAATAGAGGTTTATGGCCCTAAGGGAGCCAAGGCCAAGTTCATATGGTTGCCCTCCTAGCCTAAAACTACTACCCTCCTGAAGTATTATCCCCTGTGCTCCCTCCACCTCCACTTGTTCCTGGAGGTTCTGTCTGCATCACGTTAGCTATCCTGATCATAAAGTTACCTGAGCTGTCCTGGTAGAGATATATCCTTATAACCCCAGCGTAGATTTCCTCAGGAGATATTATCTCTATAGGCGATAAGAACGTCGCTCTCCCAGTCCCGTAAAGCCCTGGACCTGCTGTTATTCCCACGTTGACCACATATTCCTTATAACCATTGGGTAGATCACGGATCTTCTTTATTGATATTATCACCTCCTTGCCTGATTGTGGAGCTATATATATCCTCGTCGTCTTGTTTACGTATAGAACACCCATCTGATAACTCTTAGCGACTGTTGAGAGCTCGGCTGCGACGGAGTAAGCTATTGCCTCAGCTTGAGCTTTTAAACTGGATTTAACGAAAGAGGGGTGTATTGTGAGCAAATAGCCTAAGGAAAAGGCTGTAATCACTAAGATCATAGACCAGATGACTGCTCCTCTCATCCCCCGACACCCGCTTGTACCTCAACGTCGACAGCAAAGGGGTACACTATAAAAGGCCTATATATATTGTTATCGGGCGCATACTGAAACTCTATGACGTAGAGGCCATGTACAGTTCTTAGAAAATCTCTTATATCGCTACCCGCTGGAGGAGGAAGAGAAACTGTTATAGTCCCATCAGTAGTGTGGCCTGTGACATAGGTTAGACCCTTATAGACTGATCTCACCTCATAATCTCCCGACACCCCACCTCCTGGCGAAACCACTTGTACTGTAAAATCGTAAGGTATGAAGAAGGCGTTCTTTGTAGCCTTAGGAGATGGATCGAACCTGGCCGTGGGATCGTTTGAAAGCACAGCGCTGCTAAAAGTGCTCTGAGCCAATAGTTTTCCTTTGTATCCCACTGTAACATTTACTGTTATAGGAGTTGAGGGTTGTCCGTTAAGGAGATAGCAAAGATTATCCGTTGTCTGGAATTTACATACGAAAATGCCATTCACAAAGTAGTCTCCACTAGGTGTTATTGGTTCACAGGTGGCGGTGTAGGGGCTTCCCCCTCCTTGATCCTCTATGCTTATGCTGGCATCTATGGTGAACTCAGCATCGGGCCCTGTAGTATTGCCACCCACCGTTGACCCGTCGGGTAAGTAAGGAACTATATATACTAGTATTGGGTAGTCATCTAGGTCATCACAGTCGTACTTGTCGCTGGAAGTTCTTATCCACAGGGTAGTAGTGTCTGGGGTAGCCTTTAAACTTCCATTGACAGGAACAAAAGAATATATATTAGTTGAAATTGATTTAGGCTCTCCGGATGATGTGTACACTATTTTTTCCCATATTAGGGGGCTCCTTGATACATTCTTTACATGTATAGTGAAGTTAACCCATGTACCATGGGAGTCTACTGCTGCCAGAAAGTTTTTTATTTTATTCAATATGTAATCAGGAGTAGAATCTGATGAAGTGTTCCAGTAATAATCGTACATTAAGGTAAAAGCTATAGTGTGAGACAAGCTCTCTGCCTTATCTCGTGCAGACATTATCAAATCTATCCCTGTGGCTTGATGAACCATGAATAGCCCCCAAGTGATAGCGACTATAAGGGCGACACCTACTATGGCCTCCAAAGGCTCTACGTCCATTCCTAACCACCCCACGAGGTTATAATAACCCTATAGAAGCCAGTGTCGCACCAGCCAAAATCACCAGGATTTTTACACACTACATAAGTAAAGAAGCTTTCACTAACTGTTATTCCTCCTATAGGGGGTCTATTAGAAGGTATTTTTATAGGATCGCTTTGAAAGGTCCCGCTTGCTTGGTCAAATTTGTACATGTCTATAGCAATGTTATAGTCAGGCGAACCAACCACCATCTTAAATTCATCATAGTTGTTATCGGCCCATCTCCTTATACACTCTAACTTCGTGCCATTGAGAGCGTAAGGATAGACTACTTCCCCCTTACCCAGAGCAACTCCTGGGGCAGGAGGTATATAAGAAATGCCACAATCAGATACCGAAGTAAAGCCAGTCCAGTCGCCGGCGTTTTTAAGCAAGGTATCAGCTACCTTTCTGACCAAGTACTGCTGAACTCCTGAGCTAGGGTTGACGTTCTGGCTCATTAAACCCACCATTATAGCTGCGAATCCAATAACTATGAACATAGATACTATGAAAGATAGTATCTTCCTCATTTATCCCCCTCCTTGAATATCTACCTGAATCGTCTTAGGTTTACCTATCGGGTACTTGACTACTATATCTATCGGAGCTCCAGTTGTAGCTAGTCCTCTAGCTATGACAGACCACCCCTTGTCAGTATTCATCACTATTGAGATAACGACATTTCCCTGCGGGGTCCCACTTATTGTTAAATTTGAGACGGCGCCTACGTGAACTACAATTGGCCCACTTTCCACATTTTTAGGTGGATTATATACAGAAATGTTTAGCCAAGCTCCATTGGGGTCACCTACTAAAGAAGTGTCCTCTGGCAACGTCACCCTCAAAGTAACTGAGTTACCCTCCCCGGCTAGGGCGACGTTCTCTATGGACTGATGTAAATCTCTAGCGATGCTCAGGGCCTGGTTAAACAGGGCCTCCCTTCTAGACTCCTCTATTTGAGGTTGAATTAAAGATATGGCTAGCCCTATGACTAATATACCCAGAAATAGGAGGACAGTAGTCTCCACAACGTGTTCCAATTTAAATCACCCCGGAGGGGTCCAGCCAGCATAAGCCTTACTTCCACCGGGACCGTAAACCCTTATCGACTGGGAACTGGTCGAGCTTATTGTACCAACGTTAACCCTGATCGTCAGCTGTTCGTTGACGTTAAAGGTTCCGTCGCCGCCGGCGTCAAATACGTCAATTACGGTCACCATGCTCCCATTTATAAAGACGGTCCAAGAGCTCGTATCGCCTACTGGAATGTCGTTAGGACCCCTGTTCCTTAGGACTATCTCCGCCTGACCAGCGCTTGGGCTGTTAGGGTTAAATGCGATTATTTCCAAGTTTGTTTTTGGAGCCGTAGCTTCTGATCCTTTGGCTACCTGAAATACAGCCCCCCTAGCTGCCGAGTAGACAACAACAGCTAGAGAAACAGACATCACTATGAGCACTACGGCAATAACCACCCTAGAGATGCCCCTTCTCTCTATCTTCCTTCCCCCTCTAATTGCTTTTATGGAACCCTATAAAAAGAAAGAGATAAAAAAGATTTAGTAAGGGGAGGGATTTACTGCCAGCGTAGCTACTTCCATGCCTGTTATGGGAACGAAGTAAACCACTCCCTCCTCAACTGTCACAGAAGCAGCACGTCCGCTGGCCATTAATGCGCCTCCTCTCAGCGGGTTGCCAGCCATGGCTATGAAGCCCTTGTTCATCCCATCTATAAGTATATGCATGTTGACTCTACCAGCTCTCATGTAGTACTGTCCGTCGAGCTCCATCATTAAGGCTCCTCTGTACAGGAAGTAATCTAAGCTTATGTTGGCCTCCAACGTTCCCTCTGCAGGCACAGCTAAGAAGAACACGTGTCTAGCATCGGGTAGTTCGTATCCATCAACCTTTATTTTAGTGGCATTTATCGGCCTACCAGCCTTACCTATCATGACATAGCTCTCCTTGACAGTTATTACAGATGCTCCCCTATTGTTTCCTAGCGTAATCTCAACTGTCTGCCCTGGATTGACTGTGAACACGTTGAAGTGACTGTGCCCATGGTGTCCGTGGAAGTATATCTTGAAGCTCTCCTGAGCGACGAACTTGATAGTGCCCGACACGAGGAAAGTCGACCTGCCAGCTCCCATTATGAGGAACTCGTGGTAAACTGCCCCTCCTGGACTGCATCCATCCAGCGGGTAGGTTTGCTCGCCCAGGGTGACCTGCTGAGCACACCCGTAAGTCTTGAGAACTCCTCCGCTTGAAGGAACTCCCCAGAACTTTATCACACCCCTGGACATTCCCTTTATCTCAATGTCGTAATTGTTGACAGACATGCCCGCCTCGTGTTTGCCCTTACCGTCATCAACTGAGTACTCAACGTAACCGCTGTTTACCCTGTAACTCATGTCTATGCTGGCCTGCACGTTCTCCGCTGGGGCGTGATGCATCATCACTACGGTAGGTCCAAGGTCGGCAATCACGTTCTCTCCGTCCACGTAAATGGCTGAAACGCTAGGTATACCCGTGAAGCTGAGTATGGTGACGTAATCGTCCCAGACAGCTATCTCTGAGGCTCCAGGGGAGTTCTGAAATACTATTCTGACCTGCTGACCTTTATTGACCTTTATCTTCCTGGGCCAGAAGGACCCATAGACCCATATCTTGAACTTGTGAGCGGCAGTGAAGCTTATCTCTCCGTTTATCGAGACCTCTCCGTTTGCATAAACGTCTATATCAAAGGCTACCGGGCAAGTGGAGTTGAGTATGCAGACTTCTCCGCCGCCACCTCCAGTTCCTCCGCCTCCGCTTCCGCCACCGCCACCAGTTCCTCCGCCACCGCCACCTCCAGTTCCTCCGCCACCTCCAGTTCCTCCGCCTCCGCTTCCGCCACCGCCACCAGGTAGCTCAGACCCGGGTACTACCTTCGTAAGGTTTATCGACCCATACGTCGTGTCATCCCCTCTGACAGCCGAGAAGTAAACCATGTTATCCTCAGCTGAGTAGTAAGGCGATATAGCTACTCCTTTCTCCTCCATCTCAATGGAGTACTGCTGTAAAGCGTCATTTATGAAAAGTTCCCTCTGGCTCTTGGGAAGTGCTTTAGCGGCAGACACGACGCTGGCTACGTAATTCTTGAGGTCGGTCATTATAGTGTCAAACTGCTCGTCAGCCTGCACTCTAGCTGGCTCTATTGACTGGGCTGATGCGAGCAGGAGTATCGATATAGCAAAAGCCACTAGGAGTATTCCTCCTGCTCCTCTCCTTCCTACCATTTTACCCCCTGCTAAAATGTATTTCTCACCAATAAAAAGGTTTGGTCAATGACCATTATTATAAACATGCGCTAAGACCGGATTTCTCGTATTAAGCTCTAAATTATCTCTTTATAGGGCGAAAATATGGAAAATTATGTTGTGTATGTTCAGATTCTACAAGCTTTACCTGATGACTATCAGAGATTATTTTGAATAAATAAGCTTAAGAAGATGTTTAAATATAAAATGGAGAGCTCACTTCGACTCCTCCTCAAAGATCTCTTCTATCCAGCTCGGCTCCTCTGATTCAACCTCTTTTCTCTCGAAGTAACCTAGCTGACCTAACAACATGACTATATAGAACCCTACGTATATTATGGCACCGGCCCAGTTCCTCCTGAAGAAGTCTATTAGGATGTCAGCCCACTCAACTCCATACATTGAAAGCAAGTCTGGCAAAACATTTATAGCTCCTAAGGCTGACGAAGAGAGTGCAAACGTCAAAGCCTTACCGCTCCCCGTCTGAAGGTAAACGAGCGTCGTTACAATAACTCCGATGCTTCCTATAACCAGGAATATAGGCATGTAAACTGTCAAGGTAGCTGTAAGGATGGCTGGTGCTAGAGAGGAGAACCAGAACCAACCGAATGGGTCGTAAAGTAGCAGGGTGTGCAGGAAGAAGGAAGACCATAGAGTCAGGGGCAGGGAATAAATTGACCTCAGTCCTAGCAGCACTATACCGAAGGTCGCAACCATGGCTGAGGTGAACAGGATCACGTTAGCCGACACGAACCACTGGAACTCAGTAGTAATTGATATTAAGCTTTTCATGGGGTTTAGGTTGTGGACTTCACCGCTAGAGAACCAGTACCAGAAAAGAGTAGCCTCTAACGACGTTATAGAGAGGAAGGTGGTTATAGTTAGGAGCATTATCTTTTCCCTTAACCTGATGAAGTTTATCACCAGCCTGACAACCATCGCTACAGCAATAATCAGGCTAGTTAAGTGAGCGAACGAATAAGGAAACGTTAATAAACTGGTCAGATCCATAATATCACCTACCAGGCTTTCTTAGCCTTTTCACCTGCCCTTTCCAGCAAGCTCTTTCTTTTAGATGAAGACAATCTCTTCTGAGTTAGTTTCTCAACCTCCCTCTCGAAGCTCTCATATATCTTTGGCAGAGCTTTTTTCAATTCATCGATGGTAACGACACCTCTCTTGAGGAATACCGGGGCTAAGTTGTCCCTGATGACCTTCTCCGCCAGTTCTATCTCCTCCTCGGTATCCGCTATGAGACCAACGGCCACTAGTTTAGGTCTATCTCCAGTTACCTCCAACCTGTTGGTAACCGCAAGCGCCCAGAAGTTCTCTCCCCTTATCGTAACTGCTTCCCCTCCAAGAGCCCCGAGCGTGAAGGACCTAAGGGCTATCTTATCCTTAGACTTCTCGCTAATTTTGATTGACGGGTATATTGCTAACATTTTCGGCCCTTCCTGCTCTAAAGATGCTAGGTACGCTGCCCTCAAAGGTGACACCCAGGGCTCCGGTCATTACTAACCTGGTAGGTCTATTATATAAAGTGTGGTAGAACCAATACCACTCTTTAGGGTTTATGACTTTAAAAGCCCCAGGGCTATGATAGGATCGCCTAATATCATCGAGAGAACATGGCCGACCAATATCAAGGGTATCAGTGGGTAGGCAGGAGCTACCCAGCCGGTAGCGTTTACGTCTTTGTCAGGGAGAGGGGAAGTTATTGCTGATAACAAGAACTTCCTCCTACCTCTCTCATCCAACCTCTCAGCAGGTACGTCACCAAGCCCTCTTTTCTTAGGAGACAAGAAGAGAAGAGCTAGAGCTTTCCTCCAAAATGGTTCATCAAACCCTTCCATGAGGGAAGGGTCTTTGCTTATTTCGTATAAGTTCAGAGTTAGTTGCAGGAGGGGAACGAACAGCAGAAGTAGCTTTGAGTATATGAACGTGGCGAAGGCAGGGATTATGGGAGACTCTACGCAGTTAGGGTAACAGGGAGTCATTACAGCTAAGGTTAGGTAGGCTAGGATGTCTGCCTCGCCCATCAGCTTCCACCTCCAAGACAGGAGGAGGATTAGACCTAGGGGGGTGAACTTAAACAGGTACCTGATTGGGTCTCCTCTGAAGAGCAGGACGTCCAGTAAGAGCCCTAAAATGGAGCCGACGATCCAGGGAGTATCGGGTATCAGGCGTTGCTTTAGGTCGTAATAAGTGGCTATCCCTAGCACTATAAAGGAGGCGATCCACTGTATCATCATAACCCCCTAACGGTATATTACAGGCATCGCCGGCCCTTTTATAATTCTGCGTTTAGAAAGTGAGGGGGGCTCTTTGAGGAGTAAGAAAGTAGTCATACTGGGCGACCCCGGAGTTGGAAAGACTACTTTAGCGAAGAGGTTGTCGGAGAAGGCGTTTAAAGAGGTTAACATGACTGTCGGGATAGAATTCCATAAAGTGAAAGAAGAAAACTTGCTTTTATGGGATCTAGCAGGCCAAGAGAAGTTCGTGGAGGTTCTCAAGGAGCTTGCCTCCGACAGAGCTGACTTATTCATTATAGTGGCCGACTCAACGAGCCCCAGGACTTTCGAGAGCGTGTTAGAAAGGTGGATTAAAATAGTAGACAAAAAGAGGACTATACTCGTCGTGAACAAAGTGGACCTGGCAGAACCCAATGATGAAGACTTAAACATGCTTAGAAAGCTCTCAGTCCCCTTGGTCAAATGCTCTTCAAAGACTGGTGAAGGTTTGAAAGATCTGATGATGATCATAAAAGGTTACCTATCAGATAACAAGTAATTTTCAGTGATGGAGTTTAAATTGACATCTCTCATATCTTTACACTTTGAGGAGACTCCAATACTGCCTTTTGAACTGGCTCTTAAGCCTTAAGACAGCATTCCCTCGGCCCTATGTCATCTATCGTTCTATTTCGTCATGGTTCCGTCCAATAACCCTCCACCACTAACTAAATTACACGACCTATCTGAAGCTTCCTCGTCTTTGGGTAACCTTGAGCACGTTACTATCTCCTATAACTTCCTAGTTCCCCTGAACTCAACACTCTTTGCCTAGCCTAGGAACGCTTTACCCTTAAATCATCTTGCTTCTCCCTAAGGCCCCTCAACCATCCCGCGGCGAGGTTATAATGAGGGCCAATTTATTCATTTAATGAAAAGAAATTTAACATAAATAGATATATGGTAGGTTTTCCTATATCAGTAGATGTGCCTGGATGAAGTAAGAGAATGGCCCGATAGAAAGGGGGTGCTTTACGCCGAGGTGAACGTGCCTGAGTTCGGAAAAGTGGTGTTGAAGGACGTGGTGATAATGTCTACCAGGTGGTGGTCGGACTTCATGTCAGGGATCTCCGTCATCTTCGGGGACAAGGCTTTGAGGCCCATTCTCTACTATTCAGCCTATCGGCTAATGAAGCAGCACAACCAGAGGGGGCTCATCAGGAAGATTAGAGAGTACGCTGACATTGACTCCCCTGAGGCCAGGAGGAGGATGTTCCACGTCGCCTCTGAGGTTTTCGCTTGTCTGGGCTTCGGTAGGATAGAAGGGGTGGAGATTGATGAGAACCACATAAGGGCTGTGGTGAAGGAATCTTTTGAGGCTAGAGGGAGAAAGTCCTCATCTCCCGTGTGTCACTTCGTGGCTGGAGTCATAGCAGCCCTAATAGAAGACATTTACGGCCTTAGAATAGGCCCTGTAAGGGAGGAGAGGTGTTCAGCCATGGGATCTGAATCCTGCCTCTTCGTCGCAGAGCTCATGGAGGAGAGACCCCATGAGGGTTGAGTCAGCCACTTTAGTCGTGAGGTCTGTAGGGAGGTGCTACCTTTCCTGTCCCTTTTGTCCCTGGAAGCTAAACAACTCGAGCTTTTTGGATAGATCCTCCCTGGAGGTAACGGTAGATGCGCTGATAGGCTCCATGTTTAAGCCCGACACCTACTTCATTTGTCCCGACCCCCTAGCCCATCCCGGCCTTGGAGAGTTAATCCAGACTGTTAGGGAGAGGAGGCTCCACGTGACCGTGTTCGTCCCCGCTTCCACAAGGGTTAGGGAAGTTAACTGGTCAAACCTTCTGAAGGCCGACCAGATCTTCCTATTTTCCTATAATGGCGATGAGCTTTTCGAAGCAGGTCCCCTGATAAGGTACCTGCTCATGAAGGGGGTCAGCGTTAAGTTAATGGCATTCGTTGTTCCCGGCATGAAACTCGACGAATTCGAGTCAATCATGGCTTATGCCCAGAGGAGAGGGCTGGAGCTCTGGGCCTCCCTGCCCATACTCTGCCCGATCTCAGAGTGCCCCATAAATCTAGTTAAATTGATGAAATCCTGGGGGTTCCACGTCACCGAGCCTATAGGGGAGTTCATGAGCGTTTACATGGTCAGAATGGCCTTCAAGGGGGATTACCCAGTTAGGGTCGTAGAGGGTCCCATGTGTAGGAAGGACTGTAGGCTCCTCTTCTTAGATTCCAACGGGCTAGTCGGCAAGTGCCCAGCCAGCACTTTTCTAGGCATCTCTTCACCGCTTGAATTCGCTGCTGTAGTCAGGAAGGGATGCACCAGGGTAGGGGAGAAGGTCAAGTACTCTTTCGTGACTTCGGTGAAGCTTGTCACCAGTGAAGGGGCCGAAATCGATGAAAGGGATCTAGACCTACTCGCCTTATTGGAAGAAGTGGGTAGTTTAAGTAGCGCAGCGAAGATGCTGGGGGTTTCAACCCCTTCCGTGCTCAGGAGGGTAAGGAAGGTGGAGGAACTCCTAGGAATGAGGTTGTTGGTAAGTAGGAGGGGTGGAGTTGATAGAGGAGGTGTATTCCTAACACCTGAGGCTAGGGAACTCATAACCAAGTACAAGTCGGTGAAGTCCACCAGCAGCGTCCTCTCCAAGTTCACCTAACGTTTTAACCTAGTGTTAAAACGGGTCGTGATGCGTCTTTTATTGTTATAATATCGGAACAATTATTAAAATGTTCGACTAAGGTGTTCAGGGGGTAAGTTGGAAGCGGTGACGATTCCGGAGTACTTGATTTACGTCGACCCATCCCGATGCGTCGGATGTAGGAGTTGCGAATTAGCCTGTGCTGTAGAGCACTCGTCATCCAAGACCCTTTACGGTGCAATAGCTGAGCTCCCCCCTCCCAGGCCTAGGACCAAGGTGATTCCAGCTGACGGAATATACGTGCCCATGAGGTGCATGCACTGCGATCCCGCTCCCTGCGTCGAGGCTTGTCCTACAGGTTCCATGCACAAAACTGAGGAGGGGTTCGTGATATCCAACCCGAGGAAGTGTATAGGTTGTAGAACCTGTTTGCTAGCCTGTCCCTTCGGACATCCCAGCTACAGCAGTGAGAACAAGGTGATCAAGTGCGACCACTGTGTTGACAGGATTAGGGCGGGCCTTCCTCCTGCCTGCGTTGAAGCTTGTCCAACCGGGGCTTTAAGGTATGGTAGGGCCGAAGAACTGTTGGACGAGGAGAAGAGGAGGCGCGCTTTGGAGCTCATTCTGGGACTAGGCGAGGGAGGGGTCGTGTACAGAAAGGCCAGGGAAGGTGCTCTGCACGCCCTTCTAGGGAGGTGATGGTTTGGAGGAGAGAATTTATGAGAGGTTAATGAAGGCCTCCAGGAGGGAGTTCTACGAGGGAGTTTCCTCCGACCCCACCGTCCCTCAGCTACTTGAGAAGGCCGAAAGGGATAAGATAGAGACTGTTTGGCACAGGTACCTAGCACAACAACCCCAGTGCGGTTTCGGCCTTCTGGGGGTGTGCTGCAGGAACTGCAACATGGGCCCCTGCAGGATAGACCCCTTCGGCTACGGCCCACAGAAGGGGGTTTGTGGGGCCACCGCCGATACTATAGTGGCGAGGAACCTGATGAGGATGCTGGCTGCTGGGGCTGCCGCCCATAGCGATCACGCTAGGGACATAGCTGAGGTGTTCATGGGCATACCGGAGGGTTGGGCCAAGGATTACGGGATAAATGACAGGGAGAAGTTGGTGGCCGTGGCCGAAAGGCTGGGCATCGAGACCGACGGCAAGGATGAAAAGGAGATAGCTAGAGAGATAGCTGAAATAGCTTTAATGGAGTTTGGTAAGCCTGGAGAAGATCCCCTTAAGTTCCTAGAAGCCTATGCTCCTGAGAAAAGGAAGGAGGTTTGGAAGAAGCTCGGGATAACTCCCAGGGCCATAGATAGGGAAGTGACGGAAATGATGCACAGGACTCACATGGGGGTGGACGCTGACCCACTTAGCTTGATAGCTCATGGGCTTAGAACGGCCCTAGCTGACGGGTGGAGCGGCTCCCTAATGGCAACCGAGTTGAGCGACATAATGTTCGGTACCCCGAAGCCGATCAAGGTCTGGGCCAACCTGGGAGTGCTTAGAGAGGATGCGGTCAACATAATGGTTCATGGGCACAACCCCGTATTGTCCATGAAGATAGTAGAGGCTGCCAAGGATCCGGAGCTCAACGAGTTAGCCAAAAAGCTGGGGGCCACTGGAGGAATAAACGTTGTCGGAATGTGTTGCACGGGAAATGAGGTCTTAGTGAGACTAGGTATTCCGGTAGCGGGCAACCTTTTGCAGCAAGAGTTGGCCATAATAACAGGGGCCCTTGAGGCTGTAGTGGTGGACTACCAGTGCATAATGCCTGCCCTGGTTGACGTTGCCTCCTGCTACCACACCAAGGTCATAACCACAGAGCCAAAGACCCATATCCCCGGGGCCTTACACATAGAGTTCGACAAGGCCAACGCCCTGGAGACCGCCAAGGAGATAGTGAGAGTCGCCGTGGAAAACTTCCCCAACAGGAGAAAGGACAGGGTTTTCATCCCTAAGGAGAAGATGGAAGCAGTAGTGGGCTTCAGCGTTGAGGCCATACTTAAAGCCTTAGGAGGCACCTTAAAGCCGCTGGCTGAGGCTTTGAAGGTCGGAAAGATTAAGGGGATAGCTGGGGTGGTCGGTTGCACCAACCCGAAGACAAGACACGATTACAGCCACGTCACAATAACTAAGGAGCTCATAAAGAACGACGTGCTGGTGGTGGGCACCGGTTGCTGGGCTATCACCATGAGTAAGGCCGGGTTGTTCAAGCCGGAAGCCGCTGAGTTGGCCGGTCCTGGGCTAAAGGAGGTGTGTAAGTCTCTGGGTATACCTCCAGCGCTTCACATGGGGAGCTGCGTCGACTGTTCGAGGATGTTAGTGGCTATAGCTGCCCTAGCTGACTACTTCGGGGTGGACATGTCCGATCTGCCCGTGGTGGGATCGGCTCCAGAGTGGATGAGCGAGAAGGCCGTCTCTATAGGGGCTTATTTCGTAGCCTCAGGGGTTCCCGTTCACCTAGGGACGGTGCCTCCAGTCTTGGGAAGCAAGAGGGTTGTGGAGATACTTACCGAGGAAGCTGAGAAGCTTGTAGGAGGTAAGTTCTTTGTTGAAACTGACCCGAAGAAGGCAGCTGAGGCTATGCTGAACATAATAATTGAGAAGAGGAAGAGGTTGGGCTGGCCTGTCTAAAATGCCCCTGAGAGTCCTTGTAGCTGGAAAGGGCGGGGTTGGTAAAACCACGATCTCAGCCCTCCTCTCATTTTTTCTCTCATCTCGAGGAAAGAGAGTCCTGGCGGTGGACACTGATTCAGTGCCTAACTTGGCTCTCGCCCTAGGACTACCCCAGGAGGTCGCCTCATCAATAACCCCCCTAGTCAGGGATGAAGGGCTCGTCGAGGAAAGGACCGGTGCTAGGCCCGGGCAGAGCTGGGGGGTCTTCTTCAGGCTTAACCCTAAGGTTGACGACCTGATCTCCAAGTACGGGATAAGGGTTAGGGATGGCCTAAACCTCCTGGTGGTGGGAAGCATCGACTCGGCGAAGCAAGGTTGCTTATGTCCCTCTATAGCGCTTGTTAAGGCGCTGTTAAGGCACATAATGCTTGAAGAGGGGGATGTCGTGGTCGTGGACGCCGAGGCAGGGGCTGAGGTCTTCGGAAGGGGACTAGCTGAGAACTTCGACCAGATGTTATGCGTCTCAGAGCCCACAGTCAAGTCCTTGGAGGTATCCAGGAAGCTCATCGAGATGGGTAAGCAGTTGGGCATAAGGGGGATCTCTCTAGTGGTCAACAAGTTCCGTGGGGGGGCTGAACTGGAGGAAAGGATAAAGAACACGTTTGACGTCGACGTCTACTTCATCCCCTATGATGAGAGCTTCCTTCAGGCTGAGATGGAAGGTAGAGGGGCAGACACCTATCCTAAAGACTCTCCAGGAGTTAAATCGGCTCATAAGATATTTCTAGAGCTCTTCGGGTGATCTCATGGACGTTAAAGTCGGAATTTACGTCTGTCACTGCGGTAAGAATATAGCTGGAAAGGTAGACGTGGTTAAAGTGGCCAATGAGCTCAGGAAGGATCCTAGAGTTTCAGTGAGCAGGCATTACTTCTTCATGTGCAGCAGCTCCGGTCAAGAGATCATAAAGCGGGACATTGAAGCTGGAAGGGTGAATAGGATCGTGGTGGCGGCGTGTAGCCCTAAGTTACACGAGCCCCTGTTCAGGAGAGTTGTCAGCGAAGCTGGACTCAACCCAGGGTATTATGAACAGGCCAACATAAGGGAGCTCGTATCCTGGTCAACTGAGGACCCTGAGAAGGCAACTGAGAAGGCCATAAGGTACACGAGAGCTGCCTTAGAGAAGGTCGTGTCAGCTCAGCCCATAGAGGTTAAGGAAGTTCCCGTCAACAGGGAGGCGCTAGTGATAGGGGGAGGAGTTGCAGGCCTGACTGCAGCCCTAGACTTGGCTGAGAAGGGGATAAGGGTCCACCTGGTTGAGAAGAAGCCCACAATAGGGGGAATGATGGCCCTCTTCGACAGGGTGTTTCCCACGGGCGATTGCTCCCTCTGCATACTGACGCCTATGATGGCCGAGGCCGAGGCTCATCCGAACATAACAATTTACACGAACTCCGAGGTCCTCGATGTGTCTGGTTCCGTGGGGAACTTCAGGGTGAGGGTGAGGAAGGACGCTAGATACGTGGACCTCGAGAAGTGTGTGACCTGTGACACCTGCTCCAAGGAGTGCCCAGTTGAGGTTCCCAACGAGTGGGACGCTTACCTGGGGACCAGAAAAGCCATCTACATACCCTATCCCCAGGCCGTGCCTCGAGCTTACGTGGTAGACCCCGACAGCTGTCTCTACTTCAGAGACGGTAGCTGCAGGAGATGCGAAGAGGTTTGCCCTACTAAGGCGATAAACTTGGATCAGGAGCCCGAGATCCTAGAGCTGGAAGTGGGCGCCATAATAGTGGCCACTGGGATGAAGGAGTATAACGCTTCAAACTTAAAGAACTACGGCTACGGCAAGTATCAGGACGTGATAACTCAATTCGGGTTTGAGAGGCTAGTTAACGTTACAGGGCCAACTCAGGGCGAGATAAGGAGGCCCAGCGACGGGAGGGTTCCTAAAAGGTTCGTCTTCATACAGTGCGCCGGAAGCAGGGACGTGAACCACAACCCCTACTGCTCCAACGTCTGTTGCATGGTGACGCTCAAGCAGGCCGAGATAATCAGAAGCGAGATACCTGACAGCCAGGTTTACGTGTGCTACATAGACATGAGGACCCCTAAGAGGGGGTTTGAGGAGATGTACGCGAGGGTCAGGCAGGAGGGCGTCACCTTCATCAGGGGTAAGCCTGGGGAGGTCAGGAGGGAGGGAGATCATCTAATCGTCGAAGTCTTCGACGAGACCCTAGGGAAGAAGCTGATGCTTGAGGCAGACATGGTGATACTAGCGGCCGGCTTATCGCCCTCTGATGGCACCATAGGAATTAAAGAGGTGCTTAACGTTGGCGCTGACTCTTATGGATTCCTTCAGGAGCTTCACCCCAAGCTAAAGCCAGTTCAGACTTCTAGACCAAGTATTTTCATATGTGGTGGAGCACAGGGGCCTAAAGACATTCCTGACTCCGTGACTCAAGCTAAAGCGGCTGCTAGCGAGGCCTCTGCCCTCCTGATAAGGGGTAAGGTGGAGATTCCAGGGGAGAGGGCTTACGTAAAGCCGGAGCTCTGCACTGGCTGTGGGGCCTGCGTGGAGGAGTGCCCGTTCCAGGCCATAGAGCTAGTTGAGGGTAAGGCCAGGGTCATTGAGGCCGCCTGCGCTGGATGTGGGATATGTCAGGGGGTATGTCCCAAGGGAGCCATCGAGAGGAGGCTCTACACTGGAGAGGAAGTTTTGAACCAAGTTGACGGCCTGTTGGAGGTGATAGGTTGAGAGTAGTGGGTTTCTGTTGCAATGAGTGCGCCTACGCCGCAGCTGACCTGGCCGGTAGCACCCACAGGGTCCACCCGCCTGAGGTGTTAGTGGTTAGGATACCTTGCTCAGGGATCGTTGACCCATCTTGGCTCGTGTACGCCTTAGCTAAGGGGGCTGACGCCGTGTTCGTAGCGGGTTGCAGGAAAGGAGAGTGTCACTACGTTGATGGAAACTTCAAGGCCGAGTCGAGGGTCGCCTTCGTCAAGGAGCTCCTCAAGTCAGTTGGAGTAGAGCCGGAGAGAGTGGAGATGTTCTTCATGGCCGCCTCAGAACCTCACAAGTTCGTGGAGGCCGCCAAGGAGATGGTAAGGAGGGTCGAGGAGCTTGGTCCCTTGGAGAGGAAGGGGGCCCCGAAGAGGGAAGGTAAGAAGGGCGTGATAGCCAGCTCCCTCCTGGCAATAGCTAAAACCGTCATTGACGCTCCGTTGCCGGAGATACCTGGGTTTAGAGTTCCTAACTTCTCAAGTGAGTGCATAGGGTGTGGTGCCTGCGTTGAGACCTGTCCTGAGAGGGCGTTGAAGGTGAGGGACTACAACGGGAAGAGGGTTATAGAGCTTAACGCCAGGAGGTGCACCTCGTGCGGCAAGTGCGTCGAGGTCTGCGACGAGGTAGAGAAGGCGCTAACCTTGGGAGGGATGACACTAAAACAGCTTTTGGAGGAGTGGTCAGTCGTCTCTGCTCACGATCTAGTTGAGTGCGAGGTCTGCGGGAGGCCCTTCGCTACACAGAGGGAGCTCGACAGGTCAGGTTCCCCGAAGGTCTGCCCCTCATGTAAGGAGAGGTTATCGGCTAGGGCCATGGTCGTAGGGAGGGTAGGGCCGTGATCGAGGAGATCAAGTCCATCTCCGGTCAGGACGTCAACTTGTGCTACCAGTGCGGCGAGTGCTCATCTTCCTGCCAGGTAGCAGGGGTTGATGGCTTTTACCCAAGCGTCCTAATTCACAGGATAAAACTTGAGGACCCCGGAGTGCTGGATGAGAGAAAGTTTGAGGTCTGCCTGCACTGCTTCCTCTGTACCGTGAGGTGTCCACAAGGCATAAGCTTCCCAGACGTAGCGACAGCCCTTTCGAACATTTGGGTCAAGAGATACGGTCCTGACAGGGTTGAGAGGGCTTTCCTAAAGGAGTTGAGGGAGAGGGGTTTCATAAACCCGGTAAGGGTTGCCCTCTCGGCTTTAGGGCTTCACTCCTTCAAATCTCTGAGTTCCAAGGCTTTGAAGCTAATGAGGGCTTCTTCAAGGTCGGGGAAGGTTAGGGAGGACCTCCTTAAGGAGGTGAGGGAGATTGTCCCCTGAGGTGTCCTACTACCCGGGGTGCACTGGGACGACCACCGAGAGGGCCTATGTCAAGACGGCCCTCATGGTCTTGAAAGACCTTGGCTTTGAGGTGAGGCTGTTAGAAGACCTCCCCTGCTGTGGAACTCTGGAAGCCGAGCTGGTCGATGTCTCAATAACTAAGAGGTTAGCCTCTCTGATAAACAGGGAGGCTGGGAACGTCATAACCGGATGTAGCGGGTGTTACAGCAATATAAAGAGGGGAGGGGGCGAGGCTACCCACCTCCTGCACTTCTTGGTGAAGGAGGTAGGCCTTAGCGAGGTCAAGAATAGGGTAAAACGTCCATTGAGGTTGAAGGTGGCTCCATATTATGGGTGTCAGGCCCTAAGGCCTAGATTCCTAGCCATAGACGATCCTGAGGATCCTAAGATCTTTGAGGAGCTTTTGATGGCTATAGGAGCTGAGCCTGTGGAGTTTGATATGAGGATCAAGTGTTGCGGTGGACCCATTTCGCTGAGGAGACCTTTAGAGGCTAGGAAGATGGCCGAAGAGGTTGTTAAGTCGGCTAATATGGCAGGAGCTGAAGTTGTAGCTACGATGTGCAACCTGTGTCACTTCATGCTTGACTACTACACTAACGAAATGCCGGTGCTCCACTTCACCCAGCTGGTGGCCCTGGCCTTCGGGCATCCATTCGAAGAGATGGATTTTGAGGAGCACTACAATAGGGTTTTGAGGTGATATCATGTGTGAGGGTGTAGTTTTCCTGGTGAGGGATGGTGAGAGGGTCAAGGTCATGGAAAACGTTGTCTCCCTCCACCTGAAGGGTGGAAGGGCCATACTGGTTGACGACTTCGGGAGGGACAAAGTGATAGAGGGGGTTAAAGAGGTAAGGGTAAACATGGTGGCCCACGAGATCACCCTCTACCCCTAAACCTTTTTTAGGGGCCTAACTGTTCCGGGCCGGTGGTAGGGTGGCCTCAATACCTCCTACTGTCTCCTACGTCATGGCGGTCTTAGACATGCTAGCTACCTCCATAGCTGCATACATAGCCTGGCTCTCCTACAAGGGTTACAAGTACGGGTTCCCCAGGATGAGGACGACTTTGGTCTCCTTCTCAGCGCTCAGCCTATCCTTTACAGCTTCAGCTTACGTGTCCCTGCTCCTATCCTCGCCGCCAAGGGGACCGCCAACTTCGTGGATGCCTCACCTTCTGAGGAATCCCCTGTTCATCGCCGTGCAGTTCGGTTACGCCGTGAGCTACCTAACGTTACTGCTGGGATTTAGGAGGGGTGAGGTGGACTATCTTTTCCTCGTGCCCACGTTACCATTCATAGTTGCAATAGCAGTCTACCTGGCGAGCAGGGAGAGGGCCTCTCCAAAGGCTCAGGTAACTTACTTAGGTTTGGCCCTGTCTCACCTGATCACAACTCTGGCCTTCCTGACGTATAAGCCATGGCTCCTGATAGTAGGAGAGCTGGTGAGGTCTCTTTCCCTAATCCCCATTGCAATCTTGCTAGGGGAGGCCTGGCATGAGGCGTAAGTACAGGTCTCAGGCCGCCATAGTATGCGACATACTGGAGGCCATATCATCCAAGCCGGGCATAGCTCCCTCTAGGTTAAGCCAGGAGGTAAACGTGCCCTACACGAGGCTAGTTGAGTATTTGGAGCTCCTCAAGGAGAAAGGGTTAATATTTGATGATAAAGGACTCAATCTAACGGAGGAGGGCTTTAAAATTTTGGTTGAGATGAGGAGGATTAGGAGGATATTCTCCTCTCTTGGGCTTAAGCTTTAATCAGCATATTCTCGGAACCACTGCCCCTAGGGGCCTCTCCATCACTCTAAGCCCGCCCACCTTAGTTTCCAAGATCACCATTCCTCGATACTTGGAGCTCTCCTTGACCTCGCCTATTATCGAGGCCCTATCGCACCCTCTCTCCTTAAGGAAGTTTAACACGTCCTCAGAGACCTCCGGGCTAACTCCCAGGACGGCCTTGCCCTCTGAGGCCAGTTGCAATGGGTCCACTCCCAGAAGCTCTGAGAGGGCCTTAACTTCTTCGGCTATTGGTATCGATTCCTCCCTAACGGTTATTAGGAGGCCAGTCTTGGAGGCCCACTCGTTCAGGACCTGCGCTAAACCTCCTCTAGTTGGATCTTGGGCAGCCCTTATCTGGTCCCCGAACTCCTCTAGGAGGGGGAGCATAACCTGGGTCAGAGGCTTGACGTCGCTCTCAACGCCTTCAATCCCCTGTTGAGCTGCTAGTATAGCGGCTCCGTGATCCCCAACCGTTCCTGTAACCAGCAACTTATCTCCAGGTTTTAAGGAGGAGTCCAGTATCGGCTTCTCAGCCCAACCCACGCCTACGGTTGTTATCACCACGCCCCTCAAATCTCCGAAGGGCATGACCTTGAAGTCCCCGCCTACAAGCTTAACGCCGTTCTCCCTAAAGACCTGAATCATGCTGGAGGTTATCTTCTTGAGCTCCTCTAACTCAAAGCCCTCCTGAACTATGATTGAGTCCATAGCTGCTACAGGCTTGGCTCCCATCATTAGAACGTCGTTAATCGTGCCGGACGCTGCTAATACCCCGAGGTTGCCTCCGGGAAAGAAGGGCGGATTTACCGTGTAGGAGTCGACGCTCATCACCAGGTGATTCTCGCCTGCAGGCAGTGTGGCTCCATCATCTAGTTCATCAGTCCCGACCCCTCCCTCAACCCTCTTCATGTCCTCATCCAGTAGGGAGAGGATGAGCTTTTGTACCATGTCTTGGGTGGCCTTTCCTCCAGCCCCGTGAGATAAGTTCACTCTCATCTAATCACCTAAAGATTCCAGCAGCTCTTGCCAGGTCTTTATCATATCCTTAGCCTCCTCCTCGTTAACTTTTGAGATTATCATGCCCACGTGAACGATAACGTAGTCGCCTGGGCTAACCTCCTCCAGCGTGGCGTCTACCTCCCTCCTTATCCCGTTGAAGTCGACAAGGGCCCTCCTGCCCTTAACCTCGATAACCCTACCGGGAATCCCCAGGCACATTGATTATCACCTCCACCAGGTCGTTAAAGGCTCTCTCAAGCTCTGGAGAAGACTTATGCGGTGGATCGCCGGACCTGATAGCCTCCTCTACCGAGGGCTCCATGGGTATTCTGGCTATCACCCTAACGCCCAAGTTCGAGTAGTCGACCTCGCCGAAGGGCTTCACCTTCTCGCCCCCACAGCTCAGATAGCTCATGTTCTCAACTACTCCCAGCAGGGAAAATCTCTCGTCCCTTATCATGTTAATGGCCCTCCTCACGACCTCGATGGAGGCCTTAGATGGAGTGGTGACCACCAACACCTTAGACTTCCTCCTGTTAAACGACCTGAGGGCCCAGAGGAACTCATCACCTGTGCCAGGGGGCATGTCAACCACCAGGTTATTGGCCGACCACTTGGTCATGGCCATCATCGTGTAAATCAGGGGCCACTTGTCCTCACCCTTGAACGGGAGGGGAGTCCCTTCCGTGAGTAAGGCTAGGGACATGTACTCCACCTCACCTCTCCTCGCCGGTATTAACCCCTCCTTGCTGGCCCTTACCCTGCCAACACCTAGAAAAGATGTTGTTGATGGTCCGTGAAGGTCTAGGTCAAGAAGGCCCACCGACAGGCCCCTGTCTGCCATGGTCAGAGCTAAACAGGAGGAGACGAAGCTCTTGCCCACGCCTCCCTTTCCCGAAGCTACTATCACCACCCTTTCAAATTCAGAAGCCTTCTTAAGGGCCCATCTTCCCAAGAAGTCGTTCATCTGGATCCCTCCAGCCTAGAAACCCTGATTCCCTTGCCTTTAATCGCCTGGAAGTCCCTGCTCTGACATTTAGGGCACTTAATCAGGGCTGGGGCCAGCTCGGGTATGAAGTGAACAGAGCTTTCCTCAACGCCCTCCTCTAACACCTTCCTGTCACCCTCTATCAGCTCGTGAGAGAACTCCCACTCGTTGCCGCACCTGGAACACCTGAACACCGTAGGCTCCTCAACGACCGAGAATTCTACGCTCTCAAAGGACCCTCCCTTGGATAGCTCTGTTAGGGCCTCCTTCAGCAGGGATCCGTCCAGCTCCATCACGCTACCATAACTGACTTCTACGAAGTGAACGTTGGACAGGCCCTCTGACTTGGCCAAGTCTTCCAGGGCATCTAGGATCATAAACGCAATTGACCACTCGTGCATCAGGCGCCCCCACACCTGAACATGCCTTCAAGAAAGGCCTTCTCGTTCACCTTCATGGGGAACCCCCTCTTCCCTAACTCCCTAGTTAGCAGGCGAAGGGCCTTTAAACTGGCTGTCACAACTTCATCTGAAAGATTTTCCCCGAGATCTACCTCTTTAACGGCGATCCCCACCACGTAAGCCTCTGGCAGGTATCCCAAGGAGGCTGCAGCCGCCAGCAGAATGTCTGGTGTTATCCCGTGGCTACCGTACTCGGCGACCATCCTTATGGCCTCCCTAGACACTTGGGGGTTCACCTTGTACAGGATCACTTGCCCTGGCTCTCCCTGGACGGCATCCACTATGTAGGCCAGCTCAACCCCCTCAAAATAGTCAAGGAGGTTCAGGCCTCCAAGCCCGCCATCAACCACCAGAAGCCACTCATGATTAATCAGGGAGCCCAGGACCTCGGCGAAGCAGGAGCCCACCCCGTCGTCCCCGAGGAGCCTGTTGCCCACACCCATTATCAGGACCTTAGGGCCTCCCTTAACAGGTTCTCCATGACTTGGACACATTTTCCATCATCTTCCCAACTTCCTTCAATTATCGAGAACCTTTTAACCCCGGCTAGAACGGCTAGAGCGGTGGCCAAGTCCTCAGGGTCCCTGGACCCGGTCATAGATTTGGATATTAGCTCGTTCGCCTCCACCTTATCCCCTGGGACCTCAGCCTGAAACTCCCTTTTGGAGAGCTCACAGGGCCCCTCCTCTATCCTCACTATGACCACTTGGTCCGGTCCCATTTGCCTGATCTCCTCGACGTCTGCCAGCGGATAGTGGGTGACGTCCATCAGCCTCACGCCAGGGAACTTGGGCAACCTATCTACGGGAACGTCAGCTGACATGTATAGCACGAGTTTAGTACCCATCCTTATCACCTTTCCGCCCGCCCTCAGGCCAGATAGTTCAGACACTCCGAGGGACCTGAGCACCTCCTCCTTCATCTTGTCCACGTCCTCATCTCTGGCGTTGGGCATCTGGTAAAGGAATCCCTCCACTCCAAGGAGTTTGAGGGCTTCTCCTTTTACCTTGGCCTTCTGATCCTCTACCTCTCTAGCTATTGACAGGAAGACCTTCACGACCTCTTTAAGGTTCATCGGGACACCCAAAAAATTATGGGAGGTAGTCCTGGAGGTAGGAGACTATGTGAACCGCCTTAAACTCCTTGCCGAACTTCTTGGCCCCTTTGTTTATCGTGTGGATGCAGGTGGAGCACCCGGTGACTACGAGCTCCGCCCCTGACTCTTCTATCTCGTCCACTTTGTTCTTGACGGCGACTAGGTGATCTTTCTCAAGCTCCTCACAGAACTTGGCACTGGAGATTAATTCGCCCAGCAGCTCCCTCAGCATTCTCCTCCCCTCCTCGGCCATTAAAGATATTCCAGTCCCCCCTCCGCAGCAGTGGGAGTACATCCCTATACCCTTTGGTAGGTCCCTGTACTGCTTTGAGGTGGCTTTAATCAGGTGCCTGGGCTCCTCTATGAGGCCGCCTCCCCTAGCCATCTTGCAGGGGTCGTGCCAAGTCACCTTAACCCCGTCTTGTTTCAGATTGAGCTTGCCCTCGGAGTACATTTCGTGGAGGAGTTCTACCACATGAATCACCTTGAAGGGAGCCCTTTCACCGAGCACGAAGGGGAGCTCGAACCTTAAGTCCATGTAGGGAGTGCCTCCATGGGATAGCAGCGCCGCCTTCCCTTTGTGGGACTTCACGTAATCCACTATCCTCTTGAAGACCACCTTTCTGGCCTTCTTGTCGCCCATTATGGTTCCTAACGCCGGTTCTATGGCCAGGGGTTTGGAGGGCATGCTCCAGTTCAGGTTAAGCTTGTCGAGAAGTTTGACCGTGTCAACTATGACCTCTGGAGTGAGTATGGCCTCTATAAGCCAGGGAAGGTATATTAGGTCGGCTGGCCTGTCAAGGGGAAGCTCCCCGCCAATTGCCTCCTGAGCCCTCTTAAGCGCCTCGTTCCAAGCGCTAATAAGCCCGTTGGGGAAGTTCCCTGAAACTTCCACGTCCTTTAGTACGGTGAGGCAGGAGGGGGTCATCCCAACCCTATCTATTATCTGCCTGAGCATCATGATGAGCTCTCCGCTATAAATGCCTAGGGGACACGTCTGGTAGCAGTACCTGCAGTTGGTACACCTGTAAGCCATCTCCCTTATCCTTTCCAAGTCCTCTTTGTCCCTGGGGAGCTTAGCCCCCACCAGCTCACCCAGAATTTTGCCCGCGAAGGTCATCTCCTTCCTGTAGATGAACCTCATCTCCTCAGCCTTGTTGACGGGCTCGTACTTGACGTCTGCGTAGTAGAATGGGCAGTGAGGTCCGCAAAGGCCGCAGGAAACGCAGCCCTCCAGGTAATGTAACCTAACAGGGTCTACCTCCCTGAGAACTGATCTTATGGCCTCTTGAACGCTCATAACCCCCTCCTCCATATGTCATAAACCTCGTGAAGCTTCCCGAACCAGAAGTTGAAGACGAAGTGGAAGAACTTCGTGAAAGGAAGCAAGATGACTAGGAGCTCCGCGCTAAGTATGTGAAGTCCCAGGACGTTCTTGTAGGTGACCACGTCGCCAAAGGGCAGGTGATGTGTAGCCATGTAGCCTGTAACTAGGATGAAAAGTAAGAGGATCAGCGCTGAAAAGTCGCCCCAGTTCACCCTCTGCAGCCTGTGCTTAACCTTAGCCACCACCCTATCGGCCAGCTTGAAGGCAGTAGCCACTATGGCCAGCACCGCTAATACGTCCCCGTTAAGCACGACGGTAAGCGGACCCCATATTGTGTTTACGAACTTGAAGGACATTCCACTCACTGGCTGTAGAGGAGCTGTGACCGTTAGGGATGAGCTAGTCGCACTGGTAGGTATTGCTAGGAAAGAGAGAGCTTGATATGGCGGGAAATAGTAGGACCACCAGGCCACGTGATGACTCAGGAGGAAGAGCAGAGGTATAACCCCTAACGTGTGGAGCACTAGGAGGCCCACTAGGAAGTCCACCCTAGACTTCTTCGCCGCCGCTATTATAGCGTGGATAAAAGAGTCGATGAGGAGGAACGCCCTCCTAGCCAGGGGCCTTTTCCTCCACTCTGGTCTAGCGGTCTTCCTGTACGTGAACGCGTACCTGGAGAGGCGGTATATCAACCCAAAAGTGAAAAGCGCAATTGAGGGTAAGAACATGTCGTAAACGGCGAACTCGTATATCATACTCCCCCCTCAGACGGTGCACATGGGGGTGACCAGCTTCTCAATGCGCCTGTTTCCGACGAATATGTGCACTGAGCAAGCTATGCAGGGGTCGAAGCTCCTTATCGCCCTGACCAGGTCTAGCCCTGTCCACTCATCCGGCCCTACCTCCTCAGTTATGGCAGTTCCTATCACCGACTGCTCGTATGGACCTGTGGCTCCAAACCTACCCTTGGGCGAGAGGTTTGCCGTGGTCGGGGCGTGTACCTGGTAATTCTTTATCCTGTAGTTCTCCACAACCATCCAGTGCCTGACGCTTCCCCTGGGAGCTTCATCGAACCCGAAGCCCACAGCATGTGAGGGTCTCTTCCACGGCCTTGAGGTCTCTAAACTTCCCTTCTTGGCCAAGTCAAGGCCCACCAGGAGGAAATGCCAGGCTGCAGCCACGTCCAGAGCTACGTTGTAGGCTCTAGCCCTCATCCTCTCTATAGTGGTGGAGGCGCCGACCTTAGGTATATTCCACTCGAAGGTCACGGGCTCCCAAGTGCCCTGAGGAAGCTCAGAGACCCCGTTGGTCCTGGGAAGATCTATCCTCACCTTACCCCCGCTGTGAAGCGCCTGAACCCACATCCTGGCTATGGGACCAACCTCTATGGGCCTTATCCTACCATCCTTCCAGACGTACCTGACTGTGCCGGTCCAGGTGTACTTCTCCTTCCAGTTCTGGGCCACCGGGTTGGGTATGGTAGTCTTGTTCCACGGGTGATACTTGGCCAGCTCTTCCCTTCCCCAGACGACCTGATTACCTAAAGGATCCTCCTGAACGAAGAGCGTGTCCCAGTCCTGATAGAAGCCCCTATCAACGAGCTCTACTGTGCCCACGTTCATGTCGGTCAGCTTGTCCGTGACGAGCTCTCCGTCGAGTATGAGGCCTGGCTTCAGAAAC
Organism: Thermoproteota archaeon; assembly: GCA_027491435.1. GTDB lineage: Archaea > Korarchaeota > Korarchaeia > Korarchaeales > Korarchaeaceae > Korarchaeum. Next base: position 34,697 of record JAOZFG010000003.1, read on the forward strand.
CTCTTCCTCCCGGCGTCGTCAACGTTCCCGTAGATTTCCTCGTAGCTCTCTCCCAAGGAGGAATAGGTTTCCGGATCATCGAATATACCTACAGATAGCAGATTTGGCTTCTCATAAGTCATTCCCTGTTTCTCGTACCCGATTGAGTTGAAGAAGTTCGCTATATCCTCCCAGACAGCTACCACCATCTTAACCCAGGCGGTGAGCTTGGTCAGCCTGTAAGAATACTGGATCAGTGAATCTACAGTGACCGTAGCTCCTATGCCCCCGGGTATCAGGGTTCTGGGGTGCGGGTGGGTCCCGTAGAAGAGCACTCCCGCCTGTCTGGCCAGCCTCTGCATTTTGAGGGCCAACATGTAGATCTTGCCCTCCAACGGGTTTAACCCATCTAACAGGTCTCCCACAGTTGAGAATCCATGTATATCGGAGTTTTCAGCTTTAGTCGCCTTTGCCTCCTCGTAGACTGATGGGGTCAGCTTGGAGATCACGGCACCGCTGTAGTCAGGGCCCGCCAGTATGTTCAGGTGAGTCGGGTGATCGTAAATGTGATCGGTGACCGCCCAAGCTAAGTTCCTTATTACGACTCCAAAGGGTTTAGGAACGGCGCCCAGGGCCATGTCGTTAGCCTTTACCGAGGCGTTGGCATGAGATGCTGCACAGACTCCGCATATCCTGCTAGTCAGGTGTATGGCGTCGGGAGGCTCCCTCCCCCTTAAGAAGATCTCAAACCCCCTGAACATGGTGGAGAAAGCCCAAGCCTCCTTGACCACCTTGTTGCCCGTGTCCACGACGGCGTTGAGCCCGAGGTGGCCCTCTATCCTGGTGATGGGGTCTATGAAAATTACCCTCTCTCCCATCACTCCTCCACCTCCTTCTTAGTGGGCTTGGTGATGAAGTGACCAGCTGCCGCTCCCAAGATGGCTGCTGTTGCGGTTAATCCAGCCATCGTTCCTGTATCTGGCATTGACGGGGCCTGTAACGGCTTATAGAACGGTTCGAACCTGTCCGGGAACCCTGGCATCGTGCAACCGATGCACACCCCTCCAGTCCTAGTAGGGCCGCCTATCCCGTCGATCCACCCCACCCTGTTCCAGGGGCAGTTGCTTACAGGTCCCTTGCACCCCACCTCGAATAGACACCTGAAGTCATTGTCCCCGGGCTCGTTTCTGAAGTCCCCTGCTGCGTAGAACCCCGCCCTAGGACACTGCTCGTGGGTGGTCCTGCCGAATATATACTTGGGCCTCCAGTACTCATCCAGCTCCGGGAGGGAGAGTAAACCGTCCACAGCCAGTATGAGGTGGCCCAGAACCCTAAGTATGGCGTTGCCGTTGGCAGGACAACCAGGTATCGCCACAGCCGGCCTACAGTCGCTAGTTGGAGAGACTTTAGGGGAGCACTTCCCCTCTATGAAGTTAAGGAAGGGCTTGGCCTCCGGCCACCTCCTTATAGCTCCCTTTATACCCCTTAATGGGTCATCGAAGAATCCAAAGGCCCCGGTCGGGCTCTTTCCATCAGCGGCATACCCCTCCTTAACTCTGGTCGCCACTATTCCCCCATAGCAGGCACAGTTGCCCACCGCAACCACGGCAACTGCCCTCTTAAGCAGCCTTCTGAACCACTCATTCCCAGTTATGGGTCGCCCGTCCTCCTCACCTAAGACGAACCACCAGCCCCCGGTCTTAGCTGCGTGCTCCTCGTACGGGAAGGATCCCTCTAACACTAGCACGTAGGGGTCGAGCTCACCGGCCTCCGCCTTGTGCAGGTACTCTAAGGCTGCCTCTCCCCATTCAGGCATTATAGTCTCGTGGAAGACGACTCTCACTTTACCAGGGCCTATAGCGGGATTCTCGCCGACAAGCACTTGTATCAGGTCGGGGGCGTTTCCCTCGATCATGGATATCGTGTTGCCAGCGCAATCCTGTGCTTCAAACCAGATCAGGTTTACTGATCCCTGTTTCAGCGTTTGAGCCGCCAATCTCTGCAAACTCATTAAGTCAGGCAGCATCAATGAGGTAATGGCCGCTAACTTCAAGAAGTCCCTCCTGGAGATCACGATACCTCCGGAGGAGGAATTCCCTTCACCCATTGGAACACCTCACATTATATCATCGTTACAGATACACATACTTACATATTATAACTCTTGCTAATCAATTTAAGGAGACTTATCATATTATAACTCTTGCTAATCAATTTAAGGAGACTTATCCCGCGTCATCCACCTTAATGATAGCTAATATAACTATAGAACGGTGTTATCTCTAATGGAATTTTACACAATTGTTATTATCATCCTTGATTATTAACGATTTAAGTGTAAAAATATTAAACAAATCTGCAGATTTACTTCATCGTTAATTGAAAAATATGATTTATTATACAAGTTCAGTAATTATTATTTAATTATTATCGGGTGTTAATATTTAAATTAATTAAATAAACGAATTAGCGGAATGATTTTGTGTGAAGTGCCGGGTATGCTAGCTTATATCGATTAAACGTTGGATATAATGTATGAATTCCGTAAGGGTGGCCGCTAGAATAAGGGTAGTGGGGATCGTACAAGGGGTTGGGTTCAGGCCGTTCGTTCACAGGTTAGCTGTTAAGCTAGGGTTGAAAGGTTACGTCAGAAATATGGGAGGTAGTGAGGTGGAAATATGGGTTGAGGGAAGCCCGAGGCTAGTGTCAGAGTTTACCCTTAAAATAGTAGATGAGAAGCCCCCTCCCGCCAAGGTAGAGGAGTTAAGTGTCGCTTTCCTGAAGGCTAACGGCTACGAAGACTTCAGGATACTGAGGAGCGGAACCGAGGCCAAGAGGCTCTCCATGGTGCCACCTGACATAGCTGTCTGCGATGAGTGTCTCAGGGAGGTTTACGACCCTTCGGATAGGCATTACCGCTACCCCTTCAACAGCTGTGCCTGGTGTGGTCCCCGCTTCTCCATGATGTATCAGGTGCCCTACGACAGGGAGAAGACGTCAATGAGGGACTTTCCATTATGCGACTCGTGTCTTGAAGAGTATGAGGACCCTGGTAATTTGAGGAGATTTCACGCCCAGGGAATCTCGTGTCCCGAGTGCGGTCCCTCCATTTGGATAGAGGACAAAAAAGGCAGAAGGCTACCCTCTGAGGACCCGCTGAAGGATGTAGCTAACCTAATAGAGTCAGGCCACATAGTGGCTGTGAAGGGGGTCGGTGGGTATCACATAGCCTGCCTAGCCACCGATGAAGGAGTGATTGAAGAGCTTAGGATGAGGAAGAGGAGGCCTCAGAAGCCATTTGCGCTCATGGCCCTAGACTTGAACGTGGTGGACAGGTACGCAAGGCTGGATGAACTTTCAGCGGAGCTTTTAAGTGGTCCGGAAAGGCCCATCGTACTTTTGCCCAGCAAGGGAAACCTGCCAGAGGCCATAGCTCCCGGGTTAGACGTCCTAGGCTTCATGCTCCCCTACACCCCTTTACACCACATGCTCCTCAACGAGGTCAGGGATCGAGTCCTCATAATGACCAGCGGAAACGTCAGCGGCAAGCCAATGTGCACTTCAGAGGAGTGCGCCAGGAGGAAGCTGGCCGGAGTGGTGGACTACTTCCTCCACCACAACAGGGAGATAGTTAACAGGGTCGACGACAGTGTGATCAGGTTAACCGACGGAAGGCCCACCTTCCTCAGGAGGAGCAGAGGTTACGCGCCTTCTTGGGTAAGAATACCCTTCGAGCTTGAAAGGGGCGTGGTGGCCTTTGGGGCTGAGCTTCAGAACGCTGGAGCCATAGGGATTGGTGATAGGGTCGTGCCCACACAGTATGTGGGGGATATGGACGAATTGGAAAACCTGGAATTCCTGGACGAGGCGCTTAAATTCCTTTACAGGATGTACGGGCTGTCCGACCCCCTGCTAGTCGTGGACATGCACCCGGGCTACTCCACCAGGAGGTTGGCTGAGACCTGGGAAGGTGACCTGGTAGAGGTACAGCACCATCACGCCCACATAGCTTCGGTCATGGCGGAACACTGGGTTAACGTTGATGAGGGGGTAGTGGGAATAGCCGTGGACGGGCTCGGCTACGGGAAGGACGGGAACCTCTGGGGAGGGGAGGTTATGCTCACCACTTACTCAGAGTTTGACAGGGTAGGACGCCTGGAGTACTTCCCAATGCCTGGAGGGGATCTGGCCACGAAATACCCGGTGAGAATGCTCATAGGAGTCCTCTCCAAGTTCATGAGCCATGATGAGATTTTGGAGTTCCTGGAGACCAAGGGATTGGTTAAAGGCCTGAGGAGAGGTGTCGTGGAGGCGGAGATCGCCTTAAAGCAGCTGGGATCCTCTCCCAGGATCTCCAGCGTCGGACGATTTCTTGATTCCGTGGCCGCCCTGCTAAAAGTTTGTTTTGTCAGGACTTACGAGGGAGAACCAGCAATAAAGCTGGAGTCTCTGGCCAATAAGGGGGAGAGGCTGAAGTTAGAGGTGGACGTGAAGGGCGGCGTGGTGCAGGCCCATCAAATAGTTGAGTTCATATTGAATCAGGAGGGCGCCCGGATAGAGGACCTAGCATATACGGCAATTTACGCCCTGGGCGAAGTCCTCGGAAGGGTAGCTTCTGAGTTCTCAGATTATTCGAGCGTTGTGGCCGTATCTGGAGGAGCTTCCGTTAACTCCATCTTGATTAGGGGAATCAAGGAGGCGGTGGGGCGCCTCTCCCTCTTGACGAACTCAAGGGTGCCTCCGGGGGACGGGGGCATCTCCCTGGGCCAGATAGTTTGTGCGGGTGTTAAGCATGTTCAGGGATAAGGAGTTCGCCCTTAGGGTAGCTAGGTCAATACGCAAGCTGTCCGGACATCTTGATGAGGTCAAGATAATGGACTTCTGCGGTACGCATGAGTGGACCATCACCCACTACGGTATAAGGTCGATGATGCCCGAAAACGTTGAGCTGGTCGCGGGCCCGGGTTGTCCGGTGTGCATCACCCCTGGCTACTACGTGAAGGCCGCAGTTAAGCTAGCAATGGAGGGGATCAGGGTCTTCACCTACGGAGATGCTTACAAACTGCCTACTGGGAGAAGGGAAGAGCCATCAAGCTTAGAGGAGGCTAGGTCCATGGGAGGAAAAGTGGAGATAGTATACAGCGTTATGGACGCTGTCAAGAAGTCCAGAGATGGGAGGGAATCGGTATTCTTAGCGGTCGGGTTCGAAACTACGGCGCCAGCCACCTTCATACCCTTGAAACATGGAGAAGCTCCCAACAACCTCTCCTTCCTAGTGGCCCACAGGCTCACGCCCCCCATAACCAGGTACGTTCTGGACAACTTCCCCGACAACCCCATCTCCGGCATAATAGCTCCGGGACATGTGTCCACTATAATAGGTGCCAAGGCATGGAGCTTCCTACCCAAAGAGTATGGAGTTCCTACCGTGGTATCTGGATTTGAACCTGTGGACGTTCTGCTCTCAATATTGGAGATCCTCAGGCAGATAAGGGATGGAAGGCCTAGATTGGTTAATGAGTACAGCAGGGCCGTCTCATGGGACGGCAACTTACAGGCTCAAAAACTCTTCCGAGATGTTGCGCAAGTATCTGATGCCGTATGGCGTGGGATAGGCGTCGTCCCCGAGAGCGGGCTCATTCTAAGCGAAGTCTATAAAGAACAGGATGCTGAAACTAGGTACGGGATTGATGATGAGGGATGGGATGACCTCCCCCCTGGCTGTAGATGTGCTCAAGTCACTTTAGGCATGATTAAACCTACAGATTGTCCGATGTTCATGAAGTCATGTACACCCGAGAGCCCCTACGGCCCTTGTATGGTGTCTTCCGAAGGTACTTGTAACATATGGGCTAAACATAGCGGGGCTAGCGTCATTAATCTACCAAATTAATTTGTTTTTTTTTTTTTTTTTGAAAGAAGAAAGATAAAAGAAATATCATCTGTTAATCCGAAAGCTTTTTTAGAGAGTTAGCCTCCCTATGAACATAGAGTGAGCATGAGCGGGGATGATATAATCAGGAACTTAAAAGATGTTGTCAGGGACTCTTACGCTCTTATGGGATCGATAATAAATCTAACAGACGAGGAAAGAAAGTATATTGGCGAGGTGGACTTACTAGCGAAAGAAAAATTAGAAAAAACCGCTGAAATTGTGGTCAGCAGAATTCTAGAGAACGCTAGCTTATTGAACGAGCTGAAGGCCTCGGGGGTTAAGGGTGAGGAGGTCCGAAAGATAGTTAAGGAAGTACTGGAGTTCACCTCAACCTTAGATAATGAGAAGGGAATAGAGGAGAGTAGCCTTAAAATAGCTCAGGTCAGCTCCTTCGCCTTAGCTAGAGATATATCATTAGGAACTTACGTAGCTATGATAGGATCGATACACAGCGAGCTGTTGAACATGTTAAACAGCGAGGTGGATGAAAAAGTACTAGCTATTTCTAAAGCTTTCCTCTGGTTCTCCAGCGTAGCGGCAGAGTCTTATCATCAGGCGGTGTTAACCAGTATAAAGAGATCTGCTGGACTCCCAGATAATATAATAGATAGGGCCATTAGGATATCGTCCGCTAAGGTTCATGAGAGGCTTGAGTAGAGTCATTTTAGCTCTTCAAAGCTTAAATAACATTTATCCCCCTCTACCCTAATGTCTCCCAGCGATGTGGACTTGGAACCCCTACTCCTAACTACATAAGCTATTAAATTAAGGAAAGGGCATAGGAAAGGCTTGATATTGTTTCCTATGAGCTGCCTCTCGACGTCTAGCATTACGCAATTGTTAATTACTGCTGTGAACTTAGATCCATCTCTGCTAATGTCCACCGATTTGGCTACCCCCATATCCTCAGTTAAAACCCTAGAGATCTCCCTAAGAGCTTCTTCCTCACTAACACCCTCTAAATCCACATTTGATAAGGATTTAAGCCTTTCATACAATTCCTCACCGACTATGGAGACTGTTGCTTTAGCCCCAGCCCCAAGGAGTTCCCAGAAGGCCTTCTCAAGGGAATAGATTATCTCAAGTAGGGCCGATTCTCGGCTTAGTTCCGACATAATGACACCTAATTATCTCGAACATGAAACTATTTATTTTTTGTGTTATAAGTTGCGATTATCCTAATAATTAATAATTTATCGATATTTGAATTAATAAATTTGTAGTATCTCATAGATAATTTTAGTATATCTCAAAAAACTATCGATTTTTATTATAAGTTTTTCGCTTACCAGTTATTGAAGTTGATCTAAATTTCTACTCTTGTAAATACAACATAATTACAAATATCTTTAAATAGATTAAGAATTAACTGATTAAAATTTAAATAATATAAAGTTAAAGTATCCACCCTGTAATTCCATCAACTTTTTCAAAAAGCATTCTTTTACTTATAATCCTGATGATTACATCACATAGCTTTAAATTTAATCAAGGAATAATCTATCTAACGAATAATCATTATCATATGTCAGGCGGTTTATTTATGATAGCGCTCTTGCGTCTATTAAGTTAAGATTCATTTTTATAAACTGTATATAACTCTAATTAATTAAACTGAAAACTCCAAAAACTTTATAAATATTTCTCTAAGTCATCCGATCTTAAAATAAGTCTCTTTACAGTTCCCCAGCTCCATCTAACGAAGTTAGGTTTAACTCCCTCACTTACAAGCCATTCAATGAACTTCCTAGTCTTAGGATCGCTTGGATAACCTGATCCAAAGTCTACCCCTATTTCTTTCTTGATTTCATCTATCAGTCTATCCCTCTCAACCTTAGCTATTATGGAGGCGGCTGCCACGTGCAGGTACTTCCTGTCGGCCTTGTTCCTAGCTATGAGCCTATACCTCATCCCTTTAGTCATTGACTTTATCATTGACGAGAACTTCTTGGTGTTCACCATGGGGGAATCCACTATTGCCAGGGACGGCCTAAGCTCCCTTATTATCTCAGCCATTGCCTCGGCTTCCAGGTGATTCAACATGTTTCTGGAGACGGCCTCGTCTATCCTTCTTGGATGTATCACCTTAACTGAGCAGGAATCGGCTACCTCCTCAATAAGGAGCTTTAATTCTTCTCTCCTCTCCTCGCTTAACAACTTGGAGTCTTTAACGCCCGCTTCCCTGAGTAACTTTAATTTAGAGCTTTTTATCAAGACCCCCGCAACTACCATGGGGCCTATCACTGGGCCCCTTCCCGCCTCATCTAAACCCGCTGTCGTCACGAGGTAACCTTAAAAGCCATAAAGATAAATCCTTACTCGCTAAGGAGCTTCTCCATCCTAGAGGGCACATCAAACCAAGGTCGAGCGGTTCCTCATAATGGGATATTCCTCTTAAACAGAAGTAACTCCAACAACTGGTTCTCATGCTTATCCGCTGGACTCGCAAGTAAATTTATGGAGCTATTAAGGGGATTAAAGCTATATGAATAGATAACAGGTCCAGTGGGGTGCTGTCAACTTAAGGCTCTTAGGGCCGCTGACATCTACGAGGGGGCCGTCGCTAACTGACCTGAACTTTCAGACCGCTTCACGTAGAAAAGGTATTGAGCTTACTCAGCTGAACTCACCACTCTCATTCTACAAAAGGACTTTTTAGGGTTAGGGGACTACTTTAAGCCAGGGTACATGCTTAAAATCCTCATCAAATGTGAGAATGGAGTTTATGTCGTGATGCTTACACGTCAACGCTATTATAGCGTCACTCGGTAACAACCTAAGCTCCTTTAGAACTCTGTAAAGCTCCTCCTCTGTATACATATCCGGTATAAGTCTTATGTTCAATCTCCTGAGCAACTCCCTAATTACTTCAATCACCTTCCCGGGATATCCGTGCTTCTTTATCCATCTTCTAGCTGAGTAAGTCCCGGTCATCCCGTATTTATGCTTCAGATAGTGCATTGTGGATGTATAGATAATCTCATTATGAACTACCGTATTTATGACGTAATCTCCTGGATTTTCCTCGAGCAGAGTCAACGCCTCATCCGTTCTAGGTGTTTTATGAATAATGTGGTACAGTATGTTAGTGTCTAAGAAAATCACGATTGCCAGACCTCCTCGAGATACTCTTCCAACTCTCCCTCGCTGGACTCACCCAGAATGCCGATAAGGTCTTTTAACATCTCTCTTAAACTCTTTTCAATTCTTACTTTAATTTCCTCACCTTCTTTAAGCTCTATGGGGTCTAATGGTTTAAGTACTCCCCCTTCATACTTGACCCTCACAGCCCTAGACAATAGTACCCCCCGATTAAATTGGCCTCGTGCCAATTAGCCTTTTCCCTAGACGATCGGTTACCACGCCAAAACTCGCTGCAGCCTTTTCGCTTAAACTTATTTTAAGTTTTCTGAGAAATTGTAGTAAATTCATATTAAAAAGACGGATTAATTTTATATTTAGGGGAGTTCAATGGTCTCAGCGGACTGTTAGCTTATGAGCTTAAGTAAGCTTCAGACCATTAAAGCATTTAGTTACAGATTTCTTAAGGTAATGACCTTAAGTGATGCTAGATTGTATGGAAAATATATACGTTACACAGGAATCTTCAATTTATAGGGGACTTAACCGGCTGCAACTATAGCTTTAAGGTCCGCTGAGCGCTAGCATCTCAATGTACCCGCCCCTCCTACCTCATCTAAACCCGCTGTCGTCACAGGGTAACCTTAAAAACCGGTAAAGATAATCCTTATTATGCATAAAAGGCTTGTCATTCTGTTGCTTTTAGCGTTGCTGATCCCCATAAGCCCGACAAAGGCTTTTGGTAAGGACGTAGTCATTCTCTCCAACGACATAGACGAGCAGGCGGCTATGATCGTTAAGAAGGCTTTTGAGGATACAGGCGCTGAAGTGGAGCTCCTTAAACCTGGAACGAAAATACCGCCTACCAAGTTGCTGGTAGTCATGGGCGGTCCCATGGCCCCTGAAGTTGGAAGTTTCGCTTCCCATCATCTGCCTGAATATGAAAGGAAATCCCTGATCTTCCAAAAGGGCTATTGGACCTGGTTTATAAAGCCGTTAAAGGATAAGAGCCTCGTCATAATAGCTGGTAACACAAGAAGGGAGACCAGGACCGCTGCTGAGGAGTTCGTCGCCCAAGGATTCCCGGAGTTCCTCACGAGCAAGGGAGTAAGCAACCTGTTCACTGAGGAGGAGCTCAGGAAGGGAAAGGAATTTGGTTACGAGTGGGCCTGGAACGGGAAGAAGTACAGGATCTCTGTGAAGATACCTCAAAATCTGTACGATTTCTACAGGGTTAAGCCTAGGATGAGCCTGGTGGCTGAGTACAACGAGACGGTTGGGGGTAGGAAGAGGAGCGACTTCATGATCACCTGGTACCTTATGGCTAAAACCCCCCATCAGGAGCCAGTCATCAAAGAGATAGCCTCTCAACTCGAAGAGATAGCTGATAAGGAGGGTCTCTCAGAATATGATAAGGCCTGGTTGGTCTCCTCCTTCGTGCAGAGCCTCACTTACCAGAGGGACCTAGGTAGCTTAGGAGGGGAATACCCCAAGTACGTGGTCGAGACTTTATGGGACGGAGGGGGCGACTGCGAGGACACGACCATACTCCTGATATCCCTGCTGAGGGAAATGGGCTACGACACAACTTTCCTTCTCATGCCTGGCCACGCCGCCGTCGCTGTGGCTTTGAACCCTGGGGACGTCAAGGGGCCCAGGGTCAGGAACTCTGTAGAGGAGTATGGATACCTCTCCTTGGTTCTCGTAGACTCGGATGACCTGTACAAGAAGTACGTCTCCTACGTCAGAGGCGGAGATATACCTGTACTTGAGTTCAAGCTCAATGGGAAGAGTTACTTTTACGTGGAGACTACAGGAGAAGGCTGGAAGCCCGGCTGGGTGCCTTATCTTCTAGTCCTTGGGTACTTTAAGAAGTTTCCGATATACGTGATAAGCGTCGACAGGGCGCCCTTGCCCCTTATAGCTGACTACGTGACCGTCGTCAGGAAGGCAAATAACGGAATTGGCCTATCCATACTAGTGAAGGTGATGAACGCTGGCGAGGAAGAGGCCCCAAGTACTAGGCTTATAGTGGGCATAACTCCGGGATCTGAGGTCAAGGTGGGCGGCGTGAAGCCCAACGTCAGGGGAGAGGTCACAGTTAAGGCTTCCGTCAAGGAGTTTCCTACGAAGTACGAGGTGGAGATACCTGAGCTTGAGCCTGGGGAGAGCAGGTTCCTGCTGATCACCCTGTACTATGGGGGAGGGACCGCTGTGGAGACCATCACCCTGAAGCTGGGCAAGGTCAACGTGGATAACGTGAGGACAAGGCCCCTCAACCCCTAGGTGATCCCATGGCTGGGGACGTCTTCGGGAGGGCCCTCCGGCTCATTTCTTTCGGGGAAAGCCATGGAAAGGTTGTTGGAGCCGTCCTTGAGGGCGTTCCCGCCGGCCTTCCCTTATCTGAGGGGGACATACAGTGGCTCCTTGACCTGAGGAGGCCCGGGCAGTCTTCAGTCACCACCACCAGGAGAGAGGAGGACAGGGTCAAGATACTCAGCGGGGTCTTCAAGGGGAAGACCACCGGAGCCCCCATAGCAATGGTCGTTGAGAATGAAGACGTGATATCCTCCTATTACGAGGAGTACTTCCACAGGCCTAGGCCGGGACACGCCGACTACGTGGCCAGGCTGAAGTATGGGGGCTTCAACGACTACAGGGGAGGGGGCAGGTTCTCAGGAAGGATAACCGTGTCCATGGTGATGGGCGGGGCCGTGGCCATGAAGCTCCTCAAACTAATTGGAGTGGAGGTCATGGCCTACACGCTGGAGATAGGAGGAGTTAAGGCTGAAAATTTCACCTTAGAGGACGTGAGAGCCAGGTACAGGAATGAAGTTAGAACCCCCGACGGGGAGGCGGCCCTTAAGATGAGGGAGGTAATAGAGAGGGCTAGGAGGAAGGGGGACAGCGTAGGTGGCATAGTGGAGGTTCTGGCCCTCAACCTGCCTCCGGGGCTAGGGGAGCCCATCTTTGACACGATAGAGGGGGACCTAGCCAAGGCCATGTTCGCTATCCCAGCGGTGAAGGGAGTAGAATTCGGCTCTGGTTTTAAAGCGGCTAGAATGATGGGATCTGAACACAACGACCCCTACATCATCAGGAACGGCAAGGTTTCCTTTGCCTCCAACAACCACGGGGGCGCGCTGGGGGGAATGACCACAGGAGCCCCCCTGGTCATGAGGGTCGCCTTTAAGCCCACAGCCTCGATAGCTAAGCCCCAACGAACCGTGGACCTCAGGACCATGGAGGAGGTCACTATAAGAGTGAAGGGCAGACACGACCCCTGTATAGTGCCCAGAGCTGTCCCGGTGGTGGAGGCGATGACCTCTTTAGTCCTGGCTGACCATGCAATTTTATCAGGGTACATACCCAAGGTTCTCGAAGGTGCCCCTGATGGAGGTAAGGGAGAGGATAAGGGAGGTCACCCTGAAGATCTTTGAGCTCTACGGGGAAAGGATGAGGCTCGTTAACAGCATTGCCAGGGTAAAGAGGGAGAAGGGACTTCCAGTAAGGGATAGGGAGGTGGAGGCCTCCCTGTGGGAGGCCGTCAAGAGGAAGTGCCAGGAGGAAGGGTTAAACGAGAGGAACTGTGAGAGGATGTTCGCCCTCCTTATAAGCTCGTCCATTGAGGCTCAGGTGCCCAAGTCCGGGGCTGGCGCCCACATAGAGATATTTAGAAGGGCTAAGGCCATGGAAAGGGAGGGCAGGAAGGTCTACCACCTGGAGGTAGGAGAACCCGCGTGGGGCCCGCCTGAGGAAGCCTTGGAGGCCCTCTTCGACTCTGTCAGGAAGGGGGAGATAAGGTACGGACCCTCCACAGGGTTGCCCAGGTTTAAGGAGGCGGCCTCAAGGTGGGTCAGCAGGAGGGACGGCGTAGATGTGGGGCCTGATTCCTTAGTCCCCACCCCCGGATCCAAGTTCGCCCTTTTCGCGTTGATGTCAATGCTGACCGACAAGGGGGATAGGGTGGGGTTGATAAGGCCTACCTGGCCGGGATACCTGGGGATAGCCTCATCTCTGGGACTAGAGGTCGTTTCCGCCGAGGAGGACTTCGAAGCCCTCAGGGGCTCTCGAGTGATAGTGGTGTGCTCTCCAAACAACCCAGATGGTAGGGTTCTCTCCAGGAGCCAGCTTGAGGAGCTAGTTGAAGTTGCTTCTGAATCCAACTCTTACATAGTGAGCGATGACGCCTACGCTGAGCTTTCCTTCGTTGAGAGGACCCCGGTCACTAAGATCTACGAGAGGGCCATAAGCGTAAACTCCATGTCTAAGGCGTTCGGAATGACCGGCTTCAGGATAGGCTACGTCTACGGGCCTAAAGAGGTGGTTGACTCTCTGGCCAAATTTCTAGCCGTTACGGTGACCAACGTCCCTGAGTTCATACAGGAAGCCGCTGGGGCTGCCTTGGAGGTTGGTGAAAAGCATCTAGCCCAAGTTAGGGAGAGGCTCTCTAGCATGTTGAGGTTTGCTGAGGAGAACCTTAAGAACACGAAGCTGGAGTTCAAGAGGCCTGATGGTGGCCTATACCTCTTTCCTAGGGTTGAGCTCGATGGATTTGACTCTCTGCAGTTCTCTAGGGAGCTTCTAGAGAAAAAGGGAGTTGCTGTAGCCCCTGGAATAGCTTTTGGCCCCTACCCGGACAGGATAAGGGTCACCTTCGCCAGCATGCACGGGTACGAGGGGATCCCCCTGTTAAAGGAGGCATTAGCTTGAGGGCCCTGGTAGTGGGAGCCGGCTCAATGGGAAGCTGGTTTGCCAGGCTTCTCTCGGAGAGAGGATGGGAAGTGGACCTCCTAGACGTCTCCTACGAGAGGGCCTTAAGGGCCTCAAAAGAGATTGGGGGGAGGGCGGTCAAGGAGCCCTCCTCCAGTTACGGGCTGGCTCTAATAGCGGTTCCCATAAGGGAGACCCCTAAAGCAATAATGGAGCACCACGAAAGGGCAGAGGTGGTGGTGGAGATATCCTCCGTTAAGAGCGGGGTTGTGGGCCTGATAAGGAAAGCAGAGCTTGAAAACGTGCTCTCTATACACCCCCTCTTCGGGCCCGGGCTCGAGGACCCTGGAGAGGGCAAGGCAGTCCTGGTGCCAGTTAGGGACCCTGAGAGGGAGCTAAGGGTGGCTAAATCCCTCTTCCCCTTTAAGTTCTTGGTCAAGGACGTCGCCTCTCATGATAGGGCCATGGCCTGGTTGGCAGTATCTCACGCCGTGCTGAACGCCTTCTTGGCCTCTACTGAGGACGTGTCAGACTCCCTTGACGAGATGTCGACCACTACTGTAAGGGCCCTTCTCACGCTGGCTGGAGCTTCCCTAACTCAGAGCCCCTCCCTAACAGAGGAACTCATTAAGGAGAATCCCTTCTTTCAGCAGGAATTCTCTCGATTTTTGGGGGAGCTCTCCCGCTTCTCCGAGGATCCAACCTCGGTGATAAATAGGGTGAGGAGGTGGAGATCCCTCTTAAACGCTGACAGGTGCTACAAAGCCCTGTATAAGATGCTCAGGGAACTGTAACTGGGTTCTGATCGGTGCTGGGCTCCACTTCCTTCTTAAGCTCTTCCTCCAGGAAGACAGGTCTCAGGAAGAGCGAGTAGTGCATCCTAGGTGAGTAAAACTTGGTCTTACCCTCAAGCCCCCTCTCCCTAAATCTCCTCTCCAGGTCCTCTAGGCTAAGCTGATCTGGCAGCGTGGAGAGGCCACCGAAGGTGAAGGTCCACTCGTCGCTGAAGGATGGTACGTATGCCTTCGCCATGGTCACCTTTGGGAAGGCCTCCCCCATGGCCCTGAATATCCTCAAGAAGGCCACCCTGTTGTTGGTTAGCCCTTCGCTGTGGGTCACGGCGAGCCCGCCCTCCCTCAGTATTCCTCTAACGGCCTCGTAGAACTCCTTAGTGTAGAGCCTGGCAGCCTGCCCTTTGGGGTCTGTCACGTCCAGCACTACCACGTCGTACTTCTCCTCAGTAGTCTCCACGTAGGCCCTGCCGTCGTTGAACACTAACTTTACCCTTGGGTCCTCGAAAGCCCCTTGGGGCATCTCAGGTAGGTGCTCCTTGACGAGCTCTATGACCGATTTGTCCAGCTCGACTAGGGTAACCTCCTTGACAGGGTGCTTTAATATCTCCCTGAGCGCCCCTCCATCACCACCCCCTATGACCAAGACCTTCTCAGGGTTATCCAGCGTCAGCAAGGCTGGATGGATCAGGGTTTCGTGGTAGATGAACTCGTCCCCCAGGGAGAACATGGTGACGTGGTCTATGTAGAGGGACCTTCCCAAGAAGGGGGAATCCACTATCTCTATCAGCTGGCCGGCCTCGCTCTTGAAGGAGGTCACCACCCTATCAACAGCAGTTAGCGTGGCCATCCACTCGTTGACCATCTCAAGGTAGAGCAGGGTTCCATCGACTTCCATTATTCCGGGCTTGGGGAACTTGTACTTCATACGACTTCCGGCGGTGGACAAATAAAAGTGAATGGTCATAACTTATCTTGATCAGGTGTCGTTAGGGAGGGTGCGAGTTTGAGCTGGTCCGTCTTAAAGGCGTTAAGAGAAAATCCAGATGTTCTCAGGGAGAACCTGAGGAAGAGGTTCATGCCAGCTGAGCTGGTGGATAAGGCCCTGGAGCTAGATAAGAAGTGGAGGGAGGTGGTGACCGAGCTAAATCAGGTGAGGGAGAAGAGAAATAAGATAAATAGGATGATCCCCCGAGTTTCAAAGGAAGAGAGGGAAAAGCTGATTAAGGAATCTAAGGAGCTGGCCAGATTAGAGGAAGAACTTAACAGGAAGGCTAGAGAGCTTAGTGAGGAGAGGGATAGAGTTCTTAGCTCTCTTCCAGCCCTACTCCACGAATCAGTTCCCATAGGGCCTGATGAAACCTATAACAAGCCTATCAGATTCTGGGGGAAGCCAAGGGTTCCCAAAAGCAAGCTTGAGAGTTTCCTTAAGGAAACGGATGGGTTTAAGGTAGAGTACGAGCTCATAGACTGGGAGCCCAGAGGTCATGCGGATCAGCTTGAGCAGGTTCTTAAGCTAGGCGACACGCTCAGGGCTGCTGAGATATCAGGTAGGCGGTTCTTTTACCTTTACAAGGACATAGTTTGGCTCGAACAGGCCCTCATAATGCTGGCCCTAGACCATTTAACCAAGAAGGGGTTCGTGCCCGTTATACCGCCTTACATGATGAGGGAGAAGTATTACCTCGGGGTCGTCGATCTAGAAACGTTCAAGGACAGCATATACAAGGTGGAGGACGAGGACCTCTACCTAATAGCCACCTCAGAGCACCCGCTAATAGCTATGCACGCTGGCGACACATTCGTGGAGGAGGAGCTCCCCAGGCTCTACGTCGGGGTCAGCCCCTGCTTCAGGAAGGAGGCTGGAACCCACGGGAAGGACACTAAGGGGATCTTCAGGGTCCATCAGTTCACCAAGGTGGAGCAGATAGTCTTCTCATTACCGGAGGAGAGCTGGAAGTGGCATGAGGAGCTCATAAAGAACGCTGAGGAAATCTACCAGATGCTGGAGATACCTTACAGGGTAGTTAACATAGCCTCCGGTGACTTGGGAGCTGTTGCCGCCAAGAAGTACGATTTAGAGGCCTGGTTTCCAGCACAGGGTAGGTACAGGGAGCTGGTTAGCTGTAGCAACTGTCTGGACTGGCAGAGCTATAGGCTCAGGATAAAGGTGGACAGGAAGGGCAGGAGGGAGTTCGTACACACCTTAAACAGCACGGCTTTGGCTACTACCAGGACCATAACTGCAATACTGGAGAACTTCCAGAGGGAGGATGGGTCTGTAGAGATACCTAAAGCCCTAAGGAAGTACCTAGAACCCTTTGAGGCCGCTCCAAAGGACGTGATAGTCCCTATAAAGGAGAAGTACGTGAAGACCTAACAATACCTGCGTATTAAATTCGCCGGCAAGTAATTAATAAACGGGGATGTTCAGGAGACCTGAAGGGATGTAAATGAAGGTGAAGGTCGCCCTCCTTGTGCTGCTTGGCTTGATTCTTTTGACGCTAATTCCAGTTAGAGCAGAGGGCTTCGGCGAGGTGTGGAGTGAACAGGTTAGAGAGCCCCTTATAACGGGAATTAGGGCCGTGGATCCGACAATATACAAAGACTACTTGCTAGTGGTTGGCGGAAAGGGCAACAAGCTCCTAGCGTTCAAACTGGAGGATGGAAGCTTTTTGTGGGAACAGAGTTTAAGCGCTACGATAATAGCCCCTCCTGTGGTGGTTAACCTCTCTAAAGAGGTTCTAGTTGTGGTTCTAACCAGCACCAATGACCTCTTCGCCATGGACCTTCTGAACAATGGAACCATAAGGATAAAGGGGCTCAAACTGGGGGTCAACTTAATCGACTCGAGGCCCGTGGTTAACGGAAACGACCTAATAGTTCCCACGTATAAGGGCGCCTTATTGGTTAACCTCAGGATCCGGGAGTTAGTTGACAAGCTTGAGCTTAACTACACGGTCAAGAGCTTAGTCTATAAGGGAGTCCTCTACTTCGTGGGGGAGAACGCTGTTTCAGCCTACAACTACAGCGAGGGATTTAAATTCCTCTGGAGCAAGAGCTTCGATAAGGAGGTACTAAGGTGGGGCTTCGGCGAAGAGTATGGGGTGTTCTTGCTTGAAGACATGTCTTTAGTGTCCCTGAACCTGAAAAGCGGGGAGGAAAAGGTCAGAATTGGGAGGGAGTCCCTAGGAATACCTAAGGTGCCGCCCGCACCCGGTATTATACCAGTTAGAGAGCTGGCGCACATAGCCTTCAACGACGGCACCCTTCTCTACGTGGACCCAGCAACCCTTAAGGTGTTGGCTAGGGAGAAGACCTTCAAAGTGCCCGTTTACCAACCAGTTATTGTAGGAAATGCCATAGCTTACCTATCTGAGGATGGCAACTTAACCCTCTACGATTACAGGAGGACTAGAACCCTTCTGAGGATGGCCTTCGAGGGAGTTCCCTCCAGCAACGTAGTGCTGGCGGAGACGAACAGCTCATACTATGCCACCTTCGTGGAGAGGAGCGGGCTCTTGAGGGTGTTTAGCATACCCAAGCACATACCCGTCGCTTCTATCAGTGAAAAGGACGGCAAGTACCAAGTGGAGGGCTACCTGTGCAGAATAGAGACGGAAGGAGAGCCGGCCACGATGGGCTATTACGTCATGGCACCAGATGGATCAATTATAGAGGAGAAGCCCAATCTTGGGGTTGTGAAGCCCGGCACTTGCGGTGGTTCTAAGTTCAGCCTTGAAATCTCCGGGCCATTCCTGCTGGGAGTTATCTTCAACGGCACCAAAGAATACCCTATTCACAGGGTAGGGACGGAGGCTTTACCTCCTGTAACTCAGACACAAACTCAGTCAGCACTTACTCAGACACAAACGTTAACTCTGACGACGCAGCCAGCTCAAACCGTCAAGGTAGAGGTGCCTGCTAAAGTGAGCATAGGCGACTACCTAGTGGTTAAGGTGACCGGTCCCAACGTCTGGGGCGTTGATAAGGTCACGGTGTCAGTTAGCGGGCCTAACGTTGAAGATGTCTCGAACACCTTCGATGTGGGAGACCAGCTGAACCTTCAGGTGAAGGCTAGAGCCGTAAAGGGAGGTAAGGGCGAGATAAGAGTTGAGTTAAGGTCTGACGGGAAAGTGTTGAAAGCCATCGAGAAACAAGTTGAGTTCGTAATGAGTGAAATTGTGAGCGTTAACGCTCCTAAGCAGGTCAGCTTGGGCGAGCAGTTCGGGGTGAGAGTAGCTATAATCAACAAAGTTAAAGATAAGGGCAACTTCACCGTCAAGGTTTTCCTAGATGGGCAGAGTAGCGTGGCTAACTTGGGCGCTCTCGGGTTTGGGGAGAGGAGGGAAGTAGACCTCAAGCTGAAGGCTGATAAGGAGGGGCTGCTCAACCTCATGGTTCAGGTTTTAGTGGACGGAGAGGTCGTTTACAGCAGAAGCTTTGGAGTTAGATCTGTTAAGAGGGCTCAGGCACCTCCAGCCGCTTCGCCGAGCCCCACTAAGCCCAGGCCATTACCGCCATCCCCCAGCGCTGGGAGGCAGGGGGCGATTCCAGAGGACATGACTAGTATATTGGAGATAGCCCTGGCAGTGGTGCTCGTCGTTGGAGTAATACTGTTGCTCAGGAGGTCTCTAACCAAGCCAGCTAAGAGACCTGCCAAGAGGAAGCCAGTAGAAGCTCCTCCAATTGAAGTTACCGCTGAAGAGCTAATCCCCAGTGCTGAGGAAGAGGGATTCGAGTTAATCCCGGAGGAGGTCCCAAAGGAAGAGGCCAAGCCAGAGGAGGTGTCGATAGAAAGTGAAAGCAAGTTCTTTGAGCCTGCGGAGACCTCTGAGGTTACACCTCCAGAGGTTGAGGAGTTTAAAGTGCCGGAGGTGGAGATCGAGGAGTTACAACCCACAGAGCACCTACCACCTCCAATAGAGGATGAAGTTGTGGAGCTTATGGACAAAGCCAGAAGGAAGCTTTCCAGTGTAAAGATTAAGCTAGCTGAGCTGGAGGACATCCTGGGATTTGAGGCCGCTCCCTATAAACTTACGGACGTTGAGAGTAAGATCATGAACGCCGAAATGGCTTATAAAGCTAAAAACATGAAAAAGGCCAAGAACCTGCTGGAAGAGGCCCTTGAGGACTTAGAGTCCCTTGAGAGGGAGGTCGATGAGGCTAAAAAAGCTCTTGTAGACGGGTGGGGGTCGGTGGAGAGCAGGATCGAGGTGATGCTCAAGGTCTGGGGCAGGGCCCCAGCCAACATGCTGACTATGGTGCCCCCAGGCTTCAGGATAATAGCTTTGGAGAGGTACAGGAGGATGCACGAGGACAAAAAGTTGGAGTTAAGGGGGGATGAGCTCTACCTAGTGGAGTGATCTCCTCATCACCACTTTCTCCAGTATCTCCTCGTAAAGCTCATTTATGACCTCCTGGTGATCGGCTTTACCTTCTTCCACTAAGCTCATCTTTCTCTCCAAGAGCCTGGTCCTCTCCTCACTTATCAAGTCCTCGTACTTGTTGACCAGGTAATTGTAAACCTCGATCCCCAGCTTTGTAGGCAGGAGCTTGCCCTTCCTCTCCACCACGTACCTCCTGATCAGCAACTTCTCCATTATGGTGGCGTAGGTTGAGGGCCGGCCTATTCCCCTCTCCTTCATCAGGGCGACAACGTCCCCTTGAGTGTAGAGCGGAACCAATGGCACCTTTACGTGCTTCACGTCTATTTCAATTTCCTTCGCTTTTAGCTCGGGCATGACCCTGTAGAAGTAGGGGTAGATGGTGGCCCAGCCGCCCTCAACTGCTACAACTCTCTCGTCTACGAGTTCAACCCCGTCAAACTTTAGCTTGTACTTCTGCTTCTTAACTACGCTCTCCCTGGTCTGGGAAGCCATGAACCTCTTGAATATCAGATCATAGAGCCGGAAGTGGTCCTTCTTCATTGGTTCTGGCGGTATTATCACTCCCTCCTTAACGTACTCTATCAGATCGCCGGTGCTGAGCGGTTTTGTAGGCCTTATACACTCGTGGGCCCCTCCCTCGCCCCACTTCCTAGGGACGAACTCATCTCCTAGGTACTCGGAGGCTACCCTCCAACCCGCGTCGCTAACCCTCGTGCTGTCCGTCCTGTGGTAGGTTATCAGACCTGCCTCAAAGAGCGATTGAGCTACGTCCATTACTCTCCTGGCGTCCATTCCCAGGACCCTATTAGCCTCCTTTATCATCTCGTCTGTCGTAAACGGTGGCGGAGGTACTACCCTCTCCTCTACAGTCTCTACCGGCTCTACAAAGGCCTTTCTCCTGCCTTGCTCCCCGTACTTTCCCTCAACCCTGAGGAACAGCTGGTCGCCCCTTATCAGGGTTATGACCTTCTTCTTCTTGTGTTCCTCATACCTCTCTATTATCCATCCTAAGGTGGGGGTCTGGGCCCTCCCGGCTGAGAGAGACCTGTTTTTGAAAACTTTCTGAAGTTCTTCGGAGAGTTCGAAGCCTATCCACCTGTCCTCAATTCTTCTGACTATCTGAGCCTTAACTCTTGGCTCGTTTATCTCAAGGAGCTCCTGCATAGCTTTCATTATCGCCCTCTTGGTCACCTCATGAAACTCAGCTCTGTATACCTCCTTGGCGATGCCCCTGATCATCTGGTATATGTCCCAGGCTATCTTCTCTCCCTCAGTGTCCGGATCGGTCCCTATGAGGACCCTGTCAGCCTCGTAGGCCAGCCACCTTATCGCCTCTATGTTGTCCCTGCTGTCCCTTATGTTGGTGGACCCGCATCTGGGACACCTGTCCCCGTCGGTGAACTGGTAGCCGCAGTCGTAGCACCTCTTGATGGATGAGTACATGGGTATGAAGGTCCTGGTGTCATCGTACTCCTCTATGAGGACCCCGTGATAGCCGCCCACGGTGGACAGGTCCACCACGTGTCCCCCGCTGGCCGCCACTGTAACCACGTAGTTGCCGGTGGTGGTCTCATAAGTAACCACGTTCCCTATTATCCTCTTGCTCGGCTTTCCGAAGAACCTAGCTATGGTTCTGGCCTTATTTGGGCTCTCAACCACGAATAACACGGTTTTTAGGAGGCCTGCCGTCTCTCTGAATTGTCCCTTAAGCTTCAGGTACTTCTCACGATCTTCATCTATTTCCTGTCTCAAAGAACTTATATCAACTTCGGAAACTTCGTAAAAATCTATGTCGTAAGCGCTGGCTCTCTTGAGAAAGCCTGTAAGGAGGGGATCCCTGTCGTAGACGAGGCTAGCGCCTTTGGTCATTCCACCAGGGTAAAGACGGGAGGCCCTGCCAGAGGCTTGTATGTAGCTCCTTATGTCTGGGATGACCACCTTCATAGTCTCCGTGTCTAGGACTATGTCCCCTGACTTGGATACCCTTTCTAGCGTTTCCTTGGACGATAGCACCTCCTTTAACTTCTCCCTGACCCTCTTAACGTTCTCCTCGGTTGGTCTGACCCTAGCGGCCATGGCGAGCCTCCTCTCGGCTGGGCCCAAGGCCTTGGCTATTACCGAGAACATGGCGACTACCACGTTGTCCTGCATTTCCTCTACTTCCTTCACGGTGAGCTCGAACCTTGGGACGCCGTAGAACACAACGTACCTTATCCTGTGTGGGAGGTCCACCCCCCTGACCAGCACCCCGTAGGGCTTCGCGGCACCGATCAAGGCGTCCAGTTCTCCTTTGACGAATGAGTTCAACAGTTCCTCGTCATAACCGGACATGACCCCTGCTTTGAGGCCCGCCTCGCTAAGCAGGGACTTTACCCTGTCGGCCATCTCCATCTTAGGAATGAAGGCCAAAAGGCCTGGGCCCATCTCCTTGATGAAGCTCAGGAACCTTTCCTCGTCCTTGGTGAACATGTCTACGATGTTCCTCAGGTACTCCTGCCTTATCACCCCAACGTCAAAGCCTAACAGGTTTCTGAAAAGTTGGGCCCTCTTACCAGGCCTTCCAGTCGCCGTTGATACCACTAAAACTCCCTTAGGCCTCCTATCTACTGGCTCCCCCCTGTAGGCCTTCCTTATATCTTCGTCGGTGAACCCCATTAGCTTCAGCACTTTGTCCACGTTTCTGGAGTTCTTCAAGAAGGAGTCGACGTCGTCTACGAATATGAATGAGAAGGGGGCAGCCCTCCTTATCTCCTCAGCCCTCCTTGACAGGAACTGGGAGGTGGTTATTAGGATGTCAAAGTCCCCCTCAGTAAGCTTCTCCATGAACTCCCTCTTCTCCTTGGCCTTCATGTCCCCGCGGTAGGCTAATATAGAGACTTCCTTGCCAGCCTTCTCCACGTAGCCTTCCAGGATCTCCTTGGCCTGGCTGACCAGCAGGGAGGTTGGAAATATTAGGTAGCTTCTACCCTCACCGGCCAGGTAATAGCTAGTGATCAGGCCAAAAACCGTCTTGCCAACTCCCGTGGGGGCTATGGCAGCGAAACTCCTTCCCGACAGGACCCTCTTGGCCCAAGTCCTCTGAACCTCCCAGGGAGGCGAGCCCACGCACTTCCTGAAGAATTCCTGGTAATCCTCTAGCCTCTCCATCAGTTCCCTAATTTCCTCGGTTATGCAGGGCTCACCATCAGCGAACACGAGGCCCCTGTCGGGACAGAGCTCCTTGAAGGCCGCCTGGATCATCCGATTCACTCCCTTAATAACGGATGATTACCGGCGTAAAACGTATCATAAAACCCCTTTTTAACTTCTTAAAAAGCGTTTTCACCGGATGAGAGCGGTGAGGTTAGCCATAACGATCAGCGGTGATTCCAGTAGGCTGGTTGAGGGCGTTGCAGTTGTGGAGCTGGATAGGTCGGGCCTGGTGTCCGATATAATGTTCATAGGGGGAATAGAATCCATGGATGTAGAGTCTCTGAGAGAGCTGCTATCTGAGCTGGACGTCGACTACATACTGGTCAAGGAAAGCCTGGCAGGCTACCTGGGCTTTCGGAATAGAGTTTACCTTTATAGGTCGGATGGAATAAAAGATATACTTAGGGAGTTTCTTACCGGTAAGGTAAGGCCCCTCGAGGAGGACCAAGGGGAGCTCCCCACTCCCTGGAATTGAGGTGAACCTATGAGGAAGGTGGTCAAGCTCAGGTTGAAGAGGTACGAAAGGGATGGGAGGCCCTACGTCAGCTACCTGCTGACGGCCCCGAAGGCCTTCGTCGAGGCTCTTGGGTGGGGCGAGGGCACCCTGCTGGAGGTCACCCTCTCCGACGGATTCCTGGTTTACAGGCCTTACAAGGTTCAAAAAAGGAAGGTCAGGTACCACAGGCTTCAGCTAACCTCCAACAGATAGCCCTTAAGGTAATGTGTCCAGGGATGTAATGGATCCACGGGGTGGTCCGGGGACTGCCCTCTCTTGCCCAGAACCTTGAACTCCTTGCCAGTCAGCTTGGCGGCCCTCTCTAGGACCTTAAGGAAGGTCCTCTCGTCCACGAACTGACTGCAGCTGCTGGTGAATATAAGTCCCGATTCCACCTTCTCCATGGCGGCCGCGTTAACTGCGGTGTAGGTCCTCAGGCCCGCGTTCAGCATTTCTCTCCTAGGCACTAAGGCTGGTGGGTCCACTACAACCAGGTCGTAGATGTTGTGATCGGACTCCATGAACTCCTTCACCCTCTGAGCTACGCCCGCCACCTGGACCCGGTTGAGCTTGGCGTTCTCCCTCAAAAGGGCTATAGCCTCCGTCGACTCGTCAACTGACGTCACCTTCGCCCCTGATATGGCCGCGTGTATGCCGAAACCCCCCGTGTAAGAGTAGAGGTCCAGCACCTTCATGTCAGGGCCAGCCAGCTCTCCCACTTCTAGCCTGTTAGGCCGCTGGTCTATGAAGAAGCCCGTCTTCTGCCCTTGCACCACGTCTACCTTGAAGAGAGAGGGTCCCTCCCTTATTATCGCCTCCTTCTTCCCTCCCTTTATAAACCTCCTCTCCGTTGGGAGGTTCACCTCCCTCCTGGGCCTGCTGTCGTTCTTAAGGAATATGGTGTCCGGCCTCAAGAGCTCGTCCAGGATTGAGGTTATCTTGTTAATCCTCCTGTCTATCCCAAGGGAGGTGGAGGACATCACCACCAAGTCGTCGTACACGTCCACTATAAGGCCAGGAAGCCCATCGGCCTCGCTGTGAACTAGCCTGAAGAAGTTCCCCAGGTTCAGCCTCTCCCTCATCCTCAAAGCGGACTCGAGCCTGCTCCTGAAGAGCTCCTCAGGCGAGAACTTTAAGTCCGTTGATAGAACCCTCACCGCTATTGCCCCCACTCCTTCGAAGAAGCCGTAACCCAGCGCTTCCTGTTCGTCCTTAACTACTACAAGGTCCCCCCCGCTTACCGGCCCCCTCACCTCCTTGACCCACTTCACGTATATGTTTCTGACCCCCTTCCTTAGCCTCTCTGCCCCTCCCTTCTTCAAGATCACCTCTCCAACGAAGGACCACATCTTACCTCCTCAACATCAGCGGGTCCTTTGGAAGGGCCTCCGTGAGAACTTCAGCTTCCTTCTTACCTATCACCACGGTGTCCTCTATCCTTATTCCTCCCCATCCCTTTAAGTAAATGCCTGGTTCGTCCGTGACGGCCATCCCCTCTAAGAGCTTACCAGTGGCCCCTACCACTACCCTGGGGGGCTCGTGTATGTCTATGCCTATGCCGTGTCCCAGAGTGTGCACGTAATATTCGAGGAGGCCCCTATCGTGTAGGACCTTCCTTGCCTCTACATCCGGCTTCTCCAGCTTCTGCCCGTCCTTCATGTAGTTGAGGGCCCTCTCCTGAGCCTCCTTGACCGCATCGTACTTTAGAAGGAAGTCCTCGTCTGGCTTGCCCACGAACATGGTCCTGGTCATGTCACTGCAGTAGCCCTCGTAAATGGCGCCGAAGTCCATCAGAAGTATCTCATCCCTTCCCAGCTTCTTCTCGGTGACCACGTGATGGGCGTTGAACGAGTTCGCTCCGATGGCCACAATTGGAGGAAAGCTAGGCCCTGAGGCGCCCAGCTCCACCATTTCAAATATCAGCCTGTTGGCTATTTGCCTCTCAGTCATTCCCTCCCTTATCTCCAGGTTTTCAAAGGCCTTTATTGCTATTTCGGCACTCTTCTTCATGACTTGTACTTCGTACTCGCTCTTAACCGCCCTCATCCTGACCAGCTGCTCCGTGACGTCTACGATGGCCGCGCTCTTCTTCCCCCTCCTGGTCTTCTTTCTGAGAAGCTCGATCTGCTTACTGTCCTGTAGGAAGTCTACAGCTATCTTCCTTGTCCCCTCCCCGAACTTCTGGGCGAAGTACTCAACGACCTTGGGGTTCCTCACTTCCTCCCTCTTGAGGCCGAAGTAAGGCCTTATCACGTCCACCTCGTAGGGGCTCTCCTGTTCGGCCAGCTCATCCCCGAAGGCGTACTTGGCGATCAGCACTGGATCCCCGCTCCTAGGGACCACCAGCATCATAGCGTTCTTCGTGCCCGAAAGGTAGAACATGTTGCTCTCCCTCTGAATCAGAGTGTAGTCAACGCCCCTCCGGGACATCCACCTCTTCAGCCTCCTAACCCTCTTATCCAGCTCCTTACGGGGGATCATGGCCTAACCTCCCAGGATGTTTAGGACCTTCACAAGGCTTCTCTCAGCTTCATCCATCCTGCCTGACCTTGCCGAGCCCACCGAGTTTATCAAGAGCAGTTCAACTTCAGAATTTAGCTTTTCTGGGGTGAGGGCCGGTATTACCCTATCTATTAGGAGCTTCACCCTCCGACTACAGCTCGGGTACACGGACCTTAACTCGTTGAGGATGGCCTTTACAGACTGCTCTTTCCTCTTCTCATCTGACCTAGACCTTATCTCCTTTTCCCACCTCTTGAAAAACGACATGGGATCCCTCCCTACTCATAACCCTCCTCCTTAGCCAAGAGGTCCAAGTCCATGGTGATTATAGGGTAGAACTCTCTAGGAATGCCAGGAAGTTTCCTCTCGTCCACGACCTTCCAGTACTTCCCGCAAGCGTCACAGAAGTAAAGCCTATAGGCTCCCCCCTCCAGCTCGTAGAACCCTAGCTTCTCGTTATCTTCGTTACCGCAGAACGGGCACTTTATCCTCTTGAAGGGCCACTCCATCCCGCAGACCTCGCACTTGAGGGTCAGCTTACCCCCCTCCCCGTGCAGGAGTCCGACTTTCGTATGGCTCCCGCAGACGGGACAATAGCCGTTGCCCCAGTTAGAACCATCGAAGTGCTCCCTGAAGCTGTCCCTTATCGAGAAGAGAAATGGTTGCACCACCCAGACTGTGAGGGCCTGCAGTATTTCGGAGTTAACCCTTGTTTTATCAGCTAACTCTAGGACGCCCTCCTCCCCTTCCCTGAGGGCCGTCTCAACTAACTCCTCCAGGTTAAGGGCCCCCTCAACTATTGCACTCTCCACCTCGGCTAAGTCCTCTACCATATCCTCCCTGTGAGCCTTAACAACGCTGATTATCTTTAAAGCAGCCTCTTTGAGCTCTTTCTCCTCAAATTTAAAATCTATGAAGTCTACCGCCGGTTTTCCTGTGTTAACTACGCTGTTAGCCACCTCCTGAAAATTCACCGATGAGAACTTCTCCCGCAACCCCTCAGATATTATCCTCTGAACTGTTATAAGCTCCGAAAAAAACAGCAGGGGTTCCTTGAGGTCAGGCCTCTTCTCAGAGAGCCTCTCTATCGCTTCCCTTGCTTCCATCTCGATCCATCTAGAATACCCTCATCCCTTTTAAATTATGCTCGTAGACCTCCTCTCTGCGCTTCACCGGGGTAACGTGCCTTTAAGCATCACAAAAGAAGGGAGAGGGGAAGTTATTCCTTGGCCCTCTCGTACCAGCTCGGGTGATGCTCGGCCACGTACTCCTCGGTGAGCCTACCGGTCCTGAACATGGCCCTGACGAAGGGCCTGTGCTCGGGTATGAGGAGGGCGGCGTACACGTGAATTACCAGCCCTATGGCCGCTATGAAGAAACCTATATCGTGTAGCAGGTGAGCGGCTTCCCAGACGCTGGCCGGGAAGGCGTCCCTGAACCACATTACGATGCCGGTCAAGTACATTATGACCATGCCTATCGAAGCAGTCCAGATCCAGCCCTTCTGCCCTAGGTTGTACTTGGGGAACTTGACGGGCTTCCTGTGTATGTAGTAGTCGATCATGTCCTGAACGCCTTTCTTGAAGCAGGAGAAGCTCCAGCACTCTGGCATGAATTCGGACTTCTTTAAGTCGGCGAGCATCTTTATGAAGAACGGGATGAGCACCATCGCAAGGCCCACAGCTGAGAGCCTGTGTATAAATCTAGCCACTTGAACTCCGAGGCTGTAGGGGTCATAGCCGCTGATTATGGTGGACAGTGGGTAGCCGAAGATGTAGGCAAGCCACCCGAACCAGTCCTTGCTTATTAGGGGCAGCCCAGTTATGAAGAAGAATAGAGTGAAGTGTATCAGGTGTTTGTGAGCCCATATTTGGGCCTCGCTAAAGGCCCTCACTGATTCACACTTGCTCCTCCACTCGGCCAAGGAAATGCACTCCTCAGCCATATCACTCACCTCCTCCCTCCTCCTCTTTCTTCTTCTCTTCCATCCTCTTAGCCCTCCAGAAGACTAGGTGGCCTAAAGCACCTATGAGGGTCAGGCCCACTAGGCCCCACCCAATAGGCCTTATGGCGTCGATGGTAGCCCTTGCAGCCTTTCTCGGATCCTTGAGGAGCCTGTCTCCGAAGTATTTGGGGTCGGTGAGCTTGCCCTTGTACTTCTTGGTCACGTATATGTAGTGGGTCTTGCCCACGTAGTCGTTGACGTTGTCCCCGTAGACCTCATAGCCCTCTGACTTGAACTTGTTGACCAGCTCATCGTAATCTCCGAAGACCAAGGCGTCAGTTGGACAGGCTGACACGCAAGCAGGCTCCAAACCGTTCTGTATCCTGTCGATGCAGAAAGTGCACTTGTACACCTTCTCCGTGTACTCGTCATACCTGGGAACGTCGTAGGGACAGGCTTCTACGCAGTACCTGCAGCCTATACACTTGTCCTCCCTGATCACCACGGCCCCGCTCGGGTGCACTTCTATAGCGCCCACAGGACAGGCGTTAGCGCAGGGGGCGTTGCTGCAGTGCATACACTGCCTCTTGAAGAACAGCCAGTGGAAGCCATCACCGTCAACCACCTCCTTGGCTTCCATGACCATCCAGACGTTGGGCAGCAAGTCAGGCGGGTTGGTCATCGTCGGGCTGAAGCTGGTAACCTCTGGCCTCGTGTTGTTCCAGACGTGACAAGCTACCTGGCAGGCCCTACAGAAGATGCAGTTATCAACATTAAAGGCTATGGCCTTCTCCCCCATCTAGATCACCTCACCCTAACACCAGGTAGGTTCTCCTCATTCGCCTTGTAGTCGTACTTGTCCGGCGAGGCCTTCCTTATGTAGGCCAAGAAGGCCTTGGTCTCCTGCATCGTGGTCACTAGGTCCATGAATATGTCCGCTATCAGGTTGGCGACGGCATATGTGGAGTGAGCTCCCTGCCATCCCCAGTGCCAGGGTATGTTGACGACGTAAACCTCCTTTCCGTTAACGCTCAGCTTGGGAACCCTGTTGGTCACCATGGCCCTCAAGTAGATCCTGTTTCTCTTGTTTCCAACTTCCACGATGTCTCCTGGCTTTATTCCCAGTTTATCGGCTAAAGGCTTGGGTATGTCGACGAATGGTTCGGGAACCAGCTCTGCAAGCAATGGCACGTTCCTAGTCAGCTGACCTGTGTGGAAGTGCTCCACCATCCTGTTGGTCGTCACCACGACTACAGCGGCGTCACTTGGAGCCCCTAGCTCCTCTGGTATCATGCTGAATGTCTTAGAGAGATCTTCCCATCCGCTGGGCGGCTCTATGAACCTGTAGTTCTCAGCTCTCCTCCAGGCAGCGGCTGGGTACTTAGTGGCCAGCTCGAACACCGGGGACTC
Source organism: Thermoproteota archaeon (assembly GCA_027491435.1). Taxonomy (GTDB): domain Archaea; phylum Korarchaeota; class Korarchaeia; order Korarchaeales; family Korarchaeaceae; genus Korarchaeum. Next base: position 64,131 of record JAOZFG010000003.1, read on the forward strand.
CACGGGCTCGTAGTGCATCGGGTACCTGAAGTCCCAAGCCAAGATCTCGTTGGGATTGTCAGGGCTCGGGTAGGCATACCATTCCCCGTACTTAGTTTTCATCTCCTTAACGGCCTTCTTCATCCCTAGGGACTTGGCTAGCTCAGCGAACTCCTGAACGAACTTGTCCTTGACCTTAGCCCAGTCGTAATAGCCGACGTACTTTATCGTCTTGCCCTTATACTCCTTAGTTCCCTTGAAGTAGGGCTTCTTGTAAGCGGCCTTGCCGGTGTTCACCACCTCCTCGTCGTAATAGAAGCTCTCGCAGAGCGGGCACTTTATCCCCAGCTCGGTGTAGTCAACTAGCTTGTACTTATCTCCCTCGAAGACGATAAACTTCCCGACGACCCTTTCCTCCAATAATAGCTCTCTAGCGCTTCTGGCTCCGGTGAATATGTCTGTCCTCCCGCTCCAGGCCCTCTTGTAGAACTTACCTATGTAGAAGTTGTGTCCCGGTATGAAAGCGGGCCTTATACCTCCCTTGGCGTCCCTTATCTCCCCGGTTTCGCCGGTTATCTTAACGGTCTTGCCGTCCAGCTCAGGGCCAACAGCAAACCTGGCTATACCGAAGTTGAACTCCGTAGTCTTACCTAAGGTCTTAGATAAAGTCCACATGTTGTACAAAATTCTCACGTTCTTGGGCCAGGTCCATCCCCAGTCCTTGTGCAGCTTGAACGTTCTGTCCAATATGCCGTCTATCTCATCTTCTCTCCTGAGTATGGGGCTCCTCCTCTTGGCTAGTATCTTGTGCTCGTACCAGTCGTACTGCCCGTTATAAAGGTCTACGGCCAGGTCTATCTCCTTGTATATTAGCTCAGGATCGGCGTAAGCGTAATCTGGGTCGGGGAACCTGTTAGTGGCGTAGTTCATGAAGGGCTCTATCTCCCTCTCGTACAGGAGTATGGGCTCTCCGGTCTTGGGATGCTTTATTATCACTTTTTCTCTATCCTTACCGTAGGCCTTGCTTGGCAGCCTGACCACTCCGTACTTGTCCAAGTACTCCCAGAGCTTCAGCATAATCCACAGGTCGGGCTTAGCATCTCCCGCTGGGGGCACCACCCTGTCCTGCCACTGGATCCACCTATTGCTGTTGGTTATGGAGCCGTACTTCTCGTACTGGAATGCACCAGGCAACAGGACGTCAGCGAAGGTGGCTGTCTCGGTCTCCCAGAGGTCAACGACGACCAGCAGGTCCAGGGCCGCCAGGCCCATGTAAGCTGTTATCGTGTCTGCGTTGCTCACGGCTATGTTTTCAGCCATTATGAGCATGGCCTTTATCACTTTATCGAAGAGGACGCCCTGCCACCAGTTGTTCTCGGTATAGCCCTTCCCTATAGGCAGGTCGCTTATGACGGTCCCGTTCTTTGGATCTTCTTCTGGGTCGGTGCCCACGAATATTCCCCAGGTCAGCTCGAACCTGCGCCAGTTCTGGAACCACCAGGACCAGAGGATCTTGGTGGAGTTGACCTTACCCTTCTCGTTGGGTCCAAAGGCAGAACCGGCCCACTCGGGGATCTCCCAGTGCCAAGCGTCAGGGAAGCCCTGATTCTTCCAGTCCTGATAGACCCTTATGGACAGGGTGTTAGGTGGCTGCTTTATATAGCCAGGAAGTATATGTGAGAGTATGCACATGTCGGTGGTTCCCTGAACGTTGCTGTGTCCCCTGTAGGGATTGAGCCCTCCTCCTGGGAAGCCCATGTTGCCCAGGGTCAACTGAACTATCGTGCTCATCCTAGTTATTTGAGTCCCCACGTGGTGTTGGGTCTGGCCCATGGCCCACTGTATGGAAGCGAACCTCTTGAAGTTGGTGGTGACCCCGCTGTTCTCGACGTAAGTCTTGGCTATGAGCCTCAGCTTGTCCACGGGGATTCCTGTTATCTTGGATACCTCTTCAGCTGTGTAATTCTTGGCTATCTCCTTTATCTCCTTGATCTCGTTTAGGTCCACGTTAAGCCTGGTGACGAACTCCTTAAAGGTGTCAAGCTGGTCTACGGGCGGGTTCCTCTCCCAGAAGGCGTAGTGGAGTATGTACATGAGGAATGCTATATCCGAGCCAGGCCTGAAGAAGGCGAATATGTCGGCCTGAGCGGCGGTCCTTGTGTACCTAGGATCAACAACTATCAGCTTGAGGGTTCCCTTGTTCTTGCCCTTGAGGGTGTGTCTCATGCTGACTGGGTGGTTCTCCGCTGGATTACCTCCGAATATCAGGTAGGTAGATATGAACTGAGTATCTATGAAGCTCTGAGTTTGAGCTCCAAACCCTACAGTCCCGGCTAAGCCCGCTACCGTGGTGGAGTGGCACCTCCTGGCGTCGTGATCTATGTTGTAGCTTCCGAGGAGTGTTGCCAGCTTCTTTATTATGTATGCCTCCTCGTTGGTCAGCTTTGCCCCAGCCTCTATCATGAGGGGGAACATCTTGCCAACGTGATAGTAGCCGTCCTCCTTCCTGGGATTCCATCCCACTGAGTCCACTATCTCCTTCAGCCTCTTAGCTATGTACCTGAAGGCCTCATCCCAAGTTACTGGCTTCCAGACGGGCTTATACTTCTCCAAGATGGCCTTGAGCTCCTCCTGAGATCTAGCTTTCTTCAGCTCCTCGACCGGGGGCTTAGGGTTAACTCTGATCATCGGGGTCCTTAGCCTCCTCGGGTTATGTTGGCCAAAGAGCTCTAGCGAAGCTTCTCCCTTAGGACATAGCTTTCCTTCGTTCAGCGGGTTGTCGGGGTCTCCCTCCAGGTGTATCACACTATCTCCCTGCTTGTAGAAGATTATCCCACAGCCCACGGAGCAGTAACCACATATTCCCCTGACCTCAGTGGTCTTGTAGAGTTGCTTCCGCCCTATTTCGCCTAGTTCGTATCTCTTAGGCTTCGGTAGCCCCAGAACCCTCTTAGTAGAGTCTCCTAAAAGTAGTAAGAGGCTACCTAGCCCAGCCGCCTTTAGAAAGTCCCTCCTACTAATTTTTGGTTCAAGCAAGGTTTCCACCGCCCTTTCAGGGCACTAACCTACTTTGCACAGTTAACTTTAAAAAGTTAGGTGTAAACGGGATTAACGTTATATTTTAGTTGCAGTATGCGAGTACAATCCGTTATTATTTACTGAAATAACGGCAGTTACATATCGTTAACTGGTATTCCATTCGCACCCGGATGCCCCTATTATCGAACCCTCTATTCTGTACATAGTATCAAACATATATGAACATAAAGTAATTCTTAACAGTTTAATTTATTGCTGGGCAACACATAAACTGACCAGGTGATGAAATGCAGGAAGAGGATGAAAATTTTGCCCTGGAAACGCCTGAGGATTACTTCGCCTACGAGGAGATGATCTACCCTGAAATCTCAAAATGTAGGAAGAAGGGAAAGAAGAGAAGAGATAAGTTCGTAGTTCCAGGAAAAGAGGATATATCTCGTGAGGAACAGGTAAATCAGGTGTTTTATAATGAGGGTGATGGAAATGAAAATTCAAGTGACGAAGAGAGCGTTAATCGGTGAGCTTGATGGAGGATGACATCCTCGAATCCCTGACCGTCAGCAAGGAAGTGAAAATATACTACAAGGGAAAGGTCGTGCTAGACAGTAAGATAGCTAAAGTCCTGGAGGAGGTGGAGAGAAAGGGTTCTCTGCTGGCTGCCTGTAAGTCGCAAGGCCTCTCCTATTCGGGAGTTTGGAAGAGGATAAGCGAGATCGAGGATACATTGGGTAGGAAGATTCTAATAGCTCAGAGGGGAGGGACAGGAGGCGGTTGGACTGCCTTGACTGACTTCGGTAGGAAGCTTCTAATAAAGTACTACGAGCTTACGGAGGAGCACCACCATAGGGCAGGTGACTTCCTAATTTACGGGGGCCACGACCCCTTGTTCGAGGAGCACGTTAAGGGGAAGGGAGGGATCAAGGCTTACTGGGTCGGCTCATTAGGAGGGCTGAGCTACCTGATGATGGGTCAAGCGGACATGGCAGGCGTTGGGCTCTTCGACCCCAGCTCCGGAAGGTGTACCCTGCCTTTCATAGAGAGGTTTTGGCTATCTGATGACGTCGTCGTGGTGAGAGGGTATCAGAGGGAGGTGGGATTCGTCTACCGAAAGGGAGCGGAGGTGAAGAGCATGGCCGAGGTGCTGGAGAAAGGGCTAAGGTTCGTTAACAGGATCAGGGGATCGGGCACGAGGCTTCTGGTAGACAGGTTGCTCAGGGAAGCTACGCTCCTCAAGGGAGAGAGTTGTGACGCTCCCTGGCTGAAGTTGAAGGGCTACGATCAGGAGGTTAAAACCCATATAGGGGTGGCCAAGAAGGTGGCCAGGGGAGACGCTGACGTCGGCATCTCCCTGAGGTACGTGGCCGAGGCTTATGGCTTAGGGTTCACGCCAATAACCTGGGAAGTGTTCGACTTCGTTATAGCTAAGAGGTCCTTTAGGAAACCTTTTGTCCAGAAGTTCATCAGGTTTCTTAGCGACAACCTTCTAGAGAGCCCCAAGTTAGGTTATAGAAGGCTGAAGGAGACGGGTTCCATCATTTATCCCTAACTGGCTTCAGCCCTCCCCTGCCAACCTGGAAGGTGAGCCACGTAGTCATGTGAGGGGCTCCGCTCAACCTCCTGACCCTAATCTGCTTCACGAGCTTCACGTTTAGGACTGACGGGTCGAACCTCAGGTCAATGACCCCATCGGAGAAGAGCTCCATGGCGTATCTGAACTCATCGAAGAAGCCCAGATGGAAGGTGTAGATAAAGGGTATCATGTAGTACCTGGTTATAACTGCCTTCAACATCTTCATGAGCTCCAGAAGGCTTGAGGGGTTCGTGGATATTGTCAAGCACTCGGTTAGAGAGTCCATGAGCATAACGCCCCTGCCCATTATCCTCTTCCCCTCCCGCTCAAGGTTATCCCAGACTGCGTCAGGATTTCTGGGATCCTCTACCTCAACTACTCCCTTGAATATCTCATTTTCAAGCTCTCTAATCTGTGGAGGCTTCTCAAACGCCCTGTCCTTGAGCCTGTAAGAGAAGCAGTCAACAAACCTCAGCTTTCCCTCGATTATGCTGTCCAGGACGTCGAAGCCCAGGGAAGCCATGTTCATGAACCTAGACAGCGGGGTGTCCTCCAGGAGTATCAGAACCACATGCTCTCCCCTCTTAAGGGCCCTATAAGCTATCTCATTAATTAGAACGCTCTTTCCCGTCCCCGTCTCTCCCATTATTCCTATGAGAGAGGATCTGGGAACGCCCTCCGGTATCAGGAGGTCCAACGGCTTTACCTGGAACTTGAATCTGCTTAACATCACCCGTTAAACCGAGGAAAAAATAAAATTAGAGGCTCAGGGTGAAGGACTCCCTGTCAGGGAGGATGACCCTGTCCAGGTACTTGGAGGGTATAAAGTCCTCGAAGAGGTCAGGGTGTTCGCTGTGTATTGGAAGTACCTTACGGGGGTTGACCGCCTCCAGGACCTTCTGATAGTCCTCAGGGGGCATGTGACCTGAGACGTGGACCCTATAGTATTTAGGCACCTTGAACAGGATTAGCCAGTTTATCAGCCTGTCTAACCCCAGCGCTGACTCCTCGTTGTAGGGCTCAGACCTGCTCATCACGAAGGTTAGGTTCACTCTCTCCCTGGGAAGCTCGTAGAGCAGCCTGGTAGCGTTGTTAGTTAGGATGAGGACTTCGCCTTGTCTCTTAACGAGTTCCTCCCTCTTCTCCCCCCAGATCACGCCTTCCTCGCCCAGCCTGTCCTCAACCTTTTCCACAAGCTCCTTGACCTTAGCCGCCTCCCTCGAACCTAATCTAACCTCCTTGCCCCCTTCAAGCCTTCTCCTCTTCCATAGAAGGTAATCTCCCACTCCTGGTAGGCCTTCCACCATGTTCCCAAGCTCCTCGGCATAGAGGGCGACCCTCTCGTCGATGACGAGGGTCCTGTCCAGGCCCCTAGCCACCTCAAAGACAGTCCTTATCCTGTCTACGTCCGTCTGTGAGGTTTCCACCACCATGAGACCGCCAGCCCTCTCCCCTATTCCCTTTAACCTCTCAAGCACCTGGCTCTCGTCAGAGACCTCGAAGTTCACCCTCTTGGGCGGCTTTCTCATTTTGTACCACACTCTGTTCTCCAGGAGCTTGACCAAGGAAGATTCGGGGTCGTTCTCAGGAGACAGCTTGGTGGCCTCCATTATGAGGAGGTCCACCTCCTCAGAGGACAGCCTATCGAGGAAGTCCTTTGTCATATCAGATCTGGGGCCGTGCATCCTCATATCCCCTGTGTACCCGACGGTTCTGCCACAACACTCAACAATGAATCCGTAAGAGCCAGGAACTGAGTGGTCGACGTGTACTGGAAGGACTTTGAACCCCATCACCTCCATTAGGTCGCCGGTCCTAAAGGTCCTGGTTTCTGACCTCCACTTATCCCTCCTCAGCTGGGAGCTAAGGCTAACTATGGAGAAGGCGGCCTCGCCCATGTAAACCGGGGAGTTGAGCAGGTCTGCGTACCCGTAATGGTCTAGGTGAGCGTGGGATATGAAAATTGCGTCAATCTCCAGCTCCTTTAGGGGAGGGAGCAGGCCCACCTTCTCGTAGTCCTCTGGGGAGGAGGGCTTCATGAAGGGATGCTGAAAGTAGGCCTCTTCACCTGAAAAGCTCATGCCGAAGTCCAGGAATATGGACCCCTCTCCTCTTAGCAGTACCTTGTTGCCCCCTATCTCCCAGAGGCCCCCGTATACCCTGACCTCCAATTTTCCCCGACTGAGTTACATTTATGAATTTTAATTTTTGGGTACCGAGGTGATCGGGTTGGCGGTACAGGTAGAGTTCGGCGTTCAGCTGGACATAGACGTTAACAAGTGTATCGGCTGCCACATATGCGTGGACGTCTGTCCCTCCAACATATGGCACCTGGATGAGAACAGGAAGGCCTATCCCAGGGAGGACTACGAGCCTGACTGTTTTATATGCCATGCCTGTGCTGTCTCTTGCCCTGTAGGTGCCATAGTGGTGAGAGAGGAGGTCTGGGAGAAAGGTTAGGGCTGTACAACCCAGACCCCATTTCTCCTAACTGCTTTTCCCCTTACGACTGACTCGATCAGACTGTCCATCCTAGCGAAGGTTGTTCCTTTCATCTACCTGATCTACTTGGGATGATTTCAGGAGCTCCAACCTCTCCCGGATCGTTAAAGCGGTAAGTTTCCATCATCGCTATCTCAGTATCTTCACATGACTCGGTCAGGGGCCTTTAATATGACTTCTAAGGGATCTCGCCTCCCAATTAACTAGAAAAATTGTTGTAGGAATTAGCAACCTTAGCTTTAGTCTAGGTCCATCGCTCCACTACAGGATATTACTTTGAAGCCCAGTTGGCGAGCTACCTTAATGGTTTGCGTCGAAGGTATCGAAGGTGGGATAAAAGTTTTGGGTGATCTCGAGGTCTCGTTCAGCACTATGTTGCCCATTCTCATCATAATGAACTGATCCTCGTACGACAGGTCAGCGAACTCTTTACCTCCCTGGAAATCCGTTTCTGCGGGTTAGCCCGTGCTGGGCTATCTCAAATAGATCTGGATATTCGCCCAGTAGCTTTAATTCGTAAAAGTTGGAGTCGTCTGATGGGTGCTATCAACTTAAGGCTTGTTTAAGCAGGGTTGCTGATGTCATATAGAGAAAGAGGACCTTCAACTCTTTAGAGAGCGGACCCCCGCTGGTAGTAGGCTACGCCCTGCTTACTTTCGGGCCTGCCAGGCGTGTCAGCCAGCTTGGCTTGCTAGGCGTTAGGGGCCATGAAGGTAAGGAAGGTACAGGTTTAGGCAGGATGAGCCGGCTTAGCTGTTAAAAGCGGGGTTGGCGTTGTGAAGGGACAGCGGTGCTTCGCTGTAAGGTTTACTGGGGTGGCGCTGGACCCCTAATCGCTAATCTGGCTGAGAAGCGATGGCAGGA
>JAOZFG010000020.1 GCA_027491435.1 Thermoproteota archaeon
TCAAGACGTGCCTCCTGAGAGACGACGACAAGGTGGATTTCCTAACAGCTATGAGAATGGGGGCCAGCGACGAGGAGCTAGAGGAAATATTCAAGAAGGCCGTTATGTTAAGGGAGCCTTTCTACAAACCCCTCCAGGAAGTCGTCGATCCTAACCCCTAGCTCTTCAGCCATCCTCTTAGCTGCTTCAACGCTGCTTCTCAAGATTTCCTCAACTTCAAACCCGAGTTTTTTGTACTCTTGGGCCACTAAGGCCGTAGAAAGGTAGTCTGACAGCTTGGCTATTTTGGACTCTAAAGTGCGTTGATCCAAGAACTCGATTACTAGCTCTCTAAGCTCACCCAACCCCCATAAGGGGGCTTCCTCCAGCTTCCTCTTATCTATTAGGCGGGACGAGTACTTGGGTATGTCCCCTATGTAGCCTTCAGCTATATCGTGAACTAAGGCCAAGGCAGCAGCCTTATAGGGATCCACCTCCTTTCCACGGGACTTGATCCTCAGGGAGATCTCCAAGGCCAACGCAGCCGAAGCGAAGGAGTGCTGTGAAACGGTTTCGGAGATGGAGGGGGGAACCCCCGACTGGAGCCAGCCGGTCCTGGCCAGCCACAGGACCCTCCTTAAATAATTCCAGACGCTCAACCCAAGTTCACCAGCGGGTAGAACAGTCTATTGCAGATCCCACAGCTGCTTGGATTTACCGTTGGATCTATCTTGCTGTGAAACTCGCAGACATAACCCTTAGCCATGTACTTCAGGGCTAAAATCGTCATCTTGGTTAAGAGCTCCTCGTTGCTCAATCCTCTCATCACCTCCTCGGCCAACCTGTTTACCTCGGACCGGACGTCTTCGTACCTCCAGAGGTCCACGAGGGAGCCCCTCTTCATGTTAAGGTACTTTGAGACCGCCGATTGAGTTATACCCAGTAGCTGAGCTATCCTCATCTGGGTTATCCCCATCTCCTTGAGGGAGATTACCAGCATCCTCCTTATCGATGGGAGGACGTACCTGTAACCCAGCTCAAATAAGTCCCTGGTCAATCCCTCTTCCTCCCGCCTCTTCTGATGAAGAAGTCCAGCGGGTAAGACGATAACACCGTTCTATCGTCTGTGGGCATGACCTCCACTAGCCTTCCACTTAACCCCATCTTCCAAACTTCTTCTGCTCTGTTAACGAACTCATCTGCGTCAACCAACAACTTCTCCCCCAACAAGATGCCTCTTCTAAACTTCAACCTCCTTAGCAGATGCTCAGGGCCTACAATTTCCCCGTACACCAGGGTACCCTCGTCGGTTGGGGTTTCGTAGGAAAGCGCGACGTTCTCGGCCCTTCTCATCCACCTCATCCTTACCTGGTACTCCTTCTGAGCTGCCGGACAGAAGTAGCCGCTTATAGAGGTCTCCTTCTCCAGGAATTCCAGTATCTTCTTGGCAGACTCCCTGCTGCCATCCACTGCAACGTCGCTGTCTGGCCTAGGCCTGAACCCCATGGACAGGAGCCTCTCCCTGTTGGACGGAGTGAACTCCAGCTCGTTCAGGTTGATGAACTCCGCGCCTATCTTGTCCAGAAATAGGACCAGCTCCCTAAGCCGGTTCTCCCATTGCTTTCCTGGAATTGAGGGCATCTCAGCACCTACCACGAAACCGTAGTCAAGGGCTAACTTCATCTTATCCCAGTTCCTCTTGTCCCACGTGTGGAACCTTATCTCGTCCACCCCACCTTCCCTAAGCACCTTGAGGGTTTTCTCGTTGATTCCTAAGGAGTTGGTATAGAGGTGTATGTGAAATTCAGGGCCAAACCTCTCCTTTAACAGCTTAGCGTATTTAGCAGCCCTTTCAGCCTTTAAAGATGGTTCACCACCTGTTATACCTGCTCCTAAAGCCCTCATGAGTTGAGCTTCCTGCAAGATCTCTTCCTCAGAGCTGATCATCCTCTCGTTAGCGAAAATGACGTCTCTATTCCTCCTCCACTCGGATATCGTGCAGTAGGGGCAGGTTTCGTAAAGGGGACACTCCCCCGTGATGAAGAGGACTAACTTGCCCCCCTTCCAGCAGAGATCGCATCCCTTACTCCACCCCCTTACCCTTAAGGCCCCAAGAGGGAGCTCCATCATTCTAACCGCCAGCTCTCCAGGTACTTTCTCTGCTCATCAGTCAAAGTATCTATGCTCACGCCCATGCTCTCAAGCTTAAGGGAGGCGACCCTCTCATCCACCTCCCTGGGAACCTGGTGAACTTTAGGCGGAAGCTTCTCGCCATCATTGACTAACAGCTCTACGGCTAAAGCTTGGTTTGCGAAGCTCATGTCCATGACTTCACTAGGATGCCCCTCAGCAGCTACCAGGTTAACAAGCCTTCCCTCAGCGAGCAGATAGACCCTCCTGCCGTTAGGGAGGGTATACTCCATCACGCTCTTCCTTATCTCCCTCTTACTCATCGCCATCAGGTCCAGGTCCTTGACCGATATCTCTACGTTGAAATGACCAGCGTTAGCTAATATGGCTCCATCTTTCATCAAGCTAACGTGTTCGGCCGTTATGACGTCCCTATTTCCGGTTGCGGTCACGAATATGTCTCCTATTTTGGCAGCCTCCTTCATGGGCATCACTAAGAAGCCGTCCATCACCGCCATGAGGGCCCTTATGGGATCGACCTCGGTGACTATTACCTTGGCCCCCATACCTCTGGCCCTTGCAGCTATTCCCCTTCCCACGTGACCGTAGCCAGCCACCACAAACCACTTACCGGCTATCATCACGTTGGTAGCCCTTAGTATGCCATCTATGGTGCTCTGTCCAGTCCCGTACACGTTGTCAAAGTTCCACTTAGTTTCGGCGTTGTTGACGGCTATGACTGGGTACTTTAGGATTCCCTCCTTCTCTAGGGCCCTTATCCTTATCACCCCGGTGGTCGTCTCCTCAGTCCCACCCCTAACGGAGCTGGCCACCCCCCTTTCGTGAGCCATTACAGTTAAGTCCCCGCCATCGTCCATAGTTATATTGGGGCCAGACTCCAGAACCTTGCCAAGGGCCCACTCATACTCCTCAGGGCTCATGCCCCTCCAGGCATAAACCTCTATTCCAAACTCTGCTAAAGCAGCAGCCACGTCATCCTGCGTTGATAAGGGATTGCTGGGAGCCAGATAAACTTCAGCCCCACCTGCCTTTAGCGTCCTGACCAGGACAGCGGTCTCCTTGGTTACATGTAAGCTGGCAGCCACTTTAATGTCCTTTAAAGGTTTCTCCTTAGAGAACCTCTCTCTTATCTTCATCAGGACTGGCATATGAGCTTCAGCCCATTCTATCTGAAGCCTCCCCTGTGGAGCCAGAGAGGGGTCCTTAACTTTCATCTTCATCTCCTCTCTATCTCTATAACCCAATATCCATCCTTCTTGTCTACCCTCCTTAAAACGTTACCTGTCCTCTCTACCCAGCCGTAGACGTCATCAACAGACGCCTTATCGCTCACCAAGAACTCAAACCTGTCCCCAGGGGAGCCCTTCATGACGACCTTGGCTATCCTAACTATGGGGTAGGGGGACTTCCTACCCCTGAGGTCTAACCTTCTTGTCAAGGGGCCTCACCCTCCACCCTAGGGAGCTCTCGATCTCCTCGTCAGAAACTTGTCTGAACAACTTGTACATGAGGTAGGCGTCCTCGCCGTCGTGGTAGTACCTGGGTATCACCCCTAGTACCCCGTAGTTTAGCTTCTCGTATAACTTTATCGCGGGCTCGTTTGACACCCTGACCTCCAAGTAGACTAGATGAGATCCGTACCTCTTCAGTCCCCTCTCCGCCTCCTTCATGAGGGCCTCTCCAATACCCCTTCTCCTGTGCTTCTTCGCTACAGCTATTGAGAGCACGTGGCCTAAGAAGAGGGTCCTGCCGCTTACCGGGTAGTACTCAACTCTACACATGATGTAGCCCACTACATTTCCTGATTCGGACTCAGCAACTAGAAAAGCGTCAGGAAATCTCCTGTAGTTCTCCAAGAAGAAAGTTGACGGGTAGTTCTCTGGTAGAAATACTCTGTTTATCCTCTCCACCTGCTGGAGATCCTCAGGCCTGAACTTCCTTACTATGTAACTCATCAGGGGAAAGTTGTCAGGTGATGTTTTAAACTCATCTTGGTAACCTTCCTGATGAACTTGGAGTACGTGGTCGATAAAGTGCAGGAGGCCTTTCCAGTAGTCGACGTGTACTCTACTCCAGGGGGCGTATCCTTCATTTTACCACTTCTACCGCACGATAAGACGAGAGAAGGCTTTAGAGAGCTGGCAATTCAACTCCTCAAGGAGGGATTGGTGCCTAAACTATATAAGAGCGGCGAATACCTCAGGCTGGACGTGTATAGAGCACCTGCGTCTAACCCTAAAGGCTATAAGATCAGGAAATTAGCGTTGTTTGCCTTGACGGTAATTACAGTTCTACTATCTGGTTGGAGTATAAGCTGGGGAACCCTAAGCCTTACTAAGGAGCTAGGAATTCCCGACCCCTTTGACCCGCTGAGTATGGCTGTAATCCACGCGATGGCCCTCCTCTTACCGTTAACGGTTCATGAGCTAGGTCACATGCTAGCCAGCAGGAAGTGGGGTGGTGAGTGGGAATTTCCAACGTTTATACCAGCGCCACCAGCTCCGCTGGGGTTCGGGACTTTCGGAGCGATAATTTCCAGTAGGAAGCCTGTGATAAACAAGGATGAGCTCTTCGACCTAGGAATTTCCGGGCCGTTAGCCGGGTTCGTTCCAGGCTTATTAGTCGGGATAGTGGGGATGCAGACCTCTATAAGGTTGCCTCCTGAAGCTGTAGCGAGGATATCTAGTAAAGCCTCTCATATGCCTATACCGCTAGCCCTTATACCTTTTGGCGGTTTAACTCATGAGGTGATACTCCTATCGCCTTTAGGGGTGGCTGGAGCATTAGTGCTTCTGATAACCTTCCTGAACTTGTTGCCGGTGTCTCAGCTTGACGGAGGTCACGTGGTTTACTCTCTAGTCGGTAAGGACAAATACGGAGTCATAAGCTGGCTAGCTGTCCTTTTGGGGTTCTTGATAAATCCATTTCTGGGAGCCTTTCTGTTGTTGTTTAACGGCATGATGGGGCATCCTCCTCCTCTAGACGAGTACACGTCCACCTCTAGGGGGAGAAAAACGTTGGGAGGAGTCCTCTACGTTACGCTTTTAGCACTCACCTTGCCAGTGGGTTGATTTATTTCGAGGATCCTCTAGGAGGTGTCCTGAATTGAAGGTGGCTCTGATACCAGCGTATATGGAGGAAGGGAAGATAGCCCCAGTCATCCTTAAGGCCCAAAAACACGTGGACAGAGTCATAGTCTGTGACGACGGCTCTACTGACAACACTGCCGAGGTGGCCAAGAGGCTAGGCGCTATCGTGATAAGGCACGAGGAGAACAGGGGGTATGGAGCGGCCCTAAAGACCCTCTTCTGGGAAGCCCTCAAGCTCGACGCTGAAGTGGCCGTCACCCTGGACGCTGACGGTCAACACGATCCGGATGCTATCCCCAGCCTTATAGAACCCATACTCAGGGGAGAAGCCGACTTGGTTATAGGTTCAAGGTTCGTGGTCGGCAGCAGGACCCCGGGCATTTCCCTGGCCAGGAAGTTGGCGTTGAAGTTCCTCAACCTGCTGGGTTCTAAGGTTACAGGAGTTGAGGCTAGGGACACTCAGAGCGGCATGAGAGCTTACTCCAAGAGGGCCTTAGAAGTCGCTATAAGGGCCGCTGAAACGGGCATGGGCGTCAGCCTTGGCATACTGAAGGAGGTGAGCAGGGAAGGCCTTAAGGTCAAGGAGGTACCCATAACGGTCTACTACAAGGGAGCTAAACCTTCTAGAAATCCTGTGATGCACTTCTCGGAGCTAGTGGCAATGATCTTAAAGATAGCTCTCCTGGAGAAGCCCTTAAAGGTCTTAGGGACCCTGGGGATAGCTCTAATGTCCTTGGGATTCTTCTTCACGTGGTGGGCGCTAGACCTTTACCTGAGCACCAAATACTTCAGCGTTCCAATGGCCTTGATCTCGCTAGGAGGCTACGTGGCGGGCATACTATCGATTTTAGGGGCATTTCAGCTCTACTCCCTGTCGAAAATTAGGGAGGAGTTAGCAGAAATAAAGGAGAAAGTCGTTTTATCCCTCAGGAAGGAGCCTTCTGATGGTCAGGAAGATCAGGAAGGCGATAGCTAATCCCTCTAAGGCGTAGGGAACCTCATCGATAGGCAGCTTTGTAGTTCCGACCGCCCTCCTAACGTTAATCCTTAGCAGGGATGACTTGTCTGCCATGAGTATCGTAATGCGGCCGCCCAGGATGTTAATTTTGCTCAACCTCTCCACGAACACTCTCCTGAACGGATGACCGTAGATGAAACCGCTTCCGGAGAACTTTATGTTGACAGGAACTCTGAAAACGTAGGTCCCGTTGCCTTCTTTCCCCTCCACCCCGAGGTACACGTAGAAGCCCTTTCCTCCCAGGAAGTAAATCCTCTCTGGGGTGAGCGTGACGTGTCTCCCAACGAGTTTCTCCTCCCCTTTCAAGCTTATGTACTTGACCAGGTAACCTGTCAGCTTCACGTCACCCTCTACCATCATCTTCAGAGCCACGTAATTTGGCGGTTTGGACGGGAGGGGCTGAGAAGATAGCCCTGGGATGCTAAGGTTGCTCACCTCGGTTGATGAGACGTCCCTCACGGCCCTATCTAAGATGTAGCTTAATCGTTCATCCTCAAGGTTCAGTAGGTTAGCTCCGGGTGGGGGGTTCCACTTTAGCGAGTGGACGCCGTGCACGTTTCCAGAAATTTTACCCCTAAATCCGTAAGTTTCAACGCCTAACAGGCCTAGCTTCTCCCCTACCTTAACTGGGTACTTTAACCCGTTGACCAGTAAGAAGCTACTGCCGTTCTCCAGGTTCAGAGTCAGGTTAACGCAATTCTCAGTGGTTGGGGCCTTGTAGATCCCTAAGGGCCTAGCTACGCCTCCCGCCACCCTAAGTAGAGTCAGCACCCCCCTAAACTCGTACCTAGCCACGTAGTAATTTTTCAAGTTCTTGAAGTTGTATATTAGGCCTACTGACCCCTCAGGGATAGTCGGACAGAATTTCACGCTAAAGGAGCCCTGATCTAACTCGTAGGTGGATATAGCTAAGCCCTTTCCGCCCTTAACGGAGAGTCCTTCTGAGAAATTCCCCGTTATGAGCAACCACCTCAGATCCCATGGCGTGTCGGGCAGGCTCTCATTGATGAAGGTCACGTTAGACGGGGGTCCTATGTACAACCCGTCCGCTGGGGCGCTAGGGTCGTAGCTCATGTAAGTCACGTGAGGGGGTAGCCTCTCCCCTATGAGGTGATACAGGACCACGGCCTTCCTGTAGTAGTGGACGTCCGAAGGAAATATCACCGCGAGCGTGGAATTTAAGACCACACGAGATGGATGAGCCCTTTCCAGGGAAGGAACCTCTCCCCTCTGGTTATACATCATTAGCAAGTAGCTCGAGAGGTTCTCGTCCCTAGCTAACTTACGGTCGATTTCTGAGAAGAAGACATTACTCACATTGAAGTGGTACATGTAGTAATTAGCCACCTCAGGGCCGTTAGAGTACCAAGGGGGAACTCCCCTCACCACGTGAGCGGTGTTCAGGGCCACTGCCATGGCCGACTTGTAGGCGAAGGCCAAAGTCCTGGACTTGATGTCTTTCCCGCTTAAGAACAACACGTCACCCTCTTCTAAGGTTAACGGTTGGTACTTGTTGCTGTGCGCCACGTCATACCACCTCTGGAAGCTGAGAGCTAGGGAAGGATATCCGAGGAGAACTATGCCAATTAAGGCTACGGAGGAGAGCTTACCTCTCCCCTCAGAGACCTTCTTAACGTAGGCAGACGCTGGTAGCGATAAGGCGAGGGCAATTACTGGAATTACTCTGTACTCCCAGTAGGGCAACGAGACCCCAGAGAGCTTGATCAAAGATGCCACCTTGCCCGCTGTGAAAGCCATCAGAGCCAGCAGGAACAGGTCGGAGAACTCCCTCCAGCTCGGCGAGAGGATAGCTAAAATCCCAGCTACACCTAAGAGAACTGGGTAATAAAACCACGGAACATACCCTATATTAAATAATGACTTGACATCTATACTACCAAAATTCAACAGCCACACTGCTATTCCAGCAAGGTAGGTTGCTGCGGCTAAGCTCTTGACGGGGATACTCTTTAGGTTAACCTTCTCCAAAGACCAATTCAGCTTGAGTAGGATGAGCCCCAGCGCTCCGCTAGCGGTTATAGAGAGTAAAGATACTAGGTTTACGGGGGAAAGCCTCTTGAGTATGAGGAGGTATACCGCTAATGCCATGGCGCCTGCAACCACGGCTGCCAAGGAGAGTTGCTTATTCAAACCATCTCTCTTAAGTAAGGGCCTGAAAGCTATTAACCCAGCTAACATTACGCCTTCTGGAAGGTGCATCAATGAGATCAAAGTCAAGGCTGCCATAGGCATTAGCAAGCTCTCTTTAAACCCCGGATCTCTTGTCGTTAGCGTTGTGAACATAAGGCCCAAAACCAGGACCTGTGGCATTCCCCAGAAGAACATAGGGTGCGACCACGTAAGCGAGTAGTACCCGACTAACGATAGCTTCGCCAGCCCTTCATAGCTAGTTCCGTAAAGGGGCGCCAATATCCATGTTAAACTCACTAGCAAACTCCAGGTAAAAAAGGCAAATTTCTTCTCTTCAAATCTGGATAGAGATGCATATATTAGGAAGGCGGATAGGAAGCTAAATGCTGAAGATGCTAAGGCCACGTTTAGTGGAAACTCCTTGCTTAGGACTATAAGGGCTCCAAGCAGGGAGTGATAGCCCACGTAATATGCGTAGAGGTACCTACCCGGGTCCTGAATCAGAACTCTGGCGTAAAACATGTGTCTAACTATGTCGTTCATGGTCTGCCTGAAGTAAGTATGTGAGACGGCTATCAGCTCAGTTAAGTAGAAGGCGGATACAACCAAAAAGAGTAGAAAGTAGCTGTCTATGGTGACCTCAACCTTCCTACTTCTAGTTCTCACTAACAAGTAAACGGCTGATAGAACGGCTACCAAGTAAATCAGGTAGGTGAATAACTCGCTGATGTAGACGGACAGCAGCAATAGCGCTACTGTTATCGCTATCCCGAATATGGAGGAGTGAGCCAGCACCTCCACTAGGCTTTTCCCTTCTCTATACCCTAAGACCATCCCCAGCAGGGGTATCATCACTAGAGAGCCAACCAGAGAGGCTGAAGGAGGGCCAAATAACGCTATGGTAGTAGACAATAAGAGCACGACTGCCACTATCTGAAATGCCGGTAATCTAACTCTCCTCTCAAAGTCCTCTAACAGAAGGTAGACCGCCAACACTGGCGTTATAAACAGGACGACGTTGAAGGCTCCCGACCTAAGGAGCAGCAGAGGGGCCAGGGCTACCATGATTGTAGTTAACGTCAGCCCCTTACCGGTCATCGGCCACACCTTTCCTTACACTCCACCACCTCCACGGAACTTTATTAGATTAACACTCCACGCTAAACATAATGAATCCAGAGGATGAGGAAAGCAACATAGAAGAGCTTCTTCAAGAGAAAGAGAGCCTGGAGGAGCAAGTAAGAGCCTTAAGAGACGATGTAAAGAAGCTCAGCTCTGATCTAAAGCTGTTAAACGATAAGATAGAGGCGGCCCGCAAGGAGCTAGTCTACTTGAGGGAGGAAGAGGCTAGGCTCAAGTCTGAGATAAGCAGTAAGGAGAGCAGGTTGGAGGTCCTGAAGGCTGAGATAGGGGAGCTAGAGAAGGACTTGATGGCGATGAAGGAGGGGAGGGAGAGGATAAGGGCAGAACTGAACACTTTAATGACTAAGAGGGAGAACTTATTCGCGGAGATAAAGGAAGTGGAGTCTAAGATAAACTTCCTGACCCGTAAGAAGAAGGAACTAGAGGAGGAGATAGACAGGATTACTAACGAGCTTGCCTCAGCTAAGAGGGTTAGGGACGTCTTAGTCAATGAGGTGGAGGAGCTAAGGGGTCTCAGGGCCTCTCTAGTGAATGAAATAAAGATAATTTCGGAGAAGGTGTTTGAGCTCATAGAAGAGCTTAAGAACACCCTCTTTCCTCTAGTTAAGGATGTGAGGGAGTCCATCTTAAAAGAAGAGAGGATAACCGCTGAGCTTAAGGATATAAATGATGTGATGAAGAAGACGCTGAGCCTCCTACAGGATCTAGTAAGCAGGGACGACATAATAAGGAGGTTAGACCTGGAGATAAGCGATAGGAAGGCGAGGATAGACGTGCTCAGGTTAGAAGAGGAGAGGTTAAAAGCTAGAGTTGAGGAGCTGAAGAGGAAGAGTGGTGGACATGTTGCAAGTTCTAGTGAGAGTAACGAGGGTGACGGCGGAACGCCTGTGGGAAGTCGATGAGCCCCTTCCCCAGGGTTACGGGGTTTCCCTCAACTTAAGCATAAAGACTATGAAGAGGGTGGACGATAGGGCCGAGGGAAAGTTCATACTTGACGTCTCCTACCAGCCTCCAGTTGGTAGAATAGCCATAGAGGGGCTTATAATGTTGAAAGGTGATCCCAAAGAGCTAGATAAAGTAATAAGGGAGGGAAATTCAGGTAAACATCCCCAGGAGGTTGTGAACGCCGCATTAACCGTTGGGATAAGCGAAGCCGTGATAGCCAGTCGGTCGGTGGGTATTCCACCCCCCATACCGCTCCCTCAGCCGCCCGACAAGTCTAACAGGTCTGGTGTGGAGTACACGGTGTAGTTCATGTGGTTTGACCTTCACGTACACACCAAGTGGTCTAAGGATTCCCTGAATGAGCCTGTGAAGTTGCTGAAAAAGGCTAAGAGAGCAGGGCTGGACGGATTTGCTGTGACAGATCACAATGAAATAGAGGGAGCCCTGTTCACCTATAAGGAAGCTAAGAGGTACGATGTGAAGGTTCTAGTCGGAGAGGAGGTTATGACAGACAGTGGGGAGGTCATAGCGCTGAACATCACGGAGCTAGTGCCCCCTCACAGGCCAGTTGAGGAGACTATAGATTTAATAAAGGAGCAAGGGGGTTTGGTGCTGGCGCCTCATCCATTTGACACGAGGAGGAAGGGGCTAGGGCCTATCTTGCTTAAAGTAGCTGATAAGGTGGACTTGATAGAGGTGGTCAACGGGAGATCCTTCCATTCTGACAACGAGAAAGCGCTTAGATTCGCAGAGAAGTTGAAAAAACCTATGGTGGGAGGAAGCGACGCCCACACTTTAATAGAACTAGGA
This sequence comes from Thermoproteota archaeon, assembly GCA_027491435.1. Lineage (GTDB taxonomy): Archaea > Korarchaeota > Korarchaeia > Korarchaeales > Korarchaeaceae > Korarchaeum. The sequence continues at coordinate 11,287 of JAOZFG010000020.1, forward strand.
AAAGTAGCTACCTTCATAGAGGGTGGCGACCTAAGGAGGCCTATAAAGATCAGGAGGAGGTGGTGGCCGCCCCTGGCCTTGGGAATCTTAGGCTCTAACTACGCTAGGGTGAGAAAAAGGTTAGTGAAGGGTCACGTACTTCTCCAGGACTGGGATCACGTAGTCTAGCTTCAGGTCCTTCAAGGTCTGTCTGGTTGGAACCCCTTCCCTGTCCCATCCCCTTATCTCGTAATACCAGTCTAAGAGCTTCTCATAACCTTCATAGCTCAGCTTGGTCCCGGCCAGCGGGCCCTTGGTGAGAGGCTCTTCAAACCACCTTATCGGCGGATAGTCCATCTTCCTAGACCAGCCACCTTTCTCCCTTATCCAGAAAGCCCTTATCAGGGCGTAAGTCCTGTTGGCTATGTTGTGCAGGTCGTTCCACGTGAACTCTAAGCCGGTGGCCGCCTTAAGGAACTTAGTGTACCACTCTAGGTCAAATCCTAGCTCTATCCAAGGCAACCTGCAGGCCACAGCGTTCTCGAAGAACCCACCTCTAACGTTCTGCATCCACACGAGCTTCTCAGGCTTCTCCTTAGTTATCGAGTCCCTGCCCATCTTGACCTCGAGGGATATGAACCAGGCGTCCTTATGGTGAGCCCCTATGGGGCTGGTTCCATAAGCTAAAGCCATTCCAGGAGCAGCGTGACAGTCGTATGCAGACACTGGAAGGTTTTTGGCGTGAATGGCGAACATCTCAGTCTCCTTACCTAACTCGGTGACAACAGCCTCGTGTCCCATGGCTAAGACCTTGCCGAAGTCCTCCCTCTTCACTATTTTCTCTGCCATCTCCATCATGGCCTGACCGTTGCCCCACTCCAGCTTTATCCCTCCAGTCTTGTCAGTTGAGAGGAATCCCTTCTCCATGGCCTCAGTGGCGAAGGCCAGGATGGACCCGAGGCCTATGGTGTCTATGCCCACCTCATCAGCGTACAGGTTGAGGGCCATCACCCAGTTCATATCGTCTATCCCTAGGTTGGAGCCGAGCATGCCCACGTTCTCATAATCTATCTCGACTATTCTCCCCTTGTAAGGCCCTTCCTTTATCTCGTTCAGGTTACCACACGGCATGTTGCAGTTGGGGCAGCCCTTCTGCCCGACCTTGTAGATCTTCTCCATGGCGTTTCCTCCTATCTTATCGAACCCGTCGAAGACCCCCTCCCTGAAGTTATACGCCGGGAGGACGCTTGCCTCCTGGGCCCACTCGACGGTCATCATGGTTCCTTGCCTTAGCCAAAAGTCGTAGCCGTCCTTGGCCCTTATGTCCTTGAAGCCCTCAGCCCCCAGCTTGAGCAGCTCCTCCCTGTCGTTAACCGGTATGTCCTTGCTGCCGTTTATAACCACGGCCTTCAGGTTCTTAGAACCCATGACAGCTCCTATGCCCGGCCTCCCTCCTGCCCTCCCCTTCTCGGAGTTTATGACCGCTAGGTTGACCAAGTTCTCTCCGGCCTGTCCTATCGTTAAGACCCCAGAGTTCTTCCCGTACTCCGACTCCAGTATATCCTGAACTTCAAAGGTGTCCCTCCCCCACAAGTCCTTAGCGTCCTTTATTTGGACGTCATCATCGTTTATCACGAGCATTACAGGGCTGTCAGCCCTACCAGAGAAAACAATAGCATCATAACCTGCCTTCTTGAGTTGAACGGAAGCCCTAGTTCCTATGTTGCCGTCTCCATACCCGCCGGTTAGGGGAGACTTGGCCGCCACAACCATCTTACCGCTACTAGGTAAGGGGAGCCCGGTTAGAGGGCCTGTAGCAAATATGAGCAGGTTGTCCGGCGACAGGGGATCAGTGCCGGGCTTTAACTCGTCCCACAGTATTTTGACAGCAAAGCCCCTCCCACCCAAGAAGTCAACGGCCATTTTAGGGCTTAACTCCTCGACGAAGGTCTTTCTCCGGGTTAAGTCGACCCGGAGGATCCTGCCGGTCCATCCTCCCATCATCCTTTTTGCACCCCTTCACGCGTTCTAGTGAAAATTAAAAATGTAGACCGATTGTGTAAGGAGATGAAAGGGGTTAGGGCATCGATAGGCACGTTGATCAAGGCTGGATTGGCCTCGGGAAGGCTTGATGAAGAGCCTACAACAGCATACCTGCTTCTTGACGGTAAGTGCTCCGGTAACTGTACTTTTTGCCCGTTGAAGTCAGGTTCCGAGTTCCTTTCTAGGGTCAGGTGGCCGAAGGTCGGCTTGAACTCCCTCTTGCTGATAAAGGGCTTTGAGAGGTACTGCATCCAAGGCATACTCAAGGGACGCTTTTGGGAGGAAGTTATAGAGGTAGCTAAGTCATTAGATGGTCCGGTCTCCGTGTCCATAAACCCGGTCTCCCGCGATAAATTGGAGAAGGTTTACGAGGTCTCTGACAAGCTAGGTGTTGGCTTAGACGCCATGTCCCCCAGAATTTTCAGGCAAGTGAGGAAGCCAGGGTCTTGGAAATCTTACCTGAAGTTCGTGGAGTGGGGAGTGGCAGTGTACGGTAAGGGAAACGTGCTAGTGCACCTGATAGCAGGCCTTGGTGAGACGCTCAAGGAAGCCCTCTTCACCATGAGGCTGGCCTACAGGATGGGGGCTGGCGTCGCCCTCTTCGCTTATACCCCCATAAACCCTAGGAGGGGTAAGGGGCCGGATAAGGGGTATTATCGCTACCTTCAAGCTTACAGGTACTTCCTTCACATGGGATGGAACCCGCTAAGAATACCTAAGGAGGATCCTGACTCCTACAAGGAAGCATTCCTCACGAGCGGATGTCCCGGCTGTAACAGGCCCTTTTACAATGAGAGGCCCGTTGATTCAACTCTGTACAACTACCCATCTATGGATCGGCTGAATAAAGATTGGGAGAAGGTGAGGGAGGAGCTAATTGGCTTCATTAACTCTAGGGTTCTCCCCAAGGAGGAAGTTCGTTGAGGTCTCAATAACTGGAGCTGTTTGTCCCTTGAACTGTCCCATGTGCAGGGGAAGGTGGCTTAAAGGGATGAAGCCAACCCCTACTCCCGACTCCTTGGTGGAATTCGCAAGGGAGGCCAGGAGAAGGGGGAGTAAGGGCATCCTGATAAGCGGGGGTTTGAGCCCTAGCGGCAAGCTCCCCTTTAGGAGGTTCCTTTGGGCCATCAGGAGGGTCAAGGAAATGGGGTATTTCATCAGCGTTCACACGGGACTGGTCGACGCCGACGACGCCACCGACTTGAGGGATGCAGGCGTTGATATGGCCGACTTTGAGCTTTACCTGAACGATGATGTCATAAGGAGGATCAAGGGACTTAGAGTGGGCAAGGACAAGTACCTGGAGAGCTTAGATAGCCTGAAGGAAGCAGGAATTCAAGTGGCTCCACACATAACCTTGGGGATTCCAGGGGACGACCCTGAGTGGATGGATGAACTGAGATCTTTCGTTAGAGAGAAGGGGTTTGAGAGGTTAGTCGTCCTCGTTTTCATACCCACGCCGGGAACCCCCTTCTGGGGCCATCCCCTGCCCCCGATAAGCGAACTTGTCGATCAAGTTAAGGAGGTGTCCACATTCTCCAAGGTAAGCTTAGGCTGTATGAGGCCCCCAAGAATTAAGAAACAGCTGGACAGGCGGGTTATAAGCTACGTGGACAGGATAGCCAACCCCCATAGCTCCCTCGACCTAAAGCTAGTGGACGCATGCTGTTCGATCCCAGACAACATCCTTAAAGATTTCCTTGATCCTAAGTCTGGGGATGCTTATAGGGAACTGCCTGAATAGGTTCGAGCTAATAAGCCCAGGAGGTAGAGTTAAAACAGTTAAGGAGGCCTCACAGCTAACTAGGGAACCAATAAACAGGATAGTTAAGACGGTGGTGCTCTACTCAGAGAGCCTGGGAGGAGTGGCAGCGATAGTCACAGGCGACAGGACCGTGGACTTGGAGAAGCTATCCTCTTTACTGGGGGTGAGGCTGAGGCAGGCGAAGCCAGATGAAGTGAAGGAGCTGACTGGCTACCCAGTAGGCGGAGTCCCTCCCGTCTGCCACGGCCTCCTCACAGTTGTAGACTACGGGGTCTTAGATCACGAGTACGTGATAGGAGGTGGGGGCGACGAGTTCACCTTGATAAAGATATCCCCACAGGACATACTCGCCTTTAATAAAGCCCTGGTGGCGAACATATCAAAAGGTGTTTAGAATGGAAGGATCTGATGGGCCTTACGGGGTAAAGTTCTTGCTTTATTCCTCAGTGACCTCCCTAATTGCAACTATCCTCCCCTACTTGATGGTAATATCGGCGTTACAGGGCGGTTCGGGTAGCCCAATGGTCCTAATAACCTTGCTTGCAACACTGGGAGCAGTGGCCCTGGTGGAAGTGGTTCTAGGGGCAGCGGCAATCTTCTTCCTTTATAAGGGATGGTCTGAGACCTGTATAGACTTCAGGCACGATCTGTTCTGTAAGGTGGCCAAGGTGATCAAGTACGGGATCCTCCTATCTGTGCTATCCGTGGTGGGATTTGCGGCCCTTAACTTCTCTGCGTTGACTAGTGGTAAGCCAGATCAGGTCCTTACAATCTTAGTGGCTTCATCGCCTCTACTTATAATAGCGGGGCTCAGCGCCCTAGCCGTCTGGCTCTTTGTGGCCTACGGCTATTACACCTTGGGCAGCATAACCTACGTGAACTACGTGAAGTTCGGGGGAATCCTCACGGTCTTGGGGCCTGTGGTGGACAGCCTAGCTACAGTAAGATTCGTTCCAGTTCCTGTCCTCTCATTAGTGGCCTACATACTCCTGATAATGGGGTTAAGACAGATCATGCAGGGGGCTCCTGAGGGGGCTCCAGGGGGTTATGAGGAGTATGAGGAGGAGTATGAGAGGCCTAGAAGGGTCAGGAGGAGGCCGGAGTACGAGGAGCTAAGGTACGATGATGAGTACAGGTACGAGAGGGAGTTAGAGGGGTACTACGAGGAGGAAACCGTGTATGAGCCAAGGAGGATTAGGAGGGTCAGGGAGGAATGGGAAGTTCCCAGGCCAAGAGAGGCTAGGAGGGAATACGCGCCCAGGGAAAGCGAGGGGGCCCACTTAATAGGCCCAAGAGGCACGAAGTTCCCTCTCTCCAGAGTTACTGTGTTCGGCAGGAAAGACTTCGCTGGCCTTATACCTGATGAGGAGTTGCAGTACATCTCCAGGAGGCACTTCGAGATAAGGCAGACCCCCAAAGGTTACGTAATAAAGGACCTGAACAGCACCAACGGCACCTGGGTGGATGGGAAGCTCCTCGATCCCGGAGAAGAATACCCGCTCAGGGAAGGAAGCGTCATCGACGTGGCCGAGGTAATCAAGCTTAAGTTCGTAAGCGGAAGGGAGCTAGGTGTTCCCTCCATATGATCCTCAAGGGGAGGCGGGGCAAGTACCAAATAGTGAAGAAAATAGCTGAGGGGGGCTTCTCCAAGGTTTACCTAGCTAAGAGCAGGGACGGCATGGTAGTTGTGAAGACGCCTAAGTCTGAGGTGCCACTCTCCTTCGAGATAATTAGGGAGGAGGCCAGCATTCTTAAGGCCATATCTACGCCGAAGCCTCATGAGAATATAGTGGCCTTCATAGATTGGGTACCGAGCTATCCGGCGCTGGTGCAGGAGTACGTTCCGGGCCCTCAGCTTGACAAGGTTTATGCTAGGAGGAGGGCCCGTAAGGAGGAGGCGATAAGGATAGTTCTGGGCGTTCTGTCGGCCTTAAACAGAATGCACTCCTTGGGGGTGGTCCACGGGGACGTCAAGCCAAATAACATAATGATGCCCAAGCCCCTGGTGCCTGTTCTAATAGATATGGGGTCAGCCAAGAGGGCTGGCTCCGAGTCCCTAGCAGGAACGCCTGGGTGGAGCTCCCCTGAGTTTATGGAAGGTCAAGTGTCGGTCGAGGCTGATATATACTCAGTGGGAGTCCTTCTACTCTACCTACTATCAGGTATTGACCCTGTTGAGCCCCTAACCCCTGAAGACGTGCCCTCTACTATTCCAGATCAGGTCTCCGAGGTGATAAGGAGGGCCCTTAACCCAAACCCTTGGAAGAGGTTCCACAGCGTCAAAGAGATGGAAATGGCTTTAATGGGCCTAAAAATACCTAGACAAGAAGGGCCGAGGCTCATAGCCGGAGGTAGGGTAATCCTGCTGGAGGGCAGGGATAGACTGATAATAGCCAGGTCTAGGACCCAAGGGGGTACTGGAAGGGCTGACGTAGAGCTTTACGAATTCGGAGGTAAGAGGTTAATCCCTAGAGGGCCCCCATACGAGTGGATAGAGGTCGTCAAGGTGGGTGGCGAGTACTGGATAAGCGACAAGGGGTCGCCTGCAGGCGTCTGGATCTTCAGGGGGGAGTGGAAGAGGGTCGTGGATTACCCCCTCAGGCACGGGGACCTCGTATCAATAGGCATTAGGAGGAGGGCCGGAAGGCTCTACCCTTACGCACCCTTGAGATACCTTTCATACTAGCCTTTACTTTTTTACGGAGTTCCTCCAGGCAACAAGGGATACTATGCCAATACAGGCTCAGTTTAAACCTACCGCCGTACCCGGGATTCCCCAGCCTCCTGAGAGGATAAAGAAGATAAGGTGGAAGATAGCCGTGATGAGTGGAAAAGGAGGGGTTGGAAAGACCACCGTAGCGGTCAACATAGCTGCAGAGCTCTCCAGGAGAGGGTATTCGGTAGGCATATTCGACTCCGACATAACCGGCCCAAACGTTCCCAAAGCCTTAGGCATGCTTAAAGTGCCAATATACGCTTCAGGGGACAGCATAATACCTGCGGAGGGCCCCAACGGAATAAAAGTAATATCGATGGGCTTAATGATAAGGGAAGGGGATCCGGTCATATGGAGAGGCCCTCTCAAGAATAAGTTCATTCAAGAGGTGCTGAACAGCGTTGAGTGGGGTGACCTAGACTGGCTTGTTGTGGATCTTCCTCCTGGGACAGGAGATGAACCTCTCAGCGTAATGCAGCTCATCCCCCTTGACGGGGTGGTCATAGTCACAACCCCGCAAGAGGTGGCGCTGATGGACGTCAGGAGGGCAGTGCACATGGCCAGGAAGATGGACGTCAAGGTGCTGGGCATAGTAGAGAACATGAGTTACCTAAGATGCCCTAACGGAGATATAGTGAGGATCTTCGGCTCTAATGGGGGTAAGAAGTTGGCTGAGGAAGAGAACGTCCCCTTCCTGGCTGAGGTTCCAATGGATCCTGAGGTTGCTAAACTCACCGATCTAGGAATACCTGTAGCCCTTAATAGGCCAGATAGCGAGGTTGGTAAGGCCTTCCAGGAGATAGTTGATAAGATACTGGAACAGCTTGGAGCCGCTCATGGGAAGGATGGGGAGCAAAGTTAACGGTTATATTATATCGAGAATTAAAATAGAGAGGGTGAGCTGATTGTCAGAGGTGCCCCTTCACATAGGTTTGAGAGGCATATACGTTGCCAAAAGCTCCCTAAGCTATATTGACGGTGCGGCTGGTAAGCTGATCTATAGGGGTTATGCCATAGAAGATCTAGCCGAAAAGGCCAGCTATGAGGAGGTGCTGTACCTGCTCTGGTTCGGTAAGCTTCCCAACAAGAAGGAGTTAGAAGATATGAAGACCTTCATGGCAGAGGAGAGGGAAATACCTGAGCAGGTCGTGGAAATAATATCGAAGCTGCCGAAGGACACTCACCCGATGGACGTCTTGAGGACCGGAGTATCGGCCCTATCTGGATTCGATCCGGACCTTCCCAAGATATGGGGTCCCAAGATAAATGAGTATAAGGAGGAGAATGTCAGGATAGGCTTAAGGATCACTTCGAAGATGCCGACCATAGTGGCATACTTCTACAGGATGAGGGAGGGCAAGGAGCTAGTACATCCCAGGAAAGACTTGAGCCACGCCGCGAACTTCCTCTACATGATGTGGGGCAGGGAGCCCACCGAGCTGGAGGGCAAGATAATGGATATGGCCCTAATATTGCACGCTGACCACGGTGCCAACGCCTCCACCTTTAACTGCATGGTGACCGCTTCAACGCTGTCAGACCTCTACTCCTCTGTTGTCTCTGGGATCTCAACTTTGAAAGGCCCCTGGCACGGTGGAGCTAATGAGGCAGCGTTGAGGATGTTGCTTGAGATAGGAAGCCCCGACAGGGCCAGAGAGTATGTGGAGGAAAAGCTTAGAAGGAAGGAGAGGATAATGGGCTTCGGTCACAGGGTTTACAAGGCCTACGACCCCAGGGCTAGGATACTGAAAAAGTACGCCGAGAAGCTAGCCAAGGAGACTGGCAATGAGAACCTGTTCCAGACGGCCCTTGAGGTGGAGAAGGTGATGGTAGAGCTCTTGGGTGGCAAGGGCATATTCCCGAACGTGGACTTCTACTCAGGGCAGGTTTACCACATGCTAGGCATACCTACTGACCTGTTCACGCCGATATTCGCAATATCAAGGGTGGCCGGGTGGATAGGTCACGTCTTGGAGTACTGGGAGGAGAACGTCCTAATAAGGCCTAGATTCGTTTACACCGGGCCAATGCACCAGGAGTTCGTCCCCTTAGAGGTGAGATGAACTCTTCACCTTCCTTTTTATTGAAACCGTCCCAAAACGTTTCTACATCTCGGTGAATATCTTTATTAATGGTCTCCGGATGATGTG
>JAOZFG010000030.1 GCA_027491435.1 Thermoproteota archaeon
CCCTGACCACCACCAGCACGTTGCTCCCGTAAATCCTGTCCCGGGGGGAGGGGAGGGCCACCAGCTTAAGGACTTCAGGAAGCTTAGAGAGCTCCTCTGAAAACTTGGAGAGGAGGTTCCTCCAGTCCCTATCTGTTGTGAGGTCTATCACGAGGGCCATCACCTTTTAGGGAGTGCCTAGATAATAAGGGTACCAGAGCAGGCACTACCGAGTTGATGGTTATTTTAATTATAAAATCATTTATACGTGATGGCCGAGATAGTTAGGACCTCTATCTCCCTTCCAAGGGAGCTGCTGGACGGGTTAGATACGCTCATCGAGAGGACGGGCATCAAGAGCAGATCTAAGGCAATAGCTGAGGCCATATCTCTGTTTCTTGCTGAGAGGGCCTGGCTCATGGGGGATGAGGACCTTCACGTGATAGGCTCACTCACACTGATATACAGGCACGAGCAGGTGTACAATCAGATGTTGAGCGCCCAACACCGTCACGGTCACGTGATCAGGTCCACGTCCCACGTTCACCTGGACAACGGTCGTTGCCTTGAGGTTCTCATGGTCTCAGGCCCTCTGTCGGAGGTCAGGGAGGTGGTGAAGGACCTTGAGAGGATGAAGGGCGTTGACGTCATAAAGACCTTCTTAACGCCTATCAAGGCATCTGGGCCTCACCCCCACGCTCACGAGTAGGTCAGGGTCTTCTAGTAGGGAGGGATCGCCCATCCCCTTCACCTTCCCTTCGTCTAACAGGACTACCCTATCCGCCACCCAGCTGGCGAACTCCGTGTCTTGAGTGGCCACCACTACTACCTTACCCCTGCCTTTTAGCTCGGCCAGCACGTCTACCAGCAGGTTCAGGGACCTGTAGTCCAGGGAAGAGCTTGGCTCATCGAGCAGCACGTAGTTTGGATTGTAGGAAAGTACGCCTGCCAGGGCAACTAGGGAGGCCTGGCCTTGGCTTAGCTGTAACGGAGACCTGTCCCTTAGCTCCCATATGCCCAGCCTCCTCATGACCTCCTCCACCCCATCTATTCCCAGCTGTCTAGGGCCTAACGAGACGTCCTCGTATACCGTTTGACCTATGAGTTGATCCCTGGGGTTCTGGAAGAGAAGACCGAACTCCTTCCTCACCTTCCTACCTAGTGAGAATAGATCCTTACCGTCGAGTAAGACTTTACCCGAAGTCGGCCTCAGCAGTCCAGCTGAGGTGAGGAGTAAGGTCGTCTTGCCAGACCCGTTAGCTCCCAGGACTACCGTGATCCCTTCTCTAAACTCCAGGGTAACCTCCTTTAAGGCCAGCACCCTCCCGTACTTCAGGGAAACGTCCACCAGTTGAAGCACAGGTTGACCCCCCAGAGCAAAGCTGGCAAAGTTAGGAAGGCCAGGGTGTCCTTAAAGGAGGGGTTCCAGACCTCGTTGTACCACATCCTGGACTTGATCACCAACTCAAGCTCCTTAGCCCTCCTAGGCCCTCTAATGAACAGGTCCGTGACGGCAATGGCTAGGAATCCGTAGTCTCCCGTGATACTGGCGTCAGCCAGCTGCCTGGACCTCTTGGCGAGGACAGAGCTTGTGAGCCCCCTGAGCTGCTCGCTCACCTGAAACACCATGACCCTCAGGGCCCTGGACAGCTCTTCACCCACTAGTGGCCTCAGGTCCCTTATCAGGGGCAGGAGTCCGCCCAGGCTTATGCAGGCGTTGAGCGTAAGTACGCTGGCCGCAACCCTAGCCGGTAGGGCGGGGAAGCTCTCGGGCCTGAAAAGGGTCAGAGCTGAGGTGAAGGCGAACCAGAAAGTAGATACCTTTAACGCAAGTTGGGACCTCTCTCCCAAAATAATTAGGGAAAGTGCGGAGGATACAGCCAAGGTCAGAAGGTTGCTGGAGAAGGACACGGCTGAGACTGCTAACAGCGTCCCAAGAAGGGTGAAGGGGGGTTTTACCTTCAGCCTCGGGGTTGAAGCTGAGAGGGAGGCGGTCCAATCACCCAGAGCCTTTATCAGCTCCAAGTCTATCCCTCAACAGGACGGGCATTAATAGGATGGCTACCCCCACTAAGCCAGACACCACGTAGCCCAGCACGTCAGGCAGCCCTGATACTGTGTAATCCGGGAATAGACCCGGCCAAAGGACCTTCTCCTTCAGCCCTATCATTTCAGCGGTTACCTCAAGAGGTTCCGTGTAGCCAACCGCCTCCGCCCCTATAACCCCGAAGATCGGGCTTATCAGGACCAACGCCACTATCAGGGTAAGTGCCCTCGTGAGAACCACCCCCTCCTGTCCAAGTGTACTACAATAGAGGCTGTAATCAACCCCTCGACCAAGCCCAGCAAGCCGTGCCAGACGGCCATCACGGGAACCGTCACGTTCAGGGAGAACAACTGTGATGAGATCCCTATTTCCACCCCACAGGCCAGGGCTGCGGTGAGGATGCCCAACCATCCTCCAACGAAGGCTGAGAGGAACCTATTGTGGGTCAGCCTCATCAGGGCCTTATAGGCCGCATAGCCCACGAACACGTCTACAATGGCCATGTTGAAGGCGTTAGCCCCGAGGGCAGTTATGCCGCCATCGCCCATCAGCAGGCATTGCACCAGCAGGTTCATGAACATGGCCAGGCACCCGCCGAAGGGCCCTATTAGGATGGCAGCCAAGGCTCCGCCGACCAAATGGGCGCTAGTCCCCCCGGGAATTGGCCAGTTCAGCATCTGAGCTGCGAATATCGAGGCCGCCGCCACTGAGAGGTAGTAAACGTCTCCACCCTCCCTGAAGTACCTCCTAGCACTTAAGTAGAGGAAGAACAGGGAGATCAGATATAGCAGGGAGGCCGTCAAGGGGTCTAGGAACCCATCGGGTATGTGCATACACCAGAATAGGGAACCCCTTACAAATAAATATTACCAGGAATGTTAATTTGTAATACCGTCATACCGACATGACCAGCCTGACCTCAGAAGACCTGTTTAACTCACTAATGAGCTCCCTCGTCCTCTTCCCGTGCGTTGAGGCCACCACCTTGAAGTCCCCTTCTCTATCGAACACGAGAAGCATGCAGAACTTCTCCCCGCCTACCTCGCCCAGCATGGTGACGAAGCTGTATCCCAGGTAGTTTTCCCCCCAGGGGGCCATTATCTCGTTGAACAGCTCGTAGTTGTGAATCACCCTCATGGAGTTCACCATGAGCTCGCTGACCAGCTCGCTTGGCACCGTCAAGTTATCATCGCTCATGTCCGATAGCTCGATAGTTTCAGAGTCCTTACACCTGATCAACCACTTGTTATAGGTACTTAACTTAGCCCCCACCACCATGTTCCATCGTGTAATGGAACCCCTTGCATTTATAATAGTAGCTGAATAAAAGGCCGGTTTAGTGAATAAATCGTTTTCCTGAGCTTACTCCAGCATTTCTCAATTCTTATTCGTCATCTTTATGGAATTTCCCCTCAGAGCCATTTCGGTAGTTCTGCACTCAACCTCCTGCATAACCAAAGTCCCAATAGGCAGAGGAATATGTATAAAATTTAAACTTATGAGTGGATGATTAATATAAAGAGAATAACCGCTATTTTTCTATAATTGATTTAATAGACGCAGCTTTATATTAAATTTACTCTTTAGCACGCCGTAGTTTTAGTAAATAGAAGATCAGTATCTTAGATTCTATGCTCGGTGGGTTGTGTGAAAATCCCGCTACTTCCTTTTAAAAGTCAATTATTCATGAGGATATGTCCTTCCTTTTATCTTCGGTAAATTCTACCCGGCTATCTTGATCTTAGCCGAGTATCCGTTAACCACTATCGTCCACTCCCCCTCAGGAGCTGGCTTCAATTCTAAAACTGTCTCAACGCTTCCCAGACATTGAATGCAGATTTGTTCCGTTCTGACCAGCTCCAACTCGATTAGAACCTCCCTTCTCACAGGATCTACTGTGAACGACTTTACCCTGTGCCTGTAGCACGGATTCGGCGCTCCCTCCCTGTATATAATCCTTACAGCTCCGTCCACCGTGTAGGCAAGAAAGCCCTCGGACGAGCCGGCCCTGCAGGACCCCACACTCCTTATAACTGAGAGGGTGTAATTCCCGCTCTCCCTAATGGTTCCACCTTCGCTGAACAGCTTCTTCGGCCACCCCTCCTCAACGAACTCCTTGACCGCCTCCCTAGTGGCGTACCTGTCCGTGCCCGCTAGGACGAACAGGTTGTCCGATCTGTATATCAAGTAGCTCTTTTTACCAAGTTTTAGGTTACTTAATAACTCCTCTCCTTTTTTCCCCAGAATTATGGAAGATATTTTCCCGGATCCAAGGCTTAGAGGGCCTCCAAGCACTATAACGGCCGAGTAGTCTAGGGAGCTCATCACCTCCTTCAGCTCGCTCCCGTCGTGCCAGGTAACTTCTACGCCCAATGACTTGAAGGCCTCCTCCAGAAGGGGATAAGAGATCTTCCTGTCTATCTCATTGGAGACTACCGCAACTCCCTTCCTCTTATCCACATCACCCTTCGCCGGCAGGCACACGTTCTCTATGGGCCTCACCCTCTCCCCCTGATCCCTGAGCCAGAGGACTACGGGCAGAGGTGGAGATATTGTGTTAAGCCCTCTGTAAACCTTTACCACGTCATGGCCTATGGCTCCCGAGTATGTGAGCGCCGCTAGGGCCTTGTAGTAGGGGGCCTCATCGAGCGAGTAGTCTGTCTCCACTAGTATGAGGGTGCTCCCGTTTCCAGGTATTATGTAGGCGAAGAGGGGAGTTCCGTCCTCTAGGAAACCCACCTTGAACTTGTAGGCAGTCAGGGAGATCTTCCTGTACATGGTGGAGAATCTGAGCACCTCCTTGACCGTCACGTTTAACTGGGAGACGTCGACCTGCCCCGGGTAGACGGCCCCTATGTAGCCCCCCACCTGCAGGCAAGTGCCGAGCGTAAGTAATAAGGTTAAGAGGAGAGGCCCTTTCATCGAGTGAGTTAGGTTGTATTCCAACATAAAAGTAGCGTCAATGGGTGAATTGAGGGGTTAAAATGAGATACTCAATTTACGTGTGGGTTCTCCTGTCTCAAGCTTTCCTCGTGGCTGTAGTCCTGTCCCAGAGGCCAGCTCCCGTGATAGAGACCACCCCCTCAGAGGCCGCTGGCCTTTCCTTCTTCTACACTGCTTTAGTCTTCGTGACGGCCTTAATCATGGTTTACATAATAAGGAGGAGGATGCACCGGCTGTTGAGGGGCATATTCGCCCTATTCCTTTTCTACGCCTCCTTCATCTCCATCGCCGAGCTGGCTTCCTACTTCGGGGTCGAATGCTACCTAGACCTGAGCCCGGGGTGCGGGGCGACCTTCACAACGTCTCTGGTCATCACGCTCCTCAGCTTCAGGGGAGACCACCTTGGAAACCTGGCTAAGACGTTCCTTTCAGCTTCAATAGCGTTCCTATTCATAAGCTTCTTCAACGACCTCTTCGTTTACTTTGTCCTCACTTTCCTAGCTGTCTACGACACCTACTCCGTTTTCAGGGGCCCTTTAAGTAAGATACTGATGGTCAGGGAGGCCGACCCTTTGGAACCCCTTATGATAACTCACGGGGAAGTCTCGATGGGGATTGGCGACCTCTTCAGCTACTCCCTGGCAGCTGGGGCCTCCATAAGGGGACTCGGTCTCCCAAAGGGATTGCTTCCCATACTGGCCCTTGACCTCGGGGTAGCCCTCACCCTCTACCTCCTACATAGGAGGAGGGGGAGCCTCCCCGGGCTCACCATCCCCATCGCCCTCTGGGGAGCTGTCTCCCTTCTCCTCCACCTCCCTCCTTAAGCTTATCAAGAGCAAGTAGAGCTCCGCTGAAGTCATAAGGATGACCCCGTACCATAGCAGCCTCACGTACGGTATCACCTTAGCCTGGACGTGAGCCCCCTGGCTTATCAGCACGGACTTGTTGAGGGAGAACCCCTCTGCCAAGTCGTAGAGTTCCATGAAGTGGGGGAACAGGTTCTCTGGAGTCACGGCGTCTTTAAGGTAGGCTGCAGAGAAGACGGCCGCTAGGCCCAGCCTCTCCTCCTGGCTCAATCCTTTAAACGTCTCGTGGAGGTAGTAGACCATTAGCTCGTGATAGCCGAAGCTCCAGGCCTTCTCCTTGACCGTGGGTGGGTTGAACACCATGTAAACCTCGTCGAGGCCGGATGGGAAGTTCACGACGTGGGCGACGAGCCCGTGTATTCCCTGAACTTCACCGTTCGCGTCAAACCTTATGCTCACCTCTTTGGGCGAGCCTTCGACCTCAAGCCTCAGGTCAAGCCTAGCCCCCTCCGGAATGAGCCTGGGCATCGGCAGGTGGCCCAGGCATTGCAACATGTTGTGAGGGGTTAAATGCTGACATTCTGGGGTTATCAGGGTTCTCCTAACTATTCTCTGACCCAAGTCGCCTTTTATCAGCGATTCCACTAGGCCCCTCCTCTTGATCACGTCTATCACATCTGAGGCAAGCCTTCCCTGGGAGAATATCACGTAGAGGAAAACGTCGTCGTCCTCTGACTGGTAGGGTATCTCGATCCTGTGCACCCCTTCGTAGGTGGCTTCGTCCAGGAGGAGGGTGCTTTCAGGAGCCACGACGGTTCCATCAACTAGTTTGGGCAGGGAGTGAGTCTGGGTCATCATATTGAAGAACAGCAGCGTCCCCCTCCTGACCTTCAGGGTCCCGTTCCCGAGCTTGACCGTGAGGGGGTCTGTGAAGGTAAGGTTCAACATTATTGCTGGCGTCGGCTTAACAGACACCCCGTCTATCGAGAAGTTCCCTATGAGCATAACCCCCAAGGAGGTCCTGTTCCCCTCCCTCGAGCTGGCAGCCATCCTGGAGACTACCAGGGGGTTCCTCACCGTCAGGAGGACTTGTCGGAAGGTTCCCACCTGTCTGGTCTCGTTGGTCACGTTAAGGGCGACGGCGCTGCCCACTCCCTGGAACTCCCCGGGGATTAGAGCCCCTCTGGAGGTCATGTTGTAGAGCTCCAGCACCCCGGATTGGGACAGCTTCTCCCTACCCTTGAAGTAGCCCTTCAACGCCTCCTTCAAGTCGGTGGCCAAGAAGAGGAGCGACCAGCTGGCGGCTTTGAATATGTTGGAGCCCACGTAGGGGGTATAGGCGTCTATTTTGCCTCCGTACAGGGAGTAGGAGAAGTCCGCGAACTTCACCTGGGCATCGCCTATGACGGCCCTCTCCCCCAGGGGTAGGCTTGTGTCCTTAAAGTAGGCCCTATTGTATGCGTAAGGACCGCTCAGCAGTATTCCTAGCATGGTGATGGCCATGGCCATGTGGAGGAACGAGATCCCAGCCAGCACGTTTACCCTCTCCTTCAAGTAGAGGAGGAAGGCCCCAAGTCCAGAGAAGATGCCCGTCACCACGAAGGGGAGCAGGGCCGATATTATCAGGTTGGTGGCCAGAGAGCTGGCCGGTGACCAGACCAAGTCCCTAACGTAGGTCTGGTATATGAGGACGCCCGAGACCACTGCCAGCCCAGTAGTAAGGGCGCTCAGCTCGTGCCACCCTAGCCTAGTGCCCAAGGTACAGAAGGGCAAGGAGGCGAACAGGAGTAGGGCGAATGGGAACATGGCGGTGTGGTAGAACTGGACGCCAGAGTCCATTTGAGGGACGTTCACCTCAACCCCCGCCAGCTTTAAGGCAGAGGGCACGGCTAGGGTGGAGAAGGTGATCAGGAACATTCCCATCAGGGAGAAGTAGGAGAGGATTAACCCTGTGGTGTAAGGGGACCATTTCACCGACTTGAACTCCTCAACTACCCCTCCAAGCTTCCTGAAGCCTTCTGCCATGAGCATGGCCGTGAACGCTAGGGTAACTACTGTAGTTACAGCTTCAGGGGATGCAAAGCTGTGCAGCGGTGATATCCCTGCCCTGGTAACTAGTATGGCGAGGAACACGCTCCCTGCAGCTAGCATCTGTGTAAAGTAAGACGTCCTCCTGCCGACAACCTGGGCGTGAAATAGGGCCGTCAGGACGAGCCAAGGAGTTAGTTCCGCCGTCTCAACTGGATCCCAGGCCCAGTAGCCGCCCCACCCGAAGGTAAGGTAACTCCAATATCCGCCTATGACTATGCCAGCGGTCAGGAATATCCAGCCAGACCTAGCTAGTGTCTTAGCGGCCCTGTCAGCCCCTGAGAAGAGGGCCACCGCCGAGGACGCGACCAAGGCGTAACCAGTGAACGTTGACAGTGGGTGGGGATATATCCAGGGGCTCTTGAGGAGGGGGTTGAGGCCCACGCCCGCCTTGATGCCGGCGGCCTCCATGTACTCGAAGGCCCCGTTCATGTAGGCCAGGGACATTGCCGCCAGTATTAGGGCGTCATACCCCACTGCAAGGTGGGGATCACCGTTGTATCTCTCGTGTATAAGGGCTATTAGCACTATAACCGTGGCGAATAGGAATAGGCTCCCGCCCCCGCTGGCCCAGCTGGAGGCTATCTTAAAGGCCAAGGGAAGCCCGTACGTTGAGTACTCGTAGACGGGCTTTAAGGAGTAGTCCTGAATTACGAAAGAGTAGACGTAAACCAGCCAGGAGAGCAGGAGGAAGAGCTTGGCGTATACGCCGAATTTACTCTTTCCCCTCTTAATGGTGTATAAAGCGTCGACCAGGACGGCCGCTGCGCCCAGCAAGGCGAGAAGGCCCGTGTAATGAATCATAAGATCACCCCGTCAACACGAGGTAGAGCCCAAGGGCCACTAGAAGGGATCCTCCGATCCTCTCCAATAGTACTGGACTTTTGGAGACCTTGGAGAAAGCTCCTGTCGCCTTCCCAGCCAGATAAAGCGTAACAGTTAAGGAGGAGGCCATGCCCAGAGCTAGAAGGGATACGCCGGCCAGGCCCAGAGCCAGTTCCCCTGTAGAGCCTATCAACGCTATGTAGCCTGCCAGCAGGGGAAGGCTACACTGCAAGGACACCAGACCGAAGCTGAAGCAGGCGGCCGGCAGGCCGGATGATAGGATGTTTCTTACCTTCTTGCTTGGCAGAGGACAGCTGTCAGAGGCCGTGAACAAGGTGAGGAACCCGAACAGAATTGCTGCTATGGCCAGGGCGAGGGTAAGCCCCTTTATGAGCCCGGCCACTATGGAGGCCGCTATGACGAACAGCGACCCCAAGGCCAGGGTTCCCAGGAAGGAGGATCCCATGCACACCGCGTAATCCTTGCCCTTCCTGGCCCTACCGAATCCGGCGTAGGCAGCTATTATAGGGGCCGAACATGGTGAAAAGGCCACTATGGCTCCCAAGAAGGGGAGGAAGGCCAGGGTCGCGTAGTCGAATTTCCTCTCACCTTTCACCTGCACCGACTCCACCTTCCTCACGTTCTCCAGTATCCAATCCTCCAGATACCTAGTGACGTTGCTGGACCTAACGCCGCCCACTATCTTAGCCACTATGGCCCCATCCTTAAGCACCATGAAGGTGGGCGTCTCTTCAACCCCGTAGCTAAGGAATATCCTATCTGTCTTCCCTGGGATTAGGGGCACGTCCATCACCTTTACCCCTGGCACGCCAACGCGCTCCAGCCTCTGCCAGTAGGGCTTCATCTCCTCGCACACCTGACAAGTCTCGCTCCAGAACATGACGGCTACGCTTCCCTTTGATAGCTCACCCTCTAGCTCAGAGGTTATCACTGAAGGCATCGATTTGCCTCCATGACCGGAAAAGGAGACCAGGAGACCCGTGACGAGGGAGCTCATCACTATCACGAAGGCCAACAGGTTCTGGGACGTTATCCTCATTGAAGGTTAGATCTACGATTCCAATAAAAAAGGTTTAGCTATAGTTACCTTCCCTCCTCTCCACGCCTTCAAACCCTTAGGCCCCTTTCTGTAGACCTGACGGCTGCATTCCATTGAAGCTGAAGGTACATTTCCAAAAAGGGAGATGGATCCTCGGGAGTCCCGTTCCCTAGAGATCTTATTAAGTAGAGCCTCCATCGCCAGATGGAACGGACTTTTCTTCCGCACGGCCACAGCTGCTTTAGGCCTCTTTCTACCTCCAGTCTTATTTCTGATGGTTATAATGCTCCCTGACTTCACACGGTGTCCTTTGCCCTGAATCCAGCTAGAAGTTCTCACACTGCACCTTACTGCATTAAAGGCCCAAGTTGCTTTAGTAGACTACCTCGCTACTTCACAACTACCCTAACTAGAAATTGGTTTTAATTAGAAATTAGTTTCAACCAAATATCCCTTTCACTTCTACTTATTTTATACGTATTAGAGTGTAAATCAATCACATTTAAATGAAAGGGGAGGCCGTCACAGAAAATAGATCAAGTCTGAAGCTTATCTAAAAATTTATAAGTGAGTGGTAGGTCAATCTAACTAGCCATAGGGTGATATCATGGAGGAGGGCAAGTTCCCCCTGCTAGGAGACAAGTTCCCCGAGCTTGAGGTCAAGACCACCCACGGAGTTATAAAGCTGCCCGACCACTTCAAGGGCAAGTGGTTCGTCCTATTCAGTCACCCTGCTGACTTCACTCCGGTCTGCACCACCGAGTTCGTAGCCTTCCAGAAGAGGTATGAGAAGTTCAGGGAGCTGAACACCGAGCTAATAGGCCTGAGCATAGACCAGACCTTCAGCCACATAAAGTGGGTCGAGTGGATAAAGGAGAAGCTTGGCGTGGAGATAGAGTTCCCGATAATCGCCGACGACCTGGGCAAGGTAGCCGCTAAGCTTGGCCTGATACACCCCGGCAAGGGCACTAACACCGTCAGGGCAGTCTTCGTGGTCGACCCCAACGGGATAGTGAGGCTGATCCTCTACTACCCGCAGGAGATCGGCAGGAACATAGACGAGATCTTAAGGGCAATAAAGGCCCTGCAGACCTCAGACGCCAACGGGGTTGCCACTCCAGCCAACTGGCCTGAGAACGAGCTCATAGGCGACAAGGTGATAGTGCCTCCGGCCAGCGATGTCAAGACCGCTGAGGAGAGATTGAAGAAGGCCGAGGCTGGAGAGCACGAGTGCTACGACTGGTGGTTCTGCTACAAGAAGCTCTAAACTTCCCCCCTTTTATTGTTAACGAACGTCGGTGGAGGGTGGTGGCCCTCTACTTTTATTTCAGGCCTTCTAGTAAAGCTTTAACCGTTTTCGGATGAATTTTCGACGATCCTAACTTAAGGTCCCTGAACCTCCACTCGCCCTCACTAAGTTAGTAAAGAGTTTAGATCAGGCCTTGGGAATTTCCTCGCATGTATCCAGAGTTCGCCGGCACCATTGATCCACAACCATCTCTAAACAAGTCACTTGCACGCCTCTCTCCTAACATGAGCTGAGGAGCTACTTTTCCCTACGGTGTGATGCCCCTCGGCCCTAGGTCGAGAGCACTTACCTCTCAGGCCAGACCTAAACGCATGGCAAGATTTACCACTCTAATTCCCCCAGAAGTCTGAGGATGGCCGGTCGCTCGCTGTTGTGTAAGGGTGAACGCTCAACTTAGCTTTTATCGCCCTTCCCGCCCCCTTAAGTGCCTTCAATCGGGTTTACCCTTAAGGGACCTCAATATCTTCATCAGCCTCTCCCTCTTATCCTGAAGACTCTTTATCTCCCTCTTAAGCTTCAAAATCTTCACAGCGTTCCTAATCCTCTTGACTCCAGTTTCTTCCTGAAGGATGAGTAGCCTGTTCTTCCTGTCCTCTATGGCCGCCTCAATCAAGAGAAGTGACTCCTCCGCCTCCCTCACGTAAGGTTCCAGCCTCTCCTCCAGGGAGTTCAGCTCGTCCTCGTACTGCTTTTTCAGGATTTCGTAAACGCTCTCCTTCACCTCGCCCCTCCTCTCCTCAAGCCTCTTTAGCAGGGCCCTGTAGTAGTTCCTCTTGGATACTAGCTCCTTAACAGGCCTGGAGGTCAGCCTGCTGGACGGCATGGACCAGACGTCCTCAAGCCTTATCCTCTCTCTAAGTCCCTCTTTTCCTTTGGTTCCCCCTTGAAGGACCGTTTTCCCTTGAGAAATCACTTTCATAGCCTCTTCATCCTCCGCCCCAAGCTCTTCAGCGATCTCATGCTCTTCAACAAGGTCCGGCTCCATTATGTACCTGACCACCTCGTCCAGGCTTGGAGGAGGTCTCGGAATGGGACTAGGCGTCTCGCCCCTATGCTTAGTCTTAACCTCACCCACTTTAACGAACCTGGGCCTGTCTACAAAGGGCCCCTCCACGTAGGCAATGCCCTTGTCCAACTTCCTTATCCTCCTAACAGTCTCCCTGTCCAGCCCCAAGAACTTGGCTATGACCGATATATCCGCGTTGTACTCGACCCTGAGGATCACCTTGTTCTCAACCTGGCTTATCAAGGTCTTGGACACCAGTTGAGGCCTTTGCGTTGAGAAGAGTAATCCTACCCCTCTCTTCCTACCCCTAGTGGCCAAAGTAGTCAACCAAGTTGAGGTCAGCTCGGCGTGCTCTCCGAAGACGCTCCTAGCCCCCCTTTCAGGGGCCAACTCCCTGGCCTCATCGACTATGACCAGGAAGCCCTTGGCTCCCGTGTTCATGAGCTCCTGCATAAGCTTAGCAGCTAAGGAGGTAGCCTCCTCAGGCTGATACTTGGACATATCCAGGACAAAGCTGACCCCCTCCACAGACATCTTAACGAGCTTCCTCAACGAAGCCTTCCTCAGGTCTACGTCTCCCTCAGGGGAAATTATGAGCATCTCGTATCTGTCAGCCAAGGAGACGTGCTCGCCCTCCGGGTCCAGTATGCCCAGGGGGTAGCCCTTCTCCAGCAATTGCTCGGCGATCCTCCTTATGGTCCATGACTTCCCATAACCTGTCTTAGCTATTACCGCAGTCCTGCCGGTCAGCAGCTCGGGAACCCTTAACTTGACTTCCTCGTCAGTGTCAACGTCTTTTCCTAAGATGATCCAGTCCATCTGATTTGGTCAGGAGGTCTCAGTTAAATAGGTGATGCGGCCTAGTGACTGAGTGGTATGCCAGCGGACTACGAGTGGGAGGAGTGGGGGCTTTACTACCCCGGGGGGGACAGGAAGGTTCTAATGGTCCACGGCTTCCTATCCTCCCCAATGAACCTGGACTACCTAGCTAGGAGGTTAAACGAGAGCGGTTACACGGTCCTATCGGTCAGGCTTCCAGGACATGACAGGAGGCCAGATGATCTGGCAAGGATTTACTGGCAGGACTGGCTTGAGTACGTCGAGCTAGCTTACAAGGAGTTCGGCCCTTCCCTGGTGGTGGGCGAGTCCACAGGTGGCAATTTGGCCCTTCTTATGGCCTCTAAGGAGGAGGTGCCTGGCTTAGTTCTCCTAAGCACCCCCTATAAGCTTAGGGACAGGAGGATGAGGTACATACCAATATTGAGGGATAAGTGGTGGGAGACCACTTACGACGTCAAGGATTCGGAGGCCGTAGCCTACGTATACGACATCTTCCCGGTGGAGTCGATAATTCAGGTGAAGGAGCTGATAGACAAGTCCTCTGAAATCCTTGAGAAGGTAAGGTCCCCGGTATTGATAATTCACAGCACGCAGGACGAGACAATACCTTTCGAGAACGTCTTTGAGATAATTAGAAGGCTGGGAAGCGATTCTATAGAGCTTTACAAGGTCAGAAGGTCCGGTCACCTGCTGGCAATAGATTACGATAAGGAGCTCGTGTTGAACAAGATTCTGGAGTTCGCCAATAGGGTCCTAAAAAAGTAGGGAAGGGTTTACTCCTTCTTCAATCTAGGTAAGAGCTCCTCCTCAGCGTACTTCTTCACTACGTCCTTGAGCCCCCACCCTATAGCTATGCCGGACCCCACAGCGGCTCCAACTGAGATTCCCCAGGTCATGGCCTCTATGATCTTCTCCAGCAGCGTGACGTCGATCATCATCTGCTTGAGCCCTATTATCAAGACCACCACGTAGACAACGAACTTGAAGAGGTTCCCGAACACGTCAGACCACTCAACGCCCCTCTCCTTCCCGGTGTTTATTATCAGGTCCCCTATCACGTCACCGCCTATGAAGCCGAAGAGTATTATGATGACTCCCGCAGCCAGGTGAGGTAGGTAGGCAGTTATAGACCAGAGCACGTCAACTAGGGCCTTCATCCCCAGGGCTTCAGCCGCCCAGATTATGGCTATCAGGTAGACGAACCACCTGGCTATGACGTCAAAGATCGTCACCACCTTTATGCCGCTTTTCTCGATGGCCTTGCCCACAGAGGTCTTCACTATAAGGTCGTCGACGCCTATCTTGTCTAGCACGTAAGCTACGGCCTTTCCGAATACCCTGCCGGCTGCCCAGCCCACTATCAGGACGGCTATAACGTAGATTAACCTGGGCACCCAGTTTATCAGCAGGTAGTAAAGGCTCTCTATTGTCGGAATCTGCATATTTCTCACCTCTCAGGTTCTAAGGAGAATAGTAAGACCATATTATTAAAGGTTACTCAACGTAATGAATGTAAATGGGCTTGTTCCGGCCCAATTAAGGAGAGTTAGGCTCGGAGATGGCTTCATCTGATCTTTCGAAATTCGAAATAGAATTTGGATGGACTGGGGAACGTTATATTTTTTTCCCCTCGAGTAATCGCGATGAGCGCCCCGTTAGACGTGACCTTTCACGTGTTGAACCTGCTTCTAAACCAGTCAAGGTCTCGAAGACCAGTCAGGATAATTAGTCTGGGCTGGGGCCTGCCAAAATTCAGGAGCGATAGGAAGTGTAGGTCTCTAACCAAGAGCGGAACTCTTACGGGCTACTTGGTGACTTGTGGGGCGAGGTGTCACAGCGTTATAACTTACTCCAGCTGGAAGCCAGTTAAGGCAGTTAAGGTAAGCGTCGGGGACTACCAAACGGTGAAGAAGGTCGAGAAAAGAATGGGAAAGTACGTGCTGCCTCCCCTAATGGTGTCCGCCCCTCAAGGGACGCTTATAAGGGTGGAAGAGGGAACGCTAAGCTTTCCTGAGTGTGTTTCAGGGAGCTATCCTCCCCCTCAGACCATACCTTTAATGGGAGTCCCAGGAAGGCCCCTTGTTAGGCCCCTTTACTTGGGAGAGGAGGTGCTCTTCCTAGTTAGCGGTCTTGACGTCAGGTTCAAGTGCCCTTCTCAGGACAGGTGGTCAGCGGCCAACCACGCCCTGTTAGCCTTAACCCCGGACTGCGTAATTAAGGTTAAGGGCAGGGAGATGAAGCCTAAAAGGTTCTTAAAGGACTTCAGGGTGTTGAGGGGATCTTGAGCCGGAAGCACGGGCTGTTATTGGTCTTGAGCTCCTTTCTAGCTGCCGTGACCTCCACCGTGATACAGCCAATCTGGCCCTTCGTGGTGGAGAGCGCAGGCGTCAACCCTTCCTTCTACGGGATAATAGTCTTCGGGTCCAACTTGACTGAGTTCTTGGTAAGGTGGTTCTTCGCCGCCTACTCGCCAGCGGTCATAACCTTCCTGGTAGGCTCAGCTGGCCTAGGTCTGTCCACAGGCGTACTCTTGCTGGGGGAGAGTCCAGGGGTAGTGCTGGCCTCCCTATCCTCATCCAGGGTGGGAAGGGCCCTCCACCTCATGGGGAGGAACCAGATAGTGAGCTCCATGTTTAAGGGAAGGGCGGGCACCGCCTTCGGCTCCGTTAGAACCTTCTGGTTGGTCGGCGGTATAGTCGGTCCGGCTCTAGGGGCTTACATCTCAGTGACCATGGGAAACGAGTCCGTTTTCCTTTGGGGCGCGCTGTTGGGCGTCCTGTCAGTCGTTATGGCCCTTCCAGTGGTGAGAGTGGTGAAGAGCAGGCCCAAGGGGGAGCTGAAGTTCTGGAAGGGTTCCTTAAACGAGAGGATAAAGGGGCTCGTTGGCCTGACAGTCTTGAACAACTTCGCTAGGAACTCCTTCATCCCCTTCCACCTGGTTATGGCCCCTGCCATCTTCTCAGCCGGGGTTGAGCACATAGCCCTGGCGGCTATAATAGAGAGGGGCGTTTCTACAGCTTTCGGCGTCCCCGTAGGGTGGCTCTCTGACAGGGTGGATAAGAGGTACGTGCTCATGGCGTCGGAGGCCTTTATGACCGCTGGTATCTTGATTTACGTTCTTCCCGGAGCCAACGTAACCCACTTCCTTGTGTCGGCCTTTCTGATCGGGGTTGGCATGTCTAGCTACGCTCCAGTGATCATGGCAGCGGTGACTGAGCTATCTGAAAGGCCGGAGGATGCGGTAGCGTTCCTCTCCACAGCCGTGTCCTTCTCACGCCTCCCAGCCCCCTTAGTGACTGGTTTCCTAATAGGGGCTTTCGGCTACCAGTACGCCTTCCTCTTCTCCGCAGCCTGCCTGCTAGCCGTAGCTGTGGGGATGGCGTTCAAATGACCTGGGATTTGAAGGGGTTCATCCCATGGTACAAGGGGATAACTCAGCTAAGGGTATTCTGGGCCAGACCCTTGATCAGCTTCGAGGCCCTGAAGGTCGACGAGGGTCTCGTGATAAGGGGACGCTGGAGGTATAGGAGAGGGGAGCAGGCCTTCGTGCTGTTCGTCAACGTCGCGCCGGAGCCTGAGGAGGGAAGGGTCAACCTTTACTTAGGTACAGAGGAGCTGGACTGTAGGAAAAGGGGCGTGGTTTTCTTTTACAGGACCGACAACGACTTCTTAGAGCTCAACCAGGAGGTGAGAGTTGAGCTCGCAGACGACCTCAGGCTCGTCGAGATGGTTCAGAGGAGGAGCTGGGGCTTCTTCGTCCCTCCTCCACCTGGAAGGGTTGTGTTGCTAGCTCTGGACGACGGACCAGTTGGCAGCGTCTACGTCAACCCGGAGAACGGCAACCTGGATTACGGGGTGCACGTGATCAGGGAGAGGTGGAGGCAGAGGATAGGGACCAGGCTTTTGGTGGAGGCCGCCCATTACCTTAGGGAAAGGGGGCTTCCCAGGATGTCAGTGGTCAGGGTGTTGGGCAGAGGCTCAGACAAGAGGGCCCTCTCGTTTTACAGGGCCAACAAACCCCTTTTAGAACTTAAAGCCTGTGAGCTTGGGTAGAAAGGGCTTTAAGGTCTCACCTCTCCTCCCGACCGGATGTCAAGGGTAAAATGGAACCCGAGGCCGGATCGCTGGCGCTCTCCAATGGCCTTTCCATCGAGGTTACGTTTGGTCAAAAGGTATTGTCTCTCGTTTAGGCTGAAGGTGTTTATAGGAGCGACGGGGTGTTGGAAAGGGATAGATCGATCGGCTCCCGCGGCACCATATAGTCGTCCCTCCATGAAGCGGTGATACCATGCTTTACGTGAGTGAAAAGGCGTTAAAGCAGTTGGAGGAGCTGGAGGAGAGGGATAGAGAGGCCATAAAGGCCAAGCTGAAGGAGCTGGCCGAGGCCTTTGAGGCCGGCTTCCTCCCCAGAGTGGACCTGAGGAAGCTCAGGGGGAGGCTCGAGGGCTACTACAGGTTGAGGGTCGGTAAGTTCAGGGTGATACTCTCCCTAAGGTGGGAAGACGGCTCCGTCTTCGTTTACGAGATACAGAGAAGGAGGTCAGCCTACAGATAGGGTTTTAAGGGGTTGAGGGTTATGAGAGTGATGAGCGAGGAGTTAAGGGCCATAGTGAGGGAGGAGGTCAGGAGGATTCTCAGGGAGGAGTTAAGGAAGGAGTTGAGGAGGCTCCTCCTGGAGTCCCTGCCGTACGTAAGCGAGGAGGAGCAGGAGGAGATAGAGGAAGAGCTTACTGGGGAATGGGGGGGGTTCAAAGAGGTAGAGTGGTGATCTCTACGCATGGTGTTGTTAACTTAGGGGCTTGTTTAAGCGGGGGCGCCGACATCCTGTGGAACTGGCTTCAAATCAGCAGAGAGTGGCTCATGAAACCATAGCCTACGCCTTCTTACTTCTTGGCCTGCTAGCGTATCAGCCAGCTTTCCTTATTGGCGTCAGGGGGCCATGAAGTAAGGAAGTGGTAAGGTTTTGTAGGGTGAGCTGGCTATGCCTTCAAAAGCAGACGGCGGTGAACTTCACTGTAAGCTGTGGGTGGCGCTGGACCTAGAGCTGATTGGTTGAGAAGCGATGAGATGGGAAATGTTACCTTCCATGAAGGTCGAAGGGGACGTCAACAGTCGTCACAAATGGCCTTGTACAGGCATCACGTGCGTGACAGGCACGTGACGAGTGGGGAGAGGGGGCCAAGCTAGATCGAAGATATAAGACAGTTAAGGGTCGACGTTCATTCAAGCGAGTCCACCCGCTAACGGCTGGGAAGGATTCTGTTTAGCCCCTAAACTTCGTTAACCACACGTCTGAGAGGGAGCCAGTAGTAGCACCAGCCTGAACTGAAACGCTCGTGCAGCGGTCAAAGAGCGGGGTAGCTAAGTTGGCAGCACCCTAGGTGAGGGTCTCAATTTAATAAGCACCCCCGTTAAGTTAGAAATAAGTATTTCTGAAAAAGAAAATGTGCTTTTATGGGTAAATTGTATAGCTACTGCCTTAGAGAACAGGATTCCTTAATTGTATCTAATGATAAATTGTATCTAATGATAAGCACCTGAGGGGTTATGTAATTATACTATAATTTACGAGAACCCAATTCCTGAACGCGTTAGAGGGATCACGAGCAGAAAATTAGTAACTGCTAGTGAAGTGCGTCGTAGTCCCCTTGGCTAGGCTATTGGTATTAGCAAGGTCAGACGCTGGTAACTTTGGGCCATGGTATTAGCCAATTACATGAAAAAATGATTACAAGTTGGCAGATTCTTGGACTTTGTGAATGAAATTTTCCGACCTCTCCGGCAAGCATTAATGAGAGTTGTACCGATAGGAAAGCTTCCATTCAAAGGGGGAAGTTTTTATGTAGTGTAAATCTCAAGCTTTAGATCTCACCACTTTACAGGCCCTCATCAAACTTAAAGCCTGTGAGCTTGGGTAGAAAGGGCTTTAAGGTCTCACCTCTCCTCCCGACCGGATGTCAAGGGTCTGAAAAATGGAACCTGAGGTCATAGACTGCTGGTGTGTGCCCGTGCTGGTACGCTCCACTACGTTGAGGCGGGTGTCGCAGGAACAGGCTGATAGGATCGCCTTAATGGTTAAGAACATCTTCCCGGGCTGGGACAGGCTAAAAGTCGTGGTGATACCTGCCCTCTACCTGCTTACCGACTTCCTGGACAGGGAACTGGACTCAGAGCTAGCTGTCAGCGCCGTGGCCCTTGCCCTCTTCCTGGAGGAGAGGCTGGGCAAAACGGCCAACTTCCTTGTCTTCAACCCGTACGAGGTGGAGGGCATACTACCAGAGCCCAGGTTCGACGACAGGGCCCCGGCGTTGAGATGGGCCGTACTTCCAGTGATCATATATGGAGACGAGGAAGGGTACAACAGGCTCTTCGACTACCTGGCTGGAATAGAGGATGAGCTTGAGGAGAAGCTAGACGCCCTGAGCGAAATCATTAAGGAAGTTTATGGGTTTGACTTCGCTCAGGCGTTCCCGCCGACCATGTATGAGGACTTGTTGGAGGAGCTTGAGGAGATAGAGCGGGCCCTAGGGTTCAGGGAGACGACCGCCAGCTGAGGTGTCCCTTTGAGGGCCAGGATACTGGCTGGAACGTTCATACTCGACTTCACCTGGGGGGCCACCTTCCTGTACATGACCTTCGACATGTACGCTAAGGGCTCCTACCTGTGGTACGCCTTGGTGAGGGGGCTTCCCTCCGTAGCCTACTTCCTCGGCAGCAGGTTCCTGGGCTACCTGAGTGACGTTTACGGCAGTAGGAAGTTAGTTTTGGTGCTCAGCTCTTTAGCGACTTTTATGGCCCTCTTCATCATGTACTTCACCCCGGAACCCATCTGGGTTGTGATAGCTTCCATCTGGTACTTCCTATCCCCCTACGAGGTGGCAGCCGTCCCCTACCTCTCAGAGAATAAGGGAGAGGGGGAAGCTTCGGGGGAGTTCTACGCTTTTGGAGAGCTCGGGTTCACGACTGGGTCAGTCCTGGGGGGCCTGCTCTCCGATTCCATAGGCTTGAGGCCCCTCTTCCTAATAACCTCACTAGTGTCCTTGGCGTCGCTCCCCCTCTTCCTTGGGATAGAGGGCGAATTGAAGCTGCCCAGGAGGGGGGTTCGGAGGGCCTTTTCCTACGCTTTGAAACCAGAGTTTCCCGGTAAGACCAGGTACCTGGTAATGCCTTTCCTGCTGGCCGGGTCGGCCATATCCATGTTCTACGCCGCCTTCTCCCTGAAGCTGTTCGAAGCCTCAGGCAGGTCAAACACTCTAATGGGAGTGCTCCTCTCCACAAGCGGCCTGCTGGGGACTGTTGTGGCCCCCTTCTACGGAAAGCTTGTGGACAGGATAGGGGCCTTAAAAGGATTTGTGGTTTCCTGCGCCCTCTACTCCGTTTACTTCGTGGCCGGAGCCTTGATACAGGACTTGGTAACGCTTTCCTTCATGATGGTATTGCCCCTATTCCCCCTTCACTACAACGCCAAGGTGGCCCTCTCTATGAAGGTCAGCGAGGGAATGATCTCCACGGCCGTGTCCACAGCTACCTCCATGGGTTCCATATCCGAAGCCCTGGGAAATTACGTGGGAGGGGCATTAATGAGCTTCACTGGAGTTGACTCCGCCATGTTGGCTGCGAGCGCCCTCATATTGACGTCGACCGTGATGGTGAGGGGAACGGATTTATCTTAGCGCCTCCCGGTTGACCGTGTCGACGGTAGCTTGTCAGAGGGACTGTCCAGACGCATGCCTCTTGGAGGTAGAGGTAAGCTCCGGCTGGGTATTCAATGTTAGAGGAGCTCAACACCCCGTAACAAGGGGCTTCGCTTGCGCTAAGGCCCTGAAGTTCCCTCAACTCTACCGTAAGAACAGGGTGCTCTACCCCCACCTGAGGGAAGGCGATGAGTTCGTCAGGATATCCTGGGATGAGGCATTAGACCTGCTGGCCTCCAAGATTAAAGAGATTATAGAGGATTACGGCCCTCAGGAGATCCTCTACTACAATTACGCCGGCAATTCTGGACTGATCTCCTACTCCTACCCCGTCAGGGTTTTCAACGCCTTGAACGCTACAGGAGTGGAGCACACAATATGCGATGAGGCTGGAGAAGTTGCCATAGAACTTCACTACGGTAGGAGGTACGGGGCCTTCCCGGAGGACTTCGAGAAGGCTAGGATGTTCGTGGTCTGGGGGGCTAACCTGTCCAGCTCCAGCGTCCACGCTTACAGGCTAGTGGTCGATGGGGTGAGGAGGGGGAGTAAGCTATGGGTGATTGACCCCAGGAGGACCAAGGTTTCAAGGTTAGGAAGGCACATTAGGGTGAAGCCTGGAACCGACTTCTACTTGGCTGTAGGGATCTCCAAAATATTAGTGGAGGAGGGCTTGCTGAACCGAGAGTTCATCGACAGGTTCGGGCACGGCTTCCCAAAGTACAAGGAGTTTCTGGAGGGGTTTGACCTGAGTAGGATTGAGGAGGTAACGGGCGTGCCCGTCAAGATGATGGAGGAGATCGCTCAGGACTACCACGAACTGAAGCCCAGCGTCACCTACGTTGGGGTAGCCCTGCAGAAGTCCCTTTACGGCGCTGAGGCTCTCAGGGTCATAACCCTTATCCCAGCCCTGGTAGGGGTGCACAGGGGCTTCTACTTCTGCAACTCATCTAGGGACTTCGATACCTCCCTGCTCTCAGGCCTCCACTTCAGGAAGAACGATAGGAGAGTTAACATGTTGGACGTAGGAACCCTCTTGGCCAGGGGGAAGTTCAGGTTAATCTACATATGGGGGGCTAACCCCGCACTAACCGCTCCCAGGTCAGACCTCTTCAGAAACGCTTTGAGGAGAAAGGACCTGTTCGTGGTCGTGCACGACGTGTTCTGGAGCGAGACCGCCAAGTTAGCCGACTTGGTTCTACCGGCCACTAGCATGTTCGAGCAGGACGAGGTGGTAGCTAGCTGGTGGCACGACTACCTGCACTACAGCAAGGCAGTCGTTAACCCTTTAGGGGAGAGCAAACCTAATTGGTGGGTGACTAGGGAGCTAGCTAAGAGGCTGAACCTCCCTGAAGAAGTGTGGGCCGATCCCATGGAGGTCTTAGGTCAAGTCCTGAGGAAGAGCTCTATGGTTTCTGACTTAAACGAGGTGAAGAACAAGGTAAGTGTTAAGCTCAAGTATCCACCCAAGGATCAGTACCAGACGCCCACCGGCAGGATAGAGTTTTACAGCACGGTCGCCGAGTCCATGGGCTACACCCCCCTACCCAAGCCACCTGAGTTAGTTAGCGAGGATGGGTGGTTGCACCTCCTGACCAGTTCTCTACCGGAGTCCACGAGCTCCCAAGACTTGAAGGGAGAGAGTCCGCTGCACCTGAGCCCTGAAGACGCCTCAAGGCTGGGGGTTAAGGACGGCGACTTGGTCATAGTCAAGTCCGACGAGGGGACCGTGGCCTTGGCTGAGGTTAAGGTAGACGATTCCCTGCCTGAAGGCGTTGTCTGGGCCAGGAGGGGGAGCAGACTCAAGTTAGGGGCCGTGAACGACCTTACCACCAGAAAGAAGCAGTTAATAAAGGGAGGAAACGCCTTCAACTCCTCGAAGGTTAAGGTGATGCCGTTCTACTGTGGGTGAGCCTCGCCGATGAGCTCTCAATCCCTTAGAGGATTCCAGGGTATTACCGGGGCTGAGTTCTGGCCGATGACTCGATGGATCAAGCGATAACCCTTTGAGGGCCTCAACAGTTGCTAAGCTGTTGTTTCGCATCCCTTCCTCCTTCCCTCAACAAATCAGTGGGGGATAGCCCTGCACTCCCGTTGGGTGCAAACACCCCTGCCGACGCCCTAAATCCCTTATACACCTGTTAAGAAGCCCTCTTAATCGCTGGTCTCTTTCTTCTAGAAGGTTCCCGTCTCTTAAGGCGCTCCCGCTCAAGAAAAGTTCAGGGAGCTGCCTTAAGCCTGGGCGGGTAAGTGAGGGGCATATCCTGGTACAGACCCTCACCATACACCCTCAAGAAGTAGCCCCTCAAAAATTGCCCGCCTCCGGCCACGAAATCAGGGTTATGACCTTCTCGCCCTGTAGGTTCAGGTAGAAGGTCCCGCTGTAGATCTTCTTATCCGAGGTAAGGGCTAAGTTAGCTCTACATCACCACAACTCTTCCCTCATACCTCCCCCCTAACTTAAGGTAGGCAGTGACAGCTTCCCCTGGCCTTACTGAATTCACTCTAACGCCGTTGACCAGCCAACCCCACTCGATAACCCTAATCCAGCGTTGAGGTCTCTGCGGAACCTGGTAATGTTGAGGCCTCACCGGAGGAGTGAAAGACAGGGTGTAGGTGTTCTCGTACCTGTAAGGTAGCTTAATCGAGCCCGGCAGCTTGAACCCGAAGAGTTTCAAGGGGACGACTGCATACCCCTTAACCACGTAGTTCATACTTACCTCCCTGAAGCCGTTCCTAATTGCCTTCTCAACGAGGCTCTCTATTACAAGGGACACGTTCTCAACTTCTATCTGTAAGGGTATCTCCAAATAGTTCTCTCCAGGCCCTACAGTCAGCCACCTCTTAGTTCCGCTGACCAATCGGACTCCCTCAAGGATTACCTCGTAAGTGAGTTCATCGAACTCCACCGTGTGATCG
This sequence comes from Thermoproteota archaeon, assembly GCA_027491435.1. GTDB lineage: Archaea > Korarchaeota > Korarchaeia > Korarchaeales > Korarchaeaceae > Korarchaeum. The sequence continues at coordinate 23,514 of JAOZFG010000030.1, forward strand.
GTAGGGTTATTCGCCTTCAGCAGGAGGGTAGCTTGCAGCCCGTTTACCTTGGGGCTCGGTAAGAAGCCCTCCAGCTCCCACCTCAGGTTAACTGAGAGGTCCTTTATTGATGCCCGCTCTATCCTCACTTTGCTTAAGGCTTCTCTAGTCCTGTTAAGCTCCCAGAGAAATCCTAGGGCAATTACTCCTACTGCCAGTATAATAGCCAGTGCTACCTTACCCCTGGAGGACATACTCTTAGCCACGTTGAGTAGATATTTGTTTTGAGGCCTGAAATTTCAGTTCTAGCCAATTTCGTGAAATGTGGTATTGGACGATGCCCTAGAGACTTAAGGCTAGGGCTGTTGGCTCGTATGAGGCGGTGGCTCTCAACATTTAAAGAAGGTTCTAAGAGGCTGTTTTGGCCTATTAGTCATGTCGACAAGTTTAGGTAGAGTGTGAGTTATGATTAGAGCTAAACGAGGACGTTGTAAACGGAATTGTTGGAACTCTGCCGATAATGTCTAGTTATGGGTTGAGCGAACCTTTAGCCTGTTGATTTACTAGCGTATCGATGGGTGCCGTCAACTTAAGGCCACCTCCACGCTTTAACGCCAGCGTGAGCACTTTCGTCGTCAGGCTGATACAAGGTACTGGCTCTTGAGGGTCATGTAGCTGA
>JAOZFG010000032.1 GCA_027491435.1 Thermoproteota archaeon
ATAACTTGTCAAGGGTTGGTGGGCGAAGAAGTTTACTTAGCTATACTGTCAGCAACTGTGGCTGGGGCTGGATGGGTCGTTAAGAGGGCTTGGTCTATCGTAATAGGAGGAAGAGGAGAGAATGACCGCAAGCGAGGTAAGGGAATCACTCAGGACTAATCTAATTACTTACCTCACAGCACCAGATCCACTACAGAAGTTCGCAAAGCTGGGGGACTTATTGATCTTGGCTGCAATGGGAGATATAGAGGTAGCCGATCTGCAAGGCGAATATGCTAGCCTACTGGGGAAAGGCCCTCTAGGCCGAGGTGTCATGACAACTATAGCACCAAAGAGCTAAGTGCGTTGATATAGTAGCCAGAGGAAAGGGAAGCCTGCTATTGTAGTTGATAGAGAGTAGTTCATGAGATGGAAACTTGCACACCGATGCGAGGACGATGATGTGCTGTTGACACGCACTTGCTGGGTGATTTAGGAGGCTCCTTAAAATCTCACTTATCACCACTAATTTTACGTGAAGGGGTCAGGACTCGGCAAAGTCCTCATGAATCAGCCGGTTGATCCCACTTCATCCCCCTTAAAGTCGACTGTGATAGAAGAAAAGGCTTACTTCCAGACGTAAGCCTTGCTTATGCCATAATTGAGGAGGAAGCCGGCCACTATTCCCATGAACTGAGCTGAGATTGACTCGTGCGTCAAGTAGCTATACACTGCCACGGAAACCAGGAATTGGGACAAGATCCCGGTCAAATTCGCCAAGTGGTACTTAAGGAGCCTGTAAAACCAACTTCCCCCCCTCCTGTCCTTAAACGTCCACAAGTCGTTGAAGTAGAAGTTGTTCAGGACGGACACCTCTATAGCTAAGGGCGAGGCGATCAAGTGCGGCAAGCCCAGGCCCCTAAGCAGGGCCAGGGCCGCTAAGTTGACCAAGGTTCCGAGCGCGCCGACGAGGGCGAACCTGTAAACCCTAGGGGAGTATTCCAGCACCTGCAATAAGTACTCCACCACAGTTTTAGCGCCGAGCTTGCTGGAGCCAGCCCTTCTAAGGCCGAAGGTGTAGGGAACCTCACAAACCCTCCTGTAGCTCCCCTTCATTAGGACCTCCAGCAGTATCTTGAAGCCCTTGGGGTCCAGCTCGGCTCCCTCTAGGACCTCCCTCCTCAACATGAAGTAGCCCGAGGCCAGGTCCTTGACTCCCCTAAGTTTGGGAACTAGTAAGTGTGCGAGCAGTATGGCGCCCTTGCTTACGACCTTCCTTAGGATGGACCAACCCTTAACTGAGCCCCCCTTCACGTACCTTGACGCAATTACCACATCACACCCCTCTAAGATCTTGGAGTACATCTCAGGAAGCTTCTCAGGAGGATGCTGAAGGTCGGCGTCCATCACAGCCAACACATTTCCTCTGGCCTCCTTAAACCCCCTGACAACTGCTGAAGAGAGCCCCCTCTCTCCCTCCCTTACTATAACCCTAACCCTGTACTTGGAGAGGGATCTGGCCACCTCGGCGGTGCCATCTGGTGAGGAGTCGTCTACCACTAGGATCTCGTAGTCCACTTCGGACAGGGCTTCAGCTATTTTGGGTATAAGGATCGCCAAGTTCTCCCGCTCGTTGTAAGTGGGTATTATCACCGAGAGCTCGACCAAGGGAGCACCCATTACTCGACCCCTTCACTATTTTATGATTGAGGTCCCTTGCACTCGATCACACATAACGCACCTACTTTCTGAGCTGCACGTTAACGAGATGTTTATGCTTGCGGTATCTCCCAATGACTTTTAGGCTACTGAAGCTTAGAAAGAGAGCTTCCACCTGTTGATTTGTACTTAGACACCCTTTACAGGTTGTCCAACCATTTATTTTTATGGGGAGGGTTGGCAACCCCGTGAGTCTAGAGAGGCGGAACCTCCTGGTCATGTCGGTGAGCTGGGCAGTAATGTCCCCATTCTTAGCGGCCACCGGCGTCTACTTCTCCCTTTACGTGTTAGAGCTCGGGGGAACGGCTAAAGAGGTGGGGCTCATAATAATGGCCAGATTCATAACTTTGGCCTTCTCAAGGGTGCTGGGAGGGTACTTGGCTGATGTTGTGGGCAGGAAGAGGGTCATCGTGCCCATGACTGTGCTAGCAGGCCTGTCTAACTACCTGATGGCCATAGCCCCCGACTGGAAGTGGGTGCTTTGGGGGAACGTAGCTGAAAGCCTAGCCCTTCTCTACCAGCCCGCCATACAAGCGTTGCTCGCTGACTCCTTACCGCCCGAGAGGAGGGGAAGAGGAATTACCCTAACCCAGACTCCTTCCCAAGTCCTTTCCCTGCTCGGCCCTCCCCTGGCTACCGTCCTGGTATCCTTCATGGGGTTGGAGAAAGCCGTCAGGCTCCTGTACATGATGTCAGCCACTTCCATAGTGCTGGTTGGCTTCTTAAGGCTCTTCTTGGTGGAGACTCAGAGATCCAAGGCCTTAAGTCTTAGAGACGCTGTCAAGAGCTACGTTGAGTTGGTGAAGCTCCTTAAAGGGGATTTAGGCAGGCTCTTCCTGATCACCTCACTGGTTAGGGGCGTCTACAGGATGTCCTTCCCCTTCGTCCAGATATACGCCGTCAAGGTACTGGGGATAAGTGAGGAGTTCTGGGGGGTCATATCCACGGCCATGAACGTCGAGTCCACCCTAACAAACCTGTTCTCCGGCTACTTGGCCGACAGGCTGGGAAGGAACAGGGTAATGGCCCTGGGCTACCTGTCAGGAGCCCTGGGCCTGGGAATGCTTTCCCTATCCCCCAGAGATCCCCTGTTCGTCCTGTTAGCCATGATGGTGGCCGTGGCCTTCGCTTCAAGGCCTGCGGCCTTCGCTCTGATGGCTGATTTAACCAGAAGGGAATTTAGAGGGCGGGTGAGTGCCTTAAACGGTCTTATAGAGGGGAGCGTATCGGGGATTTCCTCAGGGGTTGGCGGCCTCCTTTACGAGGCCTTCCAGGGGTGGACCTTCGGCCTGGCGTCCCTCCTCTTGATCCCCCTGGCAGTGAGCGCCTGGAGGTGCCTCCCCTCCCGCCCGGCGAGTGAAGAATGAAAGCTTTAACAAAAATATATTTTTTGAAGGGGGCTCGTTCATCCGGGGGGTAGTATGGAGAGGTGCGCCCTCTGCGGCTCGGAGAGTGAGACTTTACTCTGGGCCGTTCACAAGGAGAAGGGCGGCATGTGGGTCTGCGTCAACTGCTGGAAGAAGCTCTACGAGAAGAACGAGCTGGTGTCGGGTTCTGGGGAATCAGGGTGTGGTTGTTAAGTAAAAAAGAAAGATGAAGAAGAAAGGGCGTTAAACCTCACTATCACTTGGACTTCTTCCAGGCTATGTAAAGGATCCCAGCCACCACCGCTATCACTACCAGCATTACCACGGTGAAGGCTATCTTCGGGTACATCCCGTAGCCGAGCTTCTCGTAGTCCAGCTTAGTCTTCCAGATCCCGTGACAGTCGGTGCACCACAAGGCGTTCTCGGCCGGCTCGACCCCGTGGTTGACCTGCATGTACCTCTCGAGTTTTATCCAGCTGTCAGCCTTGAGGCCGGAGATCTTCTCCCCTAACTTGACCATCGCATCCACCTTGTTGGCAGTGAAGACTGCCCCGACCTTGGTTGGCACCGGTATTCCGGCTTTGCTGTCGAAGGGTATGTAAGCGTAGTGGTACTTGAACGGGTATATCTTGCCGTCCTCGTGGGATCCGACCGGTGCAGCGTAAATAAGTGTCCCGTCCTTGAGCTGGGCCTTCTCCGGGTAGACGTAAGCCTTCCTAGTCCTCTCGTTCCACCAGGCGTAGGTTGGAGTTATGTTGCCGGCCATCTCCAGCTTGGCAAACCACTTATGGTTTATGTCGTTCCACTCCGTGACGTTCCACATCCTAACTAGGTCTGTCTTGAACTTCTTGGCTATTCTGGGTATGTGGCAGGTCTGGCAGGCTATCTTCTCCTCGTGGAACGTCTTAATTATCCACCCTATAACGGGCCTTGTGTGCCTCTGCTCGTGGCACTGCTCACAGGTCGGAGCCTTGTCGGTCTGCCTGTGCCAGGTGTCCACGGCCTTAGTAGCTACCTTGTGGTCCTCAAACACGTGACAGTCGATGCACTGCATTCCCCTAGCTAAGTGAACGTCTATGTCCTCGCTAACCTCTCCTATAAGGCTTGGATCTATGTTAGGCCTCTTAAACCCCGGACCTCCTCCAGCATAGGCGTGGCACCAGAGACAGGCATCCTTCGTAGGCTTGGCCGTTATCTTCTTGGCCAAATCCACAGCGTCGAGATCTGGGTTAGGTACGTACCTAAACCCTTGCTCCGTCTTTACTAGCTTTCTGTAACCCTTCTTAACTCCTGCCGCCCCGCCCTTGTACTCTAGGTGGTGACACACGAGACAGTCTATGTTCTCCAGCTGCTCTTCTGTCATTTCAGGCTTAGGTATAGCCCCCAAGCTCACCCCGTGACACATGGAACATCCGCTGGCCAGGAACTTACCCTTAAGCTCCTCCTTTCCTGGAGGAGGTACTTTTAATGTAGCGTTTCCTATCCAGTTAACCGGCGTCTCTCCCTTCCAGAAGATGGAGCCACAGAAGTCGTTGTACATTACCTTGCTTCCCACTAGAACCTCTCCCTTCCCCTCTATGTCGTTCACCACGTTGGCCATCTGGTAGTGGGCTGAATGGAACACCTCCTTTACCTCTTCCTCGTGGCACATCATGCAGGTCTTAGAGCCCTCATACCTGGTGATGTTGAACTTTTTGAACACCTCTGAGTGATCTGCTATCTCCACCTTGGGCTTGTAGGGTGAAGCCCTTTTAGCCACGGTAGGAGCCGGTCCGGTGCCCCAGAGTATGTAGGCAATGCCTAAGAGCAGGAGCACTAGCACGTAGATAGTTATCATGAAGGGGCTCTTGGGTGAGAACGGACCTTTCCTCTCGGTCATACCATCACCTCGTATGAACGTACCCAAGTTCTTTTGATTACCTATGTTATGAACAGATGTACAGGCAATATAATAAACTCTACGATTTCAAGTCCTCTCGACCTGATATTAACTATAGTTAACTTATGGAAGCGGAGGAGCGTGGAGCTTCGCCGGGAGGGTGTTAGGAGAGCCGAGCTTTCCCTTAGGAGGGTTGTTTAGTGGAGCACGTGTTAACGGAGATATTAACCGATTAGTTTAACTGATAGCTTCTCTTGATGGACCGAATTTCAGGAAATAGTTAGAAACGGTTTCTAGCCGTGTGGTCGAAGATTAGTTGTTAGGAATTTCACCTACCTAACTGCTCTCTTGAAAGCGCTAATTAAGCCGCTCTCGCTTTGACTTTCGAGGCCTTTCAGCGTAGGAGAGTTAAATATTTCGGTCTGATCACTAGGGAAAGAATGCCCTAAATCTTAAAACCCCTCAAGAGGTCTTACAACCACTGTTGACTAATGGTGTTATCTAATTTCATTCCCTTAGTTAGTTACTTGTTCTTCCTCATTGGATTAGAAATTATTATAATTTTCTCATTTACCATCATAATAAATATCTTGATAACTACATTTTTAAATTTAAAGCTTATCCGCTTCTTAGAATAATTCTAATAAAAATATCTGTAACTTTATTTAAAATAATTAACAACTGTTAAGTTATAAATATTTTGGATTTCTGAGCTATAATCAAAGGATTATTTTGATATAAGTTTTTTAATTAAATATATAGCTACATATCTATTTTAAATTTAGATATTTATAAAGCAAAGGATATATATGGTATATCTCTGTGTTGGATAGGTGGTTCTCTTGGTCAGCAAGGAGGAGGTCCTTAAGTACACCGAAGATCTCAAATTCCTAACTGGATTAAGCAGTAATGATTTAGAGATATTAAAGAAATATAAAGATATTGCACTTCAATGGACAGACGATTTAGTTAAATCATTTTATGACATTCTGTTTAGTTACGAGCCAACCGCCTCAATATTTAGAGAAGGAGAACGAGAGGAAAGGGAAAATACCTTAAAGGATTGGTACAGAAGACTTTTTGAGGAAATCAATAGTGATTTCTGGATTTGGCAATGGTATGTGGGCATAGTCCACATAAAAAGGAAGGTTTATAACAGATACATGTTAGGAATGTTGAGCAGAATTCAACAGATGTTTTTGGATAAGGCGGTTCAAAATCTCCCCATCGAAGAGGCTCTTGAGCTATATAGGGCTTTTAAGAAGGCTACTGACGTAATAGCGGGGGTTATAGCTGAAGGTTATCATCTGACTTACGTGGAATCTTTACAAACAGTGGCTGGAGTAGATAAGCAATTTGTAGGAAAGATTATGAAATTGCATCTGGATAAAGCCATGAAAGAATTTCATAAGTAGCTGTAGCACCCATCGATCATAAACTCATTATTTTAACAATAAGTACTAATTACTAAGCTATCTAGTGTAGATGAACCATCTACAGAGGTCTATGGAGACTATTAATGAGCAGAAAGTTAATAGCCGACGTCCTACCCTGGGGATCAAAGTCCTCACATCAAGAAAAGTGGTGAGGAGTTATTAGAACGTCTCTGGGAAACGAACTCCTTTAACCTCTAAGATAGGGCTTCCTTTACGGGCACCCCGCTAAGCTGGACGTATTCAATCCCCATCTCCTCCAAGGCAGTCATGGCGTTAGGCCCGAAGGATCCCGCGTACACTTTCCTGACGCCCTCCTTGATGAGTAGCTGGATGGCCTTTATGGCAGCCCCGCTCCTGGCCTCCGCTCCAGGGTTCCGGACCACCTTATAGGAGTTGGTGTCCGTGTCCACTATCACGAAGTACTCAGCTCTGCCGAACCTGTGGCTTATCAGGGAGTCTAAACCCCTGTTCTCATCAACGGCGAATGCCACCTTCATCATATCCCCTCCGGCTTAATTATCAGAGGCCTATAGGGTTCAGGCCTCTTGGGCCTGAAGGCCCTGAACCAATCGGCCCAGTTATCCAAGATCTCTAAAACCCTATCCGCAACAGATAAAAGGGCTTTGGAAGCTGGGCTGTCAGGGAAGGCCTCCGTTACGGGCCTCATCAAGGCCATGCTCTTTGGTATCGAGTCGTCGTAAGGCACCTTGCCCAAGAGGTCCATGTTGTTCTCCTGGGCGTACTCCTCTATCTCCCTGGTTAGCCCCTCGTTCACGTCGTACTTGTTTATCACCACCGCTGAGGGTTGCATGAAATGCTTTGTTAGTTTGTGAACCCTCTTCAGGGCGTTAAAGCTTGAAGGGGTAGGTTCAGCTACTAATATGGCCATGTTAGCTCCCGCTAGGCTGGAAACTACCTGACAACCTATGCCTGCAGCTGAGTCCACCAACACAACATCAGGACTCATCCCCCTAGCTATGCCCTTCTCCTCGGTGACCAGTTTGCCTGAATTAGGCCTGCCAGGATTGAGCCTAGCTGAAATTAGGGGAAACCCGTACTTGGTATTTACGCCCCTCAACCTACCTGACTCGGTCTGCCTCCTAACTATAGCTCCCTTGACCGGGCACACGAGCGTGCAGGTGTAGCAGCCCTCACAGATTACCTCGTTTATGTAGTACCTTCCCTCCTGGACGTAAATGGCCTGGTATGGGCAGACCTTATAGCATTCACCGCAAGCAGTACATAGGTCCTGGTTTATCTGGGCAACCCAGCTATCAGAGTAAGGCCTCTCCCAGTCCCAACTGTCTATCCCCAGGATCAGGTGCATGTTGGGGGCGTCGGCGTCAGCGTCTACCACCACAAGCTTCCTGCCCGTCTGAGCTATCCTAAGGGCTATCGTGGCGGAGACCGTCGACTTGCCTACTCCCCCCTTACCGCTGGCCACCGATATCTCTATCATGATAAGACCTCCCAAACCCTATCTGCCAGCTCCTTAAGTTTGAAGGCCTCCTCAGAATCGGGATAGCTGATCACCAGGGGAACGCCCTTAACGTAGGAGTCCACAACCCTCCTGGAGTAGGGGATCCTGGCCACTATCTCATAACCATACTCTTTAACGACCCTCTCGTGCCTGTCCTCGGGCCCTAGCCCTGACCTGTTCATGACAACCCAAACCTCCAAGCCCATTTCCTTGGCGAGCTCCAGTATCAGAGCTAGGTCATGTAGCCCCAGAGGGGTGGGCTCGGTAACCGCTAAAACAAGTTTAGAGCCGTCTAAAGAGGAGGCGACGCTATTACTGGTGCCTGCGGAGGTATCCACCAGGTAGACGTCAGCCTCAACGCTGAGAGCTCTCCTTTTGGCCTGGAGGACAGCAGGAGGAGTGTGCTCCTCGCCCTCCCTTAGCATCCCCGTGACCAAGGTGAAATTAACGTCGTCCACGTTGACCGGGGTCTCGTAGGTGTAACCTATAGTCCTCTTCCCCTCTACTATGGCCTTGGTTGGACAGACGAAGTAGCAGGCCCTGCACCCGCTACAGAGCCTGGGTATAACGTAGGGTACCTTATCAGGCGACAGCAACATCGCTCCAGTATCACAGACCTCTGCACAGGCCCCACACTTAATGCAGGCCTCATATTTTACGAAGGGAAGCATTATGTTAACTGGTTCCTCGTTCTGAAGCTCCACATTAAGAAGGATGTGATCGTTAGGGTCTTCCACGTCCAGATCCGCTAGAACTAGCTTTCCCCTCCTGGCTAACTCTATTGCCAGGTTCACGGCCACTGTCGACTTGCCGGTACCCCCCTTGCCACCGGTCACCGAGATCATAGCCCCTCACCGTACCTCCGATCCTTTATCACAAGCCTGTTAAGCTCCCTGTCATCAAGTTTCTCCACTCTCCTCAGCACCTCGTCCAAAATCTCTTTGACGTCCTCCGGAAGAGAAGGCTCCCCACACAGGTACTTTATGCACTTCTCCTCCTCGACCTTTTCAGCGCAGCCCCTCTCAATGAAGTCGTCTATTATGTCCTTTAACTCCTCAACGTAAAATCCGAACTCCTCCATGACGTAGTGGAAATCGGTTAGCCTCCTTCCTAACCTCTCCTTGGAATCCCACTCGGCAAGCAGGAGCACCCTAGAGATTCTAAAGGGGTGAGAACACCCCAACCTGTACATGAGGTAGGCCACAACCTCTGAACTCATCTCCCTCCTCCCCTCGTCTTAATCCACTCGGCCACTATGTCGTAACCGTAAATCTCCTTGAGCTTCTCCCTACCCTCAGGTCTGGCCTTGTCGGGCGTCCAGAAGGGCTCCCAAACCAGGTTCACCTTAACTTTTTTGCCGGGGAGCGCCTCTTCTATGCTCGCCTTGGCCATATCCAGCACCATCTCAGCCACGGGACACCCGGGCGAGGTGAGGGTCATATCAACTTCCACGTTGCCCTCGTCGTCAACCTCTATTCTATAGACGAGGCCCAGATCGTAAACGTTTACCGGGATTTCAGGGTCATAAACTTTCTTTAGAGCCTCAACGACCCTCCTTTTGATCTCGTCCTTGTTCAAGGCCTCCCCCTGCCAACTAGCAGTTAAAAATTGAAAAAAGTTCTGTGAACGATATGTAATATTTATATCGGCTCAGGTCGGCACTGCCACATCATGGTCAGCGTCCCGCCTTCTCCTCATCGCCAGGGTCACTCGATGCAGCTCTCCTCACCCTCAGTCCCGGGTAGTCAGATCATCCCCCTGTTTAAGGGTAAACGTTATTTAAGGTCGTTGTGGTAACGCGTGTGAGGCCAGAATCTGAGCTCCTGTGGAAGCAAGGGCTTGAGGACCTTAAAACAGCTGAGGTATTACTAGAGACCGGAAGGTACTACGCCTCCGTGTTCTTTTCCCACCAGGCTGCAGAAAAGTTTCTCAAAGCCGCCTTCGTAGAGGTTAAGAGGGAAATATACCCGAAAACCCACAACCTGGTGGAGCTGGGGAAAGAACTTGGGCTTTATGAGGTGATGGAGGACCTCATGGAACTAAATCCGGAGTATTCAATAACTAGATATCCAGACGCCGCTAACGGGCTTCCCGCTGAGATGCATAGCGAGTTCACGGCCAAAAAACATTTAGAAAGGGCCAGAAGGGTGATGCTAATTTGCAAGAAATTGATAGAGTCATCAGAGCGATAAGGAGATGGGACCCTGAGGCCAGGATCATACTCTTCGGCTCTAGGGCGAGGGGCGATCACTTGAAGGGGAGTGACTATGACATAATCGTAATTTCAGGTAAGTTCGAAGGTATGAGATTTTCTGATAGGGCCTCTCTGCTACTAAAGACCCTATATAGGGAGAGGATAATTCTGCCCCTAGAGCTGCTTTGTTATACCCCGGAAGAATTTGAGAGGAAGAGGAAGATGATAGGGGTGGTTAGAGAGGCCCTATCTTATGGCATTGAGCTATGAGTTATAAGAGGCAGCTCAATATGGTGTCGAGAAAATCCTGGTCCATCGAGGCGTTGATGTCAGTAGAACGGTTCCCATCTACAGCTTTAAAGGGAAAAACGGACTGGTAAAGTTGGTAGTCAAGAAGGTTGGAGCTACTCAAAGTCCCTAGGTCCATTAACTCGCCTCATTATGGTTTCCATCAGGCATAAACCGTGGACGCAATCCAGGTCGAGCTCCTCACACTTCCTCAGAACCTCTCCATCCTCAGAGCCGGGTTGAAGCCATACCCTCTTGATCCCAACCCTGTAAGCCTCTTCTAACACAGTTAGTGTGACTTTAGGCGGAACTACTACGTCCACAAAGTCCGGCATCTCGGGAAGTGAACTCAGGTTAGGGTAAACAGGGTCCCCATCTATGTTGTATGCGTTGGGGTTCACCGGGTACACCTTTGAGTAATACCCTTTGAAGAAGTTGTAGAGCTTGTAGCCCCACTTTTCCCTGTTTCTAGATGCCCCGACTACGGCTAGCACCCTATCCTTAGATAGATACCAGTCGTACTTCGTCTCCATAACGCTAGATCTCCATGAAGAAGATAAAAATTAAGCGGGCTCCATCACAAACCTAAAGCTCATTCGGTATCTTCGGACGTTTCCCCTGGTGGCCATCGAAGGGATGAGTGGGAAGTTTTTAAGCCTCGCTCTTGATGAGCCCTCGCTAACACTGGCGCTAAATATTTTAGTAAGCCGGACTGGAATAACCGGAGTGGTTTGATGGCTAGATCAATTGTTTCAATATTAGTTTTAGCCCTCTTCTTAGCCCAGTTTCAGGGCGTGTTAGGGGGGAACTATCAGGCTACTGATGAGGTGCAGTCGTTCAGCGGCCCTTACGCCGAGTTTTTGGTCAACACGGCCGACGGAATCCTCCTAGTTTCTACAGACGGGAAGATTTCCAAGATATCCGATTACCTTGGCCGTTCCATTGACTACGTGGACGGTAAGATCTACTCCGGCTGTGGGAACGTTTACTTGGTGGGTTTAGACGGCAAGGTGGAGGAAGTACTATCGACTAACTTTTACTGCATTACAATGAAGAGGTTACCTAAGGGCTATGCCGTGTTCAATAACAAGGACGATGAGATCTACTTGCTAGATGAGAAGGGAACGCTAATAAAAAAGATTAAGATGGAAAGCTCTGAAAATCAGCTTCAAAACATAGGGTCCTCTGTGTACGGGGACTTGCTGGTGGTGCTCGACGGCGGGAGCTCCAGCATATATGAGATTAACATTAACAGTTACGAGGTAGAGAGGGTTAGAAAACTGCCTCGTAAAATTTGGGGAGCTATAGACGTCAAAGATGGGGCATATTACCTCAGCAGAGGCCCATTCCTCTACGTTTACTGGGCTGATAACAACACGTTAATCCACTTAACCATTGTAGGCAGCGGATCCAACATTGTTGACATTAAGGTAGCGGGAAACGTGGCGTACGTTGCTACCTCCAACGAGGTATTCGCTGTGGATCTAACTACAGGCTCCTCCGAGTTAGTGGTTGGTAACCTCAGCAGGATCTACTCCATGGACTTGGTGAAGGTTGAAGAGGCTCCACCAACTGAGGTGAAGGCTCCCGTTGAGGCCACCCCTGAAGCCAAGACTGGAGAAGCCACCTTAACGGTGACTGAGACTAGGTACTTAACTAAAACTGAGAGCGTCACTCTAGTCAAGAAAGTGATTGTGAAGGAGACCTCTTATCTCTACCTAGCCCTAATAACGCTGGTCGCTATGGCCTTACTCTGCCTTTACTCCAGGAGAAGGGCCCCCTCTTAATCCTTTTTACTGGGATTTCCACTAGGAACTTCACCAGGACGAAGGAACATTATCAGGATCTGCCCCGATTTTTGACCCATCTTTGAAATCTTAACATTTAGATGGGTACGGGCACGAGTTCATGCCTAAGGCGGCGTCTGTTATGCCATCAATAAGAGAGGGAATTCTATGGTTGAATCCTTGAAGCGCGCAAGCTTAAGAGCGCCTTTGAGAGAGCTCAACAGGATAGAGCCGCCCACCCCTCAATCTACGACCCAAACTGCTTGTTGTGTTGTAGGTAGGAAGCGTGGGAAGTGAGCTCATAATGGATGGGGGAGGTAACCCCTGGTGAGGTATCTTGAGGCGTTCCTTCCATTGGATCTGGCCGGAGCTTTAGGGGAGCTACATGATTAGGGTAAACCCCCTATTTGCGAATACGGGAGGTTCGAGTGACCCATCCCAGACCTTGTGCTGAGGGATGGCGAAGTGCTGGTGATCTACGGTCCCAACGGCTCAGGAAAGACCTGCTGAAAACCCTTTCTGGCCTCTTGAAGTCAGTCCTGGGGAAGGCAACTCGTTGAGGGTGATAAAGAACCTCTTAGGCAGGGCATCATAAAGTAGCCTTCCTGCCCAAGAGGGTAGAGGTGCCCGAGAGGCTTGCGGTTAAGGATTGTGGGGGTGTTCGGCCCCCTCTACGGCCTAAAAGTCTGAGGTTCGTGAAAGGTTTGATAAGGCTTTGGAGCTTTCCGCCTGAAGTTCGTTAACGTTAAGCTCGGCCATCTATCCCAGGGTTTGAAGAGAAAGGCCATGCTCCTAGTGCCTCTAGTGCTGAGGAGGAAGGTTACCCTGTTAGACGATCCACTAGTGACCGTTGACAGGGAATCTACCTCGGAGTTCTTTCCCCAGCTCGTCTCTCAGCTTAGAGAAGGCGGGATCGTGATAATGTCTTTCAGGGAATTGGATGACGGGATAATGAGCCTAATTGAGGGCCCCGGCCATAAGGTCAAGTATTTGGACTTCAGGGGGGGTGTCCAGGGTTTTCTGAATAGGTCAGGAGGGCCTCATGCACTAGGAGCATTTCATGCTCGTCGCTCATCAGCAGCCTGAACAAACAACGTCACGTGGTGTGGGCCAATGAGTTCCCTGAGAGACCCTCCCCACAGAGACATCTGATGGAGGCTCGCAGGATTGGGCGACAGCCGTCGCCAAAAGTTACTTTTTTAACGTGAAGAGATTCGAATTCGGAGCCGGTGATGTGGGTGGAGGGGAAGGGGAGAGGGGAGAGGGCTTCCCTGAAGAGAGACATAGGCTGGTTTGGCGCCTTCGCCATGGGATACGCTGACGTGGGCGCCGACATATACGTAGCCCTGGGGATAGTGGCCCTCTACGCTGCTGGGGCCTACCCCCTGGCCTTCGTCATAGCCGCTATAGTCTACGTCATGACCGGTCTTAGCTATGCCGAGCTGGCTTCAACCTATCCTTACGCTGGAGGCGTCCAGACTTACGCCATGAAAGCGTTTAACGACGCTGCGGGGTTTTCAGCCGGGTGGATGATGCTCCTAGCTTACACGGTCAACATAACCCTATTCTCCATGGCGTCGGCCGGTTACCTTCTCTACTTCCTTCCCGCCAGGCTAGAGCTCTTTGGGGTGGAGCTAGACCCCCTAATTCCCATAACCCTGACGCTAATCGCTTTCTTGATAGCGGTAAACCTGATAGGCATTAGGGAGTCCTCAGCCATAAACGAGACCCTGGTCATACCAAGCATCATAGTGCAGGCAGCAATTCTGGTTCTGGGCCTAGTCCTGGTCTTCGACTTATCCCTCGCTTTAAAGCAGCTGATTGAAGTTGGCTCTCCAGAAGTCCTTGACGTCTCTTACGTCCCTGGGCTACCTTTAAAAGGTCAGAACTTCATATACGGGATCACTCTAGCCATGAGCTCTTACATAGGGATATCCTCAATAGCTCAGGCCGCCGAGGAGACCAAGAGGCCGTACAGGTGGATCCCCTTAGCCACAAAGATGTCCGTGATCATGGTGATAATATTCGCTCTGGGCCTCTCCTTCGTGAGCGTAGGCATGATGCCCTGGCAGGAGCTAGCTAACAACAGAGAGAGTCCCTTGATAGCTTTATCCTCCAAGATACCCTACGTCGGTAACTTATTGGCTATGGTTGTGGCCGTCACAGGGTTTTTGGTCAACCTGGCCTCGGCCAACACGGGGGTAGTCGGGGTTTCCAGGGTCGTGTTCTCGATGAGCAAGTACAAGCAGATGCCGGGGTGGTTTTATTACGTCCACCCTAAGTACAGGACCCCGACGAGGTCCATAATCTTCTTCGGGCTTATAGGCATGCTCTTAACGTTTCTGGGTAATTTGGAGAAGGTGGCCGACCTCTACACCTTTGCCGCCCTGTTCGCTTACATATTCGTTAACGCCTCACTAATCAAGTTGAGGGAGATTGATAGGGAGGCTTACAGGCCCTGGACAAGCCCCACCTTCAAGTTCAGGGGTAAGGAGTATCCGATAGCCGGTTATCTGGGGACTCTAGCCAGCCTGGCGTTGTTGGCTGCCGTCATGATCTTCCACCACATCGGTCGTTTCTTAGGGATACTCTGGCTGGCCTTTGGGCTCTCGCTCTATTACGTTTACAGGAGGAAGGAGGGGTTACCTTTCATCTCTAAGGAGTTTGCTGAGGAGATAAAGCCCAGCTCCTTCCTAATGAGCGTTCTAGTCATAGTACCTCCAGGAATGAGGGAAGAGGACGTCGCTAACTACCTGGCCAAGAACCTAGACAGGAGGTACAAGCTTTACCTGGCCGCCTGGATTAGGCCAGACGGGTTAACCGCCCGTCAGATAGAGAGGATGAGGGAAGAACTGGAAGGGTACGTGGAAGCTGTAGCTAAGCTGCTGTCGAGGAAAGGTTACGAAGCTAAACATTACGTGATAGTGGGGGGCGTAGAGGAGGTTATAGAGGAGGCATCTGACGTAGACTTAGTGGTGACCTTCAGGAGGGGAGGGCTTAAGGGTAAGAGGAGGGGAGTGCACACAGTAATATCCTCTAGACTCCCTGGTAAGGTCATGGAGATAAGGGTGAGATGATGGTACTGGCGATCATAAACATATACGTGGAGAGCAAGAGTCTAGATAAGGTTGCAGAGGCCATGAAGGCCTTCCCCGAGGTTAAAGACCTGTTCGAGGTTACAGGGGATTACGACCTGGTGGCCCTGGTGGAGGCGCCCGACATAGCCTCGTTCAGGCGGTTCCTAAAGGAGAAGGTGTTGGAGATAAAAGGAGTAAACAGCACTAATACGGTAATGATCTTGTACACACATAAGAGAGATGGAAAGCTGATAGAAGGTTAATTCTTTATCCTAATACACAATTTTTATCTTATAATGTGCCTATAATCTGTGTCAGATGAAGAAATTTGGCCGCAAGCCCGCTTATCGAACTCTTCAGGTGACGACCGGATTGTAAAATCGTTGGACAGGTGTGGAACCTAAATATGGTACTGTTACTTAGTTAAGGCTAGTTATAAATAGGGCGCTGACGCACATGGAAAGGATGGAGAATCTATCTTTAGAGAGTAGGTCCTGCTAGCCCATGCCCCTGTTCACACGGGCCTGCTAAGGCGTGTCAGCTAGCTTTGCCTTACTGGCGTCAAGAGGAGCAATGAAGGTAAGGGAAGGTACAGGTTTAGCAGGATGAGCGGGCCAGCCGTTAAAACCAAAGCGTTGTGGACGAGATAGCGGTTAACTTCGTTGGTAGGCTGACTGAGGTGGCACCGAACCCAGGGCCGCTGATCTGGCGATAAGCGATGGAAGCTAAGGCGATGCCAGGGCCTTCTAAGAGGTCAA
>JAOZFG010000034.1 GCA_027491435.1 Thermoproteota archaeon
CCTTACGTGATGGCGAGGCGAGAGTCAAGTTAGTCTAGAGATCATAAGGAGGCTTGGTTTCGACGTCTTCAGCAAGCTTTGCCTGCTAACGGCTGGGAAGGCTTCAGTTCACGTCATAACTTCGTCAACCACATGTTCAGAGGGAGCCAGTACCTCGTATCAGCCTGATGGCGAAAGTGCTCATGCTGGTGGTCAAGTGGAGGTGGCCTTAAGTTGACAGCACCCTATTCGCCATATGTTAATTTAAACTTTATGATATAGCGCCGCGAATTTAGCAATCTCTAGAGGACAAGTACTTTTCCCTCTTTGATGATTTAAACGCTGTTATTACCAAGGCGTAATCACCTTCCAGCCTGTAAACGACCACAAGCGCCTTATCACCTATATCCTTTATTGCTCTAACCACTTCTCCCCTGATCGCTTGATCAGGGGATTTTATGCACCCTTCCACCTCTTCCTTGCTTATCCCTCTTTGAGCCATCCTCTCTAGGGCGTGAAGCGTGTATCTTATCCTATCCCTCAAATTTTCGCCACACTCTCCACTCCTTCTCTGATTATCTTATCTAAATCCACGCCTGACCTAGAGAAGTTGATAATCTCCAGCCCTACTATTTCTCCTCTCTCATTCAGATCCACGACTATTCCCTCTTTTAATTCAACAGAATCTGAGACCTTACCCTCCCTCAGCCTTATGTACAGGGCATCAGCCACCCTATCGTAAGATACCTTCAACTCCTCCATCGATCATGCTACCCAGTATAATAATAAAGTCTTCACACAGGGTGCTGTCAACCTGAGGTTGTTTAAGCAAGGGACTCCGATGTCATATGGGACTGAAAGAGAACTTTCAACCCGTAGAGACCCCCTTGCTCAGGAACGTACCTATCCTTGGATTTTATATACAGAGTATTTATACCGATATCGCAGGAAGTACAGCACCATAAGGGTGAGGAAGGAAACGAAGAAGCTGCTGGAGAGGGCTCTCGTCAGAATGGAAGTCAAGCTTGGGAGAAGGCTCACCATGGACGAACTCCTCAGGATCCTAGCGACCGAACCTCCAAGGAGAAACCTGAGCGAGCTTACATGGTTCCTCAGAAATCCGGTAAGTGATGATAGGAAGGAGAGGATGTTAGAGGACCTAGGGAGGCTGAGGAGGGAATAGTTGGTGAAGAGGTTGGAGGGAAAATAAGTGAACGAAAGGAGCTACGCTGTTGATGTGAGCGTCCTCTTGGAGATAACCTTCGGCCAGCGATCTAGCCGATAAGTAATCTCTTGAGATGAAGGGGGAGATCTATTTCCATGCAACGACGATCACCCTCTCTGAGGTCAGTACTATGCAGACACCCTGGAGGGATGAAGCCGAAGTGAGGGTGAGGAAGCTCTTGAACTCGGGCGTTATCCCTGTGGAGAGCGGTGATTAGCTGCGGGTCTTGGCCTCGGATTGCAAGTGCGCCCTTCCGATAAGCCTGGGTGATTGCTTCCTCTCTAGGGAAGGTGCTGGGTATCACTCACCTATTCCTCAGAATCGAGAGGGAGTTCGAGAACAGAGTGGGGCTGATGAGGGAATGGGTGAGAAGGGACATCGTGTTCGTGGATGATGTATTGCGACACTCGGATTAGGAACGAACCGCCTAGAGATCTTGTCATTCAGTTGTCCCCGCGAATCATGGCCGCTAGATCCACGGAATAGAACGTCAGAGGTGCTAATGCTCTTTTTTAACTAGTTTCTGAAGTTTTCTAGCTCCGTTCTCCAAGGTCCAGCCTTCCATCATACTCATCGCACGCTCATGGAAATGCTCTTATCGTTGAAATCGTCTACCAGCGGATTGCAGGTAAGATAACTACAGTAAGAAAGGAACCGAAGTCCTCCTCAGGGAGGTAAGGAATTCCCTACACCTAGCAGGGGGCCCTTTATTCTGGAGGGAGACTCAGAGGTCGTAATGAGGGCCCTAATACTGAGGTTGAAGAGCGAGATTATCCAGAAGATAGTTTGCAGGTGAGGGGGGAGGAACTGAAGTCTAGAGTTGATCGCCGGGGGGTGCTCTACACTAGTGTGCTGTTAGATTACTTGAGGGGGAGCCAGCGAGGAATCGACGAACTCTTCAGCAGGATAGGTAAGGGCGAGTTCAGGGCGTATCCAACCCATGTAACGCTTCCAGAGGTGTTTACGTGGCCTAAAGAGTTTATAAGGCGATAATATCGGACCCCAATGAGAAGGCTTTGAAGTAAGTGGATTGGTTGGTCAACCCGAGGGATAGCGTTAAATGAGGGCTTGAAAAGGGTTCCTCACAAGCCCTTCAACCTGTTCGTTCTCTCGGGAGCAGAAACACCCCCTTATGAAATGAGCCACGCCTTAGAATACGTCAGGGCCTTTCCCCTGATGGGGGCAGGCGTTATAGCCCCAGTCGGCAGGGAAACCTTATTAATGTTGAGGGGGTTAGCGGACAATGCCCCTAAGGGTGTACTACGCTACCTCCGTGAGAGGGGCGGGAAGGGACTTGGAAGCTACCAGGAGGGCCATTCAGACGATAAAGGAGATGGGACACGTAGCCTTAACCGAACACCTGGCGGGAAGCGACGAGTCTTTGAGCGATCGACAGGTTTACCAGAGGGACATGAGCCTGCTAGAACAGGCTGACCTCTTAATTGCTGATGTGACCTTCCCCAGCCTGGGAGTTGGCTTTGAGATATGCAAGGCGATCCAGCTGGGTAAACCGGTGTACCTTATCGCCAGGGAAGGGGTCAGGGTCTCCAAGCTCATAGCCGGGGTCGCTGAGGTCAGGAGGTACTCCAGCCTGGAGGAGATGTCCGCCCTCATCGAGGACATCCTTACGTCATTCGCCTAATCTTTATTTTACAATAATGAAACTTTCATGGGCGGAGAACTTCCGATCTTCGAATATTTTATTGCGATAAAAGGAATCTGAATGGCAAACTTTATTTATAACGGGGTTTGACCATTGCCGTAAGGTGATGTGACGATGGTGGAAGTGCCCGTCACTACCTCAGGCATACCAAGGTTCGGAAGGAGGAAGGTGGATCACGAGCTTTACATCACCGACACCACCCTCAGGGACGGTCAGCAGGGGAGCAGGCCCTTCTCCTTCGAGGAGGCCGTGGCCATCTACGATTTGCTGGTGGAGCTGGACAACGGGAGTGGGGTTATAAGGGATATAGAGCTCTTTCCCTACACGGAGAAGGACAGGAGGGTCATAAGGGAGATTAAGGACAGGGGGACCTATCCCAGGCCGATAGGTTGGATAAGGTCTACGGTCAACGACCTCAAGCTGGTTAAGGAGGTCGGCCTGGACACGACCATCCTGCTGGCCTCGGTATCCGACTATCACATTTACTACAAGCTCGGGATGGACAGGGAGAGCGCTAGGAGGAAGTACCTGTCGGTCATAGAGGAAGCCCTGAGGATGGGCCTTCAGGTTAAGGTGGCCCTTGAGGACATAACCAGGTCTGACGTTTACGGGTTCGTGATGCCATTCCTTCAGGAGGTGATGAGGCTAACTGAAAGGTACGGGGCCAAGTTTCACATAAAGATAAGCGACACCCTCGGCCTGGGGCTGCCCTTCATGGAGGCCCCCTTGCCCAGGAGCATTCCCAGGTTAATTAGGTTCTTGATTGACGACATGGGCGTTGACAGCGAGGGCATAGAGTTCCACGGGCACAACGACTTCCACCTAGTAATAGCAAACCACTTGGCCGCTTGGGTTTACGGGGCATCTTTGAGCAACTGCACCCTCCTGGGGATAGGGGAGAGGGCCGGCAACTGTCCACTAGAGGCGATGGCCATATTCTACGACCAGCTCAAGGGAGGGAGCCAGTTCAACTTCAGGGCTTTGCCCAAGGTAAAGGAGCTTTTCCTGAGGATGGGCTTCAACGTGCCCGAGTTCTACCCCCTGCTGGGAGACAACGCCTTCAAGACGAAGGCAGGGATACACATAGATGGGCTACTCAAGAACCCCCAGATCTACCTGCCCTTCGACCCTGAAACTGTGATGGGCGTTCCCTACACCGTGGAGGTTACCCCCTACTCTGGAAGGGCTGGCCTGCTCTTCTGGATGGTCAAGAAGTTCGGAATAAAGGATTGGAAGAAGTACAAGAACGATGAGAGGGTGGACATGGCTTATCGCGAGGTGCTTAGGAAGTTTGAGGAGGGTAGGAAGGAGCCCTTAAAGGAGGATGAAGTTGTCAGGATAGTCTTGAAGTACATCCCCGAGCTAGTAAGGTGAGCGAATTGAGCATGACTTTAAAGGTGCTCGGCGAAAAGGCGGGGAAGAGCGTTGAAGTAGGGGAGTACCTGGTACTGGACGTGGACCTGGTCTACGCACACGACGGGACGGCCCCCCTAGCTATAGACGTCATGAAGGATGAGTTCGGAGTTGATAAGGTCAAAGACCCCTCTAGAGTGATCTTCGTGATAGATCACGCCGCCCCAGCCCCACACGTGGAGGCGGCATTCCTGCACGTCAAGATGAGGGAATTTGCTAGGGAGCAAGGGATAAGGATCATGGAAGTTGGAGAGGGAATAAGCCACCAAGTGCTGCCTGAGAAGGGGTTCGTGAAGCCCTACTCCTTCATAGTAGGATCTGATTCCCATACAGTCACTCTGGGCGCCTTTGGGGCCTTCGCAACCGGAGTTGGAAGTACGGACGCTGCTATAGCCATGATGACCGGCAAGCTCTGGGTGAAGGTCCCCGAGCAAATGAAGGTCGAGCTCACCGGCTCCCTTAACGACGGGGTAATGGCTAGGGACGTCATACTCA
This sequence comes from Thermoproteota archaeon, assembly GCA_027491435.1. GTDB lineage: Archaea > Korarchaeota > Korarchaeia > Korarchaeales > Korarchaeaceae > Korarchaeum. The sequence continues at coordinate 4,776 of JAOZFG010000034.1, forward strand.
CCGTGATAGGGGATGTGAAGGCTGATGGCGCCAACTACATGGCTGTCGAGTTCGTCGGAGATGGCGTGGCTGAGATGAGCGTTGACTCTAGAATGGTGCTGAGCAACATGACCGTGGAGATGGGAGCCAAGGCCGGACTAGTAGAGGTGGACTCGAAGACCTTGGATTGGCTCTATGAAAGAGGGGTTAGGGGAAGGGAGCTCCACCCAGACGGGGACGCTGAGTACTCAAAGGAGCTGAGCTACGATTTGGGCCTAGTGGAGCCCGTAGTTTCTCTACCCCACAACGTCGATAACGTTAGGCCGGTAACTGAGGTGGAAGGCGTTGAGGTGGACCAGGCCTTTATAGGCTCCTGCTCCGGGGGAAGGTTTGAGGACTTCTACCAGGCGGCCAGGGTGCTCAGGGGGAGGCAGGTTAAGGCGAGGTGCATAGCAGTTCCGGCGTCGAGACACGTGTACCTGTCCCTCTTGGAGACGGGAATAGCCTCAGAGCTTATAAAGGCCGGCTGCACCATAGGCCCGCCTACCTGCGGGCCCTGCATAGGGGCGCACATGGGCATACTCGGCCCCGAGGAGGTGGTGGTCAGCACTTCAACCAGGAACTTCCAGGGAAGGATGGGCCACTCCACCAGCAAGATATACTTGGCCTCTCCAGCCACAGCCGCCGCCTCAGCCGTAAAAGGGGTGATTACTGATCCGAGGTCGTTACTATGAGGGGCAGGGTCTGGAAGTTCGGGGATGACGTGACGACCGATCACATAATCCCGGGAAGGTTGAAGTACAAGGTTAAGGACATCCAAGACATGAAGAAGTACGTCTTCCACGACGTCAAGCCGGAGTTCGCCTCCCAAGTCAGGGAGGGGGACTTCATAGTGGCCGGGAAGAACTTCGGATACGGGTCAAGCAGGGAGCACGCCGCCAGGCTCCTCAAGGAGGTGGGAATTCAGGCGGTAATAGCCAAGTCCTTCGCCAGGATCTTCTTCAGGAACGCCATAAACGTGGGCCTTCCGGTCATAGAGGCCGAGGTCAGGGCCGAGGAAGGTGACTTGCTGGAGCTGGACATGGCCTCTGGCTTGATAAGGAACCTGACCACAGGGGAGGAGTTCAGGTTCAGGCCTTTCCCTGAGCCGATAGCTGAGATACTCAGGGAGGGAGGGATAGCGTCCTACTACAGGAAGAGAGGTAAGTTCCCATGGGACTGAAGGTTGCCGTGATAAAGGGCGATGGGGTAGGGCCTGAGGTCGTGGAACAAGCCCTTAAAATCCTAGAGCTCCTGGACGTCGAGATCCTTGAGGTTAAGGCGGGCAAGTCCTACTTTAGGGAGACGGGCAGGCCCATACAGGAGGACGGTCTTGACTTAATAAGGGAGAGCGACGCCCTGCTGAAGGGGCCTATTGCAACTCCCACCAAGGGGAAGACTTACCCCAGCGTAAACCTCCTCATAAGGAAGGAGTTCAGGTTGTACGCCAACATAAGGCCATTCCAATCGTTTCCTGGGTATTCCTTAAGGGAGATGGACTTGATCATCGTCAGGGAGAACTTGGAGGGGCTTTACTGGGGGGAGGAGTACCTGGAGGACGGCAGGGCCGTGACCCTTAGAGTAATCACGGAAGAGGGAGCTGAGAGAATAGTGAGAAAGGCTTTTGAGCTGGCCGTTAAGGAGGGCAGGGAGAGGGTGACGGCCATCCACAAGAAGAACGTGCTAAAGAAGGGAGACGGCCTATTCCTGGACGTCTTCTACAGGGTGGCTGAGGAGTACCCCGTGAAGGCAGACGACTACATAGTTGACGCCGCAGCTTACAGGCTCGTCAAGTTCGACAACCCCTTCGACGTGATGGTAACTCCCAACCTCTACGGCGACATACTCTCAGACGTGGCCGCCGGCGTGGTTGGCAGCTTGGGCCTTTGCGGTTCGGCCATGGTGGGCGATTCCTTCGCTGCCTTCGAGCCCATACACGGGACTGCAGAGGACATAGCTGGAAGGGGGATAGCTAACCCCATAGGGACCTTCCTGGCCACGGCGATGATGTTGGACTGGCTCTCCTCAAAGGACGAGAGGGCTGGTCGCCTGTCAAAGGCCTTAAAGGATGGGATTAGGTATCTTCTAAGGGAGAGGCTCGTCACCCCTGACCTGGGCGGAAAGCTTAAGACTTATCAGGTTACCAACCACTTACTTGACTTTATTAGGGGTTCCTATGGAGCTGAAGGGCGTGGTAATTAGGGATCACAGGCTTATCGCCCTGGGCGTCGAGCTGGAACCCAACATCAGAACTTTTGAGGAGCTAATTCCCGTCCTCAGGAACCCTGAAAGAGTGGACAGGCTCTCTGCCGCCTACTACATGTATAGGGACCTCCCACACCTCAGGGGGAGTTGGGCCCGCTTCGACTTAACTTTAATCCCCCACTGGGTGGTGGGGGACGAGCACTCTAAGACCCACGGCCACTACCACCTCCCGGGGGCGGCTGGCATACCTTTCCCTGAAGTTTACCAGGTCTTCAAGGGGGAGGGGCTGTTCCTACTTCAGAAGTGTGAAGGGCCCATGGTAGAGGACTTCGTCTACTTGAGGGGGAGGCCAGGTGACGTTATAATAATCCCCCCATGGTACGGGCACGTAACTGTTAACCCGGGTCCGGAGCCCCTCCTAATGGGAAACCTGATCTACAGGCTCGTCAAGTCCGACTACGAGCCCTTCAGAAAGTATAGGGGGGCTGCCTTCTACTACACCCTGAACGGATTCGTCAGAAATGAGAATTACGAGGGGAACGTGGAGCCCAGGGAGGTCGAGCCCTTCCACGAGGAGAAGCCGATAGTAGACTTATTCCTGGAGAACCCATCGAGCTACGAGTGGCTGAGGAGACCAGAGCTTTTAAGGGGTAATCCCCTTGAGTGAGGGCCTCCTTTCCGTCATCTGGGACTTCCTCAGGAGGAACACGACCAAGGTTTACGGGAAGGGCAATTGGGTCGAGAGCGCCGTGAAGGAAGGACTGGCCACCAAGGAGGAGGTTACAGTACCCGTTTGCAACGATAAGCTGGCGGTGGTTACCCTCCACTGCCCAGAATGCGGGTCCTCCAAGCTCAAGGAGATTCCTGTGTGGGCTCACACCTGTGGCGAGCTAGTTTACGAGAAGCCCAAGTGCCCTAAGTGCGGCGAGGTTCCGATGGAGGAGCTTGCCTTCCTGGGCATGGGGTTCAGGTGCGTGGAGTGCGGTTCGCTCATAAACTTTCCAGAGGTCAGGACCGAATGCGGGGGGCTCAACCCTAAGATAGTTCCCGTGTACGAGCTCACATTTGAGGGTAGGTCCCTGATGCTCGCGGTTAGGAGGCTTATGGACTCAATCCCGGGCCCAAAGGCGGAGTTCGTCTGGATAGACGGCCTCCCTATAGAGATACTGGTACCCCCGGACGAGGCCTACCTGGTCTCGGACGGGAGCGAAATTCACAGGTTCAGGGAGTCTTTGGCCAGGGACATGGGCTTTAAGGTCAAGGTACTCTCAATTTCACCCTAGGGGACTTACTTCCCGCCCTTCGAGGTCAGCTGTATGGGATGTGCTTAAGATAGCGGCGTGGTACCTCAGAAAGCGTCAGCTTACTCCCGACGCTCCCGGTTAAGGAAAGTCTTTTTTAAGAAAAGTCCTAGCTTGACATTAGGTCTACACATTTAACAAAGAGTTTATAAATTAATAACAAGTTAGGGATAAGATGTATAAACTGGAGCATTTTAACAGGGATCTCAAGATCATGCTCATATCTTCAGTCCCAGCGGGCATAGCCTTAGGCATTTACTACGCGGTGTGGGTGCTCTACCTGAAGGCCGCCGGCTTCGGTAGCTCGGTGGTGGGGGCCTTTGTCTTCCTGGAAACGTCGGTTTACTCAGCCCTGATGATACCGTTCGGGATGGCGTCCGACAGGTATGGGAGGAAGGCCCTCGCCCTATCTGGCTACTTTATCTCTTTGACCTCAACAGTTCTGCTGGCCCTCTCCACCAGCCTGGCCCTGATATACGCTTCAGCAGTCCTTAGTGGCTTAGGAATGGCTCTGTCAGTTCCAGTAGGATCTGCTTGGTTCGCTGACAAGTCTGAAAACGTTTACGAGGAGGCCTTCAGCCTGTCCTATGCCATTAATCAGGGTTCCATGGCCGTCGGCAGTTTCATGGGGTGGATACCTGAGATCATGCACGGTAGGGGGATGGATTACCTCCAGGCCTACAGGTGGACCCTCCTGCTCGTAGTGGCGCTCTCAGCCCCTTCCCTACTCCTGCTAACCCTAGTTAAAGAGGGCAGGAGGGGGGAGAGGGTTAGAGCGTCGAGGATGTTCTCTAACTTCAACCTGAACGCTTACATACTCCTTACCTTGCTTTCAGGGTTGGCCGGGGGTTTTCTAGCCCCCCTGATAAGTTACTACTTTAGCGTTAAGTACGGGGTGGAGAGCGGGCCCATAGGGACCATGTACACAATCATATATTCCCTTTCAACTATTGCCTACTTCCAGGCCTACCCGGTGGCTTCAAGGCTTGGATTAGTTAAGACAATCCTCTTGGGCCAATCCCTAGCCTTAGCCCTGACGCCCTTGTTAGCTCTATCGCCCTCCTTCACGGTCGGGGGCCTCATATACGTGATCAGGTACCTGTCTCTCAGATTAACCTCTCCCCTCACCAGCTCGCTCCTGATGAAGATAACCCCTGCAGAGTACAGGGGGTCCATCTTCTCCGTTTACGAGTTTAGCTACAGGATGCCCTACTCGATATCCGCAGAGCTGGGTGGCAAAATGATGGAGCAAAACCTGGACCTGCCCGTCTACGTTAACGCTACAGTAAAAGGGCTTTACGTATTAGGACTAGCCTGGCTCCTCAGGAGGCTTAGGAGAGAAGGTTTAACTGATGTCTCCTGAAGTATGAGGGGGTACCATGTCGCTCGTGTGGAAGTTCCCCGGAGGTTATAGAAGCTTAGACGTGGGCGAAGCTGGGGTGATCATCTCAGGCTCTGGAAAGGTCATGCTCGTCAGTGAGACCTCCTCCATAAAGTGGAGCGTCGAGGGCGACTTTCACCTGGCCAGGGTTTGGGAAGGTTGTGTCATGGCAGCTAGAGGGAAAGAGGTCTTGTGCTTGGCCGTGGAGGACGGCTCAGAGATATGGAGGAAGGAGTTAGAGGGGAAGGTGAGCTCAATCGAGTTAGGGGAAAGGGCTTACGTTGGCACGGAGTCTGGCAAGGTTTACGCGTTCAACAAGGCCGGCAAGGTGTTGTGGGAGTACGAGGCTGGGAGTAAAGTTAAGGAGATAAGGGTTAGGGGGAAGGTTTACGTGCTAACCGATGAAGGGCTTCTCTGCCTCAGCGAGGAGCCGCCAAAGCCCTTCATGAGCTTTCAACCTCCTGAGCAGGAGAGCCCAGAGGAGCTCTCTGGGGAGGGTGAGTGGATCCCGGGAATGGACGGTATCTACGGATGAAGGTCTCCAGCAATGAGAAGTAGCCGGTTGCCGTCCCCAGGGCGAGTATGATGAGGCCCGCCTCTAGGATGGGAATCCACTGGTTGTTGTAGGGGTTTGGGGAATACTTGCCGGGGCCGCTGGCTAGGGCATAGAGATTGGCTCCCAAGGAGGCCACAAACATGCCCGCTATGGAGAGCCACCCACCTAGCCTTCTGGCTTCAAACCAAGCCAGGGCCGTGACTAGAACAGCCACACCCCAGAGGCCGAGCAGTATGTGCCAATGTCCCACGTTATAGGCCAGCTCTGCCCAGTCCCAGGCCTCGTCCCTGAAGGGAGGGTTGAAGATCAGGGGCTTCCTAAGGCTCATCGCCACTAGGGCTCCAGGCACAGCCACTGAGGCCCAAATTATCAAGTTCATGGCCAGGAACTCCCATCGACTCCTGCTGAAGTTGAGAGAGGCCAGAGTGGTGGCTGCGATCAGGAGCAAGGCCGCTGGCGTGATGATCAGGTGGGCCACTTTGCCTACAGGCCACACCAAGAAGCTGGCCACGGCGGTGACAAGTTGACCGATGCCTACCAGGTAAAGGGCTCTCTTTCCCCGGTACCCCATAACCTTGGCCGCTACTAAGAATGCCAGGGTTAGGGCTAGCGATATCATCGCATGTTCGTGAGCTGTTAAGGCCCTCCAGAAGGCGTTTTCCTCGACTAGGTCTGGGTTAAACCTGGCAGCCCTGAGAGCTTCCACGAACTCCTGCCTGTGCCACATGAAGCTGGATCCAAGCCAACCGCCTATCACGCCCCCAATCAGTAAAAGAAGGGTTGTCAGAGCTATATTCCAATCCACCAAGTCCTTAGGCCTGAACTCCGTGAGGAAGGTTAGCCCCGACGTGAAGAGCGTTGCCAGGCCCAGTATGAAGAGACCGTGCCACTCAAAGCCTCCCAGGTAGCTGTAGCCCATTCCACCGGCTGCCGTGAGGATAGCTCCCAGGGTAAGGGACTTAGCCTGCCTCTCAGCTACGGGCAGGGCGGTCATGGCTAGGAGGACTGCGAAGATCGAGTGATAAACGAAGGTCACCCTGGCCAAGAACTCGGGCGGGGCGTCAACTTCAGCAGCCCCTAACTCGGGGTTAAACCTCCTCTTTACAGGCTCCTTTATCCCTAAAAATGACCTGACACCAGCCATGGGAGGTGAAAGGAGCACCATGTAGGAGAGCATTAAGACCAGGATCGTGGACAGCAGCAGGTAAGCTTTCATAATGACCCGAGTCATATAACTGGGCTTATATATTAGCTTGGAGTGGAAACGATGCCTCATCGAATTTAAGTTCTGAATACCTGATCAGAAGGTGGATCCTTCCAAAGAGTACGAAGATGAGGTTAGAAGGTTAAGCTCTTTGCTCAAGCTTGATCCCGAGAGGAAAATTACGCCCAGAGTGGGGGAGGTAGAGTGCCCCTCCCTGGACGGCGAGATCCCATCAGTCAAGAGGAGCTTCATCAGAATGTTAGCCATCTCCTCCTTCATACCGGTTGAAGCTGATCGGGTAAAGCAGGTTCACGACTTCTCTTGGGCCGTGGCTGGGGTGAGTCAGGACCTCTGGCAGAGGTGTAGGGAGGTTCCAAGGGGGCCGTTCCACGATTACGACCCCTACGCCCTGCTGTCCCTCCTACCTGGAGATCAGGTGATCAAAAGCCTAAGGTCCTTCATCCTTTACCTGAGGGCCTCAGCCTCCTCAGGCTCCCTGGACTTTCCCTCCATGTACGCCTTCCTGTTAAGGTCGGTGAACAGGAGGGTAAAGCTCACCAAGGCCGACAGGGCCTTCCTTAGGTACGTTTCCCGAAATCCCCGCTGCTTGGACGTTGACATAATAAGGGACCTGAGGCTTACCAGGCCCACGGTCTCCAGGGTTAGGAAGAAGCTAACAACCCTTGGCTACCTCTTCGGCCCCCATATAGTCAACCTAGCCAAGCTGAACCTGACCTTCCTGGTGGCCCTGGTGCCCAACGTCAAGGGGTACAGGGAGGCCTTCTGGGAGTTCCCCTTCACCTATCACCAGGTGATACCCGCCTCCTCCAACGCAAGTTCTCACGTGTTCCTGGTTTTTCCCAAGGACGGGATAGCCCACCTTTCGAAGAACCTTCTAGATAGAGGAATTAAGGTTTACAGGGTTGGCCTCTACGTCCAGAACTTGTCGGTGGATCCCGTAAAGGACGTTATGGAATTCATGCTCTCCTCCTACGTTAAGGAGCCTCACAGGGTGTCGCCTCAAGCTGACCCTGATCCGGTGCCCCCCAACTCCCTTGACTTGAACGACCTAAAGATATTGAACGTCGTGCTAGCCTATGGGAGGCCTGAAAAGGGCGAACTTTACAGGATGAACGTTGAAGGCATAAGGTACAGGCTGAAGAAGTTGAGGAGGATGGGGCTTCTCATCAGATCCTACACGCTCCAGCTACCAATAGGGTTGGAGAAGGTGCTTATTAGGGTGAACTGTCCCGAGCTTGAGGATGTGGGCAAGCTCTACAACGTCCTGAACAGGGTGTCTAGCTTTGTGATAATCTGGATCACTAGGGGGGAGGACAAGGCCTGCCTAGCCTTGGCCATGCCCAGGGTCGAGGGGAAGGGGGACTTCTTGAGGGCCCTCAAGCTAATATACGGGGACGGGCTCGAGTTGGCGGAGGATTTCTTGGACATACAGCCTGGTTGGAGAATTCCGATAAGCTTGTGGATAAAGGAGAGGTCCTCATTTGACTGGAAGAAGCCGCTTGATGATTTACTGAATAAACTGGACGAGCAGGCGCGGAATTTCAGTTAAAACCGTCGAAGTGAGCTAAGTCGACGTCACACTTTAAAAGGGATCAGCGGAGGGGGGCCTGTCCCGCGGGCGACCTGGGACGGGAGCTACACCACTTGCTCCCTTGAGCCCCTCGACAACTGCCAAGTGTCAGTAAAAAAGTTGAGGGAGTTACCCCCCTAGGCTACTGAGGAGGAGGACAGGGTGGAACTAGCGGTGTACCCTCCATTTTTTACCCTGAAGGTGGGTCATGGAACCCGCCAATTTGGATAATTATCTTCGAGATCTCGCCCTAAATCCGGATTTCCTTAGGGTTAATTTGGTTATATGAGCTCCTATGAACCAGGATCTCACGTAAAAATTTATCCTGGTCAGGAGGCTGACGCTGGGCGACGACATGCCCCTCTAAATAAAATTCCCAATGTGCTTCAGGTTTATCACCTAAACGCTAACGAAGAAGGCCTTCTCCCTTATCCTGTTAATTAAATCGCTTATCCTATCCCTGTAATCATCCATAACCATTTTGTAGGCGGGATGATCCCAATTTATCTCGTAAATTCTCACTCTGGGCTTTCCCACCCCTCTTCTCCTGACTTCGCTCTCCTTTATCACGTCCCTGGTCATTAAGTCTGTGAGGGCCTTCCTCAGCTTAACTGGACTGTTTTCATGACCGCACTCCATTAGAGGTTGGAGCTCCATGGCTGAAAACCCAATTCCCTTCTCCCTGTCCGCCATCTTCTCGGCGGCCACCTCTACCTTTCCCTCACACCTCTTTCCGAACACGATCTTAGCGAGTTCGCCCAGGATTACCTTGAAGGCCTTCTCCTTTATCAGCTTGGCCTTCCTGCCCCTCATCCTGTAGAACCTAGAGCACGTGATCATGTCCACCTCCCTCTTAAGGGCGAGGAGGGAGAGCAGATCTCTCAAGTAGGAGTCCAGCTGAAGGACCAGGAGCACATCTGGGGACCTACCTGATAGCACCATGGAGGCCACCTTGATCAGGTGGACCTGTTGAGGGTCAACGTCCAAAGGAATTGGGGCGTTAAGGTAGTAGGAGTGATAAGCTTCATCGATGCCCAGGGCGTTGTACACCCTCCAGTAGATCATCTCAAACGATTCCAGGTCCATGGAGCCCAGGGAGAGGAGGACGTGGGGGTTCAGGAATATCAGGCCCATCTTGACTGGCCAAATCCCAGACCATATGTGAGAGTTTTCTAAGAAGACTTTGAGCCCTAAGGCCAGGTCCACCGCCATCCTGGCGACTCTCCTCTTCTTCCTCCTGTAAGTGTGGAAGTTCCCCTCTTTCTGACCTGAAGGGACGAAAAAGGGCAGGACGAATCCGTCCCTGGACACGTAGATCTCTTCGGGAACGTAGTCCTTCCTCACCTTCACGTTGACCAGGACCCTCTTCAAGGGGGCGACTAACTCCTTTATCACGACCTCGTCCAGGGGATAACCCATTACCATGGCCCGCCTGTACTCCTGCTCGTCCAGCTCTATAACTGGGTAGACCTCGGAGAAGTAGTGGGAGGCCTTCTCCAACTCCTCCCTGACTACGTTATCTGCCTTCATGGCTTTCTCTATCCTCGCCTTGACGCTCCTGATTATCCTCCTCCACCCTGCTGATGTTTCATCCAGGTTATTCAGGACGTTTAAAGTCACCCTGTAAGAGGTGAGGCCGAAGCCATACCTCCTGACCTCCAAGACGGGAACTTGGTTGGACAAGAGCCCGTGCTTAGCTGGCACTAGGTCCAGGCCGGACTTATCTAAGCTGAACCTGAAGTACGAGCAATGATCCTTTAGGACCTTCAAGTCGAATATGCTGGACCTCCCTACCCTTTCAGAGCACAGCTCCTCCATCCTCTCGCTTTCCCAAGTTGGAGATTCAACTTTAGTGGGGTTGTAAGAGAGGTAAACCCTGGCCAGCGTTAGGACTATCCCTTTAACCTCCATCTCCAAGGGAGAATAATGAAATAATTTTTACTTTTCGGTCCAAAAAAGGTTTAGGAGGGGAGCACACCCATCTCCTCCATTCTGTCGGCTACTTCCTTGAGGCCCAGCCTCTCCAAGGTTTCCCTGGTGGGCCTGCCCTTGACCCAACCCCTAACCTTGTAGTATTCCGGCAGCATCTCGCCGAGCCTAGCTACCTGTCCCTTAGACGGGCCGGAGGGTATGGGTACCTTGGTCAGCCTGTCGGGCAGGGTGTCGTACTCCTCACCGTCGCCGAAGGCCATGGCGTTAAAGGCCCTCTCAGCGTTGTATATCCTCTCGCCGACCGTGCGGAACTCCTCCACGCTCATGTCCCACCCTGTAACTGCGCTGACCTGGGCGGCTAGCTCCTTGTCCCAGTAGGCGAAGGTTACGAACTTGCAGACTACCATGCTGTCTAGGGCCGCGAACACGTCTTGGAACTCCTTGAGCAAGGGTGCCTTCCCTTCAGTGGAGGTAGGGTCAAGCTTCTCGGGGACTCCCAGTATCTCGGGAGATATCATGTAAGCCCTGAGGTGACACCCTCCCCTGTTACTGGTAGCGTAGCCCAAGGCGTGCCCCTGCACTCCCCTCGGGTCGTAGGCCGGGAGGGATTGTCCCCTGACCTGCATGGAGATCTCGGGCATCCCATACTTCTTGGCCAGCCTGTAGCCTCCCATCGATATGTCGTCGCCTATCCCGCTCCTATAGGCGGCACGCCAGGTCATCTCCACCAGGGCCCCGGCGTTTCCAAAGTTCAGCTCGACGCCGTCCAGCACCTCCTTGGGTATCTTGCCCTTCTCGTAGAGCTCCATGGCCACTGCTATCGCGTTACCCGTCTCTATTGTGTCCATTCCCAGCTCGTTGCATAGGAAGTTGGCCTTGGTGACCGCGTCCAGGTCACCGACTCCGGTGTTTGCGCCTAGGGCCCAGACGGTCTCGTACTCAGGACCGTCCCCTTCCCCTTGGAAGGGCTTCCTAGTCCTGGTGTACCTGCCGCAAGCTATTATACAACCCCAGCAGGGTTGTTTTTTCACTAAAATCTCAGCGGCTATCCTCTCACCGCTTATGTTCTCTGCCTCCTCGAAAACAGCTTCCTGGAAGTTTCTGGTCGGGAATATTCCGGCCTGATTTATTATGTTGACCAGCACCGCGGTCCCGTAGTTGGGTAGGGCCTCGTTGGTCACTCCACTTGCCTTTTTCTTCTCCACAGCGTCTCTTAGCACTTCCTGGAACTTCTCCTCGTCCCCTATTGGTACCTTCATGCTCCCCACGGCGACTATAGCCTTAAGCTTCTTGGAGCCCCACACAGCCCCATGGGCTCCCCTCCCCGCTGCCCTGCCCATGTCGTTTATTATGGCTGCTAGGAGGGAGAGGTTCTCGCCGGCAGGCCCTATGGCTGCGACCTTAGCGTTCTTCCCGTGCCTCTCCTCCAAGATTCTGGTAGTGTGATGGACGTCCTTACCCCAGAGGTCCTTAGCGTCCCTTATTTCAGCCTTTCCTTCCTCAAGAACCACGTAAACAGGTTCCTCGGAGGCACCCTCTATTATCAGGAAGTCGAAACCGGCAAACTTGACGTAGGGCCCAAAGTGTCCGCCGGACTGGGAATCGTGAACCGTGTTTGTAAGGGGCGACTTGGTTACGCTAACCCACCTTCCAGCCTCTAGTCCAGCGGCTACCCCCGTCACCGGGCCTGTGAGGACGAAAGCCTTGTTGTCCGGGCTTAGTGGATCTACTCTGGGGTCAACCTCCTTCAGCATTAAGTAGACCCCAAGCCCCCTGCCTCCAATCCACTGCCTCATAACGTCCTCGGGCACCAGGTCAAAGGTGTTCTCAACCTGAACCTTGCCCTCGGTGAGGTTAATACGGGCGTACTTACCCATATACCCTCCTTTAGGCAAAAATTATCACCTTTGTATCAAGGGAGGTCATAGCAATTAAAGTTTGCGTTGACACTTGGGAATATTACGTAACAGCTATACGTTATTCACCAAGGTAAGAACGCATGATTATATTGTTAAAGCGTTCAGATGGTAGATGCCAAGGGTTAGGGTGAACCTGTTCGCCCAATTCAGGGAGCTTACCGGAGTTAAGCACGTGGAGCTAGAGCTTAAGGAGGGGGCCACCGTGATGGACATGTTGAGGGAGATAGAGGAGAGGTACCCCAGGATGAGGGGCAGGCTCACCTCAGAGGGAGCTCAATACGTCCTGATGAAGGGGGGACAGTGGCCTAAGAAAGAGGATAGGGTAGAGGACGGGGACGTCTACGCCCTGTTCCCCATAGTGGGAGGGGGTTGATCAGGAGGCCATGAAACCCGCTTCAATAAAGCTAAGAGCCCCTAAATTAACTAAAGCTTTGTTCGAAGGAGCGCCGGGCTTTCCCAGCTCAGCTACAAATTAACGTTAAAACCCTCAGCCAACATTCCTAAAAAGGGCTTATAGCTTAGACGTAAATCCCTAATACAAATGAAGTCACAAGACTGGAAAAACTTATATTATACTATTGATCGATGATCCTATGGTGTGCAGGAGGTAGTTTATTTGATAATTCAATTGACTAGGAGATCTAGAAGAGATTCTTTTCTTCTCGTTGTCACAGCGTTGCTGTCCTTAACTATGATCTTCGATTCAACGTTGTTACATGTGTCCGCACAACCACAACCCGAGTTATCCACAGATAAATTACATTACAGCCCCTTCCCTGATAAAGTCGTCGCTTTATGTTTTATCCTTTCCAACAGCGGTAGCGAGAGCGGGTTTAGGCCCGTAATCGAGCTAGTAGTTCCAGTAAATATAACGTTTCAGGGAGCCTCTTTCTTAGATAGCCCAATAGACTACGCAACATATACGATCCCTGATACGGGAAATTTAACGTACAACGTGGGCCGCTACGAGAGAACCGTAACTGGACAACCAGGTGCCGAAGTGGTCGTCTTGATGCCCCCTATAAATAACGTGCCGGTTGGGGAGCAAACCCCTGCCGTCTGTGCAGACCTTCTAGTGACGAAGGACGCCATTATAGGCAAAGACTACCTAGTTAACTCAACCTTGATATTCGCCTACGGCACGGATCCTCTTGATAACCCTAACGTGGATCCGCCTCAGGTGAGTTCACCTCTTCAGGTTACAATCACCCCTTCACTCATTAAAGTTAGGAAAGGTTTAAGCGGGACTTGGTCGGCTGATGTAGTTCCAACAGGACCCAACTACGCCTTTAACTACACTATAACGGTTTCTATGGCAGCTGTAAACTTCACTGATCTTATAATAAAAGACATGTTGCCTGAGGAAGCCATATACGTCAGGCTCGCTGAGGTAAAAAATATAACGAGTGGATCTGAGATAACAGACTATGATATAATTGAGGAACCTTCTCCCGGCCAGTACGGCGGCAATCTAACCCTGAGGATTCCCAGAGTAATCGGCAATTCGGGGGACACCATAGAGGTTAAGGTCACCATGTACTTCCCGTTCTACGACAAGAATGGCGCAGATCTGATAGGGTTTGACGCTCCTAAAGAGGTTAATAACGAAGTAGACGTCACAGTCAGCTATAAGGGTAATCCAGCGTCGGCCACTAACCAGTCCAAGATTATGGCTAGCTCTATGACCTACCATAAAGGAGTTGAGATATACAGGGACAACTATGCCCCTAACCTCTCAAGGTATGACATTTTAGAGTACACGGTCACCTTCTGGCTTTCAGACTACTACAACGTCTCTGTAATAACTTTCAATGATACCTTGGGAGACGGCCAAAAGGTCTTGACTAATATGACCCCTGTGTTCCACGTGACCAACGGAACGCACGACTTCTCTGGACAGTTCTCTCCAGGCTCATACATATTCTCGCCAGATCACTCGGGCCCCGATGGGAGCACTCCTCTCTTCTTCAACCTGACCAAGGCCTTAGAGGATCAAGGAGTGCTAGGGGATCTAAGAGGAGGGATGGTAGGCAATGAAAGCTGGTCCTACAGCGGAGGGGACTTCAGATCACCCTTTGGAAGGGGCAGAACCTGGGGCTACATAAAGTTCTGGGCCTACGTTGAGAAGGAGTATAGCTCTACCGTGCCTAGTGGCGATCAGGAAATTGACTCTGGAGACGTGTTGAGGAACGAGGTTATCATGACTTCGGAGTACTCGGACACGTCCACTGTGCCCCCGGATATAGGTCGCACCACCTCCCTCTCCATAAAGAGGCCTGTAGTGGAGAAGAGGATCGTCTACGTGAATGGAGCCCCTCCCACTAACCCAATTTACGTTAAGGCGGGCGATAAAGTAACCTACGAGCTAAAGGTGTACATCCCCACCGCCAACGCTGACGAGTTGGAGATAAAGGACATGATCCCCCTGCCCGTGTTTAGGGTTGACTATGACAAATATGGACAAACCCCCTTCTACGACGGTCAGCTCCCGACGACCACGATACCGCCTCCTCCAGGGGAGTGGGCCATAGGCAGCGAGGATAACGTCACCTCAGTCACGGGTATACAGCCGACCCTGTCCGTGGACGAGACCAGAAACGAGCTAATTTTCAGTTACGGCAGCCCGATACATTCAGGAAACAATACACTTCTCGTGGTGGACATCCTTTACACCTTCACGGCCACGGATGATCCCTACGACGACCTCCTAGACTTAGCCAACCTAGTAACCATGAAATATAGTAACTCATTTAACGTGTTCACCTCTAAATCTTCAGAAACATTGGTTGCCACTTACTCACCGAGTCTAACTTTAAGTAAAGAGGTGGTCTCCTCAACCCAGGGAACTATTGAGAACGGAGACTTACAAGGGGCCGACGCCGGCGATACGGTCACCTTCCAGGTGAACGTGACTAACGTTGGACACAACGATGCTCACGACGTGGTAATAAAAGATGTAATACAGCCTCCCGGCGCAGGCTATTTACAAGATCTCCAGAATTTACACGTTTACGGGTGTGACGGAACTACTGAATGGGAATCCTCAACTTACACCCTAACCATAAGCCCCTCAAATGATAACCCGGAGGAGATCACCCTCTCCCTAAACGATAACGTGATCTTGTCCCCTGGCTCGTGCATAGTGTTGAGGTATGACCTCACCCTCGCCCAGAGCGTGTACCCACTACAGGATTTGATCAACAATGGAAGTGTCGTAAGCTACTCTTCCATGGAAGGAGGCCAGAACTTCGTAGATCCTAATGATCCACTTACAGATGACGCCAAAGTCACTGTAGCCCAGCCGTCCATTGAGAAGTACTTATTTTCCACTGATCAGAGCTTCACGCCCGACGACATCCTTGCCGTGGGCGAGGAGGCCGTCTTCGGCATCAGAGTGACCCTGCCTGAGGGAACTACATCAGGCCTCGTTGTTAACGATACCTTACCGGAGGGTTTCACATACGAGTCGGTGGAGTTGGATTCAACTGGATTCGGGGGCAGTTTGCCCACCTACTCAGTTAACTACGATTCTAGCTCAAGGAACGTCACCATAACCTTCTCCGGAGATGCAGTCGTTAATAACAACAACGACCCTGGGGACAACTCCTTCCTGATAAAAGTGCACTCCAGAGTGGACAAGGACTCTGGATGGATCCCGTCAGCTAGCACCTGGGCCAGGACCAACAGGGTTAGCGTGGACTGGGATGGGAATCCCGGGACTGAGCTGACGTCCACCTACGACGTGGAGGTGGCGACTCCGAAGGTCACTGTCACCAAGACTTTCTTCAACGAGGATTACACAACCATATCCAGCAAGGACGCAGGAGATAAGGTGATAATGAGGGTTGAAATAGTCAGTGAGGGGGCAGCTGACGCATTCGACATTGAACTAATTGACGACCTAACTAACGTTCATGCAGACCTAGCAACCTTCGCTGAGGAAAGTAGAGCTGTCCCACCGGGCACTACAGTTTCATGGACAATATCATCTGGAAATTTGATCATTCAGGTGGATAAGTTGAGAAACATCACGGAGGATCTCTCCAACAGGAAAGTAACAATAGACTTCTCCTTCAATTTAGATGACCAGGTGGAGGCTGGGGAGACTTACTCCAACACCATAAACTACGAGTATACCACGTTGCCAGGGGCCGACAGTTACGAGAAGACCTTCTCTGGAACCTATGCCGAGGATTTGAAGATAAAGGATCCGGAACTTGAGAAGGAGGTTCAGTCGTCATCAAACCCAGACACCTCCGGCGAGGATCTGGCCATAAGGGAGGAGGTCATCTTCCGCATAAAGGTGACCCTGCCTGAAGGTAACTTACAGGACATGGTGCTAGAGGACGTGTGGCCACAGGGCTTCGGTTACCTAGACCACACGATAGACGACACAACCCTGAACGGGAACTTGCCAACCCCAAATCAAGTAGTAGATGAGGTTAACAGGAAGCTCAGGTTAGAGTTCAACGGTCTGACCCACGTTAACGCAGATAATGACCCAAACAACGATTACTTCTACGTAACTCTGGCCTTGAAGGTGCTGGACGACCCCAGCAACGTAGGATACCCGAGTAAAGGGGAGAAAATAAATCAAGTTTCCCTTTATTGGGACGTGGATAAGCAGGCAACGGCTCAAAAGGCAGTGTATGTGGTGGAACCTCACCTAGTTTTATCAAAGGAGTTTAATACCACAGTAGCTGACGCTGGTGACTGGGTGGAGGTCACTTTAACCCTCACCAACAATGGAAACAGCCCAGCTTACGAGGTAAATGTATCAGACGTGCTGAGTGGGGATGTGTTCGACCTCAACACAGTTACTGAGGTGTCAACGCCAGCTGGCTTCACTTACGACTTTGACGTGGGTACTGGGAAGGTGAGTTACTCAGGAAGCCGGGTAGATGTAGGGGAAACGTTCACTTTCAAGTTCGCCGCCAAGCTTAGGGATGACGTGACGACCCTGTCCAGCTACAACGACGTAGCCCTCGCTGAAGGGAGCAGTATGCCCGATCACCTGGAAGGTGAGAGGACTTACCCAGCTGAAGGTTCGGCCACCCTAGACGTAGGCGAGGCGATCTTGAGCAAGCAACTAGTAGACACCAGTGAGCCTACTGAGGGCAATGAGGTGACCGTAGGGGAGATTGTGATCTACAACTTGACGGCGTCTGTGCCAGAAGGCACCCTCAATAACGTGACCTTCTACGACGTATTGCCAGCCGATTCTAACGCGCTCATGTCATTCATGAACGCCAACATAACGACTAATAAGGCGGGAGTATCCAGCAGCGAGGTCACTCTCACCCCTGGCTCCTGGACCGAGATAACGCCGACGCAGACGGGCAACGTGCTGGCCTTCTACCTGGGTGACATAACCAACACCAACGACGACGTGGAGCAGGAGACCATAACCGTTAGGGTGAAGCTACTCGTGCTTAACCTACCCGAAAATCAAGCAGGTAGTAAACTCGTCAATTCCTTCAAGATAGGGTACACCAACTCCTCTAACGATTACGTGTACAGCGATGAAGTGCAACATACTCTGACAGTCGTTGAACCTCAACTCTGGTCCGTCCTGACCGCTGACCCGATAACGGTCGGCTGGAGTGGTGACGAGGTCGTGCTCCAGTTTAACGTGACCAACTTGGACACAGCTACCTCGAGCACTGCCTACGATCTTGACATATTATCGCTGCTCCCTCCAGAGTTCTCCGACCTCCAGGTGCTGAACATCGACTCTTCAAACGCTGGCCCTGTAGTTGACTCGTCCACCTCTGGCGAGCTGAAACTGCACTCATCTTACCTCCAGCCAGGCGGGTGGATCAACGTAACCTTCAAGGTGGTGCTCCAACCTAACGCCATATTCGGTCAGAGGATAGAGATAGAGGCCTGCGCCAACGGTACAACCACTCCAGGAAGTAAAGGAAGTTGGAACGAAATTCCTGGTGATCCAGGAGAGCAGAACGGAGAGAGAATCGGGAATGGGGTCTCGCCCAATAACATAAGGACCTGTGATCCAGCGTCGGTCACCGTAGGCACTCCCAACGTCGACAAGGACGTCCTAACCCCTAAGGTTAGGTACGCTCCAGGAGATATAGTTAGGTACCAGATAACGATAGGCACGCCGAAGGGATCCACTAGCGACCTGAAGATTACTGACACCCTGGCAGAGGGACTTCTCTACTCCAACGATCTGGACGTGGAGGTGCCGAGTGGCGTCACGATCTCCAACACGCCAGGGGAATTGCCGCCCTTCTTCTCTCACACTGACACTGGAACCACTGAAATCTTGGTTTTTGACTTCGGCTCCTTCACCAACTCGAACAGCGGAGGTGTTAACTCCTACATAAGGTTCACCGCCACCGTGGAGGATAAAGCTGGCAACGTGGATGGAAAGGTCCTGAGCAACGAGGCGCTCCTCACTTATTTGGACAGCGACTCCAACGAGAAGGACGTAGGCCCTGTAAGCGTGACAATCACGTTAGGTGAGCCTGAGCTGAGCGATCTAAATAAGGTCAATCTGTCAGACCTGAGAGGAGGGCAAGTGAGCTGGTTCCTGCTCAGTTTCCGTAACTCAGGAAGTACAGCTGCCTACGACACGAACGTGACGGACGTGTTACCTCCGGAGCTCAGGGGAGATGTTCCCGAAGTAAGCTACGTGAAGATAGGGAGCAGAACTTTAACTGATGGTGACTATGAAGTTAACTATTATGAGTCTAACGGCACCCTTAAGATACACTTCATCACGCCTAGCGAGGACTCTAACGCGAGGATAGAGCCTGGCGAACCTGTGGAAATAAAGGTAGGCGCTAGGGCTCTCCCACACGTCCCCTTAAGTTACGGGGCGGTGAACTCGTTTACTTTGAAGTACTCATCAAGGCCAGGGTCAGCTGATGAAGAGAGGAGCTACTCAGCCGGGCCGTCAAGCGTTGTGATCTATTCCCAGGACCCTGCGGTTAGCAAGATAGTCCTATCAACTGAGACTCCGCCTCCAGACCCAAGCGACTTAACCAGGAGCAGGGCCACGGTTGACGAGATCATCATGTACAACGTCACCTTCAAGATGCCTCAGGGCACCTGGGCTGAGGATGTGGAGTTCCACGACACTTTACCCGATGGGTTAGAGGTAATAAACGCTACAGCTAGGGGGTTAAATGCTACAGGTTTAATTACAGGGACCGCTAGCGTTACGGAGGCCAGTGGAAGGTATTACGTCACTGCCACCTTTGGTAAGTTGGTGGATGCTGAGGTAAACGTCACGATCTACGCAAGGGTCAATTACTACTACTCCGGTGGAGCTCCAGTTAGAGCGGGCGACTTACTGATTAACGGCAACGAAACTAACCCGAGCTATTACTCCTGGAGCAACGGAATCGAAACTAAGAGGAAGGACAGCAACGAGGTAATTACCGAGGTAGTAAAGAGCGAAGCTAATCTGACCATAAGAAAGTCGTTCAACCCCAAGCTGCTCAGGTTCGGCGACGTGACCGTGGCCACTATAACGGTGGTGAACAGGGGTAACGGAACCTCATATCAAACAGTCCTACAAGACGAGTTCTGCAACAGTTTTGAATTTCTAAACGCCAGTGTAGATCCAGATAGCGTGGCCGGAAACGTGTTAACCTGGAACATAGGCGAACTGAGGCCCGGAGAAATGTGGACAGTTGACGTTGCCTTTAAGCTGTCCTCGTGTGACTGTCTAAACAACAACGCCACAGTGTCTTACATCAACCCAGGTGATCCGTCAACCGTTAAGGAGGTGAAGGCCAACGACAGCGTGGACGTAGTTAAGGAGCTGGACTTCATTAAGTTGGCTGAACCTGAAAACCTGAAACCAGGTGACGCAGTGAAGTTCAGCTTGTTAGTACATAACCCAACGTGCATGGTGGTCGATAAGCTAAACTTCACCGATAAGCTGCCAGAAGGGCTCACTTATATAGCTGGAAGCTCTAAACTGAACGGCACGGAAGTGAATCCCAACGGGTCTAAGTTGACGTGGAACGCCTCCCTTACCCTAAACCCTGGCGAATCTTACTTGCTGGAGTTCTTCGCTAAGGCCTCCCCAGGCATTAGCGGGGAGTTAATCAACCTCGCACTAGTACAGGGAATAGGAGATGGCTTACTAGTGGAGGCTAACGATACAGCTTCAGTCAACGTGAGGGGGGAGAGGGGCAGGGTCCTCTTCTCCAAGAAGAGCTATTCCAGGGACGTCAAAGTAAATGACACGGTGAAATTCACCATAACTGTGGTAAACAGATGGAACGCCCCGATAACGGATATAGACGTGTGGGACGTGCTCCCCTGTTGCATGACCTTTGAGAGGAGTCTCGGCCCAGAACCTGAACGCCCAAGCGGGCTTCCACCAGGTACAGTAGTTAGAAAGGCAGGAAATGTCTCAACCAACGCCTTAAAGAGGTGTAGCGGGGAAAGAATACTGAAGTGGCACATAGATTGGATGGACCCAGGGGATAGCTTTACTATAGAGTTCGAGGCCAAAGTTAAGTGCTCCGGTTTGCTGAAGAACACCGCAAAGATCTTCTACAAGACGGAAGGCGGCCTTAAATGCTCCGGAAGATCTGACGCGCTGGTCTACAGCTACTCATCCCCAGTCATAGTGAAGAGGAGCACGGGCCGAGTGTCAAAGATAGGGGGCACTACAGTTCATCAAACTCCTGGGGAAATATCAACTGAGGGCGAGAAGGCGCCTATCGCCAAGGAAAACTCCACTCAAGTAGAGGAAAAGAGTACTGAGGTAAAGGAAGTGGAGGCCAAAGAAACCACGACGCCTAAGGAAACAGCTAAGGGAGAAGCTCAGGTAAGTGAGAAGACAACTACTTCCAACAAAGAGGAAGGGCGTAAAGAGAGCTCATCTCTACCAACTTCCTGGCTAGCATTCTTGTTAGCAGTTGCCTTCATAGCTCTGGCTCTCTACTTAACCTTGAGAAGAAGGGGCTTTGGGCAGTAATACCTCTTTTTAATTTTTCTCTTTTTTCCTTGAAACTATATTACTTATTAATCATTACAGCCCAGCTTACCTAGAAAAAGTGTGATAAAGATAAGCTTGGCTTGATCATTAATTTTCCCTAAGCATGTCCGAGTTTCCTCATGGCTTCCCTTATAGTTTGTATATCAATGGCTGTCTCAGCTATGTCCAAGCTGTAGCCCAATATCCTATTTATGCTGTTCACGATGATCTGGAACCTTGACTCAACAAATTCCTCCTCCCTCATTAGCTTGGCGGCCTCGTCAATAACCTTGGCCGCCTTAGAGGCAAGCTCTGCATCCGGGTTCAAGAAGGCCTTTGAAGATTCGTCAAATAGCTCCTTAGCATTTCTGAACTCATCTACCAGGTGATCGGGGATCTCCTGGCCTTCAGAAATTAGGGAAGCAGATCTAGCCGATATGATAGATACATGATCGGCTATTCTCTCCATAGATTTTACGGCTAAGAACATATAAGGGGCCTCAGCAGCTGTTTCTATCCCATACTCTTTTACCGAAATTGGGTTAATAAGTATACTGGTAATCTGCTTCACCACAAATAGGTACAGCTTGTCGACGAGCTGATCCTGATCTATCACGCTCTTTAGTACTATGGCATCTCTCTTATCCATGCCCTCAATGGCGTCATCCATCATGTAGTATACCCCCTCGTAGAGTTTGAAGATAGCATCCCTTAAGTCTATACTTTCCTCGTCGATAACGGAATAAAATGTAAAGGAAAATCTGCTCTCCTTAAGCACACTGAATCCTAGAATCGACGACTCTAATATTCTTCTTACATTCATCGCGAGCTCCCTATCCTTGGGATCGAACCTTAGGGTGAGATTGGAGAAGCCAGCTAGGTAGGCTGCTATTACCCTCCTTATCAGGCTTCCTAAGTCATCTTCTTCAATAAAAATTTCTTTTGACAGAGACTTCTTCTCCCTGCGGTAACTCGCATAAATTTTCAACGATCCATCCGATAGTATTTCTATATATAATTTTGATCCCTTATTCAATCTTAAAGATTTGACCCATTCCTTAGGTAGCGATATCGTATATGTAGTCCTGCCGGTGAGCTGGAGATTTCTAACGTAGAGCTTCCTCCGCATAACCCCACCTACTTACACTATATAGTTTACTGCTAAAACTATTTTTACATACATAAATGTTAAGAAAAGCACGTAGTTCTGGACATAGCCAAGGTGGCGAGGTATGAGAACGAGCTACGCGCTAGCGATATTTATCGTAGTGCTAGCGGGACTAGGATATCTCTTTTTCCTTACAGGAAAAAACCCATTTGGAAGCCCTGGTCCTGCTCACCCACAAACCGTTACTAAGACGGGCCCCGTGACAAGCAAGAAGGTCAAGCTCTTAGGTTCAGGGGCTACGTTCCCTTACCCTCAGCTAGCAGCTTGGCTAGACGATTTCCACAAGAAGCACCCAGATATAACCATAAGCTATAATCCGATAGGAAGCGGAGCTGGGCAGAAGCAGTTCTTCTCTAGGTTGGTGGACTTCGCCGGCACAGACCCGCCCGTAACCAGGGCTAAGTGGCAGGAGTGGAATGGCAAGTTCGTGCAGATTCCATACCTTCTTGGAGGCGTGGTTATAACTTATAACTTACCTGAACTTTCAGGTCATGAACTTAAATTAGATGCCGAGACAATAGCCCTGATCTTTAAAGCTGAAATAAAGTACTGGGACGACCCCAGAATATCGTCACTGAACCCTGGAGTTAAGCTCCCCCATAAAAAGATAATAGCAGTCCACAGGTCTGACTCGAGCGGGACCACGAACATATTTACTTTCTTCCTACACAAGGCTGCCCCTAACGTATGGCCTAAGAGCCTAGTTGGCAAGACCATAGAGTGGCCTGTGGATGGGGCGGGGAATGGCCTTGGGGGAAAGGGGAACCAAGGCGTGGCCCAAATAATCTTATCAACTGAGTACTCAATAGGTTACGTGGAATTAGCTTATGCCTTGGAGAGTAAGATGCCGGTAGCCCTCATAAAGAACAGGGAGGGCAAATTCGTCAGACCTACTACTGAGACCACAACAGCCGCTGCCGTTGGAGCCCTATCTTCCCTACCGAAAACTCCCCTGGACGACTTCAGCGAGGACCTAAATGCTGTGATATTTGCCCCTGGCGAGAACGCCTATCCACTGACGGCCTTTACACACCTTCTCTTCTACACAAAGTACGATGACCCAGATAAGCTGAGGGCCATAAAAGAGTTCATAAAATACGTGAATACCGAGGGACAGGATAAGATAGTACCGGGCTATGCCCCTATACCAGAGGAACTTAGGAAAATCAACCTAAAGGCGTTGGAAATAATAGAGGGGCCTTGAACCCTCCTTAACTTTTTTCAACATAAATTGTACATGAACTCAATTCAGAAATCATGCTACAATACACAGCGTGAAGGCGGGGTGATACTACTTACAAGAGGGATCTTCAATTCACCAACGTAAAAGGGCTTTAATAAGCTCTAGTTATCCCTGATCCCCTCTATTGCCTTAAAATTCTTGGTCTTGTGACCGTGAGAAATTTAACTAAACTACGGCTAACTTATATTATAGCCTGGGCTATAATAGTTATGACTCGAAAATTCGTGGACAGGGAGTATGAGCTCTCCCTCCTAGAGGAAAGCTGGTCTAAAGGGGATCGCCTAATAATAGTGTATGGCAGGAGGAGGGTAGGTAAGACAGAGCTTCTTAAGCGCTTTATGAGGGACAAGCCCTCCATCTACTACCTTTGCTCCTTAAGGAAGCTACCTTACAACCTGAAGAGGTTTTCAAGCAAGGTCTCCAAGTTCCTGGGCATTCCTGAAGTCACCTTCTCGAGCTTTCAAGACGCCTTCCGGGCCCTCTCGGGGAAAAGGGCCCTGGTCATAATTGACGAGTTCGGTTACCTTTTGAGGGATGATCCCGGGGTGCTCAGCGACTTTCAGGAGGTGGTGGACGAAATTCTGGACTCGGTAACCTTGGTGCTCTGCGGCTCAAGCGTCTCCATGATGGAGTCCCAGGTATTGGACGTCAAGTCCCCCTTGTACGGGAGGGCGGACAGGTACCTTAGGGTGGGGCCCTTCAAGCTGAAGCAGCTGGTGGAGTGGTTCCCTGGCTCCAGCTCCGAGGACCTATTCAAGGTTTACGCCGTAACCGGAGGGGTAGCCAAGTACTTGGAATTCTTCTCTGGAGTTAAGGTTGACGAAGAGGTGGAGAGGAACTTCTTCGACCCGACCTCCTTCCTTTACATGGACGCCCTGAACCTGCTCTCTGAGGAGCTCAGGGACTACACCACTTACGTCCAGGTACTGGAGGCCATAAGCTTGGGATACAACAGGGTGACGGAGATAGCTAACTACGCCTTCCTCCAGCCTAAGGACGTTCACTTCTACCTAAAGGTGCTGTCCTCCTTAGGGATAGTCCGAAGGATCGTGCCAGTCCTAAAGCCAAAGAGGTACAGAAGGGGGATTTACGAGATAGTTGACAACTACTTTGACTTCTGGTTCGGCTTCGTGGCTCCCTTCCAGTCAGAGATCGAATCCGGTTTCCTCGAGCCGGTCAAGGAGAACTTCAGAGCGAAGTTTCCGGCTTACCTTGGAAGGGTGCTCGAAAGGGAGATTAGGGGCTCTATCAGGGAGCTGCTCCCCTTCAGGGTCAGGGAGTCAGGCAAGTGGTGGCACAAGGACTTAGAGATAGATGTGGTGGCCTACGGCGATGACATTGCCTTCATAGAGGTTAAGTGGTCCAGGATAACCTTGAGGGAGGCCAGGAGGATCCTGGACAAGTTAGTTGAGAGGTCTGAAGCAGTTAAATTCCGAGGTGAGAGGTACTACGGGCTAGTGGCCAGGGAGGTCGAGGGCAAGGAGGAGCTCAGGGGGGAGGGGTTTTTGGTCTACGAGCTTGACGACCTGTTGTAGGAACGTGATGCTGAGGGGCTTAAAACACACCATTTCGCTTGGGAGCCATGTCCCGGCTGATTTGACCCACGATATCTCAGGGCCTTCTGACTTCCAGTACCTCCAGCTTGGCCTCCATTTCGTCGTAGTAAATGTTTCCCCCGTCCCACTCAGCCTCGCCCCTCTGGCTGTCAACCGGGTCTGACCTGAAGTGCTCCTTTGGCGGGTCGAACGGGTAGTTAACCTCCGAGTTAAAGGCGAGCCTGTAACCCTCTATCCCGCCGAAGTAAAAGTCCCTCCTCCACTCCTCTCCATCCCTGGGATGGCCGAAGCTCGGGTCTACGTAAATCCAGCCTAACGGCTCCAAGTAAGCCTGAGCCCAATCGTGCATCCCCCAGCTCACAGGGTTGGCGTACCACCCGGACTGCCACCTGGCAGGTATCCCAGCAGCCCTGAGCATCGTTATCAAGAGGATCGCCTGAACTCCGCAGTCCCCTCTCCTCTTTCGGAAGATGAACTCGCTTATGTTGTCGAAGAGGGCGTAATCGTGGACATAGGTGTACTTAGTGTTGCCTATCACCCAGTCCCAAATCCTCCTCGCCTTAGTTAGGGGACTGTCGGCATCTGCTGTGAGGGAGCTGACCACTTCCTTCAACTCCTTGGAGAAGGTGATGTGGGGCACCCTCTCCTCCAGGTGACGGAGCTCAGCCTTCCCCTCACCTCCCGAGTTGGGGGCCCTGGGCTCCACTAACGCCTCGTACTCCACCCAGGCCTCGGCCCCGTCCTTCCAGGTCACCTCAAAGTAGGCAGTCCTCTGGGGGTGATCCTCGCTGGAGATGTAGGGCTCATCGCTGTAGCTTATTACCCTCACCTCCGGGTGGAGGGGGCTCACCCTCGGTATCGGAAGCCATATCCTGACTCTCTCCCCTCTAGGAACGCCGCCTTTCACTTTGAGCGAGGCCCTCACCCTGAAGGTTAGGGAGGTAGCTTCGCCCCTCATGACCTTAAGGGCCCTCTCCCTGAGGGCCTCCCTGGCCCTCCTCCTGACCCCGTTTTCCTCCTCGTACCTTCCCCTGAGGGAGGGGCAGAGCCAGACCATGTTGGGCAGGAACCTCTCGAAGACCCTGACTTCGCCCTCTAGCCTTATGTGGTCCACGCATCCAGATGAGAGCAGTTGCCTGAACTCCTCCCTGTCCAATCCTTCAATCCTCCTAGCCGCCAGGTTGAAGGCTTCCTCCTCGTCATAAGGATACTGGAGGGGCCACCTCCTTAATCTTTCCAGCTCAAACTCTAGCCTCCTCCTGTAGCTTCCCTCAGCTGACTTGAGCAGCTCCTCAATTTGAAACCTGGCCTCCGAATGCTTTCCTTCCCTTATAAGGGCTTCCAGATCTCTCGGAAGCCTGTGGACCATGAAATCCAGGACGTTCATATTGGAGTTGAGTGGTGGTTATCTAAAAACCCCTGGGGATGTGGGTATGTTATAAACGTAGGGGGGTCACCTAATTACCTTCGAGCTTCTCGCTCGAACGGGGTTGGGCACAGGAAATGCAGATAAAAGTTTGGTAGAGCAAGTAAAGGCTGCTTTTAACAGTAAGTAGCTCACTACACAGAACCTCACTTCTCACAACCTTTGCTCCTCTTCCTGCGTTGTCAACTTACTTGATAACCTTGAGCTCGGATCCCAAGTAATGTTCATAGTTATAATGGTTTGCTCAGTTAGATTTGAAGTCCTTCCCAAGCTAGGCCAGCAGAAGTTCTTAAGTTGTAGCACGTACCCATATTTTCCAAATAGCCGTGCTACTTAGGAATAAACGGAAAATTCCTTTTTATACCACACAATCACTTTGACCACAATGAGGGTTTTATCTGAGATCTTCACCGATAAGGGGAGCTTTACCCTAGTGGAAGGCAGATTTAAAGTTCTGCACGAGATCCCCCTTAGGAACACACTCCTCAGGACTTTTGACGGGCATGAGCACCTCCACAACGTAGCGGTGATCTTCAAGGACGGGAAGAAGGAGGAGATTATAGGGGAGGTGGATCTAATACTTTATCAGAGCATAAAGCTGACTTTCCTCCACCTGTTTGAGTTTAAGACCAGATTAAGTACTAAAGTAGCTAAACAAGTAGTGAAGCAGGTGAGAAGGGCGTCTATCATAGCTGAGATGGTCAGAGTATGGTTGAACAGCCTGGGGATGGAGGTAAAGAAGTGGAGCTATACAGTGCTCGTTAGGGGTGAGGTGGAGAGTGCGGTGCTGAGATACTTGATTGAGCGATCTATAGGGGTCATCACTTGGGATGAGCTCACCGAGGAGGGGAAGAAAATCCTAAGGAAAATCCCCAAGAGGGAGTTCTCAGAGCTTAGAGGTTAGGGGAGTCGGTTACCCCTGGGGCAATCACAATTCAGTCTGGGATGGCTTCGTCATCCTCCCCGGTTAACTACCAGAACCATTGATAACCTTATCGTAACGCCTCCAGAAGCTCCCTTATTAGAACCCCCTCCCTCAAAGATATCTGGCCTGGAGCTACTGGCCTGTCCAAGTAAGTGTACAGTAGGGGAGCCCCCAGAAGGGCCGAAGCCCTCCTGCTGAAGGAGCCCAACTCTCCCATGGCGAAGGCTATCAGCCTATCCCTGTACTCGCTCCCGTAAAGGCCGAGCACCCTGTACCCGTCCTCAACGCTCCTTGCCATTGTGACGACCTTGATCAGTTCGGCCTTGGACAGCTCTCTAACAACTTCCATAAGCTCCTCCTTCGATGGGGTGCCCGAGAAGTCGTGCCAAGATCCTATCACCCCCTCCCCGCTGACCTCCGATAAGTACTCCAGCTCCACGTCCAGGTAGGCGACGGACCCCCTGTAGCTCAGGAGCCTCTCCAGCTCTCCATCGGTCATGATCCCCTTGCCTCCATGCCTCCTGCTCCTGTAGGTGAGCAAGATCCTGTCAGAGTGGCGCCAGGGAAACTCGTCTTGGTCTGGGACCTTGCCCCAGATGAGGTCCGCCCTAAGTTCCACTAGGTCAGCTTCCTCCAGAGCTTTATCCAGGTCTAAAGACTGGAGGCTCACCACCACCTTAACCAAGGAGCTCCACCGCCTCTTCCGGCTTCATTCCCTTGTATATTATCCCCCTGATAGCCTCCAGGAACTTACCCGGATCATCCCTCTGGAAGACGTTCCTCCCGAAGGCTATGCCCGCAGCTCCAGCCTGAACGGCGTCGTAAACCATCTTAAGGACGTCCAGGTCGCTACTGACCTTGGGGCCTCCAGCTATTACCACTGGGACGTGCACCCCGTTAACCACTTTCTCAAAGCTCTCCCTGCTACCCGTGTAGGGAACCTTCACTATGTCAGCCCCCAGCTCGGCCCCGACCCTGGCCACAAGGGCTATCTTCTCTGGGTCGTACTTGTCCTTGATGTTGGGCCCTCTGGCGTACATCATGGCCAGCAATGGAACTCCTAGCTCGTCAGCCTCAGCGGCCACCTCTCCTAGCTTCCTAAGCATTTCCGGTTCGCTAGGCTCTCCCCCAACGTTGACGTGAACGCTTACCCCTTCAGCCCCCAGCCTCAGGGCCTCAAGCACGTCCCCAACCCTGACTTTGTGGTTGGGCTCCGGGCCGACGTAGGTGCTGGCAGAGAGGTGCATCATCACCGAAACATTGGGGGGCTCCCTCAACGCCTTTATCGAGCCCTTATGAAGCACCACGCAGGTGGCTTGCCCCTCAACCCTCTTCACCGCTTCCACTATGTTCTCTATTCCCTTTATCGGTCCATCAGTCACCCCGTGATCCATAGGGACGCAAATCATCTTTCCTTGAGGCATTAACCTCGCTAACCTCACCTGCTTGCCCCACATAGAGGTCCCAGCACAGCCCCTAACAGTACTTATTGTTTATCCCTGCGGGCCGCCCTGCAGTAGGCGGAGGACGTTTTTCAGCTAAAAAACGTTCGACTTCAGGCCAATCACTCAACTCTTAATTTCACATTTACATACTAGGCTGTTATCACCAACATATAATTAACATAACTGATTTATTTATAAAAAATATAACTTAAAAATTTTTATCAGAAATTAAGCTAACGAAAAGTTTAAATATGATAAATGCTAGTCGCGCGTGGAGCCTCTTTTCGGGGGGTGAGACGTTTGATGGTGAGGCTAGGGAGCAAGGGGTTACTCAGGATACCCATGTACCTGTTGAAGGAGCTCAACCTCAAGGAGGGGTCGGTCCTCCACCTGGAAGTTGAGGATGGCAAGATAGTCCTCAGGCCCAGGATAGCCAGGGCCAACTGCACTGGTATGGTGGGCTAGGCCCTGGCTTCCCCTCCCGTCAACCACTTCCAGATGGGAACTACTTTTATCTTGCACCTCTCCAGCAGAGTCTGCTCCTCATCCCAGGTGACTACCGTTGCTTCCTTAATCCTGAGCTCCGGCTGTTAGGAGGGAAATAAACGCCTTGAGAAGTTTTTGTTGCTTCCTTAATCCTGAGCTCCCTACATGCTTCTAACACTTTCTTTAGGTGGACGTGCTCTAGCTTAAGGGTAACTTCCACCAACTCAACGGGCTTGCCTGCACGTCGGACCACGAAGTCCACCTCACGGCCAGATTTAGTGACGTAGTATGAAATCTCCTCCCCCGGTCCCCTAGACCTCCTCTTCAGTTCAAGATAGACCGAGTTCTCCACTCTCCTGCCCAGATCCATGACCGAGCTGAAGACGTTAGATATGGCCACATCCACAAGGTAGACTTTCTTTGGGGAGATTCTCCTTATCCTCTCTGATGCGGAGCTCCTATACACGGTGAATATTAGGAAGGCTTCCCTCATATACTCCACGTAGTTTATCAAGGTCTTGGTATCTACACTAACCCCCTGGGCTTTTAACAACCTCCTCAGAGAGTTCCAGGTCACCAGATTGGAATAGTTGGAGAGTACGAAGTAGACACGTCCCTAAACTCGCTTAAATCCCTTATACCGTGCCTTTCTATCACGTCCCTGTAAAAGATAGTCTCAAGCAGTGAGATCACCTTCTCTCTGGACCTGAAGAGCCAGACCTCAGGAAATCCTCCCCACTTCAAGTAGTCGTTGAGGAGAGACCTTATCCTCCCCCTCTCCCTGAAGGTCAAGCCCTTAGAGCTTGCCACCTCTCTAAAGGAGAGGGGGAGGAGCAACTTTGAGCTGTAGCGTCCCCTAAGCTGGGTAGGTATCTCGGATGAATGAAGGGCTGAGGATGAGCCGGAAACGTAAAGATAGAAATCTTTGACGTCGTGAAGCCAACGAAGCTTTCTACCCCAGTCCGGCCACTCCTGAACCTCATCCAGGAAGAGGTGAACCCTCCCTTCAGGATACTCAGCTCTAACCATCTCAGCAAACTCCCTAGCCTCGACTTTTCTGACTAGTGGTTCATCAAAAGGTATATAGAGAGCCTGTCCTCCCTTATCCAAGATGGATTGAGCTAATTTCAGCATGATGAAGGTCTTCCCAACTCTTCTAGGTCCTATGACAGCTATTATGTCCGGGAACGATTGAGGAAGGGAGAAATCTCTGGGAACCTCCTGGACGTACTTTAGGGAGCCAAGGTACTCAAGGGTGAGCTCCTTTAGGAAACCCATAGACTTATACTCCACAGATATATAAATAGTTTGGATTGGTAGTCAATAGAATTAGTCAGTAATGTTGGTCAGTCCAACCGAGGTTTAGCTGCTCTATCAAGCGGAGGGCGATCTGTAGGGCTTGCCCTGATAGATTCTATGGGATAGCCCTGCAGAAAATTTCTCTCATACCCTTCATAGCTTAGGGTAGATTTCCCAAAGGAGCTTAGGAAAAGTCCTCGAAAGCCCTCAGGTGGTAAGAAATGCAGGAGAACTGCATAGTTGGGTTCGCTGAGTACTCGTCCAACAGCTGTTCCCCTGTGCCTGTCATTCCCTTAACTTTCACTTCCTTATTTAGCTCCCCATTATCCTGCGATAATCCCCTTCCACAAGCCCTCCTACCAAGTCTAGGTAGACTTGGGTGGTGTTCAAGTTTGAGTGGCCCAGTATGGCCTGTAAGGCCCTTATGTTACCTCCCCTCAGAAGGTAGAGTATGGCGAAGCTGTGCCTGACCTTGTGGGGCGAGGAGTTGAGTGCCTGCTTGACCCACCTCCTAATTGTTCTATCAGACCTGGGGAATACCCTTTCACCCCCGCTCACCGCCTTAAGCTCCCTCAAAACGCTGGCAGTATAGTCGGTGAAGTAAACGACCCTGTCCTTCTCACCCTTCCCCCTGACCAGGGCTTTCCTGGCCTCCAAGTCGATCCGATCCCAGGTCAGGGAGACGAGCTCGCTGACCCTGACCCCTGTATCAGCTAGGAAGAGCAAGGCAGCCTTCCTGATAAGGGGCAAGTCCTTAACAGCTTCCCTCAGGGACTGAACTGACTCTAAGAGCTCCCTGCTAACCCTGGGCTTTGGAGGAGGAGCCCTCATGCTCTTAGCTAGTCTTCTAACCTCCTGAAGGAGGTCTTGTCTGCCAGCGACTTCAAAGAGGCGGACTAACCTCCGGAGGTAGGTCCTCAGGGTGATGGGCTTCACCCTCTCCTGCATCAAAGCTACCCAGGCCCTCAAGTCAAGTGGGGTCAGCTGGTCCAGGGGCTTAAAGCTCAGGAGGGACCTGAACAGGCCCTCGTACTTTTTCCTGGATAGGGGCGAGAGCCCGGCGAGGGCCGCCTTTATCAGCACGTCCTCTTCCATCAAACTTTTTGGAAGCCGCCCTTTAAATTTTAGAGGGTTGCCTTCCAGATGGCCTGCATCTCAGGGAAGGCGTTCGTCGGAGGCAGGTTCCTGGACCTGTTCATCCGCTTCTCTGAAGTTATAGAGAGGATCAGCCTAGTGAAGGAGCCTGGTTGCGACGAGGCCTATCTAATACTGCCCGGCTTTGTTGACCTTCACGTCCACATGAGGGGGCTCAATCAGAGGCACAAAGGGGACTGGGGCTCTGAGTCGCTGGCCGCCTTGCACGGGGGCGTCACGGTGGTGGCGGATATGCCCAACAACGATCCCCCGATAAGGGATCGTGGTTCCCTTGAGAGGAAATACGAGGAGGCCTCAAAGGAGAGCTACGTGGACTTTCTTTTCTACACCTTAGCCCCATTCCTTCCGGAGGACCCTATAGTCGTAGGTGTGAAGGTTTACCCAGAGCAGCTCTACGACCTGACCCCCTTCAGGAGGTCTGGGGAGCTCGGGAAGGAGCTAGTGGTGCACGCCGAGGACCCTGAGGTCCTCAAGCTCGGGGAAACTGTAAACAGCCCGGATTATCACTGGAAGGCTCGTCCCGATTCGGCTGAGCTAGTGGCAGTTGAAAAAGTCGTCGAGATGTCCAGGCTGACCGGAAGTCGTCTTAGGATAGCCCACGCCTCCCTTCCCGACTCAGTAATTACTGCTAAGAGAGCTGGCTCCAAGGTTGAGGTGACCCCGCATCACCTCTTTTTCTCTAGGGAAGACGTTAGAGGGCCCCTAGCCAAGGTGAATCCCCCGTTAAGGTCTGATGAGGACGTATCAAGGCTGATGAAGCTGGTTTCCTCCGGTTCCGTCGACTTCCTGGTCACGGATCACGCCCCTCATTCCAGGGAGGAGAAGTCAAGGGATTACGAGGAAATGCCCCCGGGAATTCCCTGGCTGGACGTAATGGCCCCCTTCCTGCTCAGCAAGGTTAAGGAGGGGTTCCCAACCATAATACTGGAGATGTACTCATCTGCTCCTGCCTCCCACATGGGGCTGAACAGGGGGACCATCGCCCCGGGGATGCTCGCCGACCTAGTTGTGCTTTCCAAGGAGGAGTGGACCGTCTCTGAGAGAAGCCTATACACAAGGGCCGGAGACTCCCTGCTCATGGGCAAGAGACTGCCCTACAAGGTCGAGAAGGTCTTCCTGAGGGGAGAGTTGGTGTTCCACGATGGGCCGGTGGATGGGCCCAAGGGGGGCTTGGCAAACTCCAGGGGGTCACTCTAAGCTGAAATCCCTAACGTGTTTAGCCCTACCCCCCACCTTCCTCAAGAGCTTCTCATCAGCTGTATAGGCTACTGTGCCTAAAAGCTCAGCTAAAGCTACGTACGAGGCGTCGTAAACGGTTACCCCCTTCCTCATAGCCACCTCCAAGGTTTTAGAGGAGAGTTCACCTGAGAGCTCGTGCAGGGTAAACTGGAAGTCATCCATTATCTCAGCTACTCGTTTAAGCTCCTCCTCTCCAAAGGCCCCTGAGTACTTCAGGGCGTTTAACACCTCATAGGGAAGCAGGCTGGGAGCCTCTAGATCGACGACCCCTGATGCGTAGGCCTGTTTTATAAGCCTTGCCTCGCGGCTGTACTCCTCCTCCACGAACCACTTAACCACTACAGAGGCATCTACAACAATTCTCTCCATCTTCTTATCTCCCTCGTTGAATTCCAGTCTCTAACCCTCCTAGATAAGGTTTCAGATTTCAAGGCCGCCTTCTTAATCCTAGAAAGGTCCTTTTCACGCCTCTTCTCCTCCTCCCTCCTTATTGTATCTATTATGGCCTGCCTGACTACCTCGCTCCAATTTACGTGTTTAAGCTCATCCATCTTCCTCTTGACTTCCCTATCTATTCTGAAGCTGACCACCACAGACATCAACTAGTAATACGTGTGCGTAATATAAGTATGACCCTCCAAAAAAAGGGGGAGGGTTAGTCCTTGAGCAGCAGGTAGAAGAGGGCGGCCATGGCCAGCAGTAGAGGCACCAGCATCACGGCGGTTATGGTGTAGAGCTCGGGCACGTTTGCGAGGCTGTTCACGTTAGTGGTCAGGAGGGCGTTCTTCAACAGGTCAGGCAATTTGTTAACGACCTCTGGCTGAGCCACGAAGTACGGGAGTTGGCTGTGCATGTTTAGCATTTCCCCAGAGGCCACGGTCAGCAAGGCCAGGGGGCCTACGGCCTTGACGTAGTTTAGGTTGAACTCCCCACTGTAGAGGGAGTAGGCTAAGAACAGCTGAGCTAAAACCAAGACCATTTTGAGTATGAACAGCCAAGTAAAATCTAGCTTTGGTTTCATTCCCACGAGGAATCCGAACACGTTAGCGAACTTGTAGGGAGTTGTGAAGTAGAGGACTATAGAATACCAGGTCCCGAACACCAGCATTAGCACTAGAGAAGTTAGTCCATACTTTAAGTTCAGCCTGACCAGCTT
The DNA here is from genome assembly GCA_027491435.1 of Thermoproteota archaeon. GTDB lineage: Archaea > Korarchaeota > Korarchaeia > Korarchaeales > Korarchaeaceae > Korarchaeum. The sequence continues at coordinate 38,943 of JAOZFG010000034.1, forward strand.
CATGTACCTTTCATCCTTGCTCTTGTGATACCTCAACCCATAGGCAGTAACTAGAACCAAGGAGCCCGCTGCCAAAGCTCCGAATATGCTCTTTAGGTATAGAGGCCACAGGGTTGGGTTCATCAGGGCCTCTCCAACGTCCAGCATCGGTTTAGGCTCTAGCTTGAGGCCAGCAGGGTAGTTAAGGAAGGCGAAAACTGCCCTGAACCCTAAGGGCACCAGGAGGCCGGTTAGGGCCAGAAGGGCTCCCAGCAGGTCATGGAGCTCGTTGGATATCTTGCCCCAAAGGTACCAGTAGGACACTATGGAGAAGAACCTGAGCACTATCATTAGGATTGCCAGCCCGAAAGGAACCCAGGTCAGGTGTCCTGCAAGCCCTATAAATTGGGGGTAGAAGCTAAGCAGTATGACGGTAAAGGCCGTTCCAAAGACGCCTGCAACGGCGTAAGTAGCTGCGTAGTATCTCATCAGGTATTTTGCCCTCTCTACCAGGAATTCGTCGCCCTCTTTAGTGCCCTTCCACTTCATCCATGGTATGAAAATGCTCAGGGCTATGTCCAGGTTGACCAACACTATGTGAACGCCGAAGGTTAGGGTTATCAAGGTGGAAACTGGAAGTGGGGCCACCATAGATCATCACCTCTTCCAAAGGAACCAGTAAACTGCTAGCACTAAAGCCACTAGTATTGCTGTGAGGTACAAAGCCACCCCAACTAATTGCCAAGCAGGAGGAGGATTTATTGTGAGTTCTGTTTGAACGTCCATGATCCCGTATATGGCCCATGGTTTCCTACCCATTTCTCTAACACCCCATCCTAAGAAGCTAGTTAGCTGTGCTATTGCTGGAGATATTACCAAAATCGTAAGAAGCCACTTAGGCACTTCTGTCTTGAAGAAGGCGTAGAAGGTCGCCAGCAAGGCAATTAAACCTAGCAACACACCAAGCCCTATCTTAGTGTAGTACAGGTAGTGAATTATTAGAGGTGGTCTGAAATTAACGTCTATCTTATCGTATATTGGTAACTTAGCGTTTGGATCGCCGTAAGCCATCATAGGCATCAACTGTTTCTCGACAAGGTCTTTTAACCCTATCAGCGATGGTAAAGTCGTTATACTCGAACTGGTCCCCTCCATGGCTGCGAACTTTTCAGGGTTATGTTTAGCTACAGCCACGCCCATCTCATGTCCGGAGATCATCCCTTGATAAGCTATGGCTAGCAGAGCTACTACAGCAGCGAATTTAAGAGATCTCATGAAGAACTCCCTGTCAGGGGATTCGGGCATCTTAAGGAGCCTTAGCGAGTAGCCCCCCATTATTGTGAAGGCTGACACAGCTATTGCTGCCCCTATTACGTGGAAGAATGTGGCTAGATACCCACCTGATAAGAACGTTATCATAAAAGTTCCAGCGTTCATGACGGTAGTTGCAACTATTTGATCTATGACTGTTTTGAGAGGTAACCCGGATACGGAGGACAAAGCCTCTTTTTTAATAACCAAAGCCAGGGTGCTCTCTCCTACAGTCTTGCCCGCAAAGGCTTCGCTCATTAAGGTTCTAACGAGACCTGAGGGTAAGATTACTTTGACGAAGCCATCTCCAGTTCCAAGTACGCTTGCACCTACGGACTTTAAAGCGTTTACATCTATTACCTTAGCTAATTCAGTTGGAACGAACAGTAAGACTTCTGGAGGAGCCCATTTGCCCGATATGGGGTCATATCTAGCTAAAACGTTCACAGGAGCTTGCATGAAGGAGTTGACGCTGAGAATCATTGCTGCTGAGTACCAAGCCCCTGCAAATGCTAGAATACCCACTAGCAGGTGTACTTTAGGCGGAAGTTTGTCCTCAGCGTAGAAGTACATGTAGATAAAAGCTACTTCCATGAGGAAAGCAAAGACCTCCATGTAAAGGGGGAAGTATATGTACCTGCCGGCAGCCTCGGTTAAGTTAGGCCATAGCAATACCAAGCCAAACTCTGAAGCGGTCCCAGTAGCGGCTCCTACAGCAAATACCATGACGAAGCCTTTGGCTAGCGTCCTCGATAGTCTCTTCCACTGCTCATTTCCCGTCTTCATCCAGATGGCCTCAGCTATTACTGCCAAGAAGGGGAGACCTATTACGTACTGTAATATGAACCAGTGAACCTCTATTCCTATCATGGAGAGCAACCTTTCCCAGCCTGCCGGGTAACTGGAAAGCCATTGGGAAATTAGACCAAAGGGATCCATGATCAGACCCCACTGGAGAATGCAACGTTCTAATATAAGGATTACCTTCAAACCCGATGCTTTCATCATTAGAATATTCATCTTTACACTTTTAATAAAATATTTTTGGGCAAATTTCCGATTAATTTAGATATATTCCGACTAGAACCGCGCCTATTCGACGTAACCTTAACGGTATTTCGATATAAGGCGACCTAAAAAGATGCGTATGTTAGGGACAAATTAGTTTGTAATTGAAGAGAATATCTTCGACGTTATAACGACTATTTTGGTCTACATGAACCTTTTATATAGATTATCGTTCACATAGCAGGGGATATTAGTTTATATAATTGTTCTAATGTTAATCTTTTTATTTAAGGCCAGTCAGTTAAGTTATGGCATCAAATTATGGTGAAGATAAGAGGCCCGTGGTGACCGAATGTAAGTGTGGAGGGACTTGGATCTCGGTCATTACCCTTATAGTGGCCTTAATAATACTGATACTGCTTCTCCAATGTTGTGGATTCAAGTTCATAGTTGAGGGAGGCAGGGAGAAGACTGTCACAATAACTGCCGGGTCCCCTCCACCTGAGACGGTCACCTACACCAGCACCGGGCCGGGCGGAGTTGTCACCTACACCAGGACCGTCACCACAGGGTATACGAGGACCATTACCCAGACAGGGCCCACTAAGACAGTCACTAAGACCGAGACTCAAACTTCAACCACCATGCCAACCTTCACAGCGACCTTCACGAAGCCCCCTGAGATTTATGAGTGTAGGGAACCCAAACCTTCAGTTTTAGACTTTGAAACTAAGAGCAAAACAATTTGTTACTCGGACACCCGGTACCCAGGTTCAAGAACCGGGGGCAAGATTGTCTGCATGTTCCCAAACGATTTTAAAGAATCCATAGTTATGTTCGAGACTAATGAGGCAATAAGCAGCTTTGATATAAATGGAGGAACCCTATACTACGTAGATTGGAATAGAAATTACATATACAAGGTTGATAACTTCTTCAACAAGAACTCCAAGCCCACGGCCATCTACAGGCACAGCACCTACGTGAGGGCCGTTAGAGTGGGGTTAGATGGCAAGATATACTTCAGCGAGAGCGATGGGAGTAAGGGAAGCATATACGTGCTGGAGGGGGGAAGGGCCACCAAAGTCCTAGTGGTCAGCGGACCGTTCAGGTTCTCGGGCTTCTTCGACTTCGATGACAGCGGAAACATATGGATTTCAACAGGTGAGACTGGCTACCTCTACGCTTGGACCGGAAGCCGCTGGGAGTTCAGGTACAAGAGCCCGGGCGACTCAGTTTACGGCTTCTTCTTTCTCAAGCTGGGGACCAGGAAGGGGGTGTGCCCAGAGCTAGTTTACGCCGCTTGGACCGGGAAAGTCGTGTGGACCATACCTGGTGGGAGCTACAGGAAGGAGATAAAGACGATCCCTTACGACCCCAACGCCTGGATATCTGACGTCAACTCGGTTGAGTTAGCTAAAATCTACAGTTTAGGAGAGGGGCAGCCCGGTTAGGTGCTGTCACCCTCATTTTTACTCAGTAGCCTTTTTAATGGTTTGAAGTAGTTAGCTTGGATGAATATGCTAGATCTGTACTTAGAGGTTAAGGAGGTTAGAAAGATCCCTCAGGGAATACAGCTCGCGTTGGGAAGGCCCGCGAGCGTTCAGGAAGTGCCAATGCCCGAAAGTGAAGAGGAGGCGATGATGTACCAGATGATCAGGGCTATGGAGAAGTACGTGAAGATACCGGTGATGGCGGTGACCGTGGAGTCGCCTATTGTAGCCACAATAACCCTCACGGAGGAGGAGTACCATAGCTTAGGCAAGCCCACCGTTGGGGACGTGCTCAGGATAGCTCTGAGCAGGGGCGAGGGTTAGTGTCCTCCCCCTTCCTGTTACTGTTGCTTCTGACCCTCACAGGTGGCTTCGTCAGGTTCGCCGTAGCTGACATCAACGGAGACGGTTCTTTGGAATTCATAGCCTATGATGGCCGATTTCTGAAGGCCTTCTCCCAATCGGGAGAGGTACTCCACAAGTGGAAGTATAAGGTGAGTAGCGGGATCGCTGTAGCGGACCTCGACGAAGACGGCATGGAGGAGCTAATATTTGGGACTGAGGATGGGAGGCTCCTGGCCGTAAACTCTGATGGTAAACTTTGGTCGGTGAGGACGGGAACTCCTGTCGTTGCTAAGCCCGCAGTAGGTGATTACGTGGTTGCAGTGGACTTCAGGGGCGTTCTCTACTTCATTAAGGGCGGTGAGATCGTCAAGAAGATGAGGATGCTTGGCTGTTGCTGTCACGTTCAGAACCCTCCTGCTCTAGGAGATCTGAACGGAGACGGCGATGATGAAGTTGTAGTGGCCACAGATCCCGGGAGGGTCTTTATCATATCGGAAGGCAGGGTCTCCAGGAACTTCACCCTGAGAGGGTTCCCCTCCAAGCCCAAAGTTGTGAACGGAACCCTCTACCTGGGGACTAGGGGCCTCATAATGATTGGAAGTAGGAAGGTGGAGCTCGAACCTGACGAGTACCCCTTGGACTACGGGCCAGAGGGCTGGGTGAGCACTAAGAGGGTGGTATATCGGGGTAAAGAGGTTTTCAGGGGCGAGGTCAAGAGCGGGGTTATTCACCCGCTGCCCGTCTTCGTCGCCGGCGACGGCCTCTACTTTTACAACGGCTCCTTGGTCAAGGTGGATGAGGGAGACTTCCTACTCTACACCAGAGGGGACAAGGTGTTTGCCCTCTCCAGGGAGGAGTTTAAGGTTCACGTTTTAACCCCGCCCCAGAGGATCGAAAAGTCACCTGAAAAAGTCGAGACGCCCCTCGCAAAGGAGGTGGATTACTGGCCCCTCCTGCTTCTTCTACCGCTGGTTGTAATCCTGATCAAGAGACGGCCTTCCTGACCACCTCTAAACCCTCCCTTATCACCCTGTACCTGGCAGAGAACCTCCCGCCCTCCTCCTCGTACTCCACCACCTTCTCCAGCCTCGGCACGACCCTGTGGTTGAAGGCGGGGAAAAGCATGGCGTTCACGTCCTCCTTCCTCACCTCCCCCCTCCCGCTCAGGTAGGCCCAAGCCTTGGAGAGCTTCAAGAGGTGTATCCCTCCTCTAGGGCTAACCCCTAGCTCGAAGAACTCCCCGACCTGTGGCAGGAACTCCGGCCTGGTCAGCCTGGTGAGCAGGGTGACGTGCTCCAGCACCTCCTCGCTCACCTTCACCCTGACCACTTCGTCCTGAGCTCTTATCACGTCCTCTGGGTCGGCCACCTTCATAACTTCTTGAAGGGGCTCCTCAATCCTGCCCTCATGCAGCTTGAGGATTTCCCTCTCCTCCTCCACGCTCTCAGGGTAGCCCATCACCACCCTGGTCACGAACCTGTCAAGCTGGGCCTCCGGGAGTGGATAAGTGCCCTCCTGCTCCACCGGGTTCTGTGTGGCCGCGACGAAGAAGAACTTCCCCCTGGACCGATCCTCCAGAAAGTAGGTCTTGTTCCCTATTGTGACGCTCCTCTCCTGCATCGCCTCCAGCAGGGCCGACTGGGTCCTGGGAGTGGCCCTGTTTATCTCGTCGGCCAGCACGAAGTAAGCGAATATGGGCCCGAGCCTAGGCTCGAAGTCCCTGGTCCTGGGGTTAAAGACCAGGCTTCCCGTTACGTCTGAGGGCATTAGATCAGGGGTGAACTGGATCCTTGAAAAGCCAGAGAACTCGACTCCGTTTACAGTAACCTTTTCCCCCAGCAGCCCAAGGGACTTGGAGAGGGCCCTCACCAAGGTTGTCTTCGCTATTCCCGGAACTCCCTCCAGGAGGACGTGTCCCCTGGCCAGCAGGGAAGCCACTACTATCTTCTTCTCCAGCCTATATCCTATGACCGACCTGTCCAAGGCCTCCAGGACCTTCTTTATCCTAGTTAGTGATGATGAAGTCCCCAACCTTCTTCACCTCCGACCAAGGGACGTCTTCGTAGAGGTCCTCCCCCTCAACTTTGACCACTTTATCAGAGAGCTCGTCCAGGACCTCCTGAGGGGCCTCCATCTTCTTCAGGACTTCCTTCACCTCCTCATATCTCTCCGCCGAAAGCTTGGGCTCCTTGTAAGGGTCAGCCAGTCTGGTAAGCTCCTCCACCAACTCCCTGTAGCCCTTCCTCCTGAGCCAGGTGATGAAGGGGAGCCACCTTATCACCTTAGAGGACCCTTTCCTGGAGTAGACCCTGACGCCCGGGTGTCCAAAGCCTATTACTAGTTCACCGGCAATGCCCAGGATGCCCCTTTCCCTGCTCAGAACCACCTTCTGTCTGACCATATCGGGAAGGGGGTTCTCAGGCCTCATCAGCGGTTCCATCCCCCTGTACCACACCTCCCTCGGGGTGTCCAGAAGTATCACCCTGAGCTCCCTCCTCACGCCCTCATACTCCACTGTGAGGTCGTCCACCCACTTGACCTCCGAGACCGGAACCTTGGCCTTGAGCACTTTTACTTCGGCGCTATACACCTTCTTGGGGAGCTCTATCCCGTGATCTCTGGCCACGCTCACCATGCCCTCCAAGGGGGCGTCGGGAGGGAGGGTTATGCCCTTGCTCTCAAGCCTTATCCTCAGTTCCTCAACGTCTACGGTGCTCTCTCCCACTCTTACAGGCATTTCCACCAGGAGGAAGGGCCCTTCCTCCGTGAACTCGGCCCCTCCACATAAGCCGTAGTGTAAGCCATCCGAGTCGACCACCTCGTAGCCAACCAGCTCCTCTGGCGTGAAGAACCTCTCTTTTAGCTCGGACCTCATACAATTTTATGGGTAGACCTCCCTATTATAGTATGTCATTTTGTAAGAGGGTGAGGTCAGAGCTCAGGGCCGGGCTCAGCCGGTCGGCGAACATGGCAGTTGGCGAGTCCCCTGTTGACGTCGTGGGAATTGGGCTTGAGTACCTAGACCTGAGGGAGTACAGATATGGGGATGACGTGAGGAGAGTTGACTGGCGTGCTTCAGCCAGGAGCGTTGACGAGAGGTTGTTCGTTAAGGTTTACAGGGTTGAGAGGAGGGTTCAGGTTAACCTGGTGGTGGACCTCACCTCCTCAATGGGGTTCAAGGAGAAGCCCCTTATCCTGGCCAGAGCGTTGGGCTTAGTCTTGGGCTTGGCCTCCAGGCTGAAGGACGTTGTAAGGCCTGTGGTGCTGGCTGACAGGGTGAGGGTGTACCCACCCATGGAGGGGGAGAAGGCCTCATACCTGTTGCTCAGGGAGGCCTGCTCGGGGTTTAAGGGTGGCTTAACCCTGGGCGCGTTGAAGTTTAGGGGGAGGAGCGTCGTATTCACCGACCCAGCCCAGCCTTTGGAGGAGGTGAGAAGAGCCAGGGGGATGGGCGCCTCCCTCTTCCTGGTGGCGTCTAAGGGAGAGTTGGGCCTGCCCGTCAGCGGAGCCGGGGCGGTAGGGGACCTGGAGCTCGGGTTAAATGAGTTCTACGATTTAAACGAGTTCAGCACGGCAGTCAGGGTGCACCTGAACTCCATGAAGGCTTTGCTAGGGGACAGGGGAGCTTTGCTTACAGAGGACACTGTAAGAAGGCCCCTAAGCGTCGCCCTGCCCTACGTGAGGTGGACTAGGGGAGGTGTCCCCCATTAGGCGGGATGGCAAGAACGTCCTGATATTCGCCGGCTTGCTAGCCCTCCTGCTGGCCATTTTCGCCATCACGCTTATCCCCGAAGCTGAGGCAAAGTACGACCTTAGGGAGCTTCCAGAGGACTTCATCCGGGCAGTTCACGGCCTGAACCTGAGCGTGAACTCCCTTCACATGAAACTGGACACTAGGGCCCTTGCCGAGGAGATGGGCTCCCTGGCCAAGAGGTTGATGAAGGTCCACGAGGAGGGGCTCTTCAAGGGCAAGTTGGGGAAGTTATTGAACGAGGCCTCCCTCTCCTACTCCAAGGTGGCTGAGGCTGCCAGGTACGTTAGTGAGCTCTCCTCCGAGCTCAGGGAGAAAAGGGACGAGTTGAGCCTTATGTTCAGTTACCTGGAGAACTGCAGCGTTGAGGAGGCCAGGGACTTAGTCGAGAAGCTGGAGCTAGAGAGCACCCTGGAGAAAGCCTCTTCTGCCTTGAACGCCCTGAATCAAGTTAATGAGACCTCTTTACTATCAGAGGAACACAGACGCGTTTACAACGAGTCAGTTCATAAGGTGAAGAAAATTTACGATATGTTGGTGGAGCTGATCAAGGTCAGGGATCTCCTGAGTGAGGAGGACCCCAAGGTGTTGAGGGAGCTCTGCCTGGCCAGAAAGCTGGGCAGGAGGCCTGATCCCTCCCTATCATACGGGAGTGCCTTATCTAGGCTACGACAGTTGGACCCAAGCTCTGGGTACGACTACGCTTTCCAGATATACCAGGTCAAGTCTTGGCTTAAGGGAGCTCGGTGCAGGGGTTCAAGTGGCAGAGCTGGCTCAGGCGCTGGCACCTGGTACCCGGAGAGTGACGATTGATGTTCCAGAGGCCTGAGCTATTGATCCTCTTAGCCTTGATGGTGCCCCTCCTGTTACTTCACAGGAGAGCGGCCCTCAGGTTCAAGTTCGCATTGAAATACTTCGACTATTCCGGGGACCATCGACTCCGACTGACCGTTAGTTCAGCTAGGCTACTGGCCCTCCTCCTCATCGTGATCTCAGCAGCTACGCCAGCGTTTAAACAAACTGTTAAGGAGGAAGTCCCTCTGGAGATGGCAGAACTCCTCTCCGGGAGGCAAGTCCTCCTGGTCATAATGGTAGACGTCTCCAAGAGCATGATTGGAAGGTTGGATAGGGTGAAAGCCGTTCTGAGCGAGATGAACTACCCCAACACCACAGTTCACCTGGCCACCTTCTCAGGTAAGGTCAGGCCAGTGTACAGTGGGACGGCGGAAGGGCTAGCGTCTGTACTCCCAAGCCTGAAAGCTGGGGAGAGGTACACGGCCATAGGGGACGCCCTGGTTTACGCCAGGTCCTATGCCCTTGGCTACCCGCTGCCCTCGGCGGTGATCCTGTTCTCAGACGGCAGGCAGAACTACGGGAGCGATCCCCTCAAGGTGGCCAGGGGTTACGGAGTGCCTTTAATAGTGGTGGCCGTTGACGAGGTCAACGTGTTAGGCCAAGTAGCGGCACTGGCCGAGGGTAAGATTTACAGCTTAGAGGACTTCCCAGCGGATTACAAGCAGTTCGCCAAGGAGCTCATGTTGAGGTCTAGGTACTTAGCGTTGAAGGCTAAGGGAGAGGCATACGTGGAGAGGGAGGTTCTGGACTACTTCCCCACCCTCCTGGCGCTAGCCCTCTCCCTGGTGACCTTCATAATATCCCAGGGTGACGGGCTTTGATCGAGTTCGAGAACCCCTACGTGCTCTTGCTCATCATCCCAGCTTGGGCCCTACTTCTCTGGGGGCACAAGAGTTTTCTATACTCGAAGATTTACTCCTTAAGGAACCCCATGGCTAGAGTGGTCAGGCCTAGAAAGCTGAAGAGGCGAAGGCTTGGGACCCTGGCCCTAAAGCTGGCCGTGTCCGCCCTACTAGTGATCAGCCTCTCCGGACCTTATTTAATCAGGACTAAGGTTGTGGAGAAGGAGCTTACCAGCGAGCTAGAACAGGTGTTGAAGGCTGGAAGGCCTGCTGTCGTAATCTGCCTTGACGTCTCGGGGAGCATGGCCGACCCCTTCCCCGGAGGTGTAAAAATACAGGTGGCTAAAGAGGTGATTAACAGGTTTCTGGACCTAATACCTGAGGGGGTGGACGTGGGGCTAATAGCCTTCTCCCATTCGGTGGTGGAAGAGGTGGCCCCTACTGAAGATAGGTCCCTGGTCAGGGAGGCGTTGGCAAAGCTCAAGGCTGAAGGAGGGACCATGTACACCTACCCGCTCACCTCAGCTCTTAACTACCTAATGGCCTACAGGGTGTTGAACCTCTCCACGATGGTGATCTTCGTGACCGATGGAATGCCAGGGGATCAGTACAGGCCACTCCTCCAGAAGTTCGTTAAGTGGGGAGTTCCCATATACACGGTCTACATAGGCTCCGGTCAGGGCGCCTCGGAAACCGAGTTCATGGCCTCTAAAACTGGAGGGAGGATGTTCACAGCTGAAAGCGCTGATGAGCTCAGGGCCATCTTTCAAGATCTGGTCAAGGAGGCTAAGAAGCTTAAGGTTAAGTCTCAGGTCAGGCTTAAGTTCCGAAAAGAGGTTAAGGTGAGGGAACCCCTATCCTGGATGTTCTCCTCCCTAGCGGCCCTTCTCTTCCTTGCCCTTTCGTTTAAGAGGTACCAGATTTCTAAGCTTACTCCTTAGGCCAGAATACTCGTCCTTGTTGTAGTAGTAGTGGACTACGACCGTTACAGCCCCTATGGCCGCCGCGTCGAGGGCCCTTATCAACTGGTTCCTGGAGGGCCTTATGTAGGCTTCCAGAGAGGCGACAACGTCTGGAATGATGTAGGGTTGATTCCCCCTCTTGGACCTGACCACTGTGATCAGGGTCACTTCCTTACCGGTGGGTATGGGAAGGGCGCACTCCCCCTGTAATAGGTCGCAGGACGCCACCTCATTAGCTTCAAGCGTCTTTATCAGCCTCATGAACCCTCCCTCATCCCTGAGCTCATTGCGCACAACCTTATCTACCTTAGAGTTCGGGCTCAGGATCAGGTAAGCTCTTGCGAAACTGGGCTTAATCGGTTGAGGCCTCATCGCCGGAATTTGTACCCTAACCCTGTAGCTGTACCCTTCCACCTTCTTGACCTCTATTGGCCCGTTTATCATGACGTCTATTTGGTCCCCTCTCAGGGTTGAAGTTATCACCGGCGTTCCCCCGTAGAAGCCCCAGTAAGAGGTGACGGTCTGACCGCTCATAACCAGTAAGACTGCTAGAGTGGCCAGGCCAGATATTAGGATGGCCAACCCAACTTCCCTAAGCATTAGCTCCTCACCTCCATCCTGTACTTGGCGTAAAGGAGGGTAAGGCCCCAGGACGCTAGGGCTATCAGGACGGTCGCAGGCCAAGGGGAGCTATTAATCGGGAGCATAGTGCGATAGGAAGGGTAAAAGGCCAGCATGACCCGGAGCAGAGGCGTGGCTCGCTGATGGGGGGGCACCAAAGTTATGGATATAGCGAACAGGGAGATCATCGGCAGGAAGTAGTACAGGATCAGGCCTACTATTATCGCCTTACCTCTGCCCCTAAAAATGGAAGAAATCAAGAAGAGCAGAGAGCCCAGCTCAAATATCTCCAGGATCTTCAAGAATATCTCCCTGAACTTCAGGGCCTCCACCAGGCTTGGGTTTATTATCAGCAAGGGGATCAGTATGCTGAGGAAGTATATCAGGGTGGTGGTGACCAGAGATGCAAGCATCCAGGAGAGGACGTAAGAAGTCCTGGAGATGGGATGAGAAAGGGCTAGGGTGACCCCCCCGCTCAGAAGCTCCTCTGAGTACGTGGCGACGGCAAATATAAGAGTTAAGGAGAGAAAGAATGATGTGAAGTTTAGGAAGAACATGTCCAGCCCGCCCATCGCAGTGGGCCTCACCCTTATGGATGCGGAGGCGTTCAGCAGGATGAAGGAGTGTATGGGCACTATTATCAGGACGGTAATGACCAGGGACAACACCACGATTCCGTGGACGTAACCCTGGTAGATGCTTATCTCCCTAAACTTTCGCCTTAAGGACCCTCTCATACATGTCACCCAGCTCCGACCCGTGATGGTTTAGCCCTGTTATCCCGTAGGCCTGCCTAAGCTTCTCAAGCTCATTTATCAGCTCCTCCCTCATCCTCCCATCCACCTTCACAATTACCCCTTCCCGAGCGAGCTCCACGCCCCTAACGTAATCTAGGGAGATCAGGTGTCTAGCAAGCTCTCTGCTCCTCCTAGCCCTAACCTCGTAGCTGCTGATGACTCCGTACCTCTTGGCAAGCTCGTCCAGTGGGCCCCAATCCAGGGTAACGCCCCCTCCTATGAATATGGCGTAGTCACACACTTCCTTGAGCTCTGGAAGTATGTGGCTAGATATCAAGATGGTAACGCCCAGCTCCCTCTTTAAGAGCTTAATCAGCTTGAGGATCTCCAACCTAGCTAGAGGATCGAGGTTTGCAGTTGGTTCGTCAAGCAGAAGCACTTCAGGATCTCCTAGAAGGGCTTGGGCCAGGCCAAGCCTCTGAAGGTAGCCCCTAGATAGGGCCTCAACCCTCTTATCTAGGTATCCAGTGATGCCCGTCAGCTTAGCTACCCTCTCAACTTCCTCCATCCCGTAGCCTCTAAGCTTGGCCAGGTACTTAAGAAGGGTCTTCACAGTCACCTTAATGGGATATATGGGAACCTCGTGAAGCACTCCCAGGGAGCTTCTCACCTCCACCTCCTGCTCCCACGGGTCCATTCCCAGGACCCTGACTTCTCCCGCGTCCCTCCTAAGGAGCCCCACCAGGACCTTTATGGTTGTGGTCTTCCCGCTCCCGTTGGGCCCCAAGAAGCCAGCGGTGCTTCCCCTGGGTAAAGAGAAGGTCACGTCCTTAAGGGCCTCAAACTTGCCGAACCTTTTCCTTAACCCCTTAACCTCTATTATCATCGGCCTTTTACATCGGGAAGAAATTTAAACATTTTCATAGGTTATTGGAGGTCTGCCAGGTAGAATTCAGTCATGTTCCCCTTCCTCCTCTCCCAGACCAGGCCCACCCTCTCTAGGACGCTTAAGTGCCACCTAAGCGTGCCCAAGCTGAGGCCCAGGTCCCTTGACATCTGCCTCAGGTGGGCCCCGGGGTTAACCCTCAGGTACTCTATTATGGCCTGCCTGGTTGAGTTAGTCTCGGGGATCTCAAGGGGCTTAACCACCAGGTAACAGTCAAAGTTAGAGCAGCAGCTAACCTGCTCAACGTAGACGGGCCTCCCCAGGTGATTTGACAGGAAGCCAGCCAAAAAGCCCCTCATGAAGTTACAGCCCCTGGTCTTCTTGACCTCCTCGCTGGACTCAACCCTCACCATTATCTCTTCGCCCATCCCTTCGAACTTAACGTCCTTAGCCACTCCTAAAGATTCTATAACCGCCTTCAAGCCAGATAGGGGATCCGAGAGCTTCGTCAACTTCTTTGCAATCCTCTCCCCTAACCTGAGGCCGAACATGTATATAAGGAGGCCGCCCTCAGGGCTTGAGCTTTCCACCAGGGTTATTAAGGTGTAGCAAGCGCTCTTCAGCACACTAGAGGGCTGTTCCCCTAGCACGTCCTTGAGGACGGCCTTTACCTCCTCAGCCAATCCGGTCCCCTCTTCCCCAGCAGCAGGAGCTTTTAGACTTTCTAGACGTTTGTGCCACATCAGTTATTAAATACTTTTTCATATTATACAGGGTCAATATGACTAACAAGCTCATGATAGTGGTCAGCAAGGGAACCCTGGACATGGCCTACCCTCCCCTGATCTTGGGGCAGATAGCCGCAAGCCTTGGGATGGAAGTGGGCTTATTCTTCACGTTCTGGGGGCTAGACGTCATAAGGAAGGATAAGGTGGACAAGCTCAAAGTATCGCCGGTGGGCAACCCTTCCATGGGAATGCCCAACATCCTGGGGATAATACCTGGCATGACCGACCTGGCGACGTGGATGATGAAGAAGAAGGCAGCTCAGATAGGCATGAAGCCCATCAGGGAGATGATAAAGGAGTGCAAAGAGTTAGGAGTTAAGTTCTACGCCTGCTCTAACACCATGGAGATGATGGGCCTGAAGAGGGAGGACCTATTGGATGAAGTTGACGACGTGGTAGGGGCCACAGCCTTCCTTAACATGGCCTCTGAGGACTCCATAGTCATGTTCATATAACCTAACAATTTTTTATTGAAACTGTCCAGTTCCCGGATGGCCATGAGGTTCGCGGTCACCGGTGGGGCCGGGTTCATCGGGAGCAACTTGACAGCCAAACTGCTGTGCGAGGGCCACAAGGTATACGTGGTGGACAACCTAACGACCGGATCTCCGGAGGTGGTCAAGCTCCTCAAAAGGGGAGGGGCTGAGTTCATACAGGGCAACGCTTCCAAGGCCGCCGAGCTACAGGTAGACGGGATATTTCACCTGGGAATGCCTTCAAGCTCTCCCATGTACAAGGAGAACCCGGAGCTAGTGGTTGAGGTGATGCAGGACTTCGTCAGGATAATGGAGAGGGCTAAGGAAGGTGTTAAGGTGGTGATGGCCTCAACCTCATCCCTCTACAACGGGCACGAGCCCCCCCATCACGAGGACCTGCCCGTCCTAGTTACCGATTACTACACCGAAGCCAGGTATTGGGCCGAGAGGTTGGCCCAGGTTTACAGGCTATTGCACGAAGTTGAGTACGTTGCGTTAAGGTTGTTCAGCGTTTACGGGCCCAATGAAAGGCCTAAGGGGAGGTTTGCCAACGTCCTCTCCCAGATGATATGGGCTGGCCTGGAGGGAAGGCCCTTCGTAATATACGGGGACGGGAGCCAGACCAGAGACTTCGTTTACGTGGAGGACGTGGTCGATGCCTTCATCAAGTCCATGGAGAAGGACGTCAGTGGCGTCTTTAACGTGGGGACAGGAAAGGAGACCAGCTTTAACGAGCTCGCGGCCAAGATAAGGGAAGTCACGGGTCTAAATCTGAAGCTGGAGTACAGGGAGAACCCCATAAAGAATTACGTGTACAGGACTGGGGCCTCCACCGTTAGGGCTGAAAAGGAGCTTGGGTTTAAGGCCAAGGTCACCCTGGAGGAGGGGATAAGCAAGGTTTACCCAGTGTACAAGGAGGGAAAGCTGGAGTTCATTTGTAAGGTGGTTTAAACGGAAGAGGCTAAGGAGGTAGTGCGGGGAGGGCTCTGGCTCTCCCTGAGAACAGCCGTGAACACGGTGGTGGGGCTTCTCTACTGGCTCTTAATGTCGCTCGTCATAAGCCCAGAGCAAGTGGGCATGGCCAGCGCCGTCGTGACCATGTACACCGTGGTGACCGGCATCTCCTTCTTGGGGATGCCCTCCGCCCTGCAGAAGTTCATAGGCTCATCTTTGGGAAGGGGCGATAAGGAGCACGCCGATAGGCTATTCTGGAGCGCCTTGACCTTCCTAACGCTTATAGACTTGCTAGCTGGTTTAGCGTTCATGGTCTTAGGGACCTACGGAATTTCGATCATCTCCTTTAGCCCAGACATGATGGTTTACACGGGCCTGCTCACCTGTTTAGGCTGGTCAGCTATCCTGGACTCGTTGCTCATTGCCCACCAGAGGGTCAAGGCTAACTCCCTCTTCAGGATTGCAGGCAACGTGGTCAGGCTCATCTCGGGACTAGCCCTAGTGTTTATGGGAATGGGGTGGTTGGGCGCTGTTTTAGGCTACCTCTTGGGATTTTTGACCGCCGCCCTAGGGATTAGCCTCTACTCCATTAGGATCATCTCCCTCAGGTCGCCATCAGCCAGGTGCGTCTTTAAGCTCTTGAAAGCCGGTGTCTCAATATACTTACCCAACGCCATAAGGTTGGTTGGACAGCACGCCAGTGTCTTAGCCGTCTACGGGGTGGGAGGGGGATTTGAGACGGGCCCCTACTACATGGCTTACATGGGGGCTACGATAGCTATCATGTTCAGCAACATGCTCTTCTCCTACCTAATCCCGGTATTGAGTAGGATGGAGGTAAGCAGGAGGGAGGAACTGGCGTACAGGGTGACCAAGCTCGGGATGCTCCTCACCTCCCTAATAGCCGCTGAGCTCTTCTCCTTTCCTGAGTTCTTCCTGGGCTTCCTGGGAAAGGGATACCTGGTAGCTTCCACCCCCTTGAGGATACTGTCCCTAGCAGCTACCCTCTCCTCCCTCATCTTCGTCTCTAGCGTGGTGACCTTCGTTAACGACAAGTACCTGTACACCCTAAGCATAGGGCTAGCCTCCAGCGTCCCCAGGCTAATCCTCTACTTCTACTTGGCCCCTGCCATGGGGAGCGTTGGTGCCTCCCTGGCCTTTCTAATAGGGGCCGTTATAGGGATTGCGTTCTCGATGTACACCCTTCACAGGATAGGCTTCCGCCTGATTAGGAAGGACGTTCTCATCATTTCCTTCTCTCCATTTGTAGTGGGCGCCCTGCTTTCCCTCACCTGGCCGCCTTTAGGCGTCCTGTTAATCCCGATCGTGACCTTGTTCGCCTTCATGAGGGCTAAACTGTTGAAAAAAGGGGAAATTAAGTTGGTGGTGGAGACCCTCGCCCCAGGCCTGAAGGTTCCGAGCTGGCTTGTCCAATTCGTTTTCGGCTCATAACATCCTCGCTATTCCCAGCACTATCAGCACAATTATGTTAAGAATCCAGGCAACTACTGAGATGAGGATTGCATGCCCCCAGCCCACGTTAAACCAAGACTTGAGCAGGAGCAGCCAGAGTATCAAGACAACTATTCCCAATATCAGGCGGCTTAACGGAAATCTGAAGAGGGCTAGCAACACTTTGTTGAATATGAAGTCCACTATGGCCCAAACTATAGCTAAGCCTAGCACTGAGATGAACGGCTTCTCCTTCTCCTTAGGGAGCACAAATATCTGGGCCGCCCATATAACGACTGCCGAAACGATCAAACTTATGATGGCCCTGAAGAGGGCAGCAATAGTCAACGCTACCATATGTCATTGGGAAGCCCTTTCATTTAACCCTTTGCTGACCCTCCAGTACTAGTTCAGGGACGGGCCGCAATAAAGTTGCTGTGTGATTATAAGCGCTTTGAGAGGGGCCTCCAGGCCCTCCACTAACAACCTTATCCAAGAGGGTCAAGATCTGCAAACGTGACAGCGCCGGGAAATTAATTAGTTTTCAGTGTCTTACGGCTGGGTGATAGCAGGGCCAAGCTTCTGGAGTATCAGTCCAAGGAGATCCTCCGTGATTATGGGATTCGAGTTCCTAGGGGCGTAGTCTTGGATTCCCCTAGGGAGGTGGATATGGGGCCTGTTTACATTAAGGCACAGCTTCCATTCACGGGCAGGAAGTCCGTGGGAGCTGTAATTAGGGCGGAGCCCCACCAGGTTAAGGAAGTGGTGGAAAGGCTCCTCTCCTCAGAGTTTAGGGGCTTCAGGCCTAAGAAAGTGTTGGTGGAGGAGGCCGTCCCAGTAATAGCTGAACTGATGGTTGGTGTGACCGTAAACTACTCCAGGAAGGTGAAAGGGCCCGTAGTAGTTGCCTCGCCATCAGGTGGAACTGGTGTAGAGGAGAGGGAAGCTTTAAGTGTGCCTGTAAACTACTTGGAGGGCCCACCCGACCTCACCGATAAGCTCAGGGAGATGGGCTTTCCCAGGGCCGAGGAAGTGAACAGGATAATAGAGAAGGTTTACCAGATTTTCGTGGACTACGACGCTAGAAGCGTTGAAATCAACCCTTTAGCCTTAACTCCGGACGGGTTCGTGGCCCTAGACGCCAGAATAGACCTGGACGATCACGCCCTCTTCAGGCATCAGGTTAGGGTAGAGGTGCCCAAGGACTTAAACAGAGATCCCACAGAGCTTGAGCTAGCCATGTGGTACTGGGACGAGGTGGATCCAAGGGGAACGGGCTACTTCATACTCCTACCCGTGGAAGGCGAGCCCTACGTTGGGTTTCATGGGATAGGTGGAGGAGGGGCCATGCTGGCCGCGGACGCTTTGATTAGGAAGGGGGTAAGGATAGCGAACTACGCAGACACTAGTGGGGACCCACCAGCGTCCAAGGTTTACAGGGTGATAAGGACCATCCTCAGCATCCCGGGGATCAGCGGCTACATAATGATGGGCAGCGTAATGGCTAGCCAGGAGCAGTGGCACCACGCCCACGCCCTGGTCAAGGCCTTCAGGGAGATGCTCTCAGACAGGAAGGGCTTTCCTGCCCTGATCCTGCTGGCAGGTAACAAGGAGAGGGAGAGCCACGAAATAATAAGGAGGGGGCTTAGGGGCCTTCCAATAAGGTACGAGCTTTACGGCAGGGACTACATCTACGAGACCGATTACATAGCTGAGAGGATGAAAGTCATGGTGG
The DNA here is from genome assembly GCA_027491435.1 of Thermoproteota archaeon. Lineage (GTDB taxonomy): Archaea > Korarchaeota > Korarchaeia > Korarchaeales > Korarchaeaceae > Korarchaeum. Next base: position 57,138 of record JAOZFG010000034.1, read on the forward strand.
AGGAGTATAGGGAGGGGATGTCATGATCTCATTTAGGACCAGGACCGCCACCGTTAGGATAAACTTGGACGAGTGTGTCGCTCCCGATTGCGGCTTCGCCTGCGTAAAGGCGTGCAGGCTGTACGGTAGAGGAGTTCTAAAGATAGAGAAAGGAAAGCCGGCGATGGCCGTTACAGAGGAAGAAGCCGAGAGGATAGATAACGAGTGCCTAGCCTGTGAGATCCACTGCTACTGGTATGGAAGCGGGGCAGTTTCAGTCATAGTACCTATGGAGGTGCCCCCATGATAGGTGCAGACACCAGGGTATTAGTTCAGGGGATAACTGGCCGTACGGGCGAGTTCGCCACAAGGTACATGCTCGAGTATGGAACTAGAGTTGTTGGCGGCGTCACCCCGGGCCGGGGAGGGAGGAAGGTTTGGGGCGTACCAGTCTTCGACACGGTCTCTGAGGCAGTGGAGAAGGTGGGGCCCATTGACGCCTCGGTTGCTTTAGTCCCTCCCTCTCACATAAAGGAGGCCGTGCTTGAGGCCATAGATTCTGGGATAAAGTTAATACTGGTTCCCACGGAGAGGGTTCCCCTCCACGACGCCATGTACTTCCTGGCCTACGCGGAAAGGAAGGGTACCAGGGTGATAGGCCCCGGTTCCTTCGGAATTATAAGGCCGGGGGAGGCTGTGATGGGGTGGGTAGGCGGCTCCCTGGAGCTATCCAGGGAGGCGTTCAGGCCCGGGATCGTGGGGGTCATATCCAGGAGCGGAGGCCAGACGACCACCATATCCTGGGCTCTAAGCCAGGCTGGTCTGGGGGTCTCCTTAGCTGTACACGTGGGCTCAGAGCCCCTGGTCGGCACTACAGAGTACGACGTCCTGGAGTTCATGGGCAAGGACGATAGAACCAAAGCGGTGGTCATATTCGCTGAGATAGGAGGGGTTCAAGAGGAGGAGGCCGCCGAGCTCATTAAGGAGTATGAGAAGCCTGTAGTAGCTTATGTGGCTGGAAGCATGCTCCCCAAGGGGATGAGATTCTCCCACGCTAGCGCCATCGTTGAAGGGGATAAGGGATCGGCTGAAAGCAAGATAAGGGCCTTTAAGGAGTCGGGAGCTTTGGTTGCGTCCTCCCCTAAGGAAATCGTCGAGCTGGTTAGGAGGTCGGTAAAATGATGAGGTCACTACTTTTCGTCCCGGCCAACAGCTGGAGGCTTCTCCTAAGCTCGGTCAAGTCTGAAGCGGACGCTGTCGTTCTAGACCTGGAGGACTCGGTCCCCATAGGGGAGAAGGAAACTGCCAGGTGGTTCGTCAAGGAGTTCCTTAGGGAGGTTAGAGACAGCTATAGGGGTAAGGTGTTCGTCAGGGTGAACGGGATCGAGACTGGCCTCACAGAGGAGGATTTAAAGTACGTGGTCAACAGGGGCTTAGATGGGCTCGTCCTCCCTAAGGCGACCGCTGAGGGCGTGGTCAAGCTAACTTCAATGGTCAAGCCTTTAGAATCTAGCGAGCTGAGGTTGCCCGTGATCCCCCTACTAGAGACCGCTAGAGGGGTCCTGGAAGCCAAGGAGGTCGTGTCACTGCCTAGGGTTCGAGCCTTGGCCTTTGGTATGGGCGATTACCTGAGGGAGCTAGGCTTGGACGTGAACGTGTCGGACCAGGAGTGGGAGGTGCTCTTCGCCAGGTCAATGGTGAGTACCTCGGCGGCCATGGGAAACGTCCCAGCCATAGACACGCCGTTCCTGGGGCTTATAATAGATAGGGAGGGTGTGAGGAGGCAGGCCCTGATAGCTAGGAGGCTGGGCTTCAGCGGGAAGTTCGCCATCCACCCATCGCACGTTCCGGTGATAAACGAGGTATTTACCCCCTCTGAGACCGAGGTCAGGGAGGCTGAGGAGATAGTTAGAGCCTACGAGGAAGCGGTAAGAAGGGGGCTAGGTGCCACCTCTCTGAGGGGGATGATGATAGACAGAATGAATTACGAGAGGGCTAAGAGGTTGTTGAGGGAGGTAAGCGAACTTGACGGCGGTTGAGGAGTTAGTTCAAAGCGTCTGGAACATGGAACCCAGTGAAGCCTCCCTGAAGGAGGCGTTAAAGGCCCTTGTTGATACGGTAAACGTGGCCATCCTGGGCTATAAGAGGTCGAAGGAAGCCAGGTCCTTTGCCGACTCCTTCGACTGTACGGGCGAGGCGCTGGTCCTGGGCAGGTGGTCCAAGGCCTGCCCCACGGTGGCGGCCATGGTCAACGCCTTCTTAGCCCACTCCCTGGAGTACGATGATTGGTTGAGGGCTGGTTACGTGCACGCCGGAAGCGTGGTTGTGCCCGTAGCCCTAGCGCTGGCTGAAAGCTGGGACGACCTGCTCAGGTCCCTGGTGGTGGGATATGAGGTCGCAGCTAGAGTGGGGGCGACCTTGGGGAGAAGTCACTATTCCAAGTGGCACACCACCAGCACAGCAGGCTCCTTCGGAGCTACGGCAACGGCCTCAATGCTCATGGGCCTCAACGAAGAGGAGACGTCCCACGCACTTTCCATAGCTGGCTACTACGCCTCGGGCCTCTGGGGCTTCATATCATCGGGCTCCTCAGTTAAGCCCTTCAGCCCAGCCCATGCGGTCTTCGTAGGGATGAACGCAGCTAAGCTAGCCTCTCTAGGCGTTAGGACCAACCTCAGGGTCTTCGAGGATGAGAGGGGTGTTTGCGCTAATATGTCCGGGGAGTGCAACTTGGAGAAGTTGACGGAGCCGGGCTGGGATTATGCGATCCTTTTAAACGGGTACAAGCTGTTCCCTACCTGTAGGCACACCCACACGGCAATAGCTGCTGCCCTATCCCTTAAAGGTGAATTCTCCGAGGTTCAGGTCCTCACCTTCAAGGAGGCGTTGAGGATAGCCAACATAAGATCTCCCAGGACTGTGGAAGAGGCTAGGTTTAGCACCTCCTTCCTCGTCTCCCTCGCCTTAACTTACGGCAAGGTGGACCTGGACTCAATAAAGAGGGGGCTTAAAGACCTTAAGGTGATGAGGCTGGAGGACAGGGTGGTGGTAATGGAGGAGACAGCCCACACGGCAAGCTATCCCGAGGAGCAGCCGACCACCGTTAGGGTTCTAACGGAAAAGGGATGGCTGGAGAGCACCGTCATAATCCCACCTGGCGATCCAATGAACCCGGTGATCTTAGAGGATCTGCTAAAGAAGGTGGAAAATGAGTTCACCAGAAAGCTGGTGGAACAGGCCGAGGAAGGAGGAGCCCTTAGGCTTTCACCTCCCTGACCTCGCTGAGCTCCACCCTGCCATTCCCGTTCAGGTCCCTCCAGATGAGGTGGGTGACGGGCCCAACCTCCCTTGAGGATAACCAGAGCAGGGCAGCCCTGGTACCGTACCTAGTGAGGCCTCCAGCCCAGACGAACCTGAAGTTCCCGCACCCCTTAACTAGGATGAGGGCCTCATCCTCCCTCCCGTAGCTGGCTTCCCTCAAGTTGAAGGGGTAGGGCCACCAGTTGACTGCAGGCCCCCCAACGAATATGAAGGTTGTAGCTAAGGAGGAATTTCTGAGGCCAACCCTGTCCACCGGAGATGGGGCTATGTAGATGGCCCCCTTAACAGTTAGCGAAGAATTCGACAGGTTGGAGAAGCTTAGGTATAAGGTCTCGGGGTACGTGCTGGCGTTCTTAAGAGACCAGTCATCAAAAGAAAACACGAGCCCGAAGTTCCTAGCTCCAGAGAGGCCGAGCACGTTATCCCACACGTCCACCACACAACCGTTAAGGGAGAAGTTCAGGTGTATCAGGCCCCCGGTATCCTCGCCCTTTACGTCGAACTCGTAGAAAGGCGGTTCATCACGGGGCTTTATCAGAACGTCATACCCTGGCCTCTCCTCAGGTATTACGTCAAACTGCACTCCCTTCCTGAGAAGTTCTTCCACCACCTTCCTGTACTCAGCCATGTACTTGGTGTCGGTCATGTCGTATGGCCCGTAGACGTATGTGTCCACCCTGTCCCTTAACCTGTAGGAAAAGACCACAGCTACCCTAGCCGTGGACTTTTTAACGCCTGTGAGAGCCCAAACCAGCTTGAAGGCCTTTTTCCTGAACCCCTCTCCCACAGTGCCCGTCATGTAACAATCGGCGTTCGTCTCGAAGAATCCGTCGGCCATGGACAGGATTATCCCCAGCTGCCTTCCCGAGTCTACTGGGTCTGCGCCGTAGGTTAGAGGGATCATCACCTTAGAGCTGGACCTGACGTACTTGAGCTGAGCCACGAAGTGGGACCACATTGTGAAGTTGGCTTCCCTGAACCCCTTACACGGAGGTCCCACCTCGGGCACCTGGTATCCGCCGTAAAGGGAGGGCTCGAAGGCCAGCTCATTTCCCCAGTCTGTGGCGGAGCTTTCCACCAAGACGGGCACGTTAACTGAGGATGCTAGGTACCTGAGGTAGTCGGCGACGACTTGATGCCTCCACTCCATCCAGTCCCAGAAGGCTGGCCCCTCTAACTTTTTAGGGAGGTCGTGTCCATACCTGGATCTGAAGTCCTCAACGCCCCAAGGGGAGGCGTCAGGCCACAAGTCTTCCTTGTCCTCAGACAGGTAAGAGGGCATGTGGGGGACGTCCAGCCATATACCGTCGACTCCAGCCTTCTCCAGGTCTATTAGCAGCTCTTTAACCTTCTCCCTGTGAGGGGAGAGAGGAGACATCCAGTTTGAGTACTCGCCTTCCTCCAACCAGAAGAAGTCAGCTTCCCTCCAGGAAGCTGCGACAGGCCTTCCGTCAAGGGACCTCTGAACCCAGCTTAGGACCCCGTCGCTTATCACCTCTAAAGAGGGCACGTAGACCACCACCTTCAACCCATGAGCGTGAGCCCTCCTGACGACCTCCTTAACCAGCTCTAGCTTATAGCTCCTATCTCCGTAGAAAGAGGACTCGTGGTTTAGGTCGACGTCTAGCTCTATCACGGAGACGCCCTGTTCCCTAAGTTTTACCATGTCGGGTATGTCTTCAAGGGATTCCACGTAGACTGAGACTACCCTGGCGCCTACAAGCCAGCTCTCCTCAGCGCTCAAGGAATTGATAGAGAGTAACCACAACGTTAGTAGAGCTAACCCTTTGCTGTTAGCCAAGCTAAGGCACCCACCAAGATGGAGAGAACTACTAGGATAGCGTGGGATGCCGTGAAGTAGAGGGGCTTAGAGAAGTCTAGAGCGGCGTCTAAGACCCTAGCGGCGTTAAAACCTGCCACCCATGCTAGAGGGATCTCAGACCACCTAACCGCTCTAAGGTAACCGAAGGACAGGTAACAAAGGGCCAATACCACGTTCTCAGCCAGCAACCACCACAGAGGGTTGTGAAACACGTAAATCAACAGGACGTCTTGAACCAAGTAACCTGCCGTTAACAGGAGGGACAGGTACTTCAACGCCTTTGACGGAGACATAAAATAGCAAGGTGTTGCACGATATAAGTTTATCGCGAACCAAAAAGGAGGGGAGGGGAGTTCAGCCGGCGGGCTTGGGCAGCCCTACCGGCACCACGACGACGGGCTTGACGGTGACCTTGGTGGGCGGCTTGGTGGGCTGTATTCCTATGACTATCACTGCCGGGGCGTTGT
>JAOZFG010000018.1 GCA_027491435.1 Thermoproteota archaeon
ACAACGCCCCGGCAGTGATAGTCATAGGAATACAGCCCACCAAGCCGCCCACCAAGGTCACCGTCAAGCCCGTCGTCGTGGTGCCGGTAGGGCTGCCCAAGCCCGCCGGCTGAACTCCCCTCCCCTCTTCTATTTTCTTACATGTCAGGTCTACAATTGATCTTCAGTCCAGCACTTAACTTCCTCCTGTTGTCTACGTTCTATTAGCCCCCTGCCATATTCTGCCTTTAAATATAGGGAGACTACACACGAGTTGAGGGTAGTATGAAAGCCATAAAGGCAAGCACGTTAGTTTTCATGCTAATATTTCTACTTTCTCACTTAACGTTTAACGTTCAATCAGCAAATACCGACAATATTGTGAAGGCTATATCGGAGCCTGTCAAAAAAGTTGTTAACTTCCCCACTTACGAATCACCGTCGGAGATATACGGCGGAGGGTATGGATACGTTGGAGGCGTCCTCTACGTTTACAAGAGCTCGTTTACCTTCGTAGCAATACCCGACATAGGTATGAACACTTATGCCTCTCTAATACTCGGGGAGGGTCTAAAAGTAAAAGAATTTATAGATTTAGGAAACCTCGAAGGAGCAGCTAAGAACAAGTTGGCTTCGATGACCTCTTGGCTCTTGGATAACTCCGTAGGTGGGTTATGGAGGTCGGAAACCAGCGGAAGTCTGCCGGATGTCTACCTGAGTGCTTTGGTTATCAAATCAATAGCTTACTCTTACGAACAGGGCTTACTACCTAAAGAGAAGGAAGGGGATTTTGTCAGGTCAGTATCAGCGCTAATTTCACTTCAAAGCCAGGGAGGCGGCTGGGGGGCTGTTCCTGGGTCTAACATAGCTGAGCAAAAGGAACCCGACCCTGAAGTTACAGCTCAAGTTCTCTCGACTCTAGTAGCTGTCAAATCAGCCGGGTTAAATATCCCAGGCTTGGATACAGCCATAAATAAGGCAATATCTTTCTTAGAGGGGACGGCCAAGAAGGGCGGAGGGAAAACGTATTGGTCTATACCTAGGAGAAACACTTTTCAGATCACAGCAGAAATCTCTAATTCATTAGCTGATGCCCTAATATTAGGATATAAGCTTAGAGATAATAGCCTAATAAAAGGTATAATCAATTACTTAGAACCTAAGGCTAAAGAGAGTTATTCTGCCGGGACTTACGACATAGCCACAGCTGAGGCGGTCACAGCGTTAGCCAAGCTCTCAGCTTTAGGATATATAGATACAGAGGCGTTCGTTCAGTCGTGGCTTCCCATGATTGAGGACTTCGCCTTATCAATTAGACCAGATGGTTTGTTTGGGAATGAGCCGTTTATATGGCTGAGATTGTACACTACAATGCTTCACTTGAACGTGTTCAGCTACTGGGTCAGAATGACGTGCCTTTCCATGAACGCCTATTTAGTGGGCGGATACGGTGACTATAATCCTCCGGTAGTTATAGAGGGGACCGGGATAACGCTGAAGATAAGCTTAAAGAATAAGGTGAGCTCAAAGCTAAATTTGGGAATTTCTGTGGGGGTAGATCCGCCCGCTAAGATCAGCTCTACAGCCAATAAAGCCATAACTTTATCTCCGGGTAAGTCGACTGAGCTCTCAATAAAGATATTAGTACCGGATAAGATTCCCAATAAAAAGAACGTTACAGTGTACCTATATGTGAAAGAAGGAAACCCATTGAAGCCATTACTCGCCAAAACGCTCAACTTCTTAGCGGTTAGGAATCCAGAGATAATAATCAAAGCGAAAACAATAAATCCAAACAGGGTTTCACTTAAGGAGCCGGTTACCATAACACTAAAAATCCAAAATACAGGAGATTTACCCCTATCTAATGTTAAGATTACTGAAATATTAAACAAAGGGTTTACGGTGGTACCAGGAGGGAATGGGACCGTGCTTTTATCATCAAGCGAAAGTTTAGGCTCTTACGTTTTATCGTCTCCCATAGGTCCAGGTGAAATAATAACGTTCTCTTACAAGGTGCAGGCTGAGGACGTTCCTCCAGGACCTCAACAGGTTTCCAGAACCGTCCTAATGTATACGGATGCCAGAGGGGAGACCCATAACAAGACCGCAGACGTATCGATAACGGTACTGAGGCCGCTAGTATCTCTAACCTACAATGCCACGGAGATGGTAATTGAATGGGATTCCTCAAAGACTGTGGTAGCTTCTCTCTCAAATTCAGGTAATGAAGACGCTACAGATTTATCTATTGGCATATCCCCAGGCGAGGGCATAAGGCTCAATCTAACAGCGCTACCCGAAGGTGTTTACATAAAACCAAACCCCGATGGCTCCTTTACATTAAAAATAAAGAGGATAAAGGCAGGAGAGAGCTTGAGCCTTCCAATATCTGTTAAAGCCACTAATTTCTACCCATCTTTAGATTTAGGGACATATCTCTCCATAAAGTATGAGTATAAAGATTCTAAAGGGAGGAACATGCCCTCGTTCTCTGGTTCAGGACTGGTAAAACTCAGGGTCGTCGCTTCCCAAAGCTTTTTCATAATAATAGCCTTGATAACGGCTGTGGTAATAGTACTTGTGGCGATAAGGGTCTATAACAGAAGAAAAATTGCTAGAAGAGAGGAGAGAAGAGCATCACCCTTTATAAGGCAACCGCCTAAGAAGAGGAGAGGGAGGCGTCCGTTTGGATCGTAAGAAGTTCATTGCATACACTTCTATTCCCATACTAGCCTTCGTGCTCATTATTCTACTTTATTCATCAGTGGTTATCCATGAAGGCAATACGCCAGTCTACAGAACCAAGAAATGGAAAATTGGCATCATGTACCCGGAAAGCGCGACCGGCGTGGAGGGCTCAGGGGCGCTGGGGATATCCACCTACACCATTAGCTTAACCCTGAGCTTCTTCTCAGGCGGTCAGCTAAATGAGACCAATCTCTTGGCCGGACCAATAGGAAGCACTGAAGGGGTTAATTCTTCTATCGTACTTAAGCCCTCTAAGACCCCCAAGGTTATAGTGTACGCACATAACAGGACTGTGATCTTAGAAGGCGACTATAAATACGGCCTTTTCGCAGCAGTTGACAGGTTTCTATTGCTATTTTCAGGTAAGTACGCCATCGGCCTCGACACATCTAGGAGGTACCTAACGATAATACATCCGGATAAGGGGACGAAGTACGGAATCCCCTGGTTAGGCGGGCTCTCTATAGAGGAAGTGAGGGGAGTCCCCGTAGAATATCATGGAACCGACCAGGCAGATGTAATGGACCTCATACTAGGACCTTTTACTCCATAAACGGGCCCGGGGGGACTTGAACCCCCGACCTGCGGCTTAGAAGGCCGCCGCTCTATCCTTGCTGAGCTACGGGCCCCTATTCGTCTTCAGCCGAATACCTTAATAATACTACCTCCGCTCAAGGTCATTGGGAGCGCTTATGGAAATTAAAAGGTTTCCAATCCTGTTGATGTTGATACTAATAACAACGTTCTTCTTCACGTCGACGAGTTATGAGACCGCTCAGCAGACCTTAAAGTACGATTGGTTAGATCTCTCAATGAAGAATGGTACCACTTACGAACTTCCGGGCGGTTATCAGCTACAAGCATACATATCTGAGTTTGGCGGTCATGGGACGCATGCTGTTAAAGCGTCAATATATAAAGAGGGTAAAGTTTGCGTCCCTTGGGTGGCAGTTCCGGTTGAAAAAGTAGGTAACCTTGAAACTAGAAAGCTAATAGAAGTTAAAGAAGATTGCTCTGTCTCCGGGAAAAGGTTATACTATGTATACATAAAGGGAGATTTATCTAAGGGGGCTGGAGAAGCTATTAAGGATACCATATACTTCGATATACTGAACTCAATATATTCACCAGAAGTTAACTTAACTGCCACGACCACCTTCCCTAAGAGGAGGGATTTTGGGGAAAAAGAGTCTTTCACCTTCACTATACCGTTCTCCATTAAAAACAATGCAGAGAACATAAGGGTGAACTGGGTGAGGATCGTCGCTGCTTGGCATAGGGTAGGAGGCGTTGGTTCCATAAACCTAACCAACGTGGAGGTAACTGGAGCCCCGCCCCCTTCACCATCGAGCTGGGCAGGGGGTTCACTAAACCTCACCCTCCCAGGACTAGACCCAGGTGAGTCGAGGCAGATAAAGTTAACCTTCTTAGCCGGGCCGAATTCGAAAGATTTCGGTAACTACACCATAAATGTGATGATAATACATCCAGCTGTGTATGAGTTTATAGGCTTGGATCCGGATAGAGGTGTAAAACAGTTTAAGTATAACCCAAACAATACAGAGAGCGACTCCTTCCAGTTCGTGGTATTTACAGGGACTAGATACGCTGGCCACACGGGGAAACCAGAGTTAACTATACTGCTGACTAGGCCCACTGGCGACGTTACCGTGGATCCCGGCTCAACAGTGACCTTTGACTTCAGGGTCAAGAACAACGGCAACGACTACGCCTACAACGTCACCCTGGACGCCAAAGTGAAGCCCGACGCTCAAATCACCATAGTAAAGCCTGACAACGTGGCTGGAAACCCCTTCCCAATAGTTGTGCCGGTTGACGTTCCACCAGGTGGTCTCACGGAGCCCATACAGTTTAGAGTCAAGCTCCCAGAGGACAGCGAGGGCAAGATTTACAGGGTGAACATCACGGCCTCGTACTTCACCATAAGGGGCGAGTACAGGGAGACCAGCAAGTCGGTGCTGATAACCGTTAGGGAGATAGGGGAGAGCAAGGTGACCATAAAAAAGAAGGTGAGCCCCACCTCTATATCGGTTAACGGCACAATACAAGTAGTGGTGACTGTCTCTAACAACGGAACCGCTCCGGCCTCAAATGTGGTGATAAAGGACTACTACCCTAAGGAATACTTCAGACTAGTATCAGGGGAGACCTCCAAGAAGATATCTTCCCTAGCTCCAGGAGATTCTGTCTCAATAGTTTACAAACTTAAGGCCATTAAAGAAGGGATACCCATACTCCCTCCAGCTTCGGTAACTTACGTTGATCCTAAGACAGGCCCGAAGGGGCCCATAACCTCTGGCGAGAGCAGCGTAGTTATCACGGTAATAAAGCCCAAGCTCTGGGCTAAGGTCGAGGATCAACCTCCAAACGTCACCGTCAAGAACTCTCTGGTCACCTTCTCAATATACGTGAAGAACGATGGAAACGGGGCAGCCAAGGACGTCTCCCTCTACATGGAGCTCTCACCCGGTTATTACATGGTGACTCCTCCAACAGTGGAGAAGAGTGAAGGTACGATATGCGACCAGCCTAAGTGGGAGCCCACCAAAGACAAAGTTAAGGTATCGGTGTCTTGCGACAAAGTAGACCCTCAGGGGTGGATTAAGCTCTCTTTAACGTTAAGGCCCCAATCAGAGGGCAAACAATGGCTTACTGTGAAAAGCCTGACTTACAAGTCTGCTGACGGAACTTCGAAGTTCCACGTGCCAGTTTCCTATTACTCATACGAAACCGTGGTAGTAACTCCCTTTGAACAGAGGATGTTCTCTCTTGTGCTCTTCTCTTTCTCAGTGATACTTGTGGGGCTCTTCGTGATAGCCCTTACAAGAGGTTTCGGGTTCACAGCCTCTCCCAGGAGGAGAAGGGTTGGCAGGTTAGGGGCCTTTGAATAGCCCTCCTCACCTTTTTGCTTCACCTCCCTTGGGATGGCAACATTAAAATAATCGGATATTTCATGATAGGGTGGTGTATCGACATGGGAATGGAGTACATATATGCAGCCCTAATGCTTCACGAGGCCGGTAAGAAGATAGAGGAGGATCTGCTGACTCAGGTGCTGAAGGCGGCGGGCATAGAGCCCGATCCAGCTAAGGTTAAACAACTCGTCAGCTCGCTCTCGGGGGTTAACATAGACGAGATAATAAGCCAGGCCACAACCATGCCCGTGGCTGCAGCTCCTGCCGCAGCTCCTGCTGCCGAGGAGAAGGCTGCCGAAGAGAAGAAGGAAGAGGAAGAAGAAGAGAAGAAGAAGGAGGAAGAAGAAGAGGAGGCTGCCCTAGCGGGCCTTGGAGCCCTCTTCGGTTAAACCCCCTCCTGTTTTTATTAGTGTCAACCCCCTTTCAAGAGGATGGACATGTCCTTACAGGGACCTGTGGAAATACAATTCCTGAAAGAGCGGGGATACGTCAGGAAGAGATGTCCCATCTGCGGAGAGTACTTTTGGACCCTTGACCCAGACCGGGAAACTTGTGGAGAGGCTCCCTGCGAGCCTTACTCATTCTTAGGGAAGGCTATATCGGAGAAGAGCATAGAACAGGTCAGGGAAGACTTTCTCAGTTTCATGGAGAAGAGGGGTCATACTAGGATAAACAGGTACCCAGTAATAGCTAGGTGGAGGGACGACTTATTCTTAACCAGTGCCTCCATAGTTGACTTCCAGCCCTTCATCACCTCAGGCCTGGTGCCGCCTCCAGCAAATCCCTTGACGATATCACAACCCTGCATAAGGCTGAAGGACGTGGACAAAGTAGGCCCTACCATGGGCCGACACCTGACTATTTTTGAGATGATGGCCCATCATGCCTTTAACTCGAAGGAGAGGTGGGTGTACTGGAAAGAAAGGACTGTAGAGCTGTTTCATGAATATGCTACCGAAGTCTTGGGTATACCGGAGGAGGAGATAATATACAAGGAGGGCATATGGGAGGGAGGGGGGAACGCAGGGCCAGACTTGGAGCCCATTGTAAGGGGGCTAGAGATAGCGACCTTAGTCTTTATGGAATACAAGATGGTCAACGGAAAGTACGTTCCAATGGACACCAAAGTGGTAGACACCGGCTATGGCCTAGAGCGTATAACTTGGCTGCTAAACGGATCCCCGACTGGCTTCCATGCAGTGTACGGAAAGTTAGTTGACGACTTCATGAGTTTGTTCGGAGTGGGTAGAGTAGATGATAAATTTTTAATGGAATACACGAAGGTATCCTCTCTGCTACGTGAGTTAGAGAAAGGGAAGAGCGTAAACTCCCTCAGGAGGGAGATATCTAAGAGAACTGGGATTCCTCTTGAGCTAATAGAGGATAAGATAGTTCCTTTAGAGCTTACCTTCGCCGTGCTGGACCACACTAAGGCCCTGGCCTTCATGCTCGCGGATGGCTTGGTTCCCTCTAACGTGAATGAAGGTTACTTGGGCAGGCTGTTGATCAGGAGAACGCTTAGGATATTGAAACAGTTAGGAGTTGAGATAAGCCTCTCAGAGCTGGTTTCAAAGCAAGTGGATTACTGGTCGTCTAAGGGCTTTCCTGAGCTTAAGGAGTCCATAGACAGGATAACTGATATGTTGGACATAGAGCAGAAGAGGTTCGAGGAGTTGTTAAGGAGGGGAAGGCAGCTAGTTAGGGACATCCTCCGAAGCAAGAAGAGGGTCAGTGAGGAGGACCTGGTGGTCTTGTATGAGTCCCACGGGCTAACCCCAGAGTTCGTAGCCCAGGTGGCTAAAGAGGAAGGATACGAGGTTAAAGTTCCTGACAACTTCTTTGAGCTCATCGCCGCTAAACACGAGTCCAAGCCTCCTAAACCACCAGAGCTGCCAGATTACGTGGATGAACTAATGAAATATTCACCCACCAAACCGCTTTATTATCAGAATCCATACCTTCTCAATGCGAGCGCTCAAGTAGTTGGGGTAATCAGGGGGAACGGGGTCATCCTGGACTCCACAGTCTTCTACCCCGAGGGAGGGGGCCAGCCGTCGGATGTGGGGTACATCAGCTGGGACGGTGGTTCCGCTTACGTTGAAAGGGTTGAGAAGTACAAGGGAGTTATAGTACACTGGGTCAAAGGCGAAGCTCCACCTGTGGGTACCAAGGTGTCATGTCAAGTGGATCGGATCAGAAGGCTTAACAGGATGAGGCACCACTCAGCCACTCACGTGATCCTAGAGGCTGCCAAGAGGGTTCTAGGCAGTCACGTCTGGCAATGGGGCGCCCAGAAAGGGGATGAGGTAAGTAGGCTGGATATAACCCATTACAAACCGATAACCCCTGACGAGCTCAGGAGGATAGAGGAGATTGCCAACGAAGCAGTGATGAGAAACATAAGGGTTAACACCTTCTGGCTGACCAGGACTGAGGCTGAGAAAAGGTACGGGTTTGAGATCTACCAAGGAGGGGTGGTGCCCGATCCAACCCTCAGGATCGTCGAGATAGAGGGATACAACGTTCAAGCATGTGGCGGCACGCATGTCATAAGGACTGGTGACATAGGGTACATAAAGATCTGGAGAGCTAAAAGGATCCAAGACGGTGTAATAAGGCTAGAGTTTTCCGCCGGGATGCCTGCTGTTAGGAAAATGATCGGGATGCATGAAGAGTTAAAAAAGGTAAGCTCTTCCTTAGGAGTTCCCGAGGAAAGGCTGTCAGACTCCATTGCTGAGCTGAAAGAAGAGCTTAAGAAGCTTAAGAGCAAGCTGAACGAGCTGAAAGGCTTTGAGTTGAGGTCCTTGATAAGCTCCGCGTTGGAAAAGGCGGAAGTCGTCTCAGGGATAAAGCTGGCTAAAGTACTAGTGAGCGATGATTATCAGCTGGACGAAGTCGTAAAGAAGGCGGACAAGCTACTGGAAGAATCCACGGCCGTAGTAATCATTAGGGATTCGGGCAACAGGTACAACGTGGCCTTGCTTACGTCCGAAGACATTAAGGGGAGAGTTAAAGCGGGCTCCCTGATAAGGGAGATCACTAAGTCGCTGGGAGGGGGTGGCGGAGGGAACGATAAGCTAGGAAGGGGGGCTATACCACGGGAGAAACTGGAGGAGTTCTTGACAAAGTTAAGGGATTCCCTGATCAAGAGATAGCCCAAAAGCTCTATCTTCTTTACTCTTTAGGCGTTAAGAGAGCTGTAGATGTGGTAGGAGAGGATTATGGCCTTTCCAAAGAGGAAAGAGTCGCTCTCTCAAAGGTGATAAGGGATCCGGTGGAAAGCCTCTTGAACGCCTTCAAGCTATGTCCCATTGAATGCGTCACCGGCAAGGACTTGGGCGTGGACGGGTTTAACGTGCTCATAACAATAGAGACCGCTATTTCTGGAGAACCGGTCTTTCTATCGACTGACGGCTTCGTCAGAGACCTTAGCATGCGTTACTCCAAGTACAGGCCTAGCAGGCATTTTTACGAGGCTGCATCCCTCCTAAAGAACCTGCTGATAAAGTTAGATCCTGCTGAGGCGGTAATATACCTAGACTCCCCTATACCCAGGAGCGGCGAAATAGCCAACGAGCTCAGGCCACTTCTAGATGACGTTGCTAGAGTAGAGGTGACTAAGGAGGTGGATAGGAAGGTTTCTCACCATGAAGTGTCGGCCAGTAGCGACGTAGTAGTGATAAGGAAGTCCAAATGCGTCGTGGATATCCCGGCGGCCGTTATAAAAGAAGAGGGGGTGGAGCCAGTTACCTTATTACCTTGGCTAAAAAGGGTATGGAGGGTTTGGGACAGGTGGTAACATGCTAAACTTGCCCAGGACGGTGGATTTTAAGGATGGGAGAGTCGTTTTAGTAGATCAGAGGGTGTTACCCGAAAAGCTGGCCTTTTACGAGTGTGACACCGTGGAGTGCGTAGCTTACGCCATAAAGAATATGGTAGTTAGAGGCGCTCCCGCCATAGGGGCCACAGCCGCTTTCGGCTTGGCCATGAGGGCCCTTCAGATCTCAGAGCTTAGCTACGATCAGTTCATGGATGAGATGGATAAAGCAGCCGAAATGTTGAGGTCTACCAGGCCTACTGCTGTGAACCTGTTCTGGGCCATTGACAGGGTGATGGAGGCAGTGAGGTCCTCACAGAACCCTGAAGAAAGCGCGGAACTCGCGTTAGAGGAGGCTAGGAGGATAGCTGAGGAAGACGTGTCGAACAACATGAGAATAGGTGAGCACGGGAGTCCCCTTATAAGGGACGGTTCGACTGTGATGACAATATGCAACGCGGGCTCCCTAGCCACCGTTTGGTACGGAACCGCCACAGCCCCCATGTACAAGTCACTGGAGGAGGGTAAGAGGTTCCAAGTGATTGCCTTGGAGACGAGGCCCGTCCTCCAGGGGGCGAGAATAACGGCATTTGAACTCTCCAAAGCTGGAATTCCAGTTAAAGTGATCGTTGACGGGGCAGCGGGTTTCGTTATGAGGGAGTTTGGAGTAGACCTGATAATAACTGGCGCCGATAGGGTGCTGGCTGATGGGACGGTCTTCAACAAGATAGGCACCTATACCCTCTCGATCTTGGCTAAGGAGCACGGAGTCCCTTTCTTCGTTGCGGCCCCAACGTCTACCTTTGACCTGAAGTCAAAGAGGTCTGACGTGAGGATAGAGATGAGGGATCCTTCGGAGGTAAAGCAGATAAGGGGGGTCAAGATAGCTCCCGACGACGTGGAAGCGTTAAATCCAGCGTTTGACATGACTCCTCCTGAGAACGTAACCGGCATAATAACTGAGAAGGGGATAGTTAAGCCCCCACTCAAAAAATCTATATCCCAGCTGTTCGCCCACTAAGTGATAAGATGAGATACGGAAGGCCTGAGAGGGAGGAAGGTAACGTAGAGTATAAGCTCAAGCTATCCCCCGGTGATGAGGAGAGATTAGAAAAGCTAGCTACTCAACTTAACTACAGGCTAAAGGAAGGGGGTGGTGAGGCCTTTTACGAGATTGGCATATCTGACAGCGGTGAGCCGGTGGGCATAAGCGAGGAGGAGGCCAGGAAGAGCCTCGAAGTTATGGACAAGATAGTTAAGAGGATAGGCGCGACTTACATGGTGGTAAGGAAGGAGAGAGTGGGCCGGGGATACGTTTACGAACTCCTGATAAGGAGAACCCTGGACGTCCCCCCTGTTCAGGTTTCGGTGGCTTTACTTGGCAACGTGGACGCTGGTAAATCAACCCTCAAGGGAGTGTTGGTTAGCGGAACGTTGGACGACGGAGATGGCCTAGCCATGAGCAAGGTTGTTAGGTATCTCCACGAATTGAAGTTCAGAAGATCATCCTCAGTGTCAATACACTTGCTTGGTTTTGACTCCGAGGGGAACTCCGTGAATGAGGGGCTCATCGAGTATGACGAGGCTGAGATCTACCTCAAGTCCACAAAGGTGATTACGTTGGTTGACTTGGCTGGCCATGAAAGGTACCTCAAGACAACTCTTAAAGGGGTGTTGGGCTCCACCCCTGACTACGTCGCAATGGTGATGGGGGGAAACGCGGGCCCTATAGGGAGTTTCAAGGAACACTTGGGGATCTCAGTCACCCTGAAGATACCCCTCTTCGTGGTAGTGACTAAGGTGGACATGACCCCAAAGGAAACCTTGAAAAAGAACATTAGAAAGCTCTACTCGCTTCTCAAGCTACCAGGGGTGAATAAGGTCCCCTTCATAGTAAAGGATATGAATGATGTGGCCATAGCTGCGAGGAACATGCCCTATGGCAGAGTATCTCCTATATTCATGATCTCTAATGTGACTGGGGAGGGGCTTCCTCTCCTTAAGAAGTTCCTTAACATACTCCCTCCCAGATTAGACTGGCACGAGAGGGTGAAGGGCAGGTTCTTAGTTTACATAGACGAGAAGTTCAACGTTACCGGCGTTGGGTTGATCGTATCAGGATTGATTGAATCAGGAAGGGTGAAAGTCGGGGACAGGCTCCTCATCGGGCCGTTCCACGACGGCAGCTTCAGGACGGTGAGGATCAAGTCAATACACGTGAACAGGGTTCCGGTTCAAGAGGCAGAGGCCGGACAATTAGCTACCTTCGCGATAACTAACGTCGACTACAGCGAGGTTAGGAAGGGAATGGTCTTGCTAGATGTGGATCAGAGGCCCAGGGCGGTAAGGGCCTTCAAGGCGAAGATAAGGGTCCTCCATCACCCGACTACCATTAAGGTCGGTTATGAACCAGTAATTCAATTTAAGACAGTCAAACAACCGGCTAAGCTGGTAGAGTCCTCGAAACCTTTTCTGAGAAGTGGAGAGAGGGCTTTGGTCACCTTTAAGTTCATCAAAAGGCCTGAATACATCACCGTGGACACGGTCTTCCTCTTCAGGGAGGGCAGGACCAAGGGGCTGGGAAAAGTGGTGGAGCTGGTGGGCTGACTTGAAAATAAGGATAAAAGACAAAGTGTTCGAGAAGTCAGTTCCTGAGGAAAAATTTTGGCAAATTCTCAGGAAAATTAAAAAAATATGCAAATTTAACAGGGATCATAAAGAATGGGTATTTATACCAGAGCGGGCACTGTGTAACGACTACTCCTTCCTCTACAAGGAGTTATCTATCCCCCGCGGCGTAGTGGAATCCGCCGTCAGGGAGGCTAGGGAGGGCATAATTAGAGAGCTCAAAGACCTGCTAAGGGAAGGTGTGGTGGCATACTATCCCTGTGAGAAGCCGAGATCCCCATTTTACTTAACGGATAAATTCGCCATTCTATCTAACAAAAAGGCAAAGGAACTCCTCCTCCGCGAAGGTCCGCTTAAGGCCTTCGAGAGAATAAGCGCCCAGCTCAACACGGGCATTTACCCAGAAGAAGCCCTCAAAGTGCTCGGCGACATTCTAAAGATAGTTAAGAGAATAAGGTTTAAAGACGGAATAAAAAAGATGATTATAGAACTGGAGGATCCAGAGGAGAAATTAATTAAGTTACTCGAGCCCCTCTTCACCCTCAAATATTATGTTAAAACCTTAACTGAAATTACCGTAAAAGATATAAGAATAGTTAAACAGAGGTCCTTTAGAGAGCTTGAAGCCCCCTTCTTCTTGTATCATAAGGTTAGGGACATAGCGGAGAAGCAAGGGTATGACGTCGTCGACGAGATCTCGTGGCCAGAGGAAAGATTGGATGATCTATCGGCAAATTACGAGCTTTATGACTTTCAGAAGGAGGCAGTAGATGCTTGGGAAAAGCAATCTATGTTTGGGACGGTGGTCCTTCCGACAGGGGCTGGTAAAACCTACGTGGGGTTGGAGGCCATAAGGAGGGCTTCTATACCGACCTTAGTCTGCGTGGTAACTGAGGAGCTAGCGAAGCAGTGGGTTGAGCTTATAGATAAAAAACTCGGGGTGAAGGCAGGCATCTTTACTGGAAAGAAAAAGGAGATAAGGCCTATCACGGTGGGTATATACAATTCGGTGGCCAGGCACATAGATAAGCTGTACGACAGATTTGGCTTAATAATATTCGATGAGGTCCACCACGTTCCTGCCCAGACCTTCAAAGACGTAGCCCTTCAGGCTAAAGCGAGAAGGAGGCTAGGGCTATCTGCTACTCCGGATAGGGCGGACGGT
This sequence comes from Thermoproteota archaeon, assembly GCA_027491435.1. Taxonomy (GTDB): domain Archaea; phylum Korarchaeota; class Korarchaeia; order Korarchaeales; family Korarchaeaceae; genus Korarchaeum. Next base: position 13,277 of record JAOZFG010000018.1, read on the forward strand.
AATGAACATTTAATCTTCCTCACCTCCGGAGATGTAGTTTATAAGATGAGTTACATTGAGTTAATGGAGAGAAGTTTCCTAGCTCCGCTGAGGCATCACATTGTTTACGTGAACCTTAATGAGGATGAAAAGAGAAAGCTGGCTAGAGAACTTGCTCTTGCTAGAGGGGAGGAGGAAAGGAAGGTCATAGAGAGAAGGTACGCCTTGCAAGCCTCTGAGAAGATACAGAGGATCTTGGAGATAGTCTCCAAGGAGAGAAGCAGGAAGATAATTATATTTACCGAGTATTTGGATCAGGCCGAATCTATTTACAGGGCATTGAAGGAGGCCGGCTTTAGGGTAGCCTTATTGACTGGTAAGACCAAGAACAGGTACGAAATATTCGAATCGTTCCGAAGAGGAGATGTAAACGTAATCGTGACTACCAGAGTATTGGACGAGGGAGTAGATGTACCTGACGCTGATGTGGCCATAATAGCGAGTGGAACCGGTTCTAAGAGACAGATGGCTCAAAGGGTGGGGAGAGTATTGAGATGGGCGCCCAATAAGGTAGCTGACGTTTATGAAATTGTAACTAAAGGGACAATAGAAGAAAGATTATCCAGAATAAGAAGGAAAGGTCTTCCAAATCTTTCATACAGGGGAAGAAGGGCCAAACCTTATAAGTTAGGTTAGACTAACATAATGGGTAATAACGGCTACCCCCAATTAGGGTGGGCGTGATCATGAGAATTGCAGTCCTCTCAGGGGTTCCAGCGGGCTCTAAGGCCAAGGTGATCTCTATAACCGCTGGCAAGGGGAAGGTGAGGAGGCTTATGGAGATGGGCATACTTCCGGGAGAAATTTTAGAGGTCATCTCCAATTCAGTAGGGCCAGTTATCGTCAGGGTTAGGGGGTCTATGGTAGCCATAGGCCGAGGCATGGCGTCGAATATACTGGTGGAGGTGATAGGGAATGAAAGTAGACTACACCATAGCGATAGCGGGACCTCCTAACGTGGGTAAGAGCACTCTATTCAACAGGCTCACTGGCGGGGAGGCTCACGTTGCTAACTGGCCAGGGGTCACTTTGGAGAGGAAAGAGGGAGTTCTAAGACACCATGACAAATTACTGAAGGTTGTTGACCTCCCTGGAACTTACAGCCTTTCAGCTAACGACTTAGGTGAACTCATAGCCAGGGAGTTCTTGGTGAACGAGAGGCCTGACGCAGTTATCGTGGTTGTAGACGCCACATCCCTAGATAGAACCCTATATCTAGCAATAATGCTATTAGAGATGTATCCGAAAGCTGTTTTAGCCCTTAATATGGCTGATGCAGCCGAGAAGAGGGGAATTCACGTAGATTTGGAGGGTTTAGAGAAGAGGTTAGGCGTTCCTGTAGTCATGATATCTGCCCTAAAGGGGGTGGGCGTAGGCTCCCTTCTAGATAGGGTATTGGAAGTTGCTGAAGGAAGTGTTGGAAGGGAAGAACCGCTTAAGGTGGACTACGACGGGCTCGAACCCTATATAGCAATGCTGGAGGATCTTTTAGGTGATATACCAGAAAAGCTAGGGTATCCCAGCAGGTGGCTGGCCGTTAGGCTGCTCGAAGGCGACGAACACATATTAGACAAGGTAAATGAATTAGATTCATCTTTGGCTCATTCAATCAATGAATTAATCGAAAAAGCCAAAAAAGAGCTTAATATAAGCCCGGATCTTCTGGCAATTCAATCAAGATATGAGCTTATAGATCAGTTGGTTGCCAGGTACGTGACGAGGGTCAAGCTGGCGAGGCCTTCCCTTTCAGAGGCCCTAGACAAGGCTCTTTTGAATCCGCTGGCCGGTCCTCTGCTAGCTACGGCCCTAATATTGAGTACTTTCTTCATAATATTTACGCTTAATACGGGTTTTCCATTAAATTTGTTGTTTGATCTCCTGGGGATGGAGAGTATAGCCTCTGCTATAGAGGAAAATAGTTTATCAGGATTATTGGGACGTCTCTTCGAGTCGTTATCAGAGCAGGTCAAGGAGGGGCTCCTGTCTTCTGGAAGTGAAGAGTGGTTAGCCCTCTTAGTGTCTGATGGAATAATAGGGAGCCTAGGTACTCTAATTTCTTTCGTACCGCTCCTCTTCTTTGCCTATGTAATAATGGGGGCTTTTGAGGACAGTGGACTCTTCGCTAGGGCTGCAGTGGTGTATGATAGGTTGTTTAGAAAGTTCGGGCTGTCTGGTAGGGCTTTCTTCCCTGCTGTTCTGGGCATGGGATGTAACGTGGCTTCGATAATCTCAACTAGAGCCATGGACGACGACAGGGAGAGGGTAGTAACAGCGATGGCTTCTCCCTTAATACCGTGCCAAGCCAGGTTAGTCGTCCTCTTGGCCCTAGCCGCCTCCGCGTTCGAAGATCCTTTAATGCAGGCCTCGCTCGCAGTAGGCATTTACCTGTTAAGCTTTATAATGTTTCTAATCGTATCTGATTTGCTTAATAGATTCGTCTTTAAGATAAGAATTGCCCCTGACCTACTAATGGAACTCCCACCTTATCACAGGCCGAGCCTCAGGGTGATATGGTGGTACGCTAGGAGCAACACTGAGCATTTCTTGAGGAAGGCGGGATGGATAATAATGGCCCTAGGAATCTCGACTTGGTTTTTGCTAAACTTCAACTTTAATGGGTACGTAGGAGATAACGTAACAGCTAGCTTTGCTGCCTCCTTAGGGAAGGCCTTAGTTCCCATAACATCTATGATAGGGCTTAACGACTGGAAGTTCGCCTTGGGATTTGAAGTGGGGTTCATAGCCAAGGAAGGGTTAGTAGTGACTTTCTCCAACTTAGCGGGAGTAGCTGACCCAGTGAAAGCCCTTAGGATACTGGGGCTCACCCCTCTCAAGGCGCTATCTATGGCCTTAGCTATGAACTTCTACGTTCCCTGTCTAGCTACTGTAGCAGCTCTAATTACTGAGCTGAGGAGACTGAAGTACGTTTTAATAACTGTGGGATATCAGATGATCTTGGCCTTCGTCTTAGCAGCTGGCGTCTATTGGGCAGGAGTCATGCTAGGGTTTGCCTAGCCTCCTTTTATTTTCATCTTTCAAATAATTTCGTATGGACGAGCTGGACTCCAGAATACTCCGAGAGTTGTCCAAAGATGGTAGAATTCCAGTTAAGGTCTTAGCGGAGAGGATTGGTGTTCCTAGGACTACAGTTGCGTTAAGAATGAGGAAATTAGTGGATTCTGGGGTCATCAAGGGATTCTACGCTGAGATAGACTATAAGAAGCTTGATTATACCATAACCTCGTTCGTCCTCATACAGGTCAAGAGGGGAAAGCCCATACAGGGCAAGTCTAACCAGGAAGTCTTGGCCGAGAACTTGGTAAAAGAGCTTTCTAAAAGAGATGGGCTACCTTGGATAGAGGAAGCTCACATAGTGACCGGGGACTTCGACTTACTCCTAAAGGTGAGGGCAAAATCCATGGAAGAGCTTACCAAATTCCTGATCGCTGAGCTAGCAAAGTATCCAGACGTTGAGAGGACTCACACAATGATAGTGTTGGAGACCCCACACGAGGGGAGGATACCTCCTGAAAAGCTCAAGGTTTGAGCTCTGACAGCAAAGGTATCTCCTCCAGCAACTCATCGCTGACCTTTTCCCAAAGTATCCTCGGGCGTCCCCTCCTGCCCGTCCTTATTATCCTGGTAGGGGTGACTATCAAGCTTACGGGCATGTCGTGCTCCTCGGAAGGGATCTCCTTCAGGACTTGGAGGTCATGCACTGTTGTGGCCACTGGAGTATCCTCTGTGATGGCCCCGATCTCCCCTAGAATCCCGTATTCCAGGTCTGAGTATCCATGCCCCTTACCTACCCTGTTGCCAGACTCGTCGACTGCCACGGATCCGGTGACCTTCATATCGATCCTAGGAACGTTAAGCCTCACGTTAATCCCGTGCTTAAACGCCCCCTTGATGGATGAGGCCTCCCAGTAATTTTTCGGCATTATTTTCGACGGATCTAGTAGGAGAAAGCCCTTCCTCAGCCGAGGGGTCGACATGATAACAACTTTTCCCTGCATCAGCGCCAGGTGCCTAACGAACCTTTGAGGGGAATCCGGATTAACGAATATCACGGAAGAAGACCTCCACTCGGGCGTCTTAGAAAGGTTTACAGCGGCAATTTCTGCCCCCTTAAAGTTAGGTATCCTCCCCTCTACAGGGAAGGGGAATCTGGCAACTCCCCTCTCCACCAAGAGGTTCCAGACGTATCTCCTTATATCTTCCTTATTCAAGTAGCTACACCCCGAGGTGTTTAGATGAGCTTTAGGGAGAGGATAATGGAGGTTCTATTAAATACTAACGAGCCTCTCACGGCCGAACAGATAGCCGTTATGGCTGGCTTGGATCCATCTCAGTCCAGAGAAGTTTACGAGCACTTGAGGCACATAGCTAAGACCGTGAGGGCAAAATATGGGAAAGTCCTGTACATGCAGCCAGCCGAGTGCAGGAAGTGTGGTTACGTGTTCAACTCAGACAAACCTAAGAAGCCCAGTAAATGCCCCAGGTGCGGTAGCACTTGGATAGAGCCGCCGAGGTTCATCATCAAGTGATTATTATGTCGACTATCGTGTCCCTGACCTTCTTCACCACATCCTCGCTGACGCTTTCTAAGCTCGAGTGGGCCCTGCTCTCCTCCTCTATCGTGCCCAATGAGATGGTAGGTATCCCTTGACTAGCGAAGACGAAGCCGTCGTTTCCCCCCAGGGAAGCCGCTATCCTTTCCTCTCCAAAGTGTTTTTTGTACGAGTTCAAGGCCACCCTGACCAACTCGCTGTTTGGGTCGGTTCGCCAACCTGGGTTCATAGTTTCCTCTAACTCCAACTCGACGTCGACCCCGTATTTGACTGAGAGGTTGGTCACGAAGGCCCTGAGCTCATTGACAACTTTCTCCTTGTCCTCATCAGGGATGAACCTAACGTCAAAGCCAAGCCTAGCCTCGTCAGGTATCACGTTATGCTTGCTACCCCCTTCCATCATGGTTATGCTAAACCTGCCCCAAAGCTTTGGGACGGGGGATCCTGGTGGCGAAGGTATCGACGATATCTTCGACGCCATGTGAGCGGAGAAGGTCGTAAGCAGATCGTTGCCTACAAGTATGGCGGCATGAACAGGGTTTTTAGACAGAAAAGGCCTACCGGCGTGCCCGCTAACCCCTTTAACTTTGATCCACCCATGTACCACGCCACTTGCCCCAACTCCTATGAAAGATGGAGCGGCATCAATGACTAACACGTTATCGGGCTTGATACCGGCCTCCTTGAACCCCTTTTCAGCGAGGACGAAGACTCCCTTACCCCCTACCTCTTCATCACCAACCACAGCCATTATGGGCTTGTACCTGAGCCCTCCACCGTTTGAGTAGTGCTCTCTAACCCTATCCAAAGTCGATATAGAGAGCGCTATGGCGGACTTATCGTCGGCAGCACCTCTACCATAAATCCTGCCATTTACCCTTATAGGATCAAAGGGGCTGAATTCACGTCCGTTTAAAACCCATGTTTTATCGGCGGGCACCACGTCGTAGTGAGACAAAAGTATTAAGTTGACGTCGGCTGTGACGTCTGGCCACACAAGTATGCTGGGCAGGGGCCCTTTCTCATCACTATACTCGTGGACGAAATATCTGAAACCTAATTCCTCAGCCTTGTCCCTAATGACCTCAATAATCTCCCTATAATTCTTCCTCAACTTAGAATTTGTATCTATTCTGACTAAGTTCATCAGGAAGAGAAACATCTCCTCGTCCGTCAGCATATGGTTAGTCTCGCCGTGAACCATAAAAAGTCAGCTTAACTCAAGTTATTCTATTGTGACATAATTAGTACAATATAAAAGTATTGATTTTAAACTTATCAAATTATTTTGATATTATTAGTTAATATAAGATAAATTTTTAATAAGATTAACTGTGCGAATCCTCTCAGAATCACGCATACTGGGCAGAGAAGGCTTATCTCAATTAAATAATGAGTCGTAGCTGGAGTGGGAGCTTGATAACTGCTCAGGCTCTTGCTAAACCGGCGTTAATCGCTTGAGTAATTATTAAGTTAAAAGCCCTGAACTATTCATAGGTGTCTATCATGTCCGAGGAGAAACCCTCTGTTGAGGAGCTTCTTAAGAAGGCTGAGAAGCCTTCTAAGTTGGCTATGGCTTATCACAGGTTCTATGAAGGCAAGGTACAGGTTCTCCCTAAGTGTGTTGTGAGAAACGTAGATGATTTCGCTATTTGGTATACTCCAGGTGTTGCTGCTCCATGCAAGGAGATAGCTAAAGACCCAGATAAGTCGTTCTTCTACACCAATAGGTGGAATTTCGTCGCTGTGGTTAGTGACGGTTCTAGAGTTCTCGGGTTGGGCAATATAGGCCCTGAGGCTGGCTTACCCGTTATGGAGGGAAAAGCCCTCCTATTCAAGTATCTGGGAGGAGTAGACGCATTTCCCCTCGTAGTGAAGGCTCACGATCCGGATGATATGGTTAAGTTCTTGGAGTGGATTGAACCCAACTTTGGAGGCATTAACCTGGAGGACATAGCTAATCCCAAGTGTTTTTACGTTCTTGAGGAAGCTAGAAAGAGGCTTGAAATTCCTGTTTGGCACGATGATCAGCAGGGCACTGCCACGGTGGTGTATGCAGGCCTTAAGAACGCCTTTAAGGTTGTGGGAAAAGATATGAAGCAAGCTAAAATAGTGTTCCACGGGGCCGGGGCCTCCAATATAAGAGGGGCAATAGTGTTAATGAAGGCTGGAGTTCCTCCCAGCCATATAGTGATGATCGATAGCAAGGGCCCACTTTACAGAGATAGGCCTGATATAGAAGAGATAAAGAAGAAAAACCCGTGGAAGTACGAGCTCGCAGTTCAAACTAACGCGGAAAATGCTAAGACCATCGAGGAGGCCTATAAGGGCGCAGACGCCGTTGTCGGAATGAGCAAGCCCGGACCTGGCGTAATAAAACCCGAATGGATAAAGCTGATGAATGACGACCCGATAGTGTTCGCCTGCGCAAACCCTGTCCCTGAGATATGGCCTTGGGAGGCCAAGGAAGCCGGGGCAAAGGTTGTGGCCACGGGAAGGAGTGATTTCCCCAACCAAGTTAATAACAGCCTTGGATTCCCTGCTATATTCAGGGGAGTTCTGGACGTTAGGGCTAGGACGATAACTGATGAGATGTGCATTGCTGCCGGCGATGCCTTGGCTAAATTCGCTGAAGAGAAGGGTATACATGAGGAGTACATATTGCCTACGATGGACGAGTGGGAGGTCTATCCGCTTGAGGCAGTAGCTGCCGCCGAACAGTCTATAAAGCAAGGGGTTGCCAGGATAAAGCTAAGCAGACAGGAGCTTTACGAGAGGGCCGTCAACATAATAAAGAATGCCAGAGAAGCTACAGAGATTCTGATGAAGGCGGGGTTGATAAAGAGCCCGCCTCCCGAGGAAGAGGTCCTGGAGAGCTACGGTCCTTGATCCTTTCCCCCTCTTTTTCCGTTTACAGTCTCGGGTATCTTGGTGACGATCGTAACTGAGGCCTACCATAAGATCCCCATGACCAACATCATGTTCCTAACACCCATCGTCTCACCTAGAGCGCCACCAATAAGTGGGGCTACAGCATTAGTTAACGATGTTAAGGCGTTAAATGTGGAGATTCTCTTTCCCCTACTTTCAGTAGATGCGTCCAGTAGATAAGCAGGGGAGACGGTGAAATACATGGAGAACCCGACCATACCAACCCCAGTTCCCAGTAAGACGTGCTCAAAACTCCTACCAAAGTAGTAACTAAATGGGACCGCTGAAGCGAGGGCTGGAGTTATCACTAAGAAGGGCTTCCTACCATACCTGTCTGAGGCGGCTCCCCAAACGGGCTGGAGGGCTATTTGGACCAAATTGGCTACCATGCCTATAGTTCCTATCTGGGACTTGCTTAAGTTAAACAGCTTAACTTGTGCAACGGAAAATAGGGGCCAGGCCATTGACCAGATAAAGCTCCACACAACGCTCGCAATCAAGAAGGGTCGGTAAGCCTTACTGACCTCAGTTTCCCTCTCCCCCTCAATTGAAGCCTCGACTCTGTAACCCTTTGGGAACGCCATCAGGAAAGATGAGGCAAATATCGCGGCAAGAAATCCAACCACAGCTGAGGCCTCATAGCCGGCAACGTCCATTAAGTAGCCAGCTATCGGAGAGAAGATCGCCCTCCCGACATTTGATGTGGTGTTAAGAAAGCCTGACACCTTGCCCCTGTTAGTCAGGGTGGTGATCTCTCCAATGACATCTAACCAAGCTGTGTTAGCGAGTCCAAACATGCTGCTCGAAAGCGAGACGAATGCGTAGAACTGCAAGGGGTCTCGAGACGAGTAGACCAAATAAGTGAACATGCCCCCGCTGAACAGTCCTAAAGCCCCCAGTATCCTATTATTGCCCCTTTCAACGAGCCTCCCCCAAATTGGTTGGGTGAGGGCGTTAGCTAAACCCGTTAAAGCTATGGTCATCCCAACTTCAAGGGGTCCGAATCCTAACCTCTCTATGGAGAACGCCTGAAGGAGGAAAAAAGTATAACTGAGGGCCACCCCCTGAAAGAGGCTTACGGCTAGAAGCGTGGAGAACTTCCTATCAATAAACAATTTTTACCCCCTAGGGGCCAAGATCACTAACTAGCAAGGAGAAGGCGATAATTGCTATTATTAGAAGGCCTAGTAGGGCGTCGCCCCTCTTATTCTGAGAATATAGGTCATAGCTTACCGAAGCTAGCGATGATATAGGAGTTAATGATATTATCGTCGCTCCCAAGTAACTGATTAACCGTTCTCCTAAGACCAGCCCAGCTATCATCACAGCTAAACCCAAGAACACTCCATATCTAAGGATAATTTGAGATTTTCTGAACATGAAATCACCCTAGAACCAACTTTATACCGGCGTACAACAAGATAAGGGAAAATATAGTTTTTATAGCCTTGGGCTTGGCCCCTTTGAGGAGCTTAGCCCCCAGAGTTGCCCCTGGAATTATTCCCAGAGCGAAACCGGCCACAAGCCCGGGATCAACCAGCCCTTTAGCTAAGTAAACCATTGTCCCTGTGGAAGCTGTTAACCCTATCATAAAAGCGCTGGTGGCAACGGCTTCCTTAATCGGCAGGTCCATTACTAGGTTCATTATGGGGACCTTAAGAACCCCCCCTCCTATGCCCAACATCCCAGACATGAGTCCAGCTATGAAGGAGGCCGAGGATCCTTCCTTAATCTTCTTAACCCTGCCAGAAGCTTCTCTAGTTTTCCCGAAAATCATCATCAAGGATATTATGATAAGGCCGTATCCGAGTAACTTTTTAACGTCTTCTTGGGGAAGGGAGATGGTTATGTGGCTCCCAATTACAGCCCCCAAACAGGTTGCTGGCGTCAGAGAGAGCGCCACCTTCATGTTTACCATGTTATCTTTCAGGTACACGTAGGCGGCAGAGCTCGACGTTATTATGACCGTCATAAGGCTGGACGCTACAGCGACCTTAGCGTTAATCCCCAAGATTAGGGTCATGAAGGGGACCATTAAAGTTCCTCCACCTATCCCAGCTAACGCCGACACAACGCCTATGAGCACGCCCGAGGCCATGGTTAACAAGTACTCCATTGAGGTCCCTCTCCCGAACCCCCCCTGATCTTAAAATTAAAGACGCTTACTTACTGGGTGGCGCGATTGGGGGAGCTGTTATCAACAAACTCGGCCAGCAAGAGGCTCAGAGGTAAAGATCTCCTGGTTTATAGTTCATGTATTAATGAGGAGTGGCCCAACATCTTAAAGGACTTTAGCGATATGGTTCAGTTGCACGTGTGTCCGGAGAGGGATCACATAAACGTAGTGGCCCTCAAATTGGCCTCAATGTTAGCTAGAGTTGACCTCAAGGGGATTAAAGTCCTTTCAGTTGATGGGAGCCCTCACTGCCTCCACCTACATCACGCGGTTGAGGAGGCCATCAGGGTTACAGGTTCAATCCCGTTACACATCTGGTGATTTATAAAGGTAAAGTTAGAAATGTCTCGGAAAAAGCCGTCAAAGTTTCAAGGTATCTCCACAAGATCGATAAACTTCTATCGGAAGTTGAGGATGTAGGGGCCAATCGAGCCCTCTGAGCTCCGGCCTTAAAGGGTGGATATTTTTAAAGAGGATGTAGCTCAAGGGAACGAGGAGTGGAGTATGTCAAGGGTAGCGAGAAGGAGGAAGGTAGAAGGCGTAAAGCCTAAGATATCGAGAGGCCTACCCGTAATGGCCAAGCTGAAGTGTGCGGATAATACGGGGGCTAAGGTGCTAATGATAATAGGCGTCAAGGGGTACAAGGGGAGGAAGGGTAGGATTCCCAGCGCTAGCGTTGGTGACATGGTCACTGTCGTAGTGAAGAAGGGCAAGTACGATCTCATGCACAAGCCTATGAAGGCCATAATAGTGAGGCAGAGGAAGCCCTACAGGAGGAAGAACGGTCAATGGGTTGTCTTTGAGGACAACGCCGCAGTGCTGGTGAATGAAGACGGCACCCCCAAGGGATCTGAGTTCAGGGGCCCCATAGCTAAGGAAGCCATAGAGAGGTGGCCCGTGCTAAGCGCCGTGTCGGCGCAGGTGGTGTGAGGTGGTTTAATGAGCGCTCCTAAATCCCACAAACCAAGCAAACAAAGGAAGTTCTTGGCAAACGCCCCTCTGCACGTAAGGGCAAAGATAATGTCAGCACACCTTTCACCTGAGCTCAGGGAGAAGTATGGACGGAGAGCTGTACCCATAAGAAAGGGAGATAGAGTTAGGGTAATGAGGGGCGAACATAGGGGATTTGAAGGTGAAGTAATAAGCGTAAATCGGGAGAAGTACAGGATAGCGATAAAGGGATTGACCAGGAAGAAGGCTGACGGAACTGAGGTGCCTATACCGATCCACCCATCTAAGGTGATGATAGTTAAGCTCAGCTTGGACGATAAGAAGAGAGTTGCTATGTTGGAGAGGAAATCTTAGGGTGATTGAATGGCAAGAATGGGTGGAAAGAGGCACTTAAAGAGGCTTGCAGCCCCAGGTTACTGGCCCGTAGCCAAGAGGGAGTACAAGTGGGTTACCAAACCTAGACCGGGGCCCCACCCCGTAGAGGAAGGATTTCCACTTCTGTTAGTGGTTAGGGACATATTGAAGCTGGCCACGACTGCCAAGGAGGCCAAGAGAATAATATTCATGAAGAAAGTACACGTGGATGGTAAACCTAGGTATGACCACAAGTTCCAAGTGGGGCTAATGGACGTAATCCAGATACCGGAGATAAATAAGACCTACAGGGTAGTCCCTGATCCCTACAAGTTTCTCAAACTAATAGAGATACCTGAGGAGGAGAGCCGCCTTAAGTTAGTCAAGGTGATTAAGAAGTTCACTGTAAGAGGGGGCAAGATACAACTGACAACTCACGATGGCAGGAACTTCCTAGCTAACCCTGAAGATGAGCTCTCTAAGGTCAAGCCTGGCTATACTCTCCTCATAGAGGTTCCCTCTCAGGAAGTTAGGGACATCTTCCCTCCAGTTGAGGGGGCCACAGCAGTCCTCATAAGGGGGAGAAGGGCTGGTTACCTTGGGGTGATCAGGTCGCTAGGTCAATACGTCGTGTTTTCCGATTACGACAACCCCGAAGTGACTTACAGAGGTACCAAGGAGAACATGTTCGTGGTGGGTAGGGAAAAGCCAGCCCTAACGCTGAGGTGAACTCTATGGATCCGGATCAGATAGAGGCCAGGTGGTCCAAGAATCCCATGTTGTTACCAAAGGTCATGGCGGTAACTCTCAACATATCTGTAGGTAGGAGCGGAGAAGTGCTGGAGAGAGCTAAGAAGCTATTGGAAGAGCTTACAGGTCAGAAACCTGTGGAAAGGAGGGCCAAAAGGACTATAAGAGAATTTGGCATAAGGAAGAATGAGCCTATAGCAACCTCAGTCACTATAAGGGGTAAGAAGGCTTATGAGTTACTGGATAGGCTGGCAGGAGCTGTTGATAGGAAGATAAAAGCCGAGTCATTTGACGAGTTCGGCAATTTCGCCTTTGGGATTAAGGAGCACATAGACATACCAGGTGTCAAGTACAGGGCTGACATAGGCATCTTCGGGATGGACGTAATAGTAACCATGGGGAGAGCCGGCTACAGAGTGGCTAAGAGGAAGGTAAAGAGGGCCAGGATACCCAGGAGGCACAGGTTAACCAAGGAGGAGGCTATCCATTACGCGAAAAAGTACTTAAACCTCGAGGTAGTATCTGAGGGTTGAAGGGTGGAAGTATGGCTAAGCCCAGGAAGAAGGTTAGGACCAAGGGTAAGGGGGCTTACGTGTGTAGGAGATGCGGGAGAGTGGGCTACGGCATCATAAGGAAGTACGGCCTTTACCTCTGCAGACAGTGCTTCAGGGAAGTTGCTCCGCTAATGGGGTGGAAGAAGTACGAGTGAGGTGGTCGCATGACTAGGCTAGACCCATTAGCTGACGCGATGAGCACGCTTACAAATGCCTCTAGGCTAGGTAAGAGGGAGACCGTCATAAACGTGGCTTCCAAGCTGATAGGGAAAGTTCTAAGGGTGCTACAGGAGGAAGGCTACATAGAGGAGTTCGAGTACATAGATGATGGGAGGGCCGGTAAGTACAGGGTGAGGCTTAAGGGGAGGATAAATAAGGCGGGCGTTATAAAGCCCAGGTTCCCGGTTAAAAAAGATGAGATACTTTACTGGGAGAAGCTTTACTTGCCAGCGGACAACGTGGGGGTGATGATACTCTCCACAAACCAGGGGGTCATGACTCACAGAGAGGCTAAGAATAGGGGGATAGGAGGAGTTCTGTTGGCTTACTGCTATTAGGGGTGATGTAATGCCTAGGTATTATCCCGTGGTGACTATGATACAGACCACGGAGGTGGAGGTACCTCAAGGCGTGAAAGTTGAGGTTTCCGGTGCCCGCATTAAGGTGGAGGGCCCCAAAGGAAAGCTTGAGAGGAAGTTTGACGAGAACATAGTTCAACTGGAGAAGCAGGATGGAAAGGTGGTGGTAAAGGTTTTAGGCAAGAGGAAATTCCACACCGCCTACCTTTACACCGTAGCTTCTCACATACGGAACATGATAAGGGGGGTAACTGAGGGCTTTAAGAAGGAGATGATCGTAGTTTTCGCTCACTTCCCGATAAAGGTGGAGGTTGACGAGAAGAGAAAGCTCGTGATAATATCAAACTTCTTGGGAGAGAAGGCCCCGAGGTACGCCAAGATAGTCGGCGACACCAAGGTTAGGGTTGAGGGCGATAGGGTCTACGTAGAGGGCATTTCCAAGGAGGACGTCGGTCAAACGGCCGCCAACATAAGGTGGGCTACCAAGATAAAGGACAAAGATCCCAGGGTCTTTATGGACGGGATATACGAGGTGAAGTAATATGGATAAAAAGGTGGATAAAAAGGTTCTCTTAAAGAAGTTAAAGAAGAAAAAGCCAAGGTTCCTTAACTTGGCTAGGTATTGGCATTTGGGTAGCGTGAAGAGCTGGAGGAAGCCCAGAGGAATTGATAACAAACAGAGGCTGAAACTGAAGAGCAGGCCTAAGCATCCGACCATAGGTTACAAGAATCCCGATGAGATCAGGGGACTACACCCCTCGGGGAGGATACCCGTAGTGGTTAACAACTCTAAAGAGCTCGAGAAGTACGTTCAGCAGTATGGAACGGAGAATATAATCGTATATATAAGTAGGAGAGTTGGAAGGAGGAAGAGGGAGACCATAAAGTCCGTGGCCGAGGCCCTAAATGTTATGTTGGCTAACGGGTGATCGGATGACTAAGACCAGCCTCAAATACAAGAAGGAGCTTGCTGCCAGGTTAGCTGGTGTAGGCGTGGGCAGGGTCAAGTTCGACCCCAGTAAATTAGAGCTCATATCTGACGCCGTAACTAGGAGGGACATTGAGAGGCTCATAAGGAGTGGGGCCATAATTATACTGCCCAAGAAGGGGGTGAGCAGGGCCAGAGCTAGGGAAAGGCCTAAAAGGAGAGGGCCCGGTAGCAGAAAAGGGGGGAAGTACTCCAAGTTACCCAGAAAGAGGAGGTGGATCAACAAGATAAGGGCTCTAAGGAGGGAGCTACGGGCCATGAAGGAGAGGGGTTGGTTAGACGCCAAGACTTACAGGGAGCTTTACAGGGGACTGAGCAAGTTTAACAGCGTGGCTCACCTCAGGTCATTCGTCAAGAGGGAAATTCTAAAGCAGGAGGTGTGATCTTTGGCTAGGTCAGGAAGGTATAAGGTGAAGTTTAGAAGAAGGAGAGAAGGTAAGACAGATTACAGGAAGAGGCTAGCGTTGCTAAAGGGCGGAAAGCCTAGAATGGTGGTTCGGAAGACAAACAGGTATATAATAGTGCAATTCGTTGAGTTCAAACCAGAAGGCGACAGGGTATTGGCCTACGCATTCTCCAAGGAGCTATCCAAGTATGGATGGCCGTATAGCGGTAAAAGTCTACCGGCCGCTTACCTGACCGGTTATCTAGCTGCTAAAAGGGCGTTAGATGCGGGAATTAATGAAGCCATCCTAGACATAGGAAGGTACACCTCGACCAAGGGCTCAAGGTTGTATGCCGCCCTCAAGGGGGCTGTAGACGCTGGCCTCCAAGTACCTCATTCTGAAGAGGTACTGCCAGAGGAGGAGAGGATAAGGGGGGAGCACATAGCCTCTTGGGCCTCCGAGCTCTATGAAAAGGATAGGGAGTTCTACGAGAGGCAGTTTTCCGATTACATAAGGAGGGGCCTAGACCCCAGGGAGATTCCCAAAATCTTTGACTCCGTTCTAGAGAAAATTAGGGGGTGATCTTATTGTCGAGAGTTGAGGGCTTAGATACTGAGTGGGTTCCGAGGACCCGGATAGGCAAGATGGTTGCTGAGGGCAAGATAAAGAGCCTAGACGAGATACTCAAGAGGGGAATTACCATAAGGGAGCCCGAAATTATAGACTTGCTGGTTCCTGGCCTCAAGGAGGAGGTCATTGAAGTCAGGAGGGTGCAGAGGCAGACTGACGCGGGTGAGCTGACCCAGCTTAGGGTGGTGGTAGCGGTTGGAGATGGCATGGACTACGTTGGAGTAGGCAAGGGCAAAGGGAGGGAGTTCAGGATAGCCTTAGCCGATGCCGTGAGAAACGCCAAGCTTAACGTCATAAAAGTCAGGAAGGGGTGTGGCTCCTGGGAGTGTGGCTGCGGGAGGCCTCACTCTATACCTGCTACAGTTCATGGAAAGTCAGGCTCTGTGAGGGTCACCCTGATGCCTGCCCCCAGGAAGCTCGGTATAGTGGGCAACGAGACCGCTAAAGTGATACTCGGCCTTGGAGGCATAAAGGATATCAGGATATTCTCTAGGGGAGAGACTAGGAATAGGATGAACTACGCTTTCGCCCTTTATGATGCCCTGAGGAATTTGTTGAAGTTGAACCTCCCATGGGAGTGGAGGTAAGGGGAGCGCGTCCGAAAGGCGCCGAGGCGCTCGATGACGGACGCGCCCTTGAGGAGGTGTTGATATGAGCGTGCCCATAATGGCTGTCGTGAGGATAAGGGGTAGGGTTGGAATAAAGCCTGATATAAGGCATACCCTCGATATGTTGAGGATTAGGAGGAAGTTCTGGGCCACTATAGTTCCCTACACCCCTTCATACAGGGGGATGCTTCACAAGGTGAAGGACTATTCAACGTACGGTGAGTTAGACAGAGAGACTCTCATAGATCTCCTGAGGTACAGGGGAAGGATCAAACAAGGGGGCAAGATAACCGACGAGTGGTTGAGGGAGAACACGGAGTTTAACAGCGTAGAAGAGTTGGCTGATGCCATACTATCAGGCAAAATTAAGTTTCACAAGCTTGAGTGGGCGATACCATACTTCAGGCTCAGGCCTCCGAAGGGAGGCTTCAAGAGGAGCACTAAGAGGTCATGGAACGACGGGGGAGAGCTAGGATACCGGGGGAAAGAGATTAATAGGCTCTTGAGGAGGATGATATGATGAGGTTCATTCCCAGGAGAAGGAAGAAGAGTAGGAAGCTAAGGGGCTTCAGGCTTCACGGTTACGGTCAGCAGAGGCAGCATAGGAGGAGCGGAAGGGGAGGTGGCTTTGGGAAGGCGGGAGGTCATAAGCACTTCTGGACTTGGTACACAGCTCACTGGCCGGACTACTTCGGTCAGGGGAGGAGGGGGTTCAAGAGGCCTAGGGCGGTGGCCAGAGAAATTAAGGCGATCAACGTTGGAGAGCTGGAAAGGGAGCTCCCTAATTTAGAGTCAGCAGGAGCCGTCAAGAGGTCTGAAGATGGTACTATAGAGGTAGATCTGACAGCCGCAGGTTATGACAAGTTACTGGGCAGAGGTAACGTGGCCCAGCCTTTAGTAGTTAAGGTTGAGAGGGCCACTAAAATAGCTATCCAAAAGTTGGAGAGGATTGGAGGCAAGGTAATCCTCCCAGAGGTGGACTGAATGAGTGCTATCAGAAAAATAATGTCCACCCTGAATAAGGCTATACCCGAGGTGGAGAAGCCGGCCAGATCTCCGCCGCTCAAAGAGAAGCTCATCTGGACTGGGATAGTCCTCCTAATCTATTTCTTCTTGACCGAAGTTCCCATTTATGGGATACCCAAGGGAGGGCTGGACTTCCTTGCCGAATTGAGGGTCATATTTGCAGGGGCCAGAGGAAGCATAGTGGAGCTAGGAATAGGTCCTGTGGTCACAGCCGGTATAGTATTAGAGCTACTGGTTGGAAGTAAGATAATAGAGCTTGACTTCACAGATCCAGAGGACAGGAAGTTCTTTCAGGAGTCCCAGAGGGTTGCGGCCATCTTCTTCATAATATTCGAGAACGCGGCCTACGTTTTAGGTGGAGCTTACGGTACCCTTACCCCATCTCAGCAGGCCCTGGCTATATCGCAGCTAGCAATAGGTAGCTTCCTCCTGATGATGCTAGATGACCTGGTGAGCAAGTGGGGTATAGGGAGCGGTATAAGTCTGTTTATATTGGCTGGAGTTGCTCAGAGGGTCGTATGGGGAACTCTCTCTCCCGTCACTGAGAAGACCTCAGGAAGGTACGTCGGAGTAATCCCAGCTTTGATAGCCGAGGGGGCCAACGCCATCTACAGACCCAATCTACCGGACTTGTTGGGGTTGATAGCCACCATAGTGGTCTTCTTAGCTGTAGTCTGGGCTTACGAGGTCAAGATAAACGTTCCTATAGTTCACTCAATGATGGGAGGACAGAGGACCAAATATCCGATAAGGCTCCTGTACGTGAGCAACGTCCCCATAATATTCACGGCAGCCCTCCTGGGGGATATAAATATAATATCCAAGGTGGTCTGGACGAGGCTCGGCTCCAACCCTGAGGGATGGACCAAGTACATAGTGGAGTTCTTTGGCAAATATGAGATGGGTCCCGCAGGTTACTTGAGGCCCGTCTCAGGGCTGGCTTACTACCTGCAGACACCCACAGGTCCTTCGGTCTTAGTAGCAGATCCTTTGAGGGCTCTAGTGTACACGATAATATTCGTGCTAGCGTCGGTGGCCTTCGCCAAGATATGGGTCATGACCGCCGGCATGGATCCGAAGACTGTGGCGGAGCAGCTAGTTAAACAGGGAATAGTCGTGCCGGGCAGGAGGTCCATCCCTAAGGTCGTGGGCAAAACCATAGAGAGGTACATAGAGGCGGTCACTTACTTAGGCGGGTTCGCTGTGGGAATACTGGCAGTCTTGGCAAACTTCACAGGTGCCCTGGGTACTGGGAGCGGTATACTGCTGGCCGTTACGATAGTGGCTTCCTTCTACGAGGCCATAGCCAGGGAGAGAGCTCTAGAGATGTACCCAAGGCTGAAAAAGTTCTTCGGGTAATCAAGATGGATCTAGACTTTATAATATATCCACCAGGTTCCATAATCTTTCTAACATTTTTGGCCCTATTCATAAATTTATTTGTAAATTTAATAAGCAAGAGGGAGATAGACTACCAGAGGATGAGGGAGCTACAGAAGATAGTCAAGGAGTACAACGAGCTCCAGAAACAGCTCCTGAGAAATCCAGACGACAAAAAGCTGAAGAAGAAAATCGATAGAATGAAGCCTAAGGCGAACGCCGCTCAAGCCGAGATAACTAAGATGAGCATGAGGCCTATGCTTTACACGACCATACCGATAATAGCCATCTTCTGGATACTGGGCGGAATGTATAGGGAGATACCCGTTGTCCAACTTCCTTTCCCTCTACCCTTCGTAGTAGATTATTTCCACGGCGACAGCGCTTTATCAAGCGTCACCTTGGGCTACCTAGGTTACTACATAATAGCCTCTTACTTCTTCTCGATGATCCTCCAGAGGATCTTGGGAACGTCCCTCAGCAGCTAACGTTAAAGTTATAAAACTAGGTGAGCCCATCCTACAGGCCAAGGGGGTAAGCCATGGTGATCATCGAGGACATAAATAAGCGTGGTAAGAGGAGAAGGCTCAAGAAAGCTAGGGTGGCCGTGAGAACTCCTGGTGGAAGGACTGTGTATCACTACAGGCATAAGAAGCACTCCCCAGCCAAGTGCGCCAGGTGTGGAAGGCCTCTAAACGCCACCCCAACCGCTCCCAGGTCCATCATGGCCAAGATCCCTAAGAGCCAGAGGAGGCCTAACAGGCCTTACGGCGGAAATCTGTGTCCCAGGTGTCTACGAGAGGTTTTAATCCTTCAATCAATCCAGGAGGGGCTAACCCTCCTGTGATCCTCCGTGAGGAGGATTTCTACCCGCTCGTAAGAGGGGTGTTATCATGCCCGTGATCGAGGTAGGAAGGGTCTGTAGGAAGGTCGCCGGCAGAGAGGCCGGCAGGTATTGTGTCGTCGTCCGGATTATAGATGACAACTACGTGGAGATAACTGGACCTAAGGAGCTGACTGGAGTGAGGAGGAGAAGGGTAAATGTCAAGCACATTGTGCCGCTGCCGGAGAAGCTGGACATACCTGAGGGAGCCAGTGATGAGCAAGTGTTAGAGGCATTGAAGCAAACTGATTTATACCCAAAGCTCTTAGAGGAGAAAGAGAAGAGAGAGAAGAGGAAGGGGAAGCCTAAGAGTTGAGCGACGATTTTTATGAGTTGATTGTTAAATCCCCTTCTGAGCCGGGGGAGTATGGGTACAGGCCCAGTGAGAGGCCCATACTCCTCCACCTAGAAAATGGCATAATAATTCTTGATAAGCCCAGGGGGCCCACCTCTCACGAGGTAACCAAGCTGATAAAGAGGATACTCAACTTCCCGGGTAAGGTGGGACATTGTGGAACGCTAGACCCTAAAGTCTCAGGGGTCCTACCTATAGTCTTGGGAAACGCAACTAAGCTCAGCAGGGTGATAGCTGGCACGGATAAGGAGTACGTTGGAGTTCTTTACCTGCACGGTGAAGTGAACGATGAGGAGCTTCTAGAGGCCCTGAAGAAGTTTGAAGGTCCCATCTTTCAGAGGCCTCCACTTAAGTCTGCGATAAAGAGGGCTTTGAGGGTCAGGAGAGTATTTAGCCTAGAGTTGATAGAGAGGGAGGGAAGGTTCGTCCTCCTCAGGACGGTCGTTGAGTCTGGCACCTACATAAGGAAACTTTTCTACGACATCGGCGAATACCTCGGAGTTGGAGCTAGCATGAGGGAGCTGAGGAGAACGAGATCGGGCATATTCAATGAGAGGGAGAGCCGTAGGGTTGAGGAGGTTCTAGAGGCCTACAGAACATGGAAGGAAGGTGGGGATGAGAGTAAGTTAAGGGAGGTGGTACTCCCCCTAGAGGTGGCGGTCAAGAGGCTTCCAAAGATAGTGGTAAAGGACAGCGCTGTAGCCTCAATAACCCATGGGGCGAGCCTTAAGGCCAAGGGCGTTAGCATGTTATCCCCTGACATAAAAAAGGGGTCTTTAGTCGCTCTGATGACACTCAAAGGGGAGTTAATCGCCCTAGGAAGGTCGTTAATGTCGTCAGAGGAGATAGAAAGGGCAGACTCAGGCGTGGTGGCTGAGATAGAGAGAGTGGTCATGCCTAGAGATTTATACCCTGCTATGTGGAAGCGAAAGGAATAATAATCCCTAGGTCCCCTGATATATGGGCCGGGGTGCCCTAGCCAGGAAGGGGGCTGGCCTGGAGAGCCAGTGGCCCACACGGGCCGCGTGGGTTCAAATCCCACCCCCGGCGCCACCTGTTTGAGGAACCGCCTGGGAGGCTGACCTCTAGCTCGCGCTGTAAACGTTTAAAAATGTGGTTGTGTAGGGTAGCTAGTGAAAGAGGGGTGAGCGGTTGTCCGAGGCTAGGGAGATAAGGAAAATAGTGAGGCTCCTGAACACGACCTTAGATGGTACCAAGCCTGTATCAGCGGCCCTAACTTATGTTAAAGGCCTTAATCACACCCTGATTAGGGCAATACTGTTTAAGGCAGGAATAGACCCGTTCAGGAGGTTGGGAGAACTCACGGAAGAAGAGCTAGGGAGGATAGAGCACGTCGTAAACAACCCTTCTGAATACGGCCTACCTTGGTGGATAATGAACCGACAGAAGGACCCCAGGACTAACAAATCCTGGATACTGACAGGAGACGACGTATCCTGGGTTATGACTCAGGACATCAACGTGATGAAGAAAATAAGGAGCTGGAAGGGCATAAGGCACGAGCTGGGCTTGAAGGTTAGAGGCCAGAGGACTAAGACCACCGGAAGGAGGGGCAGAACTGTTGGCTATCAGAGGAAGAAGTAGGGGGGGCCTAGATGGGAGATCCGAAGAAGCCCAGGAAGAAGTACGAGAGGCCTTATAAGCCCTGGAGCAGGCAGTTCCTGGAGGAGTCTAACAGGCTAGCTGGTGAGTACGGGTTGAGAAACAAAAGGGAACTGTTGAGAATGGCCTACTTGGCTAGGAAGTATAGGAGGATTGCTAGGCAACTGATTGCAAATCCCGAAGAGGCTGAAAAGGAGATAGAACCTATCCTGAGGAAGTTGAAGAGGTTGGGCGTGCTATCAGAGGACGCCACCCTAGATGACATGCTGGACCTCAGCGTAGAGCAGTTCTTGGAGAGAAGGCTCCAAACGATAGTCTGGAGGAAGGGCTTCGCTAAGACCCCCTATATGGCCAGGCAACTTATTACTCACGGTCACATAAGGATTAACGGAAGGAGGATAAGGCAACCAGGCTATTTAGTGACCTTAGACGAGGAGGACAAGATAGAGTGCACTCACCCCTCGTGTCTAGAGCAAGAGGTGAGTAGCTGATGTCGGCCCAAGAGAAGAAGGGAAAGATTGGGGTGGCTCACATATACTCCTCTTTTAACGACACTATAGTCCACATCACCGACATAACTGGCGCGGAAACCCTGGCCAGGTTTTCCGGAGGGATGTTCGTCGACGCCGACAGGTTAGAGGGCTCTCCATACGCTGCCCTCAAGGCAGCGATGGCGGCTGCAAAGGAGGCTAAGAGGAAGGGAATAACGCACTTAATCGTTAAAGTCAGGGCGCCAGGTGGGATAAAAAGCAGGATACCCGGACCGGGAGCTACTGCAGCTATAAGAGGCCTATCTAGGTCAGGTCTAATCCTAATCAGGGTAGAAGACGTGACCCCGATACCCCACGATGGTTGTAGGAGGCCTCACGGCAGAAGGGGAAGGCGTGTCTAAAATTTAATTTTTCATTCCTTCCCAATAACGGGGGATTAACATAATTCCGAAGGTAGACCTCCTGGAGGAGATATATCAGTGGTACAGGGAAAGGGGGCCCGTTGAGCTGGTCGATAAGCCTAGAGAGGACATGAACGTGTTAAGAATACACGCCAGGCACAAGGACATCTTCGTGTTAGTCACCTATACCACTTCCTCAGATCCTTCTGAGCTAGCCGAAGTTTTAGAGGATTGCCTCCAGGAGGTCGAGTCCTATGAGGGACGAATAGACAGGGTGGAAATCTGGCTGCCTGGCCCTCCTCCAGAAGTGGAGTTAGACCTGCCAGACAGGTTCAGCTACTTGGACGTCGTCTGGAGGGACATGAGCGAGCTCAGGTCTAAACCTGCAATCCAATTGACTACAAAAGCTAAGGCACAAGTTAAGATCTCCCACAGGAGTTCCAGCGAGGATATCGTAGAGGCTGTAAGACAGGCTGTCATTCAAACAATAAAACCTTTGATTTCGCAACTGACGACTGCCAGCGAAGTGGAGGGCAGAGCTTCGAGGGAAGAGCTTGAGAGGAGGGTAAGGGAATTGGAGAAAAGGGTGGAGCTCTTAGAATCTATGATAAAGCTCCTCTCTAACATACAGTCCGGGGCTGCGATAGGTCCGCAACCCACGTTACAGCCCATCCAGTTAGATCTGAGGCCCTCCATAGAGAATCCAATGGAGGAGAGAGAGTATCTGGAGGAGCCCGTGGATGAGCGAGAAGTTGAAGAAGTCCCTTTCGATGAAGGAGGAGGGAGGGTTGAGGTAGAGCCCTCAGCGGATGTTAATCCCGACGAAATACTTAAAGAAATAATGGAAAATCCCTGGGTTGATATATTAAAGAGGAAAGGTGAAGGCAATGAAGGCTAAAATTTTAAATTTAGATTCCTCAAAAGCTAGGATCCTTTTAATAAATACTACCCCCGGGCTGGCGAACTCCTTGAGGAGGGCTATAATCGCAGAAGTCCCGACCTTCGCGGTGGATGAGGTTGTATTCTACGTCAACGACACCCCGTTCTTTGATGAGTACATAGCTCACAGGTTGGCCATGGTCCCTTTGAAGACCGACTTGAACATAGTTAAGGCGAACCCAGATAGGGTTGTGGTGTTGAGCTTTGACAGGAGGGCCGAGGAGGACTTCGAAGTAGTCTACTCTGGAGATCTAACCTCCTCCGATCCCCTGATAGTTCCCGCTTACGACAGAATTCCGATAATAAAGATGAGGAAGGGTCAGAGGCTCAGGTTCGAGGCTATAGCTAGGTTAGGCAGGGGCAAAGAACACGCTAAGTGGCAACCGGCAGCGGCAGTCGGCTACACGTACTTCCCGGTATATAGGATAAGGAAGGAATCCGGGTGTGATCTCAGCCCCTGTGAAGGATGTATAAGCGAGGAGGACGAATACTTGATCGTAGAGGACTTCACTAAATGTGAAGGTTGCGAGGATGCCATAGAAGGTTGTAAGAAGGAAAAGCCGAAGTCGGTGGAAATTGCCTGGAGAGAGGACTGGATAATACTAAGTTACGAGAGTACGGGCTCCTTGACTCCAGAGGAGATATTCCTGGAGGCTATAGCCCAACTGAAGTCCAAGTTCTCCGAGTTCCTATCCAAGATATGACAATTAGCTTTAAATAGGGACTTGATGTAGAATTGAAGTGGAGGCGGGGGTAGCCAAGCCAGGCCCAAGGCGCCCGCTTGAGGGGCGGGTGGGCGTCAGGCCCGCGTGGGTTCAAATCCCACCCCCCGCACTAGACGATCAAGCCTTGTCAATCTTTATTAAAGGGAACTCCTGTCCATTATGGGATGCTGAAATGAAGAGGACTGGGCCCACGAATCCCAGGCTCATAAAAATGATCAATGAGCTAGAGAAGATTTCCAGGCTGAACAGGGCTCCTATATGGAAGGCAGTAGCTGAGAAGCTTAGGAAGCCCACCCGGAGTAGGATAGAGGTTAACTTGTGGAAAGTTAACAAATTCTACAGGGAAGGGGTTTCTGCCTACATAATACCAGGTAAGCTCCTGGGAGAGGGGGATATAGATAAGCCAGTAACTGTAGCAGCGGCTTTCGTCTCAAAGTCAGCGGCTGAAAAAATTAAAAAGGCTGGAGGAAGGGTCCTCTTCCTCGATGAATACGCTAAGGAAAACCCCAAAGGAAGCAACACCGTGATTCTAGGGTGATGTTATGCGCTTCGACGTGGTTATAGATGCTGAAGGTAAGATCCTAGGTAGGATCTCAAGTTATGCGGCCAAGAAGCTCTTAGAGGGAAAGAGGGTCGCCATAGTCAACGCTGAGAAGGCTATAATAACGGGAAACCCTCAGACAGTGCTTGAGAAGTACAAGAAAAGGAGGAGCATACAGAGCAGGATAAGGCCAGAGATGTCTCCAGTTCAGCCCAGAACTCCTGACAGGATAGTGTGGAAGACTGTCAGGGGGATGCTCCCCATGAAGAAGGCTAAGGGCAGAGAGGCCATTAGAAGGCTTAGAGTGTTCATTGGGGTTCCACCAGAACTTAGAGACGTAGAGAAGGACGTGGAGCTCAAAAAGGATCCGAACAAGTACGTCAAGTACACCGTAGAGAACCTGAAGCCCAAGCCCGGGAAGAAGTATATAACTGTTTTAGAGCTCTCAAAGTTGTTAGGTTGGAGGGGAGCGAAGTATGTCGAAGGGTGATGGGGTTATAACTGCTGCCTCAGCCAGGAGGAAGACCGCTAGAGCTTATGCCGTTATTAAAGAGGGAAGCGGAAGGCTCTTCATAAACGGGGTTCCCGTAGAGGTCTACGCACCCAACGAGTTCGTTAGGATGAAGATACTGGAACCCCTGTGGTTGGCTCACGAGTACGCGGAGAAGTACGACTTCTACGTCAGGGTCAAGGGAGGAGGATTCATGGCCCAAGCTGACGCGATAAGGATGGCCGTGGGCAGGGCCTTAGTTGAGGCAACGGGCTCAGAACACTTAAAGGAACTCTACAAGGAGTACGACAGGACCATACTTAAGGGAGATCCCAGGCAGAAGGAGCCCAAGAAGTACGGCGGAAGGGGAGCTAGAGCTAGGTTCCAGAAATCTTATAGGTGAAATTTCACTCCCCTATTTTGGGTGATCCCATGGGAATTACTCATGCTTCGGCAGGGGACCTTAAGAAGGGTAGCTATGTCGTAATTGATGGGGAGCCCTGTGTGGTCCTCAGCGTCTCTAAGTCCAAGCCCGGTAAGCACGGGGCGGCTAAGGTTAGAATAGAGGCCAGGGGGATCTTCGACAATGCCAGGAGGTCCAAGATATTCCCAGCAGACGCCACGGTAGAGGTGCCGATAGTGGACAAGAAGTCCGCTCAGGTCCTTAACGTTTACGGGGGAACCGTTCAACTAATGGACCTCAGCAGTTACGAGACCTTTGAGCTACCCTTACCAGATGATCAAGAGCTTGCTAGTAAGCTCCAACCTGGAGCCGAAGTGGAGTACTGGGAATCCCTGGGCAAGAGGAAGATAGTGAGAGTTAAAGGGGGAGCCTGATTAGTTGCCGATCCCCTTAGGACAGTCCCTCAAGAGGGCCATTGACAGGGTTAGGGGGAAGCCCACCCTCGATGAGAGGGCTGTCCACGAGTTTATCAGGGACGTCCAGAGGGCTCTTATAGAGGGAGACGTAAACGTAAAGCTCGTTCTCCAGCTTACCAGGAAAGTGAAGGATAGGGCTTTAAAGGAGACCCCTCCCCCCGGAGTCAGCAGAAAGGACTTAGCTGTAAAAATACTCATAGATGAGCTGATTCAGCTGTTAGGCGGCAAGAGGGCGGAACTACCGATACAGGGCAGGAAGACTAACGTAATCATGGTGGTGGGCATCGAGGGATCTGGTAAAACCACGACAGTGGCTAAGCTAGCTCATTGGTTTTCTAAGAGGTATGGGAAGGTGGCAGTAATATCATCGGACGTGATAAGGCCAGCAGCTCACGAGCAGCTCAAACAGCTCATAGGAGATGAGGTGCCCATATTCAGGATAGACTCTAGCGACCCAGTCGAGATAATCAGGGAAGGGGTCTCCAAGTTCAGGAAGGAGAAGTACAACGTAGTTCTGGTTGACACAGCAGGAAGGCATAAGGACGAGGAAGGCCTGATGAGAGAGCTTGAGGAGTATGTCAGGGCGGCTAATCCTGACCTAGTCTTGCTAGTCATAGATGGGACTATAGGTCAGGCGGCCTTCTCTCAAGCGAAGTCCTTCGCCGAGAGGGTGAAGGTAGGCGGAGTGATCGTCACTAAATTAGACGGTGCCGCCAAGGGAGGAGGGGCTCTGTCAGCTGTAGTGGCTGCTGGAGCTCCCATATACTTCATAGGGACCGGCGAATCCCTGGAGGACTTAGAGAGGTTTGACCCAGAGAGGTTCGTCTCCAGGCTGTTAGGCGGAGGGGACTTGATAGAGCTGGCTAAACGAGTGGAAGAGGCGTTTTCAGACTTGGAGCTCGTTGAGAAAATTTCCAAGGGTAAGTTCGACCTGAACGATTTCAGGGAGTACTTAGAGGAACTGAACAAGGCGGGCCCGTTGGATAAACTGCTTGGAATGATTCCCGGACTTAGCTTAAAATCATATGACCTTCCTAAGGAGAACATAAGCAAGTGGATAGCCATAATAAACTCAATGACCCCAGAGGAGAGGAGAAATCCCTCCATAATAAGGGGGAGCAGGATTGAGAGGATAGCTAGAGGCTCTGGAACCAGATCGAAGGACGTTAGGGTTCTCCTGAAGTCCTACCAGAAGACCAAGAGGTTGATGGAGTCGTCCTCCACTAAGAAGATGCAGAGGATGCTCAGGAGGATGGGTCTGAGTGTTTAAGCTAAAGGAGGTTAGGCTGTGCCCCTACTGTCTAGGCAGTCTGGTGGGGGCTAACCTGACTTGGATACCTAATTACGTTAAGGGGGCCACGCTACATAACCTCCTCCAGTTAAACGAGGGCTGCGAAATATGCAATGACCTCCTACCTTCTACCTTCGATGACCTTGTCGAGAAGGCCCTTAAATCTCTGGAAGGTTTGGAGTTCTACACCGTTAAAGCCGGCGTAGTATTGCCCCCTTGGTTAGTAGAGAAGGAGGACAGGCTGAGGGCTAAATATAACCCCCCTCACATGGTCTCGGTCAAGTTGACCCTGATAAAGTGGGCCGACCTGGTCCTATCAGCTAGGACCGGCAGGGAAGTGTCCAAGGACCCTGACGTGGAGGTGCTGCTGGACTTCGAGACGAAGTCTATAGGGTTGAGGATAAAGCCAGTGTTTGTGTACGGGAGGTACAGAAAGCTGAAGAGGGGGTTGTCCCAATCTAGGTCCATATGCCCCTACTGTGGTGGAAAGGGATGTGAGAAATGCAACTGGACTGGGAGAATAGCTGAAGGTTCGGTAGAGGGGGCTATAGGCGAGGTCATGAGGGAGTTCTTCGAAGCTGAGGACTACGTTTTACACGCCAGCGGAAGGGAGGATGTAGACGCTAGGATGCTAGGCAACGGAAGGCCCTTCGTCATGGAGGTGAAGAGGCCTAGGGTTAGAAGGGTGGATTTGAAGAGGTTAGAGGACGAGATAAACAGAAGGTCCTCTGGCGAAGTTGAGGTGCTCAACCTGAGGTACGCTGATAGGTCAGAAGTCAGGAAGATAAAGGAGATGTCAGACAAGATAAGAAAGAGGTACAGGGCTCACGTGGAGGTTGAGGAGGGAAAGGTCTCCCCAGAAGACCTGAAGAAGTTAGAGGAGTTCTTCAGGGACAGGGTTATATACCAGAGGACCCCCAAAAGGGTCTTGTGGAGAAGGGCGGACATCGTCAGAAGGAAGAAAGTTTATTGGCTCAAAGCCAAAATGGTAGATGAACGGCATTTTGAGCTCGAAATCGAGTGCGATGGAGGTTTATATGTGAAGGAGCTCATATCCGGCGATGACGGGAGGACCACCCCCAGCGTGTCCGAGGTGCTGGGAAGGAAATCTTTTTGTAAGGAACTTGATGTCCTAGAGGTGGTAGGCTGAAGGGTGATAAATTTGGGTAGGAGGTCAGCAGGCTTTCTCCACAAGTCCAGGAGCTTCCTCTCCAAGACCCCCAGGGAGAGAGGTATACCGTCCCCCGCCAAGTTCCTTAAGGAGTTTAGCGTGGGGGAGAAGGTAGTAATAGATGTGGAGCCTTCAATCAGGAGGGGGATGCCCCACAGGAGATACCAGGGCAAAGTAGTGATGGTGGTCTGGAAGAGGGGGTCCGCTTACCTAGTTGACGTGAAGCTGGGGGACAAGGTAAAGCACCTAATAGTGCTACCAGTTCACCTGAAGAGGCATAAGGGCTAGGGGGAAGGGGTTGTCAGCGACTCAGAAGAAACCCCTAACTTTAGCTGAGGTAAAGTCAATAGTGTTCGAAAGATGGTCCAACAATGTGGCCGAGTTGACCATCGATCAGAAGAGGCTTCTTCACTATCTCTCCAAGTTCACCAAGGTGGATGATCCTAAGAAGGCTAGAGAGGCAGTCAATCAGCTAATGGAGAAGTTCGGCCTGTCTGAGGAGCACGCTATAATGTTGGTCAACGTGATACCTTCTTCAGTTGATGAGCTGAAGGCTTATCTGTACAAAGATTATCCCCTCTTAACCCAGGAAAATTATAAAGAAATGCTGTCCATACTCAAATCGTTGGTAGAAGAAGGGGAGTAGGTGCTGTCAGACGATGTGGAGGTACGTCCCTGGGAGGAGGAAGCCCCACGACAGTTGGGCTTACGTGGTCTATGTTGACAGATTTAAGAGAAGCGTTCATGTCTTAGGGGATAGATACTTTATCCTCATGGAGTTCTCCCTGAGGCCTAACGTGGAGTTGATGGACGGGGATAAGATATACGTTGGTAAGGGACAGAGGAAGGAGGTGAGCAGGTTTCTAAGATACCTGTCTTACGACGACCTGCCATCTACTGCCAAGTTCGGGTTAGAACAGTTGGTTACTAAGATATTAAAGGAAAATGAGAAGTTCTTCGTGGAGTTCTTCAACGAGAGCGTCCCTATAACTCCAAGGCTGCATCAGTTAGAGCTCCTCCCGGGGGTAGGCAAGAAAACTATGATGAAGATACTTGAGGAGAGACAGAAGAAGAGGTTTGAAAGTTATGAAGACGTTGAGAGAAGGACGGGGCTTAAAGATCCTATTAGGTCCCTAGCTCAGAGGGTTATAGAGGAGCTATCCGGTAACGAGAAATACTACATTTTGGTGGCCCCAAAGAAGCTACTGGAGGAAGAGGTTACGTGGTAACTTTAGTGCCTTTCTCCCCCCTCAAGGCCCTTATCAGATCACCTCTGGATCTATAATCCGTTATGATTACGTCTACTCCTAGCTCGGCTAATTTTAAGGCCCTCTCAACTTTACCAAGCATCCCCCCAGTCACGTCTATCCCAGCATCCCCCTTAAAGATCTTGGAATCCTTGCTAACTTCCCTTAGCACGACACCTCTCTCGTCTAAAACGCCGGGAGCGTCTGTGAGAAACACGGCCTTTGATATGGTATTTGAGAGCACTAAGGGGATCTCATCTGCCGACACTATTTTCGCGCCTTCCTTGTATGAGAAGACCACGTCCCCATGAGAGACGGGAACGAACCCCCAGGACAGCATAGTGATGATCTGTTCAGTAAAAGCTTTGTGGCTACCGTCCCAGGTCATAAATCCTCTGGGAGACACGCCGACGGCAGGGATTCCGTTAAGTATTAGCCTGCCGACTACAGCGTTGTTAAGTATCCTGACCATATGTAGCACTTCAGATGCCTCTACAAGCTTGCCGTTTAACCCCCTTTGAAGCCCATACTCCTTCACCGGTCTGTGACCGTAGGTTCCAGCTCCATGGGCCAACACGATCCTGTAATTGTTCATTATTTCCTTCATATCCTCGGAAATTCCATCAATTACTTCAAAATTAATCTTAAAATCACCTAATTTCTTATCGGTAATCAGGGATCCGCCGATCTTTATGAACACCACATCCAAGAGCATCACCCTTATATGGTGGTGTTCTTTGAAAGGAACTGATGAATAAAATAGTCATACTAAGTCAGGATGTACTAGTGAGGTCTCTCCTCAGGCTTAACGATAACCTAGAGAAGATAAGAGGATCTAAGGTGGTTATTCCCTCCTGGGTGCTCTCAGAACTGGAAGGGAAGTCGGCTAAAGGGGACAGATTCGCCTTAGGAGGGCTAAACGAGATTGTTTGGCTCAGGAAGATCGCGGAGCAAGGAGTCATAGAGTCGGTGGAGGTAAGGGAGTCTAAAGATAAGGGGGTGGAATCCCTAGCTAATCTGGCCAGCTCTATGGGTGGGAAAGTGGTTACAGGAGACAGGGTCACAGCCCTTGCCCTTATGGCCAGGGGAGTTGAAGTCCTCTACATAGGGCCATTAGGGGAGGGTCTCTCCATATCCAAATACTTCGATGAGTACACCATGAGCGTTCATCTTAAGGAAGGAGCCCCTCCCATGGCCAAAAGGGGAACTCCTGGAAACTTCGAGCTCGTTAAACTCTCGAAAGAACCCCTTTCAGAGTACGAGCTGAGGTCCATGGCCTATGAGATACTAGAAAAGGCCAAGACTGACCCGAACGCTTTCGTGGAAATTGAGCACAAAGACGCTTACATAATACAGATAGGGAGCTTTAGGATTTTATTGGCCTTTCCTCCCTTCTCTGACGGGTTAGAGATCACTGTAGTTAGGCCCCTGGTTAAGGTAACCCTGGACGACTACAACCTGAGCGAAAAATTGAAGGAGAGGCTTAGGGAAAGGGCCGAGGGCATAGTGATAGCTGGACCGCCCGGCGCTGGGAAAACTACCTTCGCTAGTGCCCTAGCCGAGTTCTATAGGAGCAGGGGCAGAATCGTCAAGACTCTGGAGTCACCCAGGGATCTGCAGGTGGGTCCGGAGATAACTCAGTACGGCAGGCTAAACGGCTCATTTGAGAATACAGCAGACCTATTGCTCCTAGTTAGACCTGACTACGTTATATTCGATGAAATGAGGAAGACTCAGGACTTCAAGATATTCGTGGACATGAGGCTGGCAGGGGTGGGCATGATAGGAGTGGTCCATTGCGGCTTTCCAATAGAGGCAATACAGAGATTTATAGGCAGGGTGGACTTGGGCGTGCTTCCTCACGTGGTCGACACCCTGATATTCATAAAGGACGGTAGGGTTCAGAAGGTATACAGCCTCAAGATCGTGGTGAAGATGCCGTCGGGCATGAAAGACGTTTCGTTGGCTAGGCCAGTTGTCCTGGTCAAGGACTTCGAAAGCGGCAACGTGGAGTATGAGATATACACCTTCGGGGATGAGATAGTGGTCATGCCTCTCAAGAAGCCCTCTCAGGAGGAGGCCATAACCGTGGAGGTCCCTGTCAAGTACAGGCTCAGGAAGAGGAAGCACACGATAATCCTAGAATTAGGGCCAGAGATGGCCAACACAGAGGTAACCCTCTACTCGGGTTCAAGGGAGCTAGCCACTCTCACCACGGATTCCAAGGGGAGGATAGCCTTAGCCAGGGCCAGTCCTCTAGGAAGGAGGGTAGTTGAGGCGGCTAAATCTGATAACCTGAGGATCTTGCCCTCTAAAGGCGATTGATCTTCTTTTGCTTATAGTATATCTTTTTTATCCTGCTTTCCAGGTCTATCTCAATGAGGAAATCCCTCACCGAGGGGGGTACCAAGAGCTTCCAGTGATCATCTCCCTTCAACATTAGCTCCCTTATCTTGGTGGCCTCGTAGAGGTCCCTCCTGTGGAAGGGTATACCCTCCACCTTAAGCCCAACGGCCCTCAAATCCTTTACCGTCTCTGGGTCGTTTGAGAAGGCTATGTCCACCCTAGGCACCCTGTCCAAGACAAGCTCACCCCACACTTCCTCGGGAGACTCGGTATCAGGCACTGAGGAGAGGTAAATCCTCTTCATGTTGAACCCCTCCCTCCTTAAAGCCCTGACTATCATCTCCATTCTCTCATCGCAGGACATGGGGTTTCTAGGCTCACAGCAATACTGCGAGCTCCCTATAGCGATAACGAGCTCGTCGGTCTTGGACAGAGCGTATTTAAAAGCGTGGAGGTGTCCGTAATGCAGCGGTTGAAACCTGCCAACTATCAGTGACCTGGTAGGCCTTTTCACCCTCACACCCTTGCAAGCCGTACTGGGTTCGAAAAATAATTAACTTTCACTGTCTTCCGGACTCTCCCCCTCGATTATCTCGGTAATTTCATCAACTATAAGGTCCTCTGGTAGGTCTTCCTCAAGCAGCTGGTACTTATCATAATCCTGCTTTCTAATATCAAGCTCCCTTCCTCGCAAACTTATTGCTTCCCTGGAAGGGTGCATCTCCACCTCCACCATAGCCCTAGCCAAGTTCTCCGCTGTGGCTTCGTGCAGTATTATTATGGAGCCGTTCCTAAGCTTCAAAATGACTCTCTTGTGTTTGTGTCCCCTGGGCACCCCTATTAGTACCCTATCCACGTCCCTATTCCTTATACTTATCCTGAAACCAGAGGCGAGGGACTCTATGAGCTTTCTAGTGGAATCGGCAAGCTTTAACTTGAGGGCGTGATTTAACTCCACCCACCTGACCTCTTTCACATCTCCCCCAGGTCTAAGCCTGCCTCCAACCTGTTTACACAGCAGGTCCACAAGCACGTAGTGGTACTTAACCTTCCCATCAGGGTCCCTCACCAGGACTGTGTCCGCGTAGATGGGGTAGAGGGGCACCACCTCCAAGCCCGTCTCCTCGAGCATTTCCCTTCTAACCGCCTCTTCAAGAGTCTCACCTAGCTCTACTAGCCCGCCGGGCACGGCCCAATAACCCCTACCTGGCTCGGTCTTTCTCCTGGCCAGGAGGATTTTGCCGTTCCTAAGGAGAACCCCTCCCACCCCTGGCAGGGGATGATTTGGGTACTCCCTCACCTTATCACCCTACCAGAGATGATTTATCTGTCAGCAACCTGAGGGCAGCCCCTATGGCAGTGGCGAACTGAGGATCCTTTGGTACTGTAGCTTTCCCTCCGAACAACCTTATGGGCTTGAGTATGGCCCTTAACACGGGCTCATGTGTGACCAGACCTCCAACTAGTATTATCCTATCATGTAACCCCACGGATTTGGCAGCGAAGAAAGACACCGTCCCTATAACTTGCCCGACCATGTTCACTAGGCCAGCAGCGACGTCCTCCGGCGAAACAACATCACCAACTTTGCCGAAGTTGGAGGCCGTCACGTCGGGCGTTAAAAGACCGATGGGACCACCTACTATATCGCCCACGGTAAGGTCTACGTTCCTCGGATCTCCTTTAGAGGCGAGCTCTATTATTGAGTTAACGTTGGTCCTCCTGAGGAGCAATCTCCCTAAGCCGGATAAGGTGCCCGCACCGACGCCGGTTCCTCCCAAGTGTCTAACCAGAGTCCTGTTACCGTCTCGCCTCACCTCAACTATAGCGGTTCCGGTACCTGCGCTGACTACCACCCCCTCGTTAGTTCCCGATAGAAAGAGACCTCCCACGCCTACAGCTTCTATCTCATCTATTTCCACGACGTCCAACCCCAGAATCTTAGGTGGTAGGGGCTTAGTCTTCCCTCCACTAGAAGCTATGGCTTCAACTTCAGACATCAAAATGCCTAACTCGGATAGTAGCTTGCCTATAGCTCCTGCAGCTGCAGCTAACGGATCTGATGCCACCACGACCGTTTTACCGTATATCTTAGACTCAGAGATTAGCACGGCCTTAGTGGTGGTTCCTCCCATGTCAAGGCCCACTATCAGCATTTCAACCACTTCCTAACGGGTAGAGGCCTCCTGTAACTTAGCCCTCATAACCTTACTAACTATGGGGGGGACCAGCACGTAAGCGAATGGGAGCTCCCAGGCGAAGGTCGTGAACCCTATTATCATTGCAGCCTCAAAGCTAAGTGGGGTAACCTCCTTCTGGAATGGTAGGGGAAAGGCCTGGCTCCAGGCCAAGAGCCCCAAACCTATTATCACGTGACCGACGAGCAAGCCTAGGGTGACTGCGATAAGATACCTCCTGAAGGAGTACTTCTCCTTACCCGCTAGCTCGCCCACTATGTAGAACCCTATGAAGTTAGAGGTCACTCCCACGCTTAGGCTTAAGAGGGCGTTCCCGTGAGTCATCATGTCTGAGATAAATATCCCTATAGCCGCTGACAACCCGCCCACTAAGCCACCGTACAAACACGAAATCGTTGCAGGAACGACTACAGCAGGCCAAAACCTGACTCCATAGAAAGTCAGTCCTAGATAGGTCAGATAGCCGACAATAGCGTATAGGGCTCCCCCTATTGAGGAAATCACAAGCTCTTTTGTGCTCATGAGCCCCCCCGAATTCCAGGAGGCCTATTATTTATGTAACTCTCCCAACAGTTATATTGCTGTGAACTCTACTAGCTCGTGTCGATGGTCCTAACCGGCAGGCAGGTCGTCAGGATCACCAGGGAGAGTGGAGTGCCTTTAATGGGAAGCGTAGCCTTTGGTCTAGTTGACAGAGGGACGAACCTGATACAGGTCAGGCCAATATCAACATGCGCGTTCTCCTGCATATTCTGCTCTACAGATGCAGGTCCAAGGTCTCGAACTAGGAGATCAGAGTACGTAGTAGACCTAGACTACATGATGGACTGGTTCTCGTCGGTAGTGGCCTATAAGAACGTGGACGACATAGAGGCCCACATAGACACTGTGGGAGATCCCTTTACCTACCCCCACATGGTGGAGCTCGTTGAAAGGATAAGAGAGATCCCTCAAGTCAAGGTTATCTCCGCCCAGACCCACGGCCCGCTTCTTACAGTTGATCTAGTCAAGTCCCTGGAGAGGGCTGGCATGGACAGGATAAACTTGAGCATAGATTCCCTCAATGAGGGGAGGGCCAGATACCTGTCGGGGAGTCCGTGGTTTAAGCTGGATAAGGTGCTAAAGGTGGCTGAAGAGATAGCCAAAAGCTCAATAGACTTGTTGATAGCTCCCGTATGGGTTCCTGGGATAAATGACGAGGACATACCCAAACTGATCGAGTTTGCCCTAAAAATAGGTGCTGGGAAGAGGTGGCCTCCTCTAGGAATCCAGAAGTACGAGGTTTACAAAGGAGGCAGGAAACCCAAGGGGGTTAGGCCCATGTCTTGGAGGGAGTTCTACAGAAGGTTGAGGGAGTATGAGGAGGAGTTCGGAGTAAAGCTGATTCTCAGGAGGGAGGACTTCGGCATCAGGGACGTAAAACCAGTGCCTAAGACCATGAGAAAAGGGGAGACCGTCATGGCTAAGGTGGTTCTCCCTGGCTGGAGAAGGGGGGAAAGCCTAGCTATTGCCAGAAAGAGGGTGATAACGGTGTTAGGAGAATTTCCTATAGGAGTTGAACTCAAACTGAGGGTAATCAGGGATAGGGATGGCATCTACTACGGCAGGCCCATAAGATGATCTATTGCCGTAGCTAAAAGGAACGAATATAAGTGAGATTTACAAGGAGGTCTGACTATAAGCCTAGGGGATGAAGTTGGAGGAGATATCGCTCAGCCCTGGTGAGATAAGGCTTCTTAAGCTCTTAATAGATTATGGGGGCACATCCAGGCTCGATGATCTGCCCTTGGACAAGAGCAAGGTTTCGGCTTGGGCTTTCCTCCTCAGGGACAGGGGAATCGTTGAGGTGAGGGAGGAATCCAGGATCTACTACAAGCTGACTGAGAGAGGTCTGAGACACTTAACCGAAGGCCTGCCGGAGGAGAAGCTGATCAGAGAGTTAAAGTTAGCAGGTGGGGAGGCCCCTATAAACGTGCTCAGAGAGAAGCT
Organism: Thermoproteota archaeon; assembly: GCA_027491435.1. Lineage (GTDB taxonomy): Archaea > Korarchaeota > Korarchaeia > Korarchaeales > Korarchaeaceae > Korarchaeum. The sequence continues at coordinate 48,768 of JAOZFG010000018.1, forward strand.
AGGTGAAGAGTTCAACGTTGCAGTAGGGGAAGCCAAGAGGAAGGACTTAATACAGATAAGCGACGGCAAGGTCAGGCTTCAAGGTGATGATATCCCAGAGAGAAAGGTAATTGAGGCCCTAGGGAAAGAGGGTAAGTCTCAGCTGGATTGGGTGGATAAAGGCCTCATAGATAGGCTTAAGAGGAGGGGGCTCATTGAAGCGGAGGAGGAAAGGTCGTACGTCGTTATCTTAACTGAGCTGGGAAGGAGGATAGCCTCTGGCGAAGTTTCCGTAGTAGAGGAGGTAGGGAAGCTTACGAGGGATCTCATTATCGCTGGAGAATGGAAGAAAAAGAGGTTGAAGAGGTACGACTTGAAGGCCGAGCCTCCCCTCGTGATAGCTGGGAAGCCCCACCCATATCAAGAGTTCTTAGAGGAGGTAAGGGAGATACTGATAGGCATGGGGTTCGTAGAAGTTAAGAGCCCCATAGTGGAAGCCGAGTTCTGGAACTTCGACGTGCTTTTCCAGGCCCAGGATCACCCTGCTAGAGAAGTTCACGACTCTTATCAGGTGAAAGTTCCGTCAAGACCAGCTGATTTGAGTAAATACGGGCAACTGGTCGAGAAGGTTAGTAAGACCCATGAAAACGGGTGGATCACGGGATCCAGGGGTTGGGAGTACAAGTGGAGCTTTGACATAGCCAGGAGGCTCATGTTGAGGTCTCAGATGACAGCCGCCTCAGCCAGGACGTTGGCTTCGGGTCTCCCTGTCCCCTACAAGATATTCGCTATAGACAAGGTGTTCAGGCCCGAAACTCCTGACAAGACCCACGCCATAGAGTTCCATCAATGCGAAGGCGTAGTCTTAGCAGAGAACATGAGCGTTAGACACTTGATGGGCTTTCTAGCCGAGTTTGCCAAACAGCTGGGCTTTGATCAGGTCAAGTTCAGGCCCGCTTATTTCCCCTTTACGGAGCCAAGCGTGGAGGCCTACGTCAAGCACCCGGAATTAGGTTGGATAGAAATAGCCGGATCCGGCATGTTCAGACCTGAGATGATGATCCCCCTAGGGTACGAGTACCCCAGGGTTCAAGCTCTTGCCTGGGGGATAGGAATAGGCAGGCTGGCCATGATGAGGCTGGGCATAGATGACATAAGGGAGCTCCACTCCCAGAACCTGGAGTTCCTGAGAAATTCCAGGGTGAGATGAATGCCCGTAGTTACTTTTCCCAAGTCAGAGCTGGAGAGACTCCTTGGGGTTAAATTGGATGAGGATTACCTGGAGAACCTGCTAGAGGACACAAAGGTGAACTTGGAATCTTTCACTGAGGAAGAGGTGGAGTTCGAAATACCAGCCGACAGGATGGACTTGATTACGATAGAGGGCTTAGCTAGGATGTTAAAGGGGGTTATGGGCAGGGAGCTGGGTATCCCACATTACAAAGTAGTGAGGAGGTCTATAGAGACCAAGGTAAGTGAGAGCGTCAAGAAGGTTAGACCCTACGTAGTCGTGGGCTTGGTGAAGCACGTGGACCTCTCAACGGAGGAGAGCCTTATCTCCCTTATAGAAGCTCAAGAGAAGCTACACGACACCATAGGCAGAAACAGGAGAAGGGTGGCTATAGGCTTGCACGACTTCTCTAAGGTAACCCCCCCTATAGTGTATGACGCTAGGTCAGCTAGTGAAGTGGTGTTCACTCCCCTGGGGGAACCCTTCGAGATGACTGCCAAGGAGGTGCTGGAGCAGTTAGATAAGGGCAAGGAGTACGGTCATATAATCCGAAACCCAGAGGGCCTTGTCCCGCTCATACTGGACTCTGAGGACAACGTGTTGAGCATGCCTCCCATTATAAACTCTGAGCTGACTAGGCTCACCCCAGGAATTAGGGACGTCCTGATAGACGTCACGGGGACCGACCTTAAGGCAGTGACCCAAGCTCTCAACATAATAGCTTACTCCTTGGCGGAGAGAGGGGGAGAGATACACACAAGCTCAGTAATCTATCCTGACGGCACAGAGCTAGAGACGCCGACTCCCACTTCAACGGAGGTGAAGGCAGAAATACCCTTCATAAGAAGCGTAGTAGGCCTTGACATCTCTGAAGAAGAGATTAAAGAGTCCCTCCTCAGGGCTAGGCTGGATGTCAAGTTAAGCGAGGGGCTGGTGGTCAGGGTTCCGCCGTACAGGAACGACTTCCTGCACCCGGTTGACGTGGCCGAGGAGGTAGCCATAACCTATGGACTAAATAGGCTGGGATACGAGCTTCCAAACAACGTCATGACCGTTGGAAGGAGACACCCTGTGGAAAAGGCCTCAACAAAGTACAGGGAGCTCATGATAGGCCTTGGGTATCAAGAGGTCCTTAACTACATAATGACGAGCAAGGAAGCTCTGTTCACCTCCATTGGTAGGCCTGAAAGGCCCGTGGTGGAGGTGGCCAATCCCGTGTCAGAGAGCTACTCTGTGCTCAGAGATTCCTTGATCCCCGGGTTGCTCCACTTCCTGTCCAAGAATACCCACGTCTCATATCCCCAAAAGATCTTCGAGATAGGGGACGTAGTCCTGGTGGATGAGAGCTCGGAGACCGGGGCCAGAGATGAGAGAAGGCTCGGGGCAGCTTACTCAGACATATCTGTTGGCTTCGAAGACGTGTACTCCCACCTGAAGTTTCTAATGAGCTCTCTGGGGATTGAGATTAAGTTGGAGGAGCATAGCGAGCCTCCTTTACTTGAGGGCAGGTGCGCTAAGGTCCTAGCTAACGGTGATGAGGTGGGAGTGATCGGTGAAGTTAACCCTGAGGTGCTATTAAGGATCGGGATAACCAACCCGGTAGCCGTGTTTGAGGTGAAGGTTATATGAGCGTTCCCGCAGAACATAAGAAGCACGCTCCCAAGAAATTGTCCTTTTCAGTGTTTATAGTGAGCACCTCCAGGTCTAAGGGAACCGGCAAGGAGGACATCACCGGGGAGACGATAGAGGGGAAGTTGAAGGAGGCAGGCCACTCGGTGGTCAGGAGGGAGGTCATACCTGACGACGTGCACGAGATAAGGTCCGCCTTAATTAGGTCGGCAGGAGACTCTGACGTCATCATATTCTCAGGAGGCACTGGGGTTCACCCTGAGGACGTGACACCTGAAGCCTTACTACCTATGCTGGACAAGGAAATCCCGGGGTTCGGGGAGCTCTTCAGGTTTTTGAGCTATTCCACGGTGGGCAGCTCAGCTATGGCCAGCAGGGCCTTTGCGGGAGTCTACAGGGGAAGGTTAGTGTTCGCGCTACCTGGCTCCCCAGACGCTGCTGAGCTGGCTCTCACCGAATTAATACTGCCTGAAGCCTCTCACCTGGTCTGGCTAGCGGGCTCTACTCGTAAATAACATCTCCCATGTCTTTAGGTACCTCTATCCCCGGTACTCTCGATAACCTTGCTTTGAAGCCCTCGTCCTTAAGAGCTCTCAGGAACTCCTTTACCCCTCTCTTATCCATGGAGGTCCTTCTTACTATGAAGTCGTAGTTCTCCTTGAACAGGGGTATGAACTCAAGCTCATATAGCTCAGCAACTGCCCTTATCCCTATTCCGGCGTCAGCCACCCCGTTGGCTATGGCCGCCGCCACGGCGTTATGGGATTTGGCCTCAGTCCAATAACCCCTTATCCTATCGGGTCTGAAGTTAATCCCCATCTTCTCTGCTTCCTTCTTTAGGAGGAGGTCAATCATTATTCTAGTTCCGGAGCCCCTGTTCCTGTTTATCATAAGCACGTCCTCTCTGAAGAGGTCAGCCACGGACTTAATGCCCTTGGGGTTCCCTTTGGCCACTATAATGCCTTGCTCCCTAACGTAACCCCTCAAAAGAACGGCCTTCCCCCTAAGGGAGAACTTGTCCATGAGGCTTGTGTTATACTCCCCAGTCTCAGGGTCTAAGGCGTGCACGCCAGCTACGTCTGCCTCCCTATGTCTTATCGCCTTGAAGCCGCCCGTCGATCCTACGTAAACCGATTTAACCCTCAAGCCCTTTCTCCTTAACTCAGACAGCAGGAGCTCCAAGCCCAGACAGTGACTCCCCATTACCGAGAGGTCCGGGATAACGCCTTTGCCGTACAGATAAGCCAAGACCTTCTCGCCTTCCTCTATAATTTCCTGATCCTCATCCATGACTATGTAACCATCGGCTCGTGTTAGAGTGGTTATGGCTTCAGAACCGGTTGGCACAGGGAAGACTAGGTAATCCTCGTCCTTAACCAAGTGTACTGGTAGCAGGTCCTTTCTACCCTTTTCTCCAAAGATCCTCTCGGCGACAATGGCTTCCACGGTTAAGCCCTCCTCCATAGGCGGGAGCCCGGCCCACTTCCTGATAAGGGGGGAAACCAGGGTTCTGTAGGCGGTTAGAGAGCTAGTGGGATATCCTGGCAGGCCCAGTATGAGCTTCCCATTAGCCTCAGCTATTATGGTTGGCTTACCGGGATGTATGGCTATTCCGTGGACTAAGACGCCCGGGGGGCCTAGCTCATTCATTATTCTGTAGATCACGTCCCCTGCCCCGACGCTCGTGCTTCCGGATATGATGATTAGGTCGCCCAGCTTCAGACCTTTTTTTATCGCTTCTCTCATTTTAACCTCGTCGTCAGGCAATATGCCGCCCAGTATAGGCTCTCCTCCGTCCTCGATAACTGAGGTGGCCAAGGTATATTGGTTCACATCGTATATCTTGCCGAAGCCCAGTTTTTCCCCGGGACTCACGAGCTCGTCTCCCGTGGAGAATATTACGACCCTGGGCTTGCCCCTGACCCTCACCGACTTAAGTCCTACGGCGGCGAGGGCCCCTATATCCCTCGGCGTTAAGATCGTTCCCGCCGAAAGAACTAGCTCCCCCCTTCTTATGTCCGATCCTGCCCCGTGAACGTTATCTCCGGGCGCCACAGCCCTGTAAACGAGGATTTTATTGTTCTCCCTAGAAGTGTGTTCCTCCATAACAACAGCGTTAGCCCCTCTGGGTAAGGGGGCTCCCGTAGCCACCTCTACAGCCTCGCCAGGCCCTACCTCGCCGACGAAAGGGTGACCTGCAGCCGCCTTGCCTATGACCTTCAGGACGCTTGGCCTGTCCTCATCTGCCCCGAATGTGTCCTCGGCTCTGACTGCGTAGCCGTCCAGGGAGGCCCTGTCAAAGGAGGGGACGTCTACCTCCGAGTAAACGTCTTCAACGAGCGTCCTTCCCAAGGCCCTTTCTAAGGGTACCTCCTCAACCTTGTTGAACTCATACTTGGACAGTAAGCTTGAAACCTCATCCAGCTTCGCCAACTTCCTGAATACCTTTCTCACCAACTCCACCCCCTCAACAACCTGACGTCCACGACCTCACCCCTCTCAAAACCCTCTAGGTCCTCTGGAACTACTACAATGCCCTGCGCTTTAACCAATGAACTGACTATCCCCGACCCTGTTATCCTTATGGGCTCCGCCTCATAAGGCTCGCTAGATCCTCTGAGCCTCACCCTAACGTAATGTCTTATTCCCGGCCGGGAGGGTATGCGCCTGGTTAGCCTGGCTTTAACGGTGCTCCATAACCTCCTCCCCTTTATCCCAGCAGCCTTGTCTACTATGGGGGTCAAGACCTCCATGGCCACTATAGATGCGGACACTGGATAGCCAGGAAGCCCAACGAAGGGCTTGCCTTGAAGGATTCCCAGGAGGGTCGGCTTTCCAGGCATTATCGCTATGCCATGAACTACGACTTCACCTCCCAGATCCTCTAACACCTTAGGGACTAAGTCCCTCCTGCCCACGCTTGTGCCAGCAGTGGTGACCACTATGTCATACTTCAGGGCGTGCTCTACGGCCTCTTTTATCGAACTCTCATCGTCCTTGACTATGCCTAGGTAGTGTACATCAGCTACATCCCGTAAAAGGCCCTCTATCATGAACCTGTTGGAGCTGATTACCTTCCCGCCGTTTAGCGGAGTCCCGGGCTCTACTAGCTCATCTCCAGTGGCGATAATGGCTACGGTAGGCCTTTTCCACACTTTAAGCGTGGTTATGTTCTGGGATGCCACGGCCAACAGCTCAAAGCCCCCTAAGATCCTGCCCGCCTCCAGGAAAACTTCGCCCTTTCTGAAGTCAGAACCCGGCGGGTCCACGTTAGTCCCAACGGACACCTGCTTGTAGACCTCAACAACCCCGTCAAGCTCCTTAGAATCCTCAAGGGCCAGGACTGCATCAGCCCCCTCTGGAAGCTGAGCCCCGGTGGCTATCCTTACAGCTTCCATCTCTCCAACTTTAATTTTTGGTTCATCTCCAGCCTTCACTTCTCCAACGACCTTAAGCACTATCGGCGAGTTTCTGGAGGCGCCGAAGGTGTCTCTAGCTCTGACGGCGTATCCATCGAACGCCGCCCTAGAAAATGGCGGATCGTCCATAACGGCCGTTAAATTAGTGGCCAGAACCCTGCCCAACGCCTGTTGTAATGGCACCTCTTCAACGCCAACAGGTTCAACTCTAGGCAAATAGATAGCGAGGGCCTCACTTAAGCGGGTGAGCCTCTTAAATAGCTTTGTCATATGAGAACTGAGAAACCCTATTAATTAATGGCTACCCCTTTCTAGAGATCTAAAGTGGCTGGCGACAAGGAGGCTCCTTGGCAGGAGCATCTCGTTGAACTCTTGGAAAGGCTTAAGAAGATACTAATAGCCCTAACGATCTCCACAGCATTGTCTTTCGTGATACCAGTCCAGATACTCACTGGAGAACCGGGATATACCCCTATAGCTTTCTACTTGATGAGGAAGATAAGGGACGACATGATAAACCTGAACAACCCGTTAGTTAAACCGGTCGCTAAGGTCTTGGGGATCAAGAAGTTAGAGGTCATGCTGATAGCCGTGGGATGGGTGGATTCAATCGAAGTTCTCCTGGAGATTGGCATTCTCTTCGGCCTGGTAGTGTCTGCCCCCTACATAGGTTATCACGTGTACAAGTACTTGGAGCCAGCCCTTCTGGAACACGAAAAGAAGTACCTCACTCTGTTTACTCTGCTTTTCCTAACCCTGTTCCTGGCGGGGGTTCTCTACGCCTACTACATAATACTTCCAATTACTATGGTAGTACTCACCTGGCTCTTCATGTTGGGAGGGGTTAGCCTCACCTTCTCGGTTAAGGAGTTCTTCTCCTTTGTTATATTTGGGATGCTCACCATAGGCCTGTCTTTCACATTCCCTCTGGTTGTTGCTTTTGCAGCCTACCTAGACTTGATAACGCCGGAAACCCTGAAGAAGAGCTGGAGGTACGTAACCTTCGTGATATTCGCTGTGACAGCAATTGTGACTCCGGATCCTACGCCAGTGTCAATGTTCTTACTAGCAGCGCCCTTCTTGGTACTGTACACGTTGGCCTACCTGCTGGCTAAAAAGATGCATAGGATTAGGTAATCACGACTTCTTGGCAATTTTCTCAATCTCCTTCATTATCTCCTCATCGCTCTTTCCTTCCACGTCTATGCCTAGCTTCATGGCGAGTTCCCTCAATCTTTTACTCTCCTCCTCATCCTTGTTCCTCTTTTCCTCCTTAGATTCCTCCATCAAGGAGGAGCTCGCCTTTCTAAACTCTCTGACCGCCTCCCCAGCTGATCTAGCAAGCTCTGGTAACTTCCTGGGGCCGAAGAGCAGTAACGCAATTAGTATGAGCAAGAGTATTTCTCCCCAACCCACATTGAAGAACTGCATGAGCTTGATGGGAACTTCTATCAACCCAACCACCTCTTCTAAGACCCCCTGCACCCTTATTTACTTATACCCGAGCTGTCCCTACTACCCAGAAAAATGCTTTATACGTCTCGGACTTATCACCTACTAATGATCTAGAATGCCAAAATTTTCAAATTATCTATAGGATAATTCACAAATAATTAAAATTAATATCTGTTATAACCGGAGGAAAAGTTAAAAAATATTAGTGCTAGGTAATACGCGCCCCACTAGGGAGGAGGTGCCTATGCCCAAGTACAAGATAGTCCACGATAGGGATTCCTGTATAGCTGATGGAGTTTGTGCCTCCTTGTGCCCTGACAACTGGATTATGGACGAGGACGGGCTGGCTAGCCCGATAAAGACCGAGCTTGACGATTTAGGGTGCAACATGGAGGCCGCTCAGGCCTGTCCCGTCAACATAATCCACATCTATGAGATAAAGGATGACGGGACTGAGGTACAGCTGATCTAAACCCCTTCTTTTTTTAAGGGGGTGGCGAGCCCCACCGGGGTGGGTCGAGCTACCCGCCCAGCCCTCCAAAGGAGGTCGCTCCCTCCAGCTTTCCCAGCAGCGCCACCGTCCACCTTAGGGCCGCTCCCTTCCGGGCCTAACCCGCTTCGGTGGCAAAGGGGCTCACCCCATCCCTCCGGATGAGGATGCCCCACCGGCGGCCCACTGGGGCCAGAGGTCATCGGACCCCCTGAGGAGGGGCAGGGCGGTTCGCTCGACCTCTCCCCGGAGGTTACTGGCCCCGGCATTAGCCTTCCGGTTCAGGGGGCGGCTACTCCCCCGGCCCTACCTCGCCACCCCTTTGTTAGTTGCAGTCACCCAAAATAAAGGTTACTTGTACCTAAGCACCTTGTTCCCCTTGGCGACGTATATTTCGTCGGCCATCCCTGTGAAAATACCGACATCCACGACGCCGTTCATCACCTTTATGGAGGTCTCAACCTCTGAGGGCCTCTCCACCCTTATTGGTAGGTCCACTATGAAGTTACCATTGTCGGTCACGAAGGGCCTGTCCATTAACTTTCTCAGCTTGGGCTTCACCCCAAACATCCTCTCTAAGGCTGAAATGGTCACCTTGAAACCATAAGGGACTATCTCCACGGGTATCGGCGTCTTCGTTCCCAGCCTGTCGACGAGCTTGGTGTGGTCGGCAATTATTATGTACCTCTTGGAGCTGTTGGCCAGCACCTTCTCCCTTAGGAGAGCCCCTCCACCCCCCTTAGTCAGGTTGCCCTTTGGGTCTACCTCATCTGCGCCATCTACAGTTATCTCAACCTCATCCTCTAGTTCCACAACTGTCAATCCGTGAGCCTTGGCCACCCTCTCTATCTGAGACGAGGTGACCACCACCTTCGGCCTCTTGCCGAGGTTAACCAGTTCTTCCACGAACTTAGCAACTGTGGTGCCTGACCCTAGACCTAAGACCTCAACGTCAGGTATCATCTCAGCCACGTGCCTAGCTACAGCCCTCTTCTCTTCCTCAATCACGCTATCCCCTCGCATGTATTTCCACTATATCACAGTCGTCCAAGACGAAATCTGGGCCGACCTTCATGGGGGAGTAGGGTAGCCTCTTAGACCATATCTTAGCATACCTGAACCCCTCTTTAAGGGATTCGTGAATCACGCCGGCCAGGTCCAGGGTGGTGGAGCCCCTAGGGAGTATCACAGCCCTCTCGGCAGGCTCCTTCTCCTTAACAGCCTTGGTGAACACCCTTATCAACCCCAAAGCGTCCAAGATTTTCTTACCTAACCAGTCCTTGTCGAGCTTCTTAAAGGGGACCCCCAGTACCGCTACGGCCTTGTCCTTAAGGGCCCTCTCTATGAGCCCGAGGGGCTTGTCGTCTAGGTCGGACCTGGTAACGAACACCAAAAAGGGCTTATATTTTTTCTCCCCGAATACTGCTTCCTCCACGTCCTCGAGGGTTACCCTTCCCTCAATTTCAACCCAGGCCCTCTTTATCCCGTAAGAGCTGAGTATCCTCTTAACGTCATCCTCAGTTCCGTCCAATATCCTTCCTTTGTTGGTGACTATGATTGCAGGAGCCGCCTTGCTTCTCTTTATCCTCACGTAACCCTCAGGCTTACCGAAGACAATGCCTCTCTCCCTCAACATTTTTGCCAGCTCCTTCAACTGGTCTATCGGTCTCTCTAGGGCGTTGACAACTAAACCCAACACGTCGGCATTGCTGGCCAAAGCCATGGCTATGCCAGTAGTCCCGCCAACTCCACCAGGAACTAATGGAGGGGCCTCTACTACCTGAATCTGAGTGCCCCTAAATTCCATCATCCCTTCCACCGGCCTTATGGTGGAAAATGGATTTGGAGAGATCTCAACCCTGGCATTGGTTAAGGAGGAAAGCACGGTACTCCTCCCAGAGTTGGTGAAACCTACTAGAACGAGTTGAGCGGCCCCCCTCTTCTCTACCATTAAGGAAGGCCTCTTCCCCCTCTTGGCACTCTTTCTCTTCTCTATCTGCTCCCTGAGCTCTGCCATCCTCCTCCTTATGAACTTCTCCATCTTTTCTGTTCCTTTGTGCTTAGGCATCAAAGCGTAGAACTCCTCCAGCTTCTTCAGCTTCTCCTCTGGAGTTTTAGCTCTAGTGTACTCTTCCCACTTAGCTAACGCCTGAGGGGGAAGGTTGGTAGGCACCTCACACCTACCTCCTCTTCTTTCTCTTTATCTCTATAGCCTCCCCTAAAGTTATGTGCCTAGTGGGCACGTTAACGGTAGGGCCAGAGATCTCCATCTCAGCCTCCTTGAACCTCGCTGGATTTCTTTCAATTATCTTAACCTCCAGGAGCTTCTCTATTTCCCTAGCCACCTCAGGAGGAGGATAAACCTTGCCGGCCTCTATATTCCTGAGGAGCGACGCCTTTATGTTCAGAGCCCCTGCTACTTGCTCGACGGTAAGGCCAAGGGCTTCCCTGGCCTCTCTTATTATGCTTCCATAGTTCTCAATGAAGTCTATGTCCTCATCCCTTTTGACCCTCCTCGCCGGCTTTGGCACGCCCTTAGGGGGCTTCCTGGGAGGTTCCCTCCTAAGCGGGGCCTCAACCTTCCTATCCTCTATTTTCACTTTTCTCTCTTCTTGCTTCCTCCTAAGAGTCCTGGCACACCTCGGGCACACTTTGGCTTTATACCCTTCAATTTCAACTATAACAGGGGTTCCAAAGAACGTTCCACCGCATATCTCACATATGTAGACTTCCTGACTCATGCCGCTCACCTTAATAGTACGCCCACAATAGTAAACTTTACTGGACCTCCTTGGGACCAGTAAGCTTTACTTATATTGGGTCACTGAAACCCTATGAGGTTGAGGCCAAAGGATGTTCAGAGGATGCTCAGAAGCATGGGCGTCAAACTTAAAGAGCTGGATGCCTCGGAGGTTTTAATAACTCTTAGGGACGGCTCTAAAATAAGGATAGTTGACCCCCAAGTGATGGTTACCCAAGTCGGGGCCCAAGAGGTATATCAGGTTACGGGCAAGGTTGAGTTAATAGAGGCCGAGCAAGAGGTTTACACTCCCTCAGAGGAAGACATAGAGCTTGTGGCCAGCCAAGCTGGAGTAGATAAGGAGAGAGCAAAAAGAGCCCTGATAGAGACAAAGGGGGACTTAGCTGAGGCGATAATGAGGTTGATGGAGGAGGGAGCTTGAGCCTAAGGAGACTCTGGGCAGTCTGGAGGATGCCTTACATAAAATTGCTTTCTACACAACAGGAGAAGGAGTGCATATTCTGCACTCTGCCACAGAGCGAGGACATGAGGAAGGCGCTAATCCTCTACAAGACTTCAAAGGCGTTCATAATCATGAACAAGTACCCATACAATCCTGGTCACCTGATGGTGGCCCCCCTGAGGCACGTCGCCCATATGGACGAGCTATCCGATGAGGAGGCGAAGCACATATGGTACCTATTGAAACTAGCCCTCAAGACCTTGAAGAGGGCGATGAGCCCCGAAGGTTTTAACGTTGGAGCTAACTTAGGTAAGGCGGCTGGGGCTGGCTTTGAAGGTCACCTGCACATACACATAGTTCCCAGGTGGAATGGCGATACTAACTTCATGCCCGTTATAAGCAACACTAAAGTGGTTAGCGACGCGTTACACAACACCTATGATGAGCTTAAGAAGGTCCTCGATCAAGTATTAAAGGAGGAGCCTGATTTGGTGCCCGCGGATTAGCATCATTCCCTCATAACAGTTTTATATTCCCCATCGGCAGGTTAGAGGGGGCCGTGGTCTAGCTTGGTAGGATGCCGGCCTCGGGAGCCGGAGGTCCCGGGTTCAAATCCCGGCGGCCCCACATCAAAAAACTTAAGTGATTTACCTACTTGTATAAAATAGAGCCCCGGGCGGGATTCGAACCCGCGACCTGCCGCTTACGAGGCGGCCGCTCTGACCAGCTGAGCTACCGGGGCTGAGTATGGGTAACCAAATGGGACTAATAAATTTTGCTAGTGAAGGTGTGGGCGTCATGGACGTCGAAGACCTCTTACTCGTGAGCGCCTTGGCAGTGGTGGCTCAGGATCTATCTTTAGCCAGGAGAATGTTGAAGTTCTCTAACTCCTACGTCTTCGAGGAGGGAGAGCTTATGGAAAACTTGAAGCTCCCAGCAGCTGATCTGAGGAGGCTCATATACAAAATGCAGGATTACAATCTAGTTTCACAGATAGCCGTCAAGGAGGGGGATGAAGGGGTTAAAAGGGTCTACTGGCGGTTGAACAAAGAGACGGCTACTGTATTCTTGATAAAGAAGTTGGAAGAGTTGAAGTCTATAATAGAGAGGAGAAGGCAGGAGGAGGAGGTGAACGAGTACTACGTTTGTGCGGCGGATCCAACTCACATAAGGTTGAGTTTTGATGAAGCTGTCTCCAAGTTGAGCGAGGAGGGCATGACCTGCCCAGTCTGCGGCGCCATGTTAGAGCCCCAGCCCAGGGACAAGGTGTTAAAAATACTTGATGAACTGGCCGAAGTCGTGGAGGAGGCGTTGAACGTCCTAAAGGGGTTAGAACTTGCCTAGGGAGTTTATAATACAGGAAAGGACGCTGGGAAAAGGTGTCTCAGTTCTAGAACACCTTGGGTGGGAGATACTAGAGAAGCTCGAGGGCCTAGAGGTTCCAGAGCTCGACTTGGACGAAGAGAGGGGATGGGTTAAAGTCAGGGTGGCCGGCCCTGACGAGGAAGCTGCCGAAAATTTACTGATTAGGCTCTACGGAAGGGTTCCAAGCATTCACGAGGTTAAGGAGGGGGACGAGTTCAGGGGCTACTTGGTGGACGTGGGCAAGGTGGGGTATGGACTCTACTTCAAATCCTTCCTGGAGGACAAGGATGCCCTTTACCCGCTTTATCAAATGAGGAAACAGCTGGTAGACGGAAAGAAGGTCCCTACCAGGGCCATAGCTAGGGCATATGGCTTGATGGAAGGTTTGGCCCTACAGCTCAGGGTGATCAAGGTGGAGCCCGAAGGGGTGTCCGTGGAAATATCGCCAAGGCAGCTTGGGCTTATAAAGAGCATAGTCTACCAAGAACTGGAAGCCCTCTTCGTCGTTGGGGCTACCCCCAAGGAGTTAGAAAGGGCCTTACTGAGGACAGGCCACAAGAGGGATGTGAGGGTTAGGAGGTTGTCCTTCCTCTCCCACATGTTGATCTGTAAGAGGGGGACTCAGGCCAAGGGCCTGATTCCCAGGCTGGGCCCCCACCTGCCTGGAGCCGTGTTCTCCACATTCATCTGGTCTAAGGTGAGGGATCTCTACAAAGCAAATTTTTAAAAACCTGACATGTCCTATTAGAAGACGGGCCGGGGTGCCCTAGCCTGGTAGGGGGCTGGCCTGCTAAGCCCTGCGTGGAAAGCCAGTGGCCCATCGGGCCGCGAGGGTTCAAATCCCTCCCCCGGCGCCACTCAAGGGCCGGTGGTCTAGCGGCTATGACGCCGCCCTTACGAGGCGGAGGTCGGGGGTTCGAGTCCCCCCCGGCCCACCAAGGGAGGCCTAATTTTGATCGAGGAGAGAGGAGGGTTTTACGACAGGGATCCTAGGCATTACGACTTAAGGGTGGCCGTGCTCTATCCCTCTCCATATCTGGTATCAGTTAACTCGCTGGGCCATCAGCTGCTTTACTACTCTCTAAACGAGATAGAGGGGGTTATGGCCGAGAGGTTCGTGCTAGACTTCAAAGGATCCGTTGAGTCTGGGAGGGACCTAAACGAGTTCGATGTGGCAGTGGCGACCCTGCACTTTGAAGGTCAGTACCCGCTACTTCTCAAGATGATAGAGGGATTTAAAGGTCAGGTGATAGTCGGCGGCCCGGCTGTGACGGCGAATCCCATACCAATAATGGGCTCAGTTGACGCGGTGGGAGTAGGTGACAGCGAAGAAATAATACCCAAGGTGATTTCATCAATGACGGAGGGAGAGCTGAGCTCCCCTGGCTTGATAAACTCAAGGGATCCATCTCCCACCGAGCTGATCAGGGCTAAGAAGCTGAAAGTTTTGAAGAGGCAGATACTAGTTACTAAATCCGGAAAACCGCTAAATCCTTTTTTGATCGAGGTATCTAGAGGCTGCAATTGGGCCTGTAAGTTCTGCCTGATTGGCTGGCACTGGCACCCGTTGCAGGAGGCCGACCCATGGGAATTAAAGGAGGCCCTGTACTCAGCTAAGGATCAAGGCTTCAAGGAGGTGTACGTGATAGGGAGCGACATAATGGAAGCCAAATCGCTCAAGAAAGTCCTGGAACTTGTAAGAGAACTGGACATGAAGGCCTCTGTGCCATCCCTAAGGGCTGACCTAATAGATGAGGACTTCTTGGATCTGTTGATTAGCGTCGGTGAAAAGAGGGTCACGGTGGCCCCTGAAACTGGCAGCTCTCGAATGAAAATTCTCATTAGTAAGCCCATAGACAACGACGACATATTATGGCTGGCGGAGGCGGTTAAAGACAAGGGATTCAGCTCCATGAAGCTCTACTTCATGGTGGGCCTCCCTAATGAAAGGGATGAAGACGTTCTAGAGTCAGCCAAGCTTGCTTCCAAGGTAAACGAGTTAATTAAGACTAAGGTTACGGTGAGCATATTCGTACCAAAGGCGGGAACCCCATTCGAGCTAGAGCCCTTGGCAAGGCCGGAGGTCGTGGCTAGGAGGGGGAAGATCTTCGAGAAGGAGTTCAGGGGTAAGATAAACCTAATGCACCCAGGAAGGGCATACCTACAGACAGTCTTCTCCGTCGGCTCGTGGGAAATTGCTAACCTTCTCAAGAGGGCTTATAAGAGGCCCTACAATAAGGGAGCCTATCAAAAGGAGGCAAAGAAGCTGGGGATAAATCTAGATAGTCTAGTTTACGAGAAGAGGGAGGAGGCCCCTTGGAGGGATCTGGTATTGGTCAGTCCCAGTCAAAGGGTTAGAAGAGAAATTAATTTTTAAGGAACGTGTGGAAATAAGCTGGGGTTAAGCGTATGCCAACGTACGTATTCC
>JAOZFG010000024.1 GCA_027491435.1 Thermoproteota archaeon
AACGCCGTGCTAGGGGTATCTGTGGCGGTTGCAAAGGCAGCAGCTAACGGCCTGGGAATCCCCCTGTACAGGTACATTGGAGGGGTTAACTCCAGGGTTCTGCCGGTTCCCTTCATGAACGTGATAAATGGGGGAGCTCATGCAGGAAACGATCTAGCCATACAAGAGTTCATGATAGTGCCCAAAGATTTTGAGACGTTTAGGGACGCCCTTTTCGCCGGGGTGGAGGTTTACATGGAGTTAAGAGATACCCTCAAGAGGGAGTTAGGCAAAAACGCCGTGAACGTGGGGGACGAAGGGGGATTTGCCCCTCAGTTAAGGAGTAGCGAGGAGGCCTTGAACTACCTGTTGAGAGCCATTGATGAGGTCGGTTACTCAGGAAAGGTATTTTTGGCGTTGGATTGTGCTGCCTCAGGCTTCTATGACGGAAGCAACTACAGAATCGATGGTAAAACGCTGAGCCCGGGGGAGTTGATGGATTACTACTCAGAGCTCATCTCTAAGTACCCTATAATCAGCGTTGAGGACCCGTTTTTCGAGGACGACTGGGAGTCTTTAAGGGAGTTCACTGTGAAGTTCGGAGGAAGGGTTCAGGTGGTTGGTGACGACTACTTCGTCACAAACGTGAATAGGCTCAGAAAGGGCATAGAGATGGGAGCCGGAACTGCGCTGCTCTTGAAGGTAAATCAGATAGGAACCTTAACCGAAGCTCTGGAAGCTGCTGAGATGGCTTTTAGGTCTGGATACAAAGTTATGGTCAGTCACAGGTCAGGAGAGACCACAGACGACTTCATAGCAGATCTGGCGGTGGCCATAAACTCTGGCCAGATAAAGACAGGGGCCCCCGCAAGGGGGGAGAGGGTAGCCAAGTACAACAGGCTACTGAGGATAGAGGAGGAGCTAGGCCCTCAAGCTTCGTTCGCCAGGTAATCGACGAACATCTCCCTCTCAGTCATCTTATCCCAAAGCATCTTTATTATCCATTTGTCAACCCAAGAGAGCTCGTTTTCAGTGACTATCCTCATCCTGAATTGCTTTATGTAGGAGGGCAGCCTCCCCTTGGACACCATGTCTGATATCAGCAGAGAGGCGTCTGTGTACCTCCTTCTCCTGAAAACGTACCATCTATCTTCCTTTATGAAGGGGCCACCTATGGCAGTACTTGAATAAGTCTTCAGGAAGTCCTCCTCTCCCTTCTGTCCTACTCTAGGCCCCTCTCTCAACTCCACCGCCGGCATCCTCATGTGGGCCAGCTCCGCTGCTACCACTATCTTGGAGGCCTCGTCAGTCCACCCCTCAACCCATAATGCGTCAAATCCTTCTTTATTAAACTCTATTTCAATCAATTTTCTTAATCTTTTTGCCTGTCCCCAGAGATTATCTGGAGAATCTTGACCATCTTTGGAGAATATTATGACTATGAGGTGAGTTCCCCTGACGGCTACAAGCTCCTTCACCTCTTTAGGTCTGACTTCCCTGCTAGGCACCCTATACCTGAAGAACTCAATATTGGGCCTCTTCAGAAAGGCCTTGCTGGCCGCTTTAAACCGATAAAATTGGGTCCTAGATAGGGCCGCTGTCACGTTTCTTCCTGGATCTACTGGATCCACCATTATCATGGGCTTGCCTGGGAACAGCCTGAGGGCCAGCTCCCTTATTGACCTGTCCTCCACGTCTATGTAAACAGGCTCCTTCCAGTCTTGAGCTGCCCTTAACACGTTCAGGAAGCTACCATAGTTAACTATCAGGAGCTCGCTGGCGTATCCGCTGAACCCCTCAACCCTTATCTCTGCCCCATAAACCCCTATCCTCTTCATGAATGCCTTGAGCAGCCTAACCTCGGTTGCCATCTCCTCGTTTAACTTCCTCTTGAGGTATTCGTTGTGAAGGGGAGTCCTGTCTACTGAACTCATTAGCTGGCTTGCGTCCCTTACCTTGTAGGCCGGGACCAGGTCCACGTTATACTCCAAGGTCAGGTCGCCTAGTTTAACCACTTCCTTAACGGTGACGTAGGGATGTTCAGCGTACCTTTCTACGTAGGAAGTTCCGTAAATTTTCTTAGCTAATTTTTTGACTATATCGCCCATTTCCTCCTTGTTGACGGACTTTAAGGGGAATAGGATGAAGACGTCTAGGTCAGTGTCCCCTGGAAGCCATGTGTCCCTGACAGACGACCCCACTGGCACGGGCTCCAGGTCTAGGTTGAGCTCCTCAATTACCCTCTCCAGCTTGCTCACTACTGAGCTCAAAGCCCTTCTAAGGGCTTCTCTCTCCAAGTTGGAGGGGGTCACTAGCTCCCTAGCCTTAGTTATAACCTCCTCCAGGTCACTCGACTGTGGCATGTCTTTTCGCCAAGTCCTCCTCGTTCTTACCGAGAAGGGACACTAGCTCCGCTACTATGGCATCTAAGAAGATCATCACGCTTAACTCGAATAACGTCCCAAGGGGGGTGAGCGGCTCGTGTATGCCAAGGATCTGTCTGGAGAAGTAGTCCCTGTCCCCGTCTTTAGGGAGTATTCTCCCCTTTATGTGAACCACTATATCAGCTAACTTGCCGAGGGTGGACTCGGGAAAGCTTGTTATGGCCACTACATAAGCTCCTACCTCCTTAGCCCCCTGAGCGGCTGAAACAGGGTACTTTGTCTCTCCAGAACCGCTCACTACCACCAGGAGATCCCCCTCGTTCATCGAGGGGGTGACTGTTTCCCCTATCACGTACACGTTAAACCCTATGTGCATTAATCTCATGGCGAAAGCCCTGGCCACCAGCCCCGATCGTCCAGCCCCCACAACGAAGACCTTACTGCCACCTATTGTTCTCAACAGCGCCTTTATGAACTTATTGGCGCTCTCCTCATCTAGATCGGAGAGGTTCTCCCTAATAACCTCTATCAACTCCTGAACGGTCTCCCTGATAGGCGTGAATATCCCCCCTGATCAGGGCCCAAGTAATATTTTAACGGTCACTCCGGGCAGTAATTCACCAGTGATGGGGGTTTATGGGGCCCATGGGCGGGTTCGCCCGTCACTTCCTACGACTTTCGAACATCATAAGTTAAATTAAAACCAGAGAGTTAGGCAGGGATGGTGGAAGAATCAGTCCGAGATAGGATGCATGACCTGATAAGGGATTTTAGGGAGTCCGCTGAGGACTTCGTAGAAGGATTTCAGATGGCAATAGAGATGAGTGAAGTCAAGGAGATAGCCAGGAGGATGGCTGTTACCAATTCCTTTGACTCAATACTGACAATGCTTGGAGTACTCATAGGGAGCTACGTCTCAGGCCTCAGGGACCCTAAGGTCATGATAAACGTCTTCTTGGGAGGCGCTCTGGCTATAGCCATGTCAGGGACGCTAGGAACTTACATGACGGAGAGGGCCGAGAGGATCTCCAAGGTTAAGGAGTTGGAGACCGCCGTGCTCATGGATCTAGACGAGACTATAGTGGGCAAGGCTGAGAAGATATCGGCCCTTTTAATAGCGTTGATAAGCGGCATCACTCCAGCGCTTGTGGTCCTGTCACTCACCGCTCCCTTCCTGATGGCTGAACTCAAGTTTCTCAGCCTTGAACACGCTTTTATAGTCTCTATAGGGGAGACTCTGATCACGATGTTCCTGATAGGGGTTTACCTAGGGAAGATATCTAGGGAGAGCAAGGTGCTCTACGGCCTCGTTTACGTTGCTCTTGGAGTTGTGCTGCTCCTGATAATGACTAGTCTAGGTGTCGGCTAGTGTACACCGCCCTTAGGATCTTTTACTTGGGAGGGCCCTTTTACGGGGCCGTTAGGCAACCAGGGCTGCCAACAGTTCAGGGGGAAGTAGAAAGGGCTTTAGGTAAGCAAGGGATAGATGTGAGGGTTAGGTTCACCTCGAGGACTGACAGGGGCGTCTCGGCCATCGACAACATAGCCTACTACAGGGGAGACCCGCCTAAGCTGGGCCTTCTGAACGCTTCCATGAATTACGTTCTGGCCTGGGGAGTGTATGAGGGGGATGAGAAGCCAGTTGCCTTGGAGAAAACTTACGTTTACGTGTTGCCTGGGAGGTTTGACTCCAAGGAGATGGAGAAGGCCGTAAGCAAATCCTTCACTTGGAAGGGGGTGTGCAAGGAAGGCTCCATTGAGGCCCCTCCCAGGGTTAAGGTCGAAGTCGAGGGGTTCCTTACCCTCGTATGGTTCTCGGGCAGGTCGTTCTGCTGGCAGATGATAAGAAGAGCTGTAGGTTACGCTGTCAGCGTTTTAACAGGAGGTAGGTTCTTTGTCGCCCCTCCTGAGGGCTTAGTGCTCGTGAAGACCCGGACAAATGTGGGATTTAAGGTGGCGCCCAAGTGGGCAACTGAGCTGGTCGAAAGGGTGAAAAAATTAATGTGGAAGTTCTCAGGCGTATACGGGATTTACAGAGGGCTTACCTCTTCAGAGCTATCACGGTTTTTGTCTCCGGGACATACCACCTTATCTTATCCCTGAACCACTTCCAAAACCTGGTGAAGGCGTCCATGCTTTCGCTCTCCATTATTATCAAGCCGTTGTAGTCGGTGCCCCAGGCGTGGTCATATACCCCTATCAGCCGAACTTCGGGAGGCCACTCTTCCATTATGTCCTCCCATTCCCTTCTGGCCCTCTCCTCCTCCTCATCGGTAAGCTGCTTTAGCTTGTAGAATATGAGGAATACGTACGTTGGCATACGCTTAACCCCAGCTTATTTCCACACGTTCCTTAAAAATTAATTTCTCTTCTAACCCTTTGACTGGGACTGACCAATACCAGATCCCTCCAAGGGGCCTCCTCCCTC
>JAOZFG010000028.1 GCA_027491435.1 Thermoproteota archaeon
AGCCCCTAACTCTTCCCCTTATGGACAGATCGCTAGCGAGTCCAGAGTCACCCGGTAAAGCTTACAGAGATTCACATTAGTACATAAAGCTGTCCTCAGTCATAACCCCAATCCCGAACAAACTGAAACGCCTCCCCTTGGGTCCTCTAATGTAAGGGCGACTAACGACACGCTTGATGCCTGAGAGGATAGCTTGCAGCAACCCTAGTTGTAAGTTCAATACCATAAACGCCAACGAACCTGCTTATAACTAGCTTAAGTTGACAGCGCTTATCAGAAAATGACCTTTGCTCAGTGAGTGGGATTGAAATTGAGAGAGCTATTCTATGAGAGATTACCGGAGGAGGCCTTCTATAATTATCAATTCGGACACTTTTTATCTCAGAGGCGCCCGGTGAGGCCTGTTATCAGTGTGAGGAAGTTCCCCCATTAGATAGACTTAAATGGCTCAGAGAAGGGAGTTACGTTCGGTAGTGTAAAGTGTTAGCTGGTTCTCCTCCAGTCCTCACGATCAGGGAAGCTGCTTGAACTGTAACGCGCTACGGTCCTCACCCTTTATAAAAATTCTTGAGAGGTCATAGCTCAAAGGATTTATTATTCTACCTCCCGAATTCCTTGTGCCTTCGCTGATAAAAGTCAGGGTTAGGGCCCTTGAGGACCTAATCTACTCAATTCCCATGAGCGGAAGGTACGCCCAAAGGTTGGTTCTCGACTCCCTTGGTCAGATGGCAGAAGCTGTAAGGAGACTATCCGCAAACGGAACCCCCCCTTACTCAGTAGGGCAGATACTAGCCCCTAAGGAATCATTATCTGAAGACCCAAGGTACGCCTCTCTGAGGCAAGACGAGGAGGCTTTGTTCTTCATAGGAGTTTGCTGGGACGAGCTCAAAGAACTCATGCTGAAAGAAGTTAGAGGAGTGAGGGAGCTAGCCGGCGCCAAGGTGGAGTTAACGCCAGAGCTAATAAGGGAGGAAAGATACAGGGATCTTCTTAACGGAATTGCCAGGAAGGTCTCATTAAAGACGAGGAACAGGCTCATCCTAGGCTCGGTCAAGGTGTTCGATCAGGCCTTCCCGAGGTACGATCCCTGGAGACATAACCTCAACCCCCAACAGATTTTCGCCACTCCATTCAACGTTTGGAATGCTTTCTCTCCCATTAAATTCCCTAGAAGTGTGTTTAACGCCCTCTCCAGGGTAGAAGTGTTGAAAGCTAAATTCAGGACCAGGATGGCGTTAATCCCCTACGGTGGCAAGTTGGAAGGAACGCCTTCGCTGGAGGGGGAGATACACCTCTCCTTAGGGGGGCTTGACGCCGATACGGGGGTGAAGGCGTTAGCTTTACTAAAGCTGGCTGAGTACTCGGGCATAGGGGTGAAGACCACCCAGGGCTTTGGCTCAGTGTCTCTAAAGGTCCTGGAGGGGTAGCATGTACTTAAACATGGCCTTAACGGCTATCGACGCCCTCTCCTTAATATTAGAGGTTATGGACTTGGGGAAGGGCATAAGAAATACTGTGAGCAGGAGGAGAGCCGGGTTCTCCAGAAAAGTAGAGTTGCCGGCTGAGGAAGAGTTCTCAGTGAGGGCCATAGTTGGCGGTTCCTTAGGAAGCAAGCTGGTATCGGACTTCCTCACCTACGTGAAGGAAGGGGATATAGAGCCTTTGAAGAGGTCAATTGCTTCGATCTCAAAGGAAAAGGAGGTAGATGTGGTGGTGGACGTCTTAGGTAAGAACCCGGAGATAATGTACTTAAGCCAGTTCGGCAGGGAGCCCCATTACCTTTACAAGCTGGACGGCAGGATAACCCCTGACGATTTCCCCTCCGTATCCTTTGGGGTGGCTAAGTTCCTGGAGATGGTCAACAGCCTACACCCTGGAGTCAAGAAGAGGGCCCTGTTGGTCACCACAGTGGCCATAGCCTTTCAGGTAGGCCAGCTCATAGGAGGGACGGCCAAGTACCACTTATTGCACCTCGACAGGGGGAAAGGTTACGTTGAAGTTCCCTCAGTCATATGGTACTAGGGTGCGACCTTGCTCATCAAGGTGATCTGCAAGCTATCTGGCGAGTTCAGGAGGCCCGTATTTGGTCCTAAGCTAAGGAATTTGCTTCAGCAAATGCCCTTAGACCTTAAGATAGTTAGGGCGGGCTTGTTAAAAGATACTCTGGTTATAACCTCTCAATTTGAGGAGATACCGGATATAAGCACGCTAATTGGCCTTCAAGTTTTTGATAAGAGGGTTATTAACGTTAAGGGTGTCATAGCTAATCCCGAGGAGGTTGAAGAGCTGCCTAGGGAGGGTTGCTCTCAGGTCAGGATAGCCACGCCTTACCCGTTCAACCATAATGGGATACCCGCAATCAGGGAGGTTGTTAAGAGTTCTCTAGCCATATGGAAGGAGGCAACGGGGCAGCAAGTTAAGGTAGGGAAGCTAACCCCTCTCCAGGTGAACTTAACCGTCATCAGGGGGAGGTGGGGCAGGGGAGTCGTTGGGAGGATAACCCTTAAGGGAGAGGGTGCGCCAGCCTTCGGACAGGTAGCTTCTTTCGTTGGTTCTGGTGAAATGGGAGATCAGGGCTATGGCTACATAGAGCTCATGTCGCTGGACTGTCCCAGTTAGTCACTTCTCTCCTCTATGAAAACTTTAGCGTAAATTTTCGGACATAAACAAAATATAATTTCCTTATAGCTAGCCTAGGGCGTATATGGTATATTACCTCTCCGGGATGGAGTGGAAGCTCCTTAACAGGAGGTACCTGCCTTGGGCCAGGAATGATCCCCCAGCTGATGAGTGGAGGGGATGGAACTGGGACAGGCCTCCTATAGAGCCCCCTTACGATGTGAGGCTCTCCCTGTTTGAGGTAGCCTCACAGTACTGTCCAACTGGCAGGGACGTGTACCTGAGGAGGGTCCTGGACGTTAAGGTCAAACCCAACGAGAAGATGCTGAGGGGCAAGGCGCTACACTACGTCGTCGAGAGGTCCATAGTCGAATCCAAGAGGGCGCTTTACTCAGGGAGGGCCTCTAACGGTAAGGAGTTACAGCTCTACCTAGAGGAAGTTAAGGGGAGAGTGATGCAGGAGGTCAAAGACATGCTAAAGGAGCTTCCAGATGAACAGCTATTCACAATAGTTGAGATGTCTTCCAGGCTCTGGGACTTCGAATCCATACAGATATCCTCTCAACTTGACAGGGTAAGCGCTGAGAGGGGTTTCCTCGGGTTGGACGCTTTAGTCAACACCTCTATACCCTTCGTAGTCGAGAGGGTCATAGACGGCTCTTTCATTGGGCTCAGCGAGTCGATAAGGGTTGATGCTCTATCCCAGGCCATGGTGGTTCTAGACCTGAAGACCGGAAAAAAGAGGCCTTTTCAACATCTGTACGTGACGGGCTACGCCCTAGCTTTAGAAGCCGAGCTTGAAGCCCCTGTTGACGTCGGGATAATAGTCTTCCTCGACATGGAAACGGGGAGACCCCACATAGACAGGGAATTTTACGTGTTGGACCAGAACTTGAGGAGAGAGTTCCTGGAGGAGAGGAACAGGAAGATGAGGATCGTCTTTAACGAAGAGGATCCGGGGGTTGCGGAAAGCTGCCCTCCAGACTGCCCCTTCCTAAGCTACTGCAGGGGGTCTAAATGACAAGCGAGCTAGTGCTGACGGGTTACGGGTTCTTCCTTAAAAAGAAGGGAGACAGGTTAATAACTGAGAAGAAGGGTGAGAGAAGGGAGTACCCCGTAAGGCAGTTAGAGCTGATACTGATAACTGGGAAGGGGGCCATATCAGTTGACGCCATACGCTTGGCTGTGAAGTACGGCCTCTCGGTTTACCTGGCTTACAGCACGGGCACTCCTTACGCTGCGATAACTCCAGTAATCTTCACAGGGTCGGCCGAAACTAGAAGACAACAGATACTAGCCTACTACGACGAGAGGGGACTGCACTTAGCTAAGGAGTTCGTTAGGGGGAAGTTGGTCAATCAGGCAAACTTGCTGAAGTCCCTATCCCTGTCCAGGGGGAGAACGAATGTGGAGTTGGCTGAGGAGCTACACGAGTACTCCCAGAGGGTCATGGATCAGGTGAAGAAGCTGGATTCAATTAGGGGGACTCTGGATAAAGGAGCTGATGACAGGATAAGATCTGTAGAGGCTAACGGGGCCAAGGTTTACTGGGAGGCATTGTCTAAGGTAATTCCTGAGGGGCTGGAGTTCCCCGGCAGGGTCACCTTTGGCGCTGTTGACGTGGTGAATAGGCTACTCAACTTCGGGTATGGCTACTTGAGGGCCAGGGTGACGTCTGCCATACTGTATGCTGGCCTCGACCCTTACGCTGGTTACCTTCACGCCTACAGGTCTGGAGAGCAGGCCTTAGCCTTTGACATGATGGAGGAGTTCAGGCCTTTAGTAGTTGATAGGGTCGTGATAACCTTGATAGCCAGGAAGATGGTCAGCAAGAGCTGGCTGGAGAAGGACGGCCTGAAGAAATCCGCCTTGGCTAAGCTAATGAGTTCCCTTAGGGAGAGGGTCGAGCACAGGGTTAAGTTTCAGGGGAAGAAGTACAGACTCAAGTCCCTGATAAAGAAACAGCCCAGGAATTTGGTGAGCCACCTCAAGGGGACTTCCAGGTACAGGGCGGTGACCGGCTGGTGACCCACTACCTATTCGTCTACGACATAACTGATGACGCCATCAGGCTGAAGGTAGCTAACAAGTTGAAGGACTACGGCCTCTCTAGGATACAATACAGCGCATTCCTAGGCGAGTTGGAACCCAGAAGGTATAGATCCCTCAAGAAAGAGCTTAAAAAGATAATTTCTAGGGCCAAAGGGGAGAGGAAAGTTATACACATCTTCCCGATTCCCCTGAGCAGCCTCAACAGGGTTGAGGTGATAGGGGAGTGGTCCCGTGAGGAGGGAGAAGAGGTTGAGGTCCTTTAAACGCAGACGTGACGATAGCCGCACCCGCCCGAGCAGCTCTCAGGGTTTCTCCAAGTCTTAGGAGGCTCCTGACTTTCGTCCATCTCCCTTATCTCCCTGAGTATTGAGAGAACCCACCTCCTCAGGGGAGGGGTTACCTTAACCTCGACGGCCCTCTCCTCGAGGGCGTAGTA
Organism: Thermoproteota archaeon; assembly: GCA_027491435.1. Taxonomy (GTDB): domain Archaea; phylum Korarchaeota; class Korarchaeia; order Korarchaeales; family Korarchaeaceae; genus Korarchaeum. Next base: position 5,108 of record JAOZFG010000028.1, read on the forward strand.
GATGAAGCCCCTCCTGACTACTGTGTCGTAGACGTCCTCTATAAGCAGGGCGTAAAGCCCGATCTGGGCCCTGTGGTCGGGCCAGGCCTTTCCCCTCCTGCTCCTCATGAATTTGAAGTCGACAGGGATCACCTCGCCCTCGGATTTTAGCAGCAGGTCCGGCCTGCCTAGGACGTTGAGCCTCTCGCTGTACATGAGGTGGGCGTCCATCGGCTTAAACCCGCTGAGCCTCTTGTCTTTTAAGGGGAACTTCCTCTTCTTCATCTTCTCCCTTAGCTCCTCATGCAGCTCTTTTGACTCCTGCTGCTGAAAGTCCATTACAGGGCTGAGCCCTAGAACCCTGTTGTAGTAGGTTATCAGGGGGCAGAACACGTACTGCTTGACGTCAGTAGGGGTTATGGGCTTCTCATGTAGAGCTCGTGAAACTCCCTTAGAACCCTCAGGAATTTGGAGTCACCCCCTCTGCTCTCGTTTGAGGCCAGGTAGTCTGCAGCAATTAGTCCGCTTAGCAGAATCAGAGAGCGCTTCCTCATCTTAGGATCCCCGCCGTAGGTGAAACTCTCCCAGATCTTCCTGCGTACATCATCCACATTTAATTTTACCTCATTGACGAACTCTTCAGCTGATTTAAAGGACTTAAGCTTGAGCACCCCCTCGGAAATGGCTTCTGCTACGTCCCTAACCTCCTCGGGGGACACCTCTCTCACGATTTGGGAGAGCTCCTCCAGGAGGCTCTTGCCAGCCTGGAACCCCCTCCTCTTGTACTTCAGGTAGTTACGGGACCAATCATCAAACCCCATGGCGTGATGGTGGTAGAGCACTGAGAACACCGTGGGCAAACTCCACTCCTCCCACTCGCCCAGCTCTATCAATGAATTGTTGAGCACGTACGCCGATATGACCTCATGACCCCTGAAGCTCATCCTGCCCCTGTGCTCAACCTGATAGAAGGCCTTCCCGAGGTCATGAGCTATAACCGATATTTTAAGGGCTTTAGAGAGTTCCTCTGGGTTATCCACGGCCCTGGCCAGCCTAGAGGACTTCACCTCCGACACCTTGTCCAGGGCTAAGAGTATATGATCCTTTAGGGATTCCCTAACCCCATCGCTGTAGAAGCTGTAGATCATCCTCCCACCCTGAGGCCCTCCTCCCTGGAGTAGGTCCCGTCGACTAGGAAGGCCACTATCCCGCACCTTATCGTCTTCGTTATGAGGTCCTTGGGATTCCTCACCCTCCCACTTAACTCAACGATTAGGTATTCCCCGTGCTCCGAGACCTTCTTACAGCCCTTCGCCTCCCTTTTAGACACGGCCCTCACGTTACCAGAGATCTTGGAGAACTGGGAGAAGGATATGGGCACTACGCCATTAGGCAGGTCCTCAAGCCTGGTTATGACGGGCACTATTTGCCCCGACCTGACGAAGCTGCCTTCCATCTCGTAGAAAATCTCAACTGCCTTCTTGGATCCGCTTTCTAAGTTTAGCAGGGGCCTCAGGAAGGCATCCACGTCCCTTCTGTTTACCCTGTACTCCTGGTACACTTGATCAATCATTTCCGAGAAGCCCATCCTGTTGTTACAGCCCTCAGGCAAGTGCAGGCTCACCTCGCCGTCCCTCTCCTTTAAGAAGTTCCAGGTCCTCTCCACGAGCTCCGCGTCGTAGACCTTGTACCTCCTCCCGGAGGTCCCCTCGTAGAACACCAGGAAGGTCCCCTTGCTCTCCCCGTACCTCAGAAACCGGCCGGCCCTCTGTACCAGGGAGTTGGCGGGGGCCACGTCGGTCATCATGAAGTTAGAGGAGACGTCCATTCCGGCCTCTATGACTTGGGTCGTCACCACTATCCCCTCCTCAAGCTCCCTTACCTCTTTCTGTATTCGATCCCTGTCCTGCATCGTGAACCTGGAGTGAAGCAATACGGCGCTGACCTTGTCTTTGATCTCCCTGTAAAACTCGACGGCCTCGGCCACCGTGTTGAAAACGGCTATTCCCCTACCGCCTACCTCCTCGTAGGCCGAGATCACCTCCTTAGCCGAGGGCCTCCCCTCAACTAGCCTGACCTCGTAATTTTTGGAACACCTACCATTGACGAACTCAGGGTCGTCTTCATGGGAGAAGGAGATGAACTCGACCCTGCCATTGGAGGCCTCTTTTAGCACCTCCTTGAGCGAGTTGGGTATCGTGGCCGACATGAAGATCAGCTTTCCTTCAGCGTCCAGGTACAGCTTCACCAGGGCGTATAAGAAGTTGAGCGATTTCGTCTCATCAGCTACTAGTTGAACCTCGTCCAGTATGACGTCCGACAGGAAGGTTGTGGCCCAGGAGAACATGAAGTGTCCTAAGCTTCCGTAGCTAGTCCCCTCCCAAGCCTGGTACACTTTGGAGAGCTCCTCAGGGGGCAGGCCCATCAAGGTGAGGGAGAAAGTGTCTAGGGTCGTCAGGGTGACCGGCCTTATCAGGAAGGGGGATTCGGCCTCGTGCATGTGCCTCCTTCCCAGGTACTTGGAGGGTATCACCTCGGCCAGCTTGGAGTGCTGGTCCTTCAGTAGGGATCTTAGCGGGTACACGGCCAAAGTTTTGAAGCCATTTACCGAGTTATACAAGGAAATTGTAGCCGTGATGGCGCTCTTACCGTAGCCAGTGGGGGCCTCGACGACTATCAGCTTATTCTCGCCCCATAACTCAGCGATCCTCCTCACGGCTTTGTTTATGAAGGGCCTTCCCTCGTCCTTCCCAAACCAGCTGAGTAGCACTTGCCTGTAACACTCTATGAGGTCCCCGCACTTCACAGGAGCCTCAGGTAGTAGAGGTATGACTCACACCCCTTCCCGTTGGAGGCCTCGCATACCCTGTAGCAGGAGTTCAGCTCCCTGGTGAATTCCAGCAGGCCTTGCGGATCCCCCAGGACCACGAACCTGTACAGGTACAGGAGGGCCCTCAGGGCGTTGTTGGCTTCAGGCTTCTGGTTGGGCCTACCTATGCTGGCCACTGACCAAATTAGCCTGCTCTCTTCAGGGTTTACTATTTTCCATAACGTCGATCTGAGCTTCTCTGGTTTATCTGATATCCTGTAAAATGGTGGTTCTTTTATTACTGTTAGGGGTATCTGCTCATATATTTTGTAAGTCTGCCCCTCAGATGCCAACTTTATTAGCAAGAAGTCCGCCTTCTCGATGTCGTTCTTTATGAGCGACTCTGAAAGCTTCAGGTTCAACATTAGCTCCATTATTAGTAGCTCGTTCGAAGGATACCTGGCCATTACCTGAGCTACTACCTCCTTAACCTCGTCCTTCACGGCCAGGTACCTTTCCACCATCTCCTTCTTTCCCGACGAGATTATCTCAGCCACCTGGCCAGGGGTGAACGTGACCAAGTAGTAGTAGACCTTATCCCCTGACCTGAAAGTAGTGGAGTAAGCGGAGGCGACTCCTAACAGGACCAGGAGAGCTGCCTCAGGTGAGTAGTAGGTTGTGACCTGCTTGCTGAAGCTGCCGCTCTCCAGAGAGCCTATCCCCGTGTACCTATCGACTTTTAACAGTTGAAGGCTGACCCCCGACTTCTTGTCCTTTAAATCGTAGAGTATGCCGTCCTTAGTCTTAAGGGGGAATATCCTGATGTCTCTGTTTACAACGATTTTGGAGGCTCCATCCTTAAGGGCTTTTAACACGTACCTGAGGGAGCCCAGCTTCCCCCCTGGAACTCCCCCGATCAGGGAAGTTATTAGGGACTTTATCGGCTTCATATCGTTTCCGGTGAAGTTAACCTTGAGGGAGTCAACGAGTCCATCGTCTAAGCTCTCCAGAGTCTTCTTTAGGAAGTCTGGGCTTATGTTCGCCGTCCTTCCCCTGAAGCTGACGCTTGAGTGCTTGATCGTCAACAGGTAACCCTCGTAAAGCAGCAGATGAGGAAGGGTGGCATCTGGCGGAAGAAGTTCGAGCTTAAAACTCAACTCCTATCACCACCTCCCCGTCTAGGTCGAAAGCGGAAGCACCCTCACCTACAGATACCCTGTACTTCGGCTTTACCAAGCTCCTCGGCACCATGAAGTCTAGGAGGTCGGCCTTTCCCATTATCAGCGAGTAAGGCTTTAGGTACGAGCTCCTGGAGAACGGGTTCAGGTAAGATTCGATGGCCCACTCCCCCGTGACCTCCTTTAAGGGGGTGACCCCTCTAACAAGGGGGAAGGACCAAGAGGTCAGGAACTCGCCCTTCCTACCTTCTACCTCCATAGATCTAACATCTAAGACGCTGACAACGGCTTCTTTAGCTCCTATCCTGTTTATTCTCCAGAGGTCATCCTCCTTTAGGTTAACTCCTTCAAAAGAAGTGTCTGAGAAAACTAAGGCCACCCTCATAACGGGGGGCTCGTCGTTTAGAGTTGCGAACACAGTCTTCCCCCTAGCTGGGGCGTCAAAAGACCTAGACAGCCCCCTGGGCTGGGGGTAAGTGACCCCACTAGTCACCTTCACAGTCACTATCCTATTAACGTCTTGAAACCTTATTGGGATGAAATTCAGGGGTTTTACGGATATAGCTAGCAAATTACTTCCAAGTAGGGCCATGACTTCCCGGCCTGCCTTCTCCCCCCAGTTGTTCCTCTTTGCCATTGATGCTGCTAGGGCCCCAACTATAGTGGTGGGGGGCGGATAAAGAAAGGAGGGTGGGCTTTTTGAGAGTCCTATCTGCCTTGAGGCATGTCCCCATGTGAACTCCACGTCCGCTATGAAGGCGGTTGGCATGGTTACACCTGCAGCCTGCTTAACGCCTCTTCAACGGCCTCCGTGACCACCTCTTCAAGCTGCTTCTCAGGGTATATGAAGAGCTTCGTGTTGTAGCTTATCCTTTCGGCTTTCTTCTTGGCCCTCTCAATGTAGTCCTTGGAGAAGGAGCTGGGAACCGTCCAGGTATCGTCAGACACAGCTATTACCAGGCTCTCCCACTCCCCGCTTGGCATGAACCTGGTCCTCTTAGCTCCAAAGCCCGCCTCTATTATCAGCTTAGCTAAGGCGTTCAAGGAGGCCTCGACCCTCCTCTTGTACTCCTTATCATCCACTACCCTCTCCCCAGCCCTCTCCACGTCAAAGGATATAGCGCCTAGGAATTTGGTGTCCAAGTCGAAGCTGAAGGTGTAAGGGGCTGATGTGAGCTCCACGTAGTAGATCATTTGACCGGCCTGCTCCTGATCCTTGACGAACTGAGTTCCTAGAGCGTACCTGCTGTGAAGCTGCGGGTCTATGACCACGTTCTCCAAGGCCTCCTTCACGGGTATCATGTAACCTGTGAGGAAGTTGGAAGTCCTCTTGACGTTCTTACCTCCCCTGGCGGGGGCGTAGAGGAAGCCTCCGACGTCTTCAACTACACAGTTGCTTATCACGTTCTTCTCAAATTCGTACTCGAAGTCCGGGTTGTCCTCCTTCTTACCCTTGGCGCCCTTGACCTGCTTGTCGGGGAAGCTGACCTTAGGGAATGCGAACTTGACGACGTCGTCGTTAGCGCTCTTCAGAAATATCCCCCTCTCGCAAAGCCTACAGACAGGAAGACCCATCCTTAAGGCCTCCTGAGCCAGCAACTCCTGGTACTTGTGTGCTATAGACTCCCCTGAAATAGCTGGAACGAAGAATAGGCCATATCCCCCTTCAACTGGTATCATTACAGGCACTCTCCTCCTCTTCACGTAGTTGCCAACAGACTCGGTCATGTTGAGAGCCTCTGCGTTTAACAAGAGTCTACCCCTAACGGATACGTACATGTTTATCCCTCCCTCTTACCGGGTATCTTGGCGGAGAGGGCGAGGGCCTGTGCGGCTATCACAGAGACGATTTCTCTAAGGGCCTTTCTGTTCTTAGCCTTAGCCACTAAGCTTATCTCCTTGTCCACCTTATCCCAGTTAATTCCCTTAACCAGATCAACGGATTTTTCCACCTTGTTGCTGCTCTTGAGGGAGTGTAAGTCCCTTAGCGCCTCCTTTAAGTAGCTCACCGCCAAGTCAGCTGAGGGGGAATAACCTAGCTTGTCTATGAAGGAGTAATCGCCCCGCTCCGCCAGCAGGGCGGCCAACACCTTGGAAAGCTCGTAGTCCGGCATTGTCCTAATAACCCAAAATACCTTTTTAAATTTTATGCCCTAAATATTCATAATGGATATTCGATATTAGATTTCTGGATAAGGTGGAAAAGGATGAGGAAAGTCATCGTGCTAACCCTTGGCTTTGACGAGAAGTTCGCTTATAGGGCAATACTAAGGCATGATGTGAGGGAGGGGGACGTCCTAATACTTATATCGGGCAAAATGAATGAGAGAGTTCTGAAAGCATACAATATGGTTGAGGAGTTCTTGAAAAAGTCGTTTGGGGAACAAGTGGGCCTTGAACTTTTAGAAGTAGATCCTTCAGACGTGATTGAGACAATCCGCAGGATAATAGGCGTCATTAGCCAGTATAAGGATAGAAGGATCATAGTTAACTTAAGCGGGGGCATGAGGGCGATTATTGTAAGCGCGCTATTAGCTATCCTGTTGGCTGATATCAGGAACGTACATGTCGAGATAGAGCTCGAGGACTTGAGCGGAATCGCCAGCTTTCCTGGGCATCTCCTAAGGCTTGTGAGTGAAGACGTGAGAGAGACTTCCTTAGAAATCCTGAGAAGCCTGAGCGAGGGAAGTAAAAGCGTGAAAGAGTTGGCCAAGGTCATGGGCAAAGACGACAGCACAGTTAGAAAGAAAACCCAAGAGCTAGAGGCACTTGGTTTGGTGAGGGCTCTAAAGAGAAAGCCCTTGGTTCTCGAGATAACTGAGCTGGGGAGGTTACTTCTGAGGGCTACTGCTTAGTCAGAGAGGTGCCGCTCCATAGTTTCCCATTTATATATGGAAAGGTCGTCGAGACACGAATGCCTCGCTTACGCTAATCTTATAAGGCGTAAAAGGAGGGACTCTTGATGTCTCTATCGGCTGAAGAGAAGAAGAAATTCTTGAAAGCGCTTGAAGAGGATGAGGAATTCAAGTTCGCGGTGGCAGGCTTGCTGGGCTACAGGGAGATACTGGAGAGGATTGTGGAGCTCGAAAAGGGGCAGAAAGAGCTTAAGAGCGGGCAGGAGGAGCTTAAGGCCAGCGTTGAGGAGCTTAAGAGCGGGCAGGAGGAGCTTAAGGCTGATTTTAAGAGGCTGGAGAGGGTCGTAAACGCCATAGCCCACAGGTTTGGCGTCTTGTCTGAGGAGTCCTTCAGGGAAGGAATGAGGTACATCTTGGAGGAGGAGTTCGGCGTTGCCAAGGTCAGCAAGTTCGTGACGAAGGATGAAGAAGGCATCGTTTACGGACATCCAAGCGAGGTCGAGGTGGACGTTCTGATCAAGGACGGGAGGCACATACTAATAGAGATCAAGTCCAGGGTGTCCAAGGGAGACGTAGCAGAGCTCCACAGGATAGGGTTACTTTACGAGGAGAGGGTGGGCGTTAAACCATTCCTGGCGATAATTGGGGGGATGATCGACGAGGGCGCCAAAAAGCTGGCAGACGAGTTAGGCGTGAAGATAATACCTGTAGCTTAGTTCCCGTCCTGGGGTATCTTCAAAGGCGCACTAATTCCCCCTCTCATGCTCACAGCGATTGGAGAGCACCTTACCTTCACTGTGTACCGTGAAACCTTCTACCTGAAATGCCTTCCCCATTTCCCCCTTCGTTTTCAAGCTACGTACTTCTCAGAGATCCCATTTCAGCCAGCTAGGTCAGCTGAATAAAGCATGTTGCCCAGCACCTCTCCCAGGAGGAGCCATAAAGGTAGAGAGAGGCCAAGGGATAGGGCAGACAGCGTCAAAGTCCAGCTGGGGCTTACATAGGCTATCAGGGTCACCATGAAGTAGGTCATGGACAATAGTCCCACGGGAATCATGACGAGGGCCATCACGAGGGAATCTATCACGTAGTAGCCGAGGGGGTCCCACTTGACCACCTTCCTCCTGGGCAGGAAGTAAACCACGGGAAGCATCAAGAGGAAGGAGGTTATCACAAAGGCCGATGAGAACGCCGTTAGGGTCATGAAGGGAGCCGGGCTGTGAGCCATCCCGGCCAAGAAAGAGGATATGGTCGAGATCGGGAAGAGCATCTTCAGGGAGTACTTGAGTATCAAGGCCCTGCCCAAGTTGCTCAGCTCGCCCATGTAGACCCTGTAGACCCAGAGCCCTACAAGGTCCTCGCCCGCCCCCCACACGGTGTAAATGGCCACCAAAGTTATGAACAGGCCTACAAAGGGGGATAACGCCTCCAGGTTAATCCTGAAGAATTCCCTGGTCAAGTACCCCATCAAGGCGGCGGCCGCCGATGTCAGGGCCGCTTTAATCGCATCCCCCTTCAAGGGCCAAACCAAGTGTTCGTAAGGGACCCTCTCCCTCCTCGAGAACCTCACCTCAACTGCCTTGACCTTGGCCTTCAAGGAGGTTACCATCTCAGGCGTAATCACGTCGGAGGTGAGGTAGGCGAGCAGGGAGAAAACGGCCGTTAAAACCGTTGCCAGGGCCGCATAACCCAACATATCGCTTAGAGGGCAGCTCAAAGAGAAACCGCAAACGAAGGCCTTTACGTGGGCCAAGAAGGGGAGGGCTATCGCCTGGGAGTGGAAGGCGTACGTGTGAACTGACGTAACCGTCAGAAAGGCGATAGTCCCGAGGTTTATCCCGTAGCGCCAGGGCTTACCCCTGAGCTTCAAGTTCCACAGGAACCTGGTCAGGGCTTCTCCGTAGGGGATGGTCAAGGCGAACATTATCGTGGAGAGGGCCGCCTTAACTGCCGAGCCAGAAAGCTCCAAGGCCACTGGTATGAAGCCTAAAAAGGCTGGCAGGAATATCAGGGAGTTTGCCACGTTAGCTATCATTTTGGCAGCCATGTACTCCCTCATCCTTATTGGTTGGGCCAGGAGTACCTCTACTTCAGCCTCCTCACCTACTATGAGGGGCTTAAGCGTCAGAGCGGAGTAATAGAGGGGCAATGAAATTATCAACCCTAGAATAAGCTCTACCATTTCCCTGCTTAGGCCCATCCCGCGTATAACTTCCCTTAAGCCTACATTACCTCCTTCGTCTGGAGCAGATAGAGCCAACGCTATTAAGAATAAGGAGAAGAGAATTATCGGGATAAGGAGCTTCTTACTCCTCACAATCGGAAATATAAGGGGGTTCAACACGTAATTCTTAATCAGATACTTCGCCAGGGTTGAGGTCCTCCCCACCGCCCCTCACCAGCTTAATGAATATTTCCTCAAGCGTGCTGTCTTCCCCGATAACCTCCCTGAGCTCCTTCAGGGTCCCCTCGGCTATCAGCCTTCCCCTGTATATTATCCCGACCCTGGTGCAGAGCCTCTCCACCATGTCAAGCAGGTGGCTCGATATGAGGGAAGTGACCCCTTGCTTAGAGAGCCTCCTTATCTCCTCCTTAAAGGCGTGCTGGCTCTCGGGGTCCATTCCAGCCATAGGTTCGTCCATTATCAAGACTTTAGGCCTTACCATCAAGGCTGCGGTGGCCAGGACCTTCTGGACCATCCCCCTGGACAGGTTGGAGGAGGGCTCATCTACCTTGTCCTCCAGTTCGAACAGCTCCAGGTACCTGTACATTCCCTCCTCAATCTCCTCCCTACTGAGGCCCCTTAAAGCCCCAATCATCTCCAGGAATTCTCTTACAGTCAAGTTTCTGAACAGCACTGGGTTTTCTGGTATGTAGCCGACGTTCTTCAGGGCCTCAACCCTGTTGGACACGTCGTGTCCCAGTATGAAAGCCCTTCCCCTGTCCGGCTTGAGCAGGCCCACCAGTATCTTAAGGGTTGTGGTCTTCCCGGCCCCGTTGGGGCCTAGAAGCCCGTATATTTCGCCCTCCCTAACTGAGAAGGAGAGGCCCCTTAAGGCCCTCACCTTGCCGTAACTCTTGTGGAGGTCCTTTACTAGGACGGCCTCCATTGCAGTGCTCACCCAATTAGAAAGTTAGGGGTGCTTCTCCAGCCACTCGATTATCCTCTTCAACCTCTCCACCCTGTGCTTGGGCTTCCCCTTCCTGCTGAGGTCGTGGTCCTCCTCAGGGAAGAGGACTAGCTCCACCTCCCTGCCAAGGACCTTTAAGGCGGTAAAAAGCTCTAAGGCCTGGTCGTACCAGCACCTGAAATCGTTGAGGCTGTGTATTATCAGAAGGGGAGTTCTCACGTTGGCTACGTAAGCTATGGGGCTTCTCCTCCAGTACTCCTGGAAGTTGTCCCAGGGGTAGCCGCCTATCTGCTCCGGGTTGAAGAAGTAACCTATGTCCGTGGTCCCGAAGTCGCTTATGAAGTTGCTTATGCTCCTCATTGTCACGGCAGCCTTGAACCTGTCGGTGTGCCCCACTATCCAGTTGGTCATGAAGCCCCCGTAGCTCCCGCCCATCACGTAGAGCTTATCCGCATCGGCTAAACCCCTTTTAACTGCCTCGTCAACGGCCCTCATCAGGTCTTGAAAGTCAACCTCGCCCCACTTCCCCCTTATGTCCCTGAAGTCCTCCCCGTAGCCCTCACTGCCCCTTGGGTTGACGGCAAGGACAGCGTAACCCCTCTCCCTGAGCAAGTGCAGCTCGTGCATGAAAGCGTGTCCAAAGGCCGTAGCAGGACCTCCGTGCACGTAAAGGACTGTTGGGTACGGGGGCTCTCCCTCGGGCCTGTAGAAGAGGCCCTCCACCTCCTGACCTTCCACTTCGTAAACGAACCTCTCCGGCCTCCTCAGTTTAACCCTCTCCTTGAACCCCTCGTTAAATGAGGTGAGTTTTCTGAGTCCCTCCCCGGTCAGCTCGTAGATTTCGGCCGGTTCGTCCACCTTCATGGAAGAGAGAACTACCCTGCCCTTCCTCACGTCGAAGCCCTCCACGGTAAGCTCACCCCCTAGCAAGAGCTCTGGCCTCCCATCGCTGACGTAGAGGTGGGCCGACATCCCGTCGTGGACTACGAAGTACCACCTGCCGTCCCACTTGGGCTTAGTGTCCATGCCACCTCTAACGTCGCTGTTCATCGAGTTACCCAGGCTTCTGTCGAGGGGAGAGAGGTCCACTGGGTCCCACTCGTCAGGAGGGGTCACGTAGAGGTGGTGGTTGGTCGCGAGCCCCCTCCTCCTATCGTGCCCAACTACGCCAACCTTGTCCCCCCAGCTCACCTGCCTCAGCTGCCAGCCCGTAACTAGCTCAGTCACGTCCTCCCCGTAAATGTCAGATACGAACAAAGAGACCTCAAGGGGCTTTCTTGTGTCCTTGACTGCGAGAAAGGCCACCTTCATCCCGTCCGGGGAGGGGGCGAAGTCCCTGACGTGCAACCCCTCTGGGGAGATCCTCCAAGTTTCGCCCGTGTTGAGGTCTATCCCCTTGAGCTCGGGCACGTACCAGTAAGTCCAGCCCTCCCCGTTGAACCAGAAGGGTATCCTCTTTATGGTGAGGACGTCCTCCTCCTTCTCCCCCTCTTTGAACACCCCCAAGGCGAGATTTTTAGAGGCCCACCTCACCGTCTGAATCCCCTGGTGCTTTAGGACACGGTACTCCTCAGTCTCGCTCCATACTAGTAGCTCGCTGCCCTCCTTAACCCTCCTAAGGAAGAGGAACCTCTTGCCGTCCGGCTCCCATGAGGGGTTGCCGTCGCTGGGCCCCTTGGTCAGGGGGCGGGGCCCCTCCCCCCTCTCCAGGTCGTAACCCCAAATCCTGTACTCGTAGGAATTATCGTCCATCAAGGCCCTGCCCGCCCTGAAGCTCAGGTACTTACCATCATATCTCAGCTTTGGCGGTCCTAGAAGGACTATCTTCGAGAAATCCTCAAGCAGGATGGACCTCATAGTCTGTGGGCCCGGGCTTAACTTATAAGGGGCGGCGTGCAGTGACCACAACGTAATGATTTTACTAATGTTCAGCTATGAAAAGGAGGTGCCTATGAAGTACCTCTTTCTCCTGTCGTTGCTCCTGCTTTTCCCCGTAGAGGCCTCAGCCGCTCCTATCAGGGCCGTTAACACCTTCCACCTTAACTTGAAGGGGACAGTGAGGTCGATGGACCTCTCGAAGGATGGGAGTAAGCTTGCTATGGGCACGATTTGGCTTGAAAACAACGCCTTGAAGGGAGAGCTCTACGTGATCTCCTACGACAACGGGGCCAAGCTGTGGAGCCGAGAGGGAGTTTGGCTCAAGGTAAGCTGGTCCCCTGATGGGAGGTTGGCGGCTGCCGAGTACGACAGCTCCAAAGGGTTGAGGGTATCTGTTTTTTCGGGTGACGGGGATCTTTTGTTCAGGAGCGGCTGGCACCCGGTCTCTTCGAACCCCGGGTACCAGTCAACCTACTTCAGGTGGTCCCCTCACGGAAAGGGCTTCATCTACGTGTACGGATATCCAGTTAGGAGGGGGCTCGTGTTTTACGGGAACTCCTTAGTGCTGGAGCTGAGCGACCAGTACATTGATCCAATGTGGTCTGTTAACGACGAACTCCTAATTAACTGCCCATCTAAAGGTTACCTAGTTAACTCGTCTGGCGCCTTTACCCTTGACGGCTTCCCGCTCTGGTGGTCCCCGGACGGGGAGATGTACTTCCTGGTTAAGGGAAACGTGCAGGTGATTAGCAGGTCTGGCAGGAAGCTCCTGGAGATAAGGGGCAGAGGGTCTCCCGCCCTAGGGGGCTGGTCCCCCAACTCCGACATAGTTTGGGTGACTAAGTCCAGCGGAGAGGTGAGCTTGACCTTCTACGATTTAAACGGGAACGTCATAAAGAAGGAGAGCTATAAGCCATCTGAGCTTGAGCTCTCTTGGCTGGATAGCGACGCTTACGTACTAGCTTCCTGCGTAAAGGAAAGCGGTGAGCTCAAGGTATACTACTACAAGGGGTTTAGTAACGTGTGGAAATATGAGAGGCGCCTGAGGATCTCAGGTCCCATCAGGAAGATTAAGTTGAGGGCGATGGAGGAGGGAAACAGGGTGCTGGTGCACGTCAAGTACCTGACGAACACCGTTAACAGCACCTGCTCGATCCTAGATAGAAGGGGTAACCTCATATGGAGCGAAGATAACTACCTGGAGCCTGTAAACACGGATTACGGGGTGCTAGCCTATAAGTACGTGGGGAGGAGCATAAGGGTGGACTTGATAACCTGGAACGGACACATGATACAGTTGAGCAGCTTGTCTAGGAGCATATTCTGGAGGCCTCCAGCCTTCGTAGCCTACAGTTGGATGGGCAGATCCGTGCACGGTCAGCTAGGACCCATCTACGAGAGGACCGTGGTAGAGGGGTATAGGTTAGAGGGGCCCTCCCCAGTCCCTGAGAAAGAGGGAAGGTTAACTGATGTGGTAAACGAACTCATTGAGTTATTGAGGGAGAACAAGCTCATGGTGCTTGTAGCGGTAGCGCTGATCGTCATAGTCCTGGTGAGGAGGAGGTAGCCCCCCACCAATTTTGTTGGTAAGTGTCCAAAAAACCGTCACCAATTTTAGTAAATGCCCCCGTTGAGGGGCGACCTGTTGTCCTGAGCTGCTCCGGTTCCCAGCCTTTCAATCAGCCCCGAGCCTTAAACCCCACCGCCCTTTATTCGTTTAAAGAGATTTTCCCTTTGGTACACACAAACGGGTTTGGTTCACCCGCAGCCTAGCGCTGCGTTGACGTCTATTTATGTGAGGGCTTCCCCTCATAAAGTTTGGTGAGCCTCCCCTCAGCCCAACCTCTTAGGCAGGGTCACCCCTCTCTGCCCCTGGTAAGTGCCGCTGTAAGGCCTCTGCACCGGCCTATCGGTCCTGAAGAAGACCACGTGTAGGAACCTTATGCCCCTGTACAGCTTCACCGGCGCCGGCCTAGTCCACATTACCTCTATGGTCAGCTGTCCCTCAAAGCCGGCGTCTATGAGGGTGGGAGGAGCTACGAAGCCCCACCTGGCTATGGATGAGCGGAGGCCGCATAAAGCCGCTACGTAGTTAGGAAGCTTGACGTGCTCCTCGGTTACCAGTAGAACTGAGGTGTTCCCAGGTATTATTATCCCTTCGTCGGGGATCTCCCTGACGGAGAAGTGCTTGGCCGGATCGTCTTTAGTGGGATCTATGACCTCGCCCCTGACCACGGGAAAGGCTATCTCCGAGCCTATCCTCATGTCAACCCCGTTCTCCCTGATGGCGTCCTCGTAAAGGGGCTCTATAACCAGCTCCCCTTTTTCTATGAGCTCCCTCAGGGTGCCATCTGAGAGCATAGGAATCCCCCATCTTTCCCTCAGATTTAATAAAAATGGATTTTTGAAGTCAGGCGTAAGCCCCCTTTAACGGGACAGGGCTGTAAAAGGATCAGCGACGGGGCTTTGATGAGCGGGTGACAGCCAGACTAGGTAAGGTCTCCAGAAGTTCGTGTTATGAAAGGTAGGAGGGAGCTTAAACTTCAGAAGCTTTTAAGAGTTCACATTCGCAGCATTAGGTTAGCGGGTTTGAACATCATCTTTTTAATTATAACCGAGTTAACTGAGTATGCCGTTGAGGGTCACTGTCGATAGGAAGGCGTGCCTTGCCTGCGGGGCGGCCCCTAGCGTATGTCCTGATGTCTTCGTTCTGGACGGTAAGAATAGGGTCGTTGACAAGTACTCGGTGAGCTTGACTGATGCCGTGTCAGTTGGCGAGGTGCCAGATGAGCTAGGTGAGTGCGTTAAGAAGGCTGCGGAAATATGCCCAGTGAGTGCGATTAAAGTAGCTCCCATATAGAGCTACCCCTTTACCTTATTTAAGCTCTTTACGCTCTCAGGAAGCGACCAAGTGTCGACGATGGGAAACGTCACTAGAGAAAGACGGCGCTGTCAACTTAAGGCACCCCCCACGTTAACCACTAGTAGTATTTCAGCCATCAGGCTGAAAGGTACTGACTCCCTCTGGTCATGTGGCTGACGAAGTTTAGCATGAACCCGTGAAGCCTTCTCAGCCGTTAGCGGGCAGCCCGAGAATAATTAACTTGTTAGACCAAAGTTCAATTCGGATAGGGATTCCGTCAACTTAGGCCCGTTTAAGTCCGTTTATGCTGTGTAAACGAAAGGGCCTTCTCGTCGGAGGGCAGCCTGAGGTCAAGATCACACCTCTGGGTGGCGCTGAACCCACGTTAAGGGTCTTAAAGACTTTGAGGCAGGCCTCTAGAGGATTCACGAATACCTGAAACGCTTAGAGCGTAAGTTTAAGAGAATAATGAGAGGATTATAGAGTAGGGGGTTGGGAGCTCTCGAAGATACCTTCCTCTCCCCCCTGAGAGCAGGTTGGGTGGGGTGGGTCTGAGCCTTCGGGAGGGGTGAAGACTGCCCAGGTTGATGCCGGTAAAAAGGTGGATCAAAGGCGGCTACGCGGATCATCGCCATTCGTCCTCAATAATCGTGCTCTTCAGCTTTCATACCGTGGGGCGCACAACATGGACGGAAAGATTGGCCAGGGGGAGCTAGTTGAGCTGGAGAGAGTCAGATAACTTAAAGAGGAGGGGGAGAGCTTTTCTGGAACTGGCAGAGTACAGCTTATCCAGAGGGTTCTATGACATGGCTGTGTTTCACGCTCATCAAGCCGTAGAACTATTCGTCAAAGGGGTGCTATTGGATGTGATCGGCACCTACCCGAGAACCCACGATCTAATGGAGTTGTTGGATGAGTGGCTTTCCGAGAGGTGCGAACTGGTATCTAAACTCCTGGACGAGAGGGGAGAGAAAATAGAGCACCTGACAGACGCTTACTTCAGCTCCAGATACGGAGGGAGGAACTTCAGACGTGAGCTAGCTAGCTCCTTCGTTGAACTGGCCAGGGAGGTGCTGAGGGTTGCGAGCCTATGTGAGGAAGAGGGTGAAGAGGGCTGAGATGGTGAAGAGGTGGAGGGAATACGTCAGGAGGATAGCAGACTCGGCTAGAGAGGTACTAGGTGACGTGGAAGTTTACGTATTCGGTAGTGCCGTGGAGGGGAAGCTCACAGCCTCTTCCGATGTAGATCTTCTTATTGTGTGCGAGAGAGCCCCTGAGGACTTCGAAGAGTACGAGGATCTCAAGGAGAAGGTGCTGAAGGGTGCCGGTGTGAGTACTAGAGCCCCCTTTCAGCTGCACATAGTGGATAAGGAAGGGGCTAAGTTTTACCTGGAGAACCTGAGGGTGACGGTTGAGAGGGTCTACCCGGACTGAGGATATGGAGCTTACAGGGCATGTCTTAGTCTCCTACTAGGCATGGGATGAGCGGGTTGAAGGGGCTAGTGGTCAAGATAAGACAGGTCAAGGGCCGAATCTATTTAAATAAGCGCTGCTCCAATGAGCTAAGAAGGCTTCAGTTCGTCCTGAACTTCATTATTGTCTCTCAAAGGGGTCAATAAGCTGCTGATCGGCCTAATGGCTAGAAAGCCTTACTGTACTGTAGTTGAAGCTTAGAGCAGCCTTAAGTTGGCGACACCAGTTCTGTAGGGGGACGCAGCAACTTTAAGTTAAGCGTTAACCTCTAAAAAGGGATGTTTTAGGGTTAGCGGTTCCCTATACTATAGCTAATAGGGAGCCCAACTACAGCTAGACCTCCTTTCCTATGATTAACTCAACCCCCTTCTCCTTAGCTTTCGCCCTAAGATCCTTAGCCACCTTAGAGTCAGCCGTCTCTACTATCAGGAAGAGCTTAGCCTTCTTCCCGTAAATCCTCTCGGCTATTTCGGCCTTCCTTAGTAGCTTATCCAACTCGTCTGGCTCCGCGTAGGCGGTGACCTCACCCACTATTAGGGGATCTTCCAGGAATATATCTACCTCCTCTCCGTCCAGCACCGTCGATTTTAGCTCGGCCCCCTCAGGTATATCACCATATTTCCTCAGGAGCTCGGTTAAGAACGTCCTGACGAACTGCTCGAAGGTTACACCGGCGAACTTACTGAGCTGGGAGAAGCCGTACATCATAGCGCTCTTGAGGCCTTCCAGCGCCCTTTCAGTGGAGCTCTGCCTCTCTTTAATCTCCTTTATCACTTCAAGCATTTTGTTGAAGTCTTCCCTGAGCTTCTGCTGCTCCTGCTTCAGCTCCTTGATCTCCTGCCAGATCTTCTTCTGTTCCTGCTTGATGGCCTTGATCTCCTGCCAGATCTTAGTCTGCTCCTCCTTCAGCTCCTTTATCTCCTGCTTCAGCTCCTTGATCTCCTGCCAGATCTTCTTCTGTTCCTGCTTGATGGCCTTGATCTCCTGCCAGATCTTAGTCTGCTCCTCCGCGAGCTTGGCCATCTGTTCAGCCAGCACTCCTATCTGAGCTGAGACTAGCACCTCCTCCGGTATGTACTTGATCAGCTTCTTGACCAGGTCCTTAGCCAACTCTGGATTTTCCTCTATCTCCTTTGATAGCTCCTTTATCACCGACATCAGTAAGTAAACCCGTTGACCATAAATTAAAGTTATCATCCGCCTACGGGCAGGAAAACTTTGAGGGATGTAGGAAGAATGAGGGCCCAAGTTAAACTGGATTCCCGCCTTGAAGGGGTGGTGAAGTGCTTTCTGAGGGTTGTCGCCCCCGTCCTCATGATTGGGCTTCAGTAATCATTTCAACTTGTTAGGCTGAAGGAGAAGAGGTTACAAGAAAGAGGAGTTTAAAAGGTGAAGATAAACGCCCCTATGTGTAACACGGCGCAGTGGGGTTTTCTTTTTAATGCTTGGGATTCCGGCCGCCTCGGGCCCTCCAACAATCCAGAAGGGCTAATTCTACCACCACAGGGGTCTCTCCGTTCAGAGAGGTAACTCTCCGTGAAGCCATTTAGCCTTTGCCCTCCTGCCTTCCCACAGGAATGAACTCCACGCTCGGGACCTTGCTCTTCAACGGCTGAGGGTAGAGCTCCATTAAAGCGTACACTTCCTCGGGCACGTCGGTGCTGACGTTCAGTCCCAGGGATTTGGCCACCTCCACCGTTATCGGGTAGTCGTGGGTCCACCTTCCCTCGGTAAGGATCTCGGCAACCTCCTGCGCTTTTTCCCTCCCCATTTTATCCTCAAGGAGCCAGATTATCAGTTCCCTTACCTGTTTAATCGCCTTTTCAGCCACGTCAGCCAGTATCAGGGTTTGATCATCGACTTTCTCAGCTCCCTTCCTCTCTACGGCCTTCAATATGGAAGGCGCTGGGTACTGTCCCAGCTGCGGATCCACAGGACCCAGGACGGCGTTGGGGTCCATCACTATCTCATCAGCCGCTAGAGCTATTAAAGTGCCGCCGCTCATGGCGTAGTGCGGGACTATCACCGTGGTCTTGGCCGGGTGGTTCTTTAAGGCCCTGGCTATCTGAGTTGCCGCCAGAGCTAGGCCGCCGGGCGTGTGTATTATCAAGTCTATTGGAGTGTCCTTGGGGGTGGCCCTTATGGCCCTCAACACCTTCTCCGAGTCGTCTATGTCTATGTACCTGTAGAAGGGTATCCCGAAGAGGCCTATAGACTCCTCCCTGTGTATGAGAGTTATTACATTGCTTTTCCTCTTCTTGCCTAATAGCTGTAAAACGCTCTTCCTAGCGTTGTTTAGTGAGTAGTACTTCATTTGAGGGGCCATCAACAGGTAGAATATGAATAGCCACCATATGAGGGAGATAGGGTCGAACCACATAGCTTGTGTCGGAAGGTATACCTTTTCAGTTTTTGTTTTCTGAACATAAGGCTCATCAGTATCGGAAGGACAAATATGAGGTTTGACAGATTTTAGAGATTTCTTGGATTTGTAAATAAAGTTATCTCAATGAAGTTAACTATACTAATAAATGAAACCTTAATTCCTTTGGCTTATGCACTGGGATTTAATGTGAGAAGACGTTAGATAAATTGGAATTATTTAGTCTTACAATCATAATATTATAATTGTATCAGCAGCAAAATCAATAACATTAGTTATTTTACCCATTTAAATAAGATAGAGAGAAAGATAAAAGATCTATGCTGGCCAACTTAAAGCCGCCCCCATGCTTTAACCACTAGCTCCTCTCGCCCCCGCTCATCATGTGTCTATCAGGTAGGTAGGTTGTATCACTCGCTGACGCCCTTCTTCTTGACCTTCCATACCAATTTCTCACCTTACGGCTCTCCTAACGTCAGTAAATCTCTGGCCGACACGTCTGAGACTTTAGATCCTAAAGGGAGAACAGGATATATGCTATGACTATATAGATCTGCTCTCTAAAGAGTTGACATCGTTAATACATCCTCTCCTCTTTTTGACTTTTATTACTATTATCTATAAAATCTTCTCTCGAACTTTCTCTTTATAGCTATAAATTCTAAACCCAATAACATTATTCCAAATATTTTGGCTAATCCCTGAGTTATCTCAAAGGATGAATTGTCACATACAGGCCTAATTTGGAGAGATATTTCCAGTATATCTAAAAATTTATATAAGAATATCGTGAAATATTTATAAAGTATTGGGTAGTATTTGTTTAATATATTAATAAAGTAAAATAAAATATCGTTGAATAACTTTAAAGTAGCATTGATAGATGTAGCAATAAAGTATAGCTTGATGCTGATAGTACTCCGATCGCTTATTAATTGAAAGGCACTACTACTCAAATTATTAAGATCATATGGGCTCATTAAGATTGAGAACAGGGTGATAACGAATATTGTAACAAACATAATATGCAGAGGCCTCAGGAGGCTCTCTCCAAAGGAAGATGTTGTATCGTAGATTAAACTGAATAATTTATAAGAGTATGAGTTAGTAATATATCTTTCAAACCTCCTTTCAGCTATAAATAAATTACCAGATATATTAAATTTTGAAAAAGATTTTTCAAGATTAGACTGAATAGCTGAATATATATTTTTTACATGATCGATTGAAGGAAAACTCTCCATGTTGTATTCACCATACACCTTCTTGACAGTATACAGAACAGGACTTTTAACTCCATATATTTCATTGACTTCTTTGTTAAATACTTTCATATATGCAGCCACCATGTCCGGAAGGAATATGGCTTCTTCAAATAGAGCATTATATATGTATTTTTGAAAAATTCCCACATCTTTTTTGATAATATATTTAAATTTACAATTTTCCCAGTAACAATTTACCAGTTTAATTTTAGAATTTAAGTTCCTCAAACTTATTCCACTCACGTCCACCCCTTGAAGTATAATCAGAGGGACGCTATCATATCTAGGATCTACGTCCCATATCTTTATATAATATGGCGGTCTTTTGTCACTAGTTTTATTTGATAAATCTTTAAATAAAATTTTATAGCCAAGATATATATTTTCCATCTCAATAAATAAAGTAGGATCCATATTTTCTTCTATTAGAGAATAACTTTTTAAATTTACTACATGAATCTCTTCAGGTAGCCTCCTAAAAAATATCTTAATATTATTAATTCTTACGTTAGATATCATGGTGTGAATAACACCCTCGACTACATCCATCTTTCCTTTAATTTTTTTATTACAATCTCTGAGCATTATATTCATTAACAAACTATCTATTGTGGTATTACTCAAAGGATAACTAGATTCATCCCCACTAATTTCAAGATCTTTTATAATAAATCCACTTAACAGAAGAATATCATGGATAATAGCTCCGTGTACACTTACCTTTCCTATGTAAGAGATCGACTGTTTATCAAAACTATCTTCTTTTTCTTTTATCAAAAACTTATTTACTACTGTTCCAGGCAAAATTTGTACTTCATAAACCGATGCTTGTAATATAAATTCTTGTTTAATCCTTATTTTTTCTAAAGTTAGTCTATTTAGCCTAATTAAATTATCATAAATACTGTCATTAATTTTTAGTTCATTTACTGTTGTCTCCTTAATTATTAAATTATTTATGAATCCCTCTGAAAGCTCTATGTGAAGAGCATCTAATAGTGAGTTATCTACAAGTAACACCTCCAGACTTCCATTAGCTATATGTAGATCCACTATTATATTAGATAGGCTAACTATTTTTATTAGAGGAACTTGTGAATCTATATCAAATATTATATTAAAAATTTTTTTATTTATATATTCTCCTAAAAATGTAATGATAATTCCATCAAATTCGTGTATCCTGTTCAGTTTCTTGAAATATATATAGTTGTTTACTTTAAGACAGTTAGATTCATATATTTCAACTTCTAAGTAAGAATCTACTTCCTGAACTATACTACAATATATTTTTAAGCAATTTGGTTTATCTATTAAGATATAAGGACAATTATTTGTCGCGTTTTGAGTCATTTTATCTCCTCAAACAGGCCATACCCTGATGACCTCTTCCCGCCAACCCCCTTATCAGTTAAGGTTACCCTGAGCAGGTCCTCAACCCTACCGTAGCTTGAATCTGGCACCAATAGGATGAACTTGAAAGTCACCCCTTCCTTCACAGCCGGGAACTTCACGGGTACGGGGTTTGAGAACTCGTGCGGAGGCCTATCCCCCCTTCCCTCATAATATTCCTTGTAATGAGGGGTCATCACGTCCAAGGTGAGCAGTCCCTCGTTGTCAGGGGTCGGAAATCCGCCGAACACCACTAACTTGCCTCTGCTCTCCTTGCTCCCGAATAGTTCAATTACCTCCCCTTCAGCTAGCTTTTCAGAGGCTACAGCTCTCATAGCACCTTTAAGGGAGGATCCAGGTATCCAGGGGACTGAGTAAGGCCTCAACATTTGAATGAGGGTTGCCTCCCACCCTGAAGGGCCCGAACCGATTATCAACCTAGTCTTCGTCCTGTAGAGCTTGTCCAGCTTAAGGTACCCGTTGGGGGGCTTCACCTCATCGATCTTCTTAAAGAGAGACTTGTAGCCCTCGGGGATTTTAGCCCTCGCGAATTCCTCCCAAGCCTTGTGATCCCTTTTCGCCATCTTCTTCCTCAAGTGGTCAGGGTTTGCCCAGTAGGTAACTATCAGCTCAGGGTTGGCATCCCTCAAGTCGATCTTGTGGACTTCCCTCAGGAAGGATTCCATGCTCTCTTTCAACACATCACCCCCACCTGCTTAACTTGAAGCCCTCCTGAAACATAGCCGAAATCACCTGTTCGAATGCCACTATGAGGTTTTGTAACGAGTGGGAAGCCAGATGCCTCAAAACTTCAACCGGGTAATCTGAGGAGGGCATGAAGACCCCCCTCACGAAGGCGTTCCCCCTGCCGCTCAGGCCCAGCACGAGGGGGGAGGACCTCCGGAACTTCCAGACGAAGGGCCTCCTCCTAAAGGGATCCATCACAGGAGATCCTAGGATAACCCTATAATCTCTGTTACGCCTGTTCCTGGCCCTCAACCTCCTTTCTACCATTTTAAGCTTGAATTCAGCGTATTTGAGGGCGTCACGCCAGTTCGCGTGGGCCCCCAGGTGTACCAGGTAGCAGTTTGAGAGGTTTTGAACCTTGAAGACGTTGAGGTTTTCACAGGGTTTAATCCCCATCCCTCTCAAGAGGGCGGACGCCCTCCTAACCCATTCGGCACCTGTTGAGGCAGTGGCCTCTATGGCCAGACGCAACACCTCATCTACTTCACCGCACTCGCTGTCGTAGTGGGTGATCCTGAAGCTTCCATACCCCCTGTTGCCCCTGAAGCCGAAGCCCCCCAGCGAAACGTTGAGGGCCAGGGCCTTTGCAGCCTCTAGCAAACTTTCGCAGGGCCCCTTCATGATCAGTTTGAAGTCCAGCAGGTAGAACCTCCTGGGGCGCTTTCTTAAGGCCCAGAGGAATGGGCTCTTGTTATCTAAGGTTAGCTCCCTCAAAACCTTTAACTCATCGAACTTGAAAGACACGGAGGACTTCTTGGGGGATTCCCCGTGAACGCCGCCAAAAACTTCGTACTCCTTGCTCCAGATCTCCTTTACGTTGGGCTCTCTGCATTTAGATGCCAAGTACCAGCGGTACCACTTTCTCAAACTCCCCCTTATGGATGGTATCCTGACCTTGATGGGATCCGCGTCGGCGTTATGCCCTCCCCACGACACGGGAGAGATGGATTTAAGGTTCACAGAGGCTATCAAGCCCCTTTCACCTCACCATACTTAGCCTCCACTAGCAATTTGAGGGCCTCGGCAGCTAAGAGGGACTCATCTAACATCAGGGAGACTTCCTCAGGGCTCCTTTCGAAGAGGTAGTCTAGCAGGCTCCCCTCATATTCGTTTAGAAGGCCAGCTGAGCTAAGGGACTCCCTCAGGTAGTCTAGAATCAAGGACTCCGCTTTTTCAGAGCCCTCTTCGCCTTTCCTCTTCTCTAGGTAGAGAACTGTGAGCATCATCCCGTTGCTGAGCAGTAGAGAGGGTAGCCTCTTGGAAAGGGAGACGAACTCCTTCCTCACCTTCCCTATATACTCCTCCCTGTCTTTGATGAAGTTGTAGGCCCTCTTCAACCTCTCTGAGCTGTACATGGGATCACCTCAGGGGTATTATCTCAGCGAATCCGAGGCCCGTGGTCATGTCGCCCCCCACGTGCACTACCCCTGAAAGCACCTTTCTCAGGTCTTGTTCAAGCTCTTTAGGGAAGAAGACCGCTGAGTACATTATGGTCTCAGGTGGGAGGTCCTCCTGGAACCACAGGTTGTTTACCACGCCCTTCTCTTCATCTATCTGTATGTGCGGATTTACCATGAGGGCCCTCTTGAGCAACCTCCTGAACTCGTCGTCTGACACCACCACTAGCCTCTCTCCAACTTCCTTCAGTTTGCCGCCCATCAATTTCAGGAATTCCATCTCCTTATTCACGGCCTTGTACTTAACGTCCTCAAGTATCACCAGGCTCTTCCCCCTTAACTCGAGCGTTAGCCTCTCACCGCTCACGAAAGCCTCGCCTTTCCCGGGATCCTGCACCCCCTCAAGCTGACCGCTTTTACCCCTTCCTAGAAGCTCGTCCACCAGGTTTAGGTCCTCTATGAACCTGTTTATCAGGAAGGGGGAAGTTACCCACCCGTAGACGCCCTTCAGGCTCCTGACAGGAATCATGAGGAGTTTGGCGTCCATGAATACCGCTTTGCCCATCCCCTTATCCCCTTCTCCCGGCTTAGGTCCGAAGATCTCTAGGACTTTACCATCTTCCAGCTTTTTGGAGGCCCAGGCCCTTAAAGCTCCCTTGAGGCTGCTTCCATATATCACTGGGAGGTCCGTGTGCGCTTCCCTTTGGACTGGCAGGTCTACGAGGCCGCTAACCCTGGCGCCGCTGCCAGGGTGTAGGGGGGTCAGAGCCCTTATCAGGTAGGGCATCCCACCGCTGAAAATCCTCTTGACCAAGGGTTCTCCCATAACATCACCCCACTAGGGAAATCAAGGGAGAGCCAAATCCCCTCTCCCAGAAGAGGGAAAGCCTCCAAAAACTGTAGGTTAGCTCCCACCTGCCGACGTCTTCCCCTAACTTTAGGTAGAAGACAGCACCTGGAGGCACCGCGGCGTAAAGCTTCCTTGCCCTAGCCCTCTTTATGTCCCACCCGCTCACTAGCCTGGGAGGTCCGCTTACCATCAGGGCAGATCCTCTCTCAAGTAGCTTGGGCTTTCCAGGGAGCTTCAATTCAGGGACACTGACGTCCTTGCCTTCCCTCCTGTAAATAGCTGGGGAGAGCAGGACTACCTTGACCACGGAGTTGGCCTTCAAAACGTCGTCCTTCAGCCACTTAGGGGTCCAACTTTCCCTGGTAACGCCCACAGGCCTGCCCTCACCCCCTAACTTGATCACAGGGGGGACTTCCAGCCTGACATCTCCCTTGCTCGCTACTAGAACTCCTATGGAAGCTTCCTTCAGCCTGACGTGCCTTGATGTGTAGAGAAAGTCCTCTACCGCCGTTCTACTGGCGTCGTCCAGGTGGATTCCTAGCCTTTTCTCCTCAAATATTGGTTCCTCAACCTCATTTACTGAATTCAGCTTACCTTCAGCGTACCTCTCAAGTAGGTCGTGGGGGATCCAATTGCACCTACCCTCCCCAGGTATTATGGACGGCAGTTGAGAGGAGTAAAGCTTTGAGTTCGTCCGGGAGAGGTAGACCATGGCGTTGAGGTCTAAGGGACAGGGGAACCACCTCTTACCCTTCCAGACGAGGAACGGCCCGTAGAACATGAACCCAGTTAGGTCCCCCTCCTCCTCTATCTCTTCATCCCAGTCACTGGTTAACCCGTATGAAGAGCCCAAGTTGCCCGTGCTCATTATGTGGGCGTACAGCAGGGCCCCAGATACCGTCCAGGGTAAGGGGAACCTGAGGCCCCCGCCAGGGGAGTTAAGGTCTAGCCCCAAGTTGTCGCCGAAGAAGAGGCTGTCCAAGGGTTTAAGGGAGAGGAGCTCAAACTCAGGTGGTTTCGGCACGTTAGAACTCACCCTAACACCTCCCTATAAACTAACAACAGCGCCATATGGGCGTTGTAGAGCGGGCTCTCCTTTACAGGATCTTCGGGCCTGATTTCCGCTATCTTCATGTAGAGGTCGATCAGCTCCTTCGCCTTATCTACATCCGCCTTACCTGCCGCCCCGTGTAGGTTCCTGGATACGCACCTCCTGATCAAGGAGCTTAGCAGCTCCTTGTCACCTCCAACGGAATCGAACATAGCGGAGTAAAGCTCTAGGTACTCTAGCATGTCCCTGAGGAAGCTCTTAGAAAGCCTTACCTCTCCTTCTCCCCTCATCAGGCTGAAGACCTTGCGGGAAAGTTCTTCCACGTAATTGGACCTTAGCAGGTCGCCTGGGATTAAGGCCCTCCTCCCTCCCTGCCCTCTAGCCACCCTGAGGATGGAGGACCTGTCCCTCCCCCCGCAACCTCCCGCCTCAGCGTTCCCCTTAGCTCTACAACCTTCGCCTTTGAGCGCCTCTCCTTTGGCCACCTCCTCCTCTCCCCTAGCTAGCCTCAGCATCTCAGACATGGGCACCAGCCTGTGTGATATCAGGAGGCCGGAGCTGGCGGTGGCCTTGTTGCCCATACCCATTACGTAAGTTTGGCCTATCTTGATGACTTCAGAGCTGAAGGCAGTGTGAAGGGCCGTAATCAGCTTAATTGGCATTCCCCCAGAGGCTGGAACCATTGCCAGCAGGTCGTCGCCTCCCGAGTAGAAGACGAACCCTCCCAGGGATTCAACTATGTGGGGGAAGACCGACAAGGCCATGTCCCTCAGTACCCTGCTTAAGGTCCTGTGGTAGGAGGGGGTGGCTAACTTGTACGCTCCCTTCAGGTCATCCAGTACGGGACCTAAGTTGCTGTCATTCCTGAGGGCTGGGTGAACCCTCTCATAAAACTGGGAGCCTGTCCTGATCAGCTGGATCCCGGAGACCCAGTCCCCTATCCTGTCCCCGTCGAAGTATATGAGGGCCAGGTAATTTGAAAGCCTGCTCTTGAATTCTGAGTACTTTTCCATTATCTCGATCAGGCGCTCGATCTCCCCCTTCCACCCTTCAATCTTCTCCTTCGGCAGTCCAGCCCTATCCATCATCCTAATCACGTTTTTCCATGTGGAGGGGAAGAGCAGGGTACCGGGTATTCTCTCTGGATCCTCAAACCTGTAATCGGAGTACGCCTTGAAGAGGCCTGACTCGTCAACGAGGCTTGGATACCTAAACCCCAGCTCGGCTAGCACGCCCCTAACTTTAGACGCTAAAGCCCTGTCCTTATCCCTTATCTCCTTGTAGAACTCTGCTACAGCGTTTAACGCCAGGAATAGCTGATTAATTAGTTTATTCGCCTCTTCACCTCCTTCCTTCAAGAGCTCCTTGGCCAACTTGGCTGCGACGTCATCTAACGTCGGTATGTTGCGAACCTCCTCCCTTAACTTGTCCAGCGCCCCGAGCTCCCTTAACTTGCCCTTCAGGGTTTCTAGGTCAACGTCCATCACGTAAGCCCAGGCACCCAGCAGGAGTTCCGGACCGCCCGTGCTCCTAAGCAACCTTTTGATCAGGCACACTGGACATAGGGGCTCCTCTTCTGACAGCAGGTTGGCTATGCCGCTTGCCCTTTCCCGTAACCTCTCTAAGAAGTTTCTCCATCCCTCCCTCTCAGAAATTCGCCCGCCATTGGACAAGGCTATTGGATTTCTCGACCCACATAGCTTGCACCTCCTCCTCACTATGACCTCACCAGGGTTCAATGAGATTTCTGCTGGCTCCTCGAGGAGCTCGAATTCCTGCATGTACTTTAAAGCCATCATCTTAAGCTGTAGGAGCCTGTAGGCCAGCGGGTAGAAGAAGCTTCCCTTAACCTTGTAACCCCCTAACTTATTCCTAACTAATATTATCCTGGCAAAGCTCTCCAGTAAGCCCATCACGCCGTCCAATTCTACAAGCTCCTCTGGTAAAGAGTCCTTTAGTCCTTCCAAGATGCAATCCAAATCTTTGCAGTCCCTTAATTTGGAGTCCAGTGAGTCGACTTCTTCCAACCTGACGTGGGAGCTCCTAAGGGATAAGGGGAAGGGGATCCCATCAACCTCGCTAAAGTAAAAGGTTGCGTTAGGTAAGGCCTTGAGAATCCACTCCTCTAACTGATCCCACAAGCGCTTGAATAGGCCTCTAACCTTCTGATCAACTTTTCCCTTAATTTTATCGACTTCGCCCCCCGGCACTATGGACGTGAAGGATCCTGGGATTGAAGGGGTTAGCAAAGCCTTGACGAACCTCTCAACTCCTCCCCAAAGGTTTAACAGCTCATCCTTTCTTAGTACTCCTTCTAAATAAAGATATAAGTCTATGAAAGGATTTCCCCTGAGATCTGGATGAATTATTGAGTCAGGCCCTAGCTCCTTTACCACCTCTATCATCCCGGATAAGGCCATCAGGCTAACTAAGTAGCTGCTAGCCCACAAGTCCCTGGCCTTCCTGCTGTGAGATATGAATTTTTGGACGCCCCCAATGTCAAATGCCAGGAGAGTGGGCTCATCCACCAGAAAGGAGGAGGTGGTCACTAGATGATCGTAAATTGAGTGATCTGGTATACGGGAGTCCGCCGGGAACCATGATGCGATGAAGCCCCTGAAGCCCTTCTCGCCGTGAAGCTGGTCGAGCATCCTCCAGATCCACAGGTACAACCTCCTCCAGCCCAGCTCCCTTTCCTTAACGTTTTTCAACGTCTCTACCGCTTTATCGGTTAGTTTACTGAATTTCATCTCCGATACCACGGCTTTTGAATTAACTTTCTCCACTTTAATGCCCTTCCTAGGGTCTGAAACGTTTGTGACCTTGAGGTCCTCCCTAACCAACCCCTCCGAGCTCATTGGATGTAGGATTACCTCTTCATGTTTGTTCCAAGATATCTCGGGCAGGCCCGCCTGCCCTCTGTAGAGGGGGATTCTGTCTGACGCTGAGGCGGCGACATCCGCCTTAGAAATCTTTTTCTTATCATCGCAGGATAGCTTGGGCAGATTTAGCGCAGACTTGATGGCTTCAGCCCTCTTGACGTGGTTGACTACGTCCAAAACTTTGTCTGGAGGATCGTGAAGCAAGGCGTGGATTTTCAATATCCAGAATTCGTCATCCTCCAGGCCCATCCCCAGGGATCCAGGGATGATCGTATTTAACGCTATTACACCTAAATTTCGATTGAGCGGCCCTATTTGGAAAATTTTGGCCTAGTGTTAGGACGACACCAAGCTTGAAGGTGCCCTCAAAAGTCTAGGGGGGGAAGTCCATTCAAGTGGTAACACGCCTTTTAAGAGAACATCCCTTATTAGAAAAAAGAGAGTGATGCCCTTTAGGTAGGCATTAAAGGTCGCGGGCAGAAGCCCTTTCAAGGTGGTAGTAACCGTTGGGGTATGGGTGAGGCGTTCCCGAAGATGCTTTATAAGCGCCAGGCGAGTTCACGAGAGTAAAGGGATTAAGGCCAGAGGAGGTAGCCGATGGTCAAGGATATCAAGACGGCCAGTGAAGAGGTGGGCAACAGGTACTTGTAGGCTCCCCTGAACCTCCCCCCGTAGTGCTCCAGGGTTAGTATCAGGCAGAGGTGAACTGGCGAGAGCATCACCCCTATGTAGCCGCCAGTGTAACCCACTAGCAAGGCCAGGTCGTTTATCCTCTCCCCGGTCCCCAGCACGTTTATCAGGAGGGGGAAGGCAGTCCCGGCGAAGACGAACTCGCCTGCCGTGGTTGCCCCTATTGAGAAGGGCAGGAGGAAGACCACCGGGAGTATGGGTATCCCCCTGGAGGTCATGAACTCAAGCAGGGCATCGGCTGAGCCGCTGTCGTAAACGTACTGCCTGTACATCATGACTGCTACTATCACCAGCAGTATCTTGTAGGAGATGGCGAACTTCAGCCCCTCCTTGACCTGCTCCTTGGAGGGCCTGGCGTAGGCCGTCACAGCTAGGGCCGTAATTAAGAGGGCTAACTCCACGGGCAGCCTGACCAGGAAGACCAGCGCTATTATCAGGAGGAAGGGCCAAGCGGCCTTGACGTTCTCCCCTCTGTTCACACCTTCGATAGAGCAAGCCCTGGCCTTCCTCCTTATTAGAGGTAATGACACCAAAAGGCCTGCCAGTATTGAGCCTATGGCAGCTGGGAAGGTTGCCTCTATGATCCTGACCACTGGGGCGTTCAGCAACACGGCAGTCAGTATCATCGCCTGGTAAAGGGGCCAGACGGGCACCCATATGTGCCTGAACCAGTAGTTCAGGAAAGAAGCGAAGTCGCTATCCAAGCCCTGCTTCTCAAGGTAGTGCTCCTTTAACATCATGGCCGACACCAAGGCCCCTCCGGGCATTGGTATTAGCCCTACTAGGGAGGGGATGAACAGGGAGGCGAAGCTGCAGTTTAGGCTGGCGAAGAGGTCGGTCAGCCTCTGTAGGATCCCAGAGGCCTTCATCATGTAGGATAGGAAGAGGGCCGAAATGAAGGCCGTGAAGAGCTTGGCCGTGGAGTAGGTCAACAGGCCCTTAACTGAGGATTCAACCATTTTTGCATCTAAAGTGAGGAAGCCGAAAAGCAGCGATGATGAGAGCACGGCTACGTGAACTCCCCTTCTAGTGGCCAGCAGGAGCACCAGGACTATTACTGATATGAGGAAGCTGATGACCGGGTCCACCATTTTGCCCGGGTATAGTCAACCTGAAAGTAAAAAAGTGAGGTGGTCTACTAAAGAGGGGCTTTGGGCTCTCAGAGATAACACCTTCCCCATAAGTGGACGTCAGGCCTGCAGCCCCAGAGGCTTCATTAATAATTTTATTATATGATGGGTTTTCAAGATTAGTTTCAGAGGGACAAAGAGCCCTTAAAGAGCTTTTATGATTACCGGATTTCTACCACTCAAACCTCTTGAGGTGCTCTCACAGTTAACTCATCCTATTGGATTACCCTCTTAGCAGTTGAGCCTCCAGCGTATCCTTCATGAGTTTATAGTGCGTGGACAGGCAAAGAGACACCGAGAAACCGGTTCCCTTTTTTATTTCCTCTTCCCTCTTGCATGAGGTACCATGGAGCTAAGGGAGTATCTGAACGTCCTTGAAGCTAGAGAGGAGCTCAGAGTTGTGAAGGCCCCTGTGGACGTGAGCTTAGAGGTGGCGGAGATACTAAGGAGGGTGGCCAAGGGAGGGCCAGCCCTCCTATTCACCAACCTGAAGGGTTTCCCCGGTTGGAGGCTAGTGGGCAACCTCTTCTCCAAGGAAGACAGGCTGCTAACAGCTCTCAACGTCTCCAAGCTGGAGGACGCCGGTAGTCGGCTAGTTTCCTTGATGAGGGGTCCTCCTCCCCTCACCCTAAGCGATAAGCTCAGAACCCTAGGCCAGGTCCTGGACGCTGGAAAGGTCACCCCTAAAAAGGGCAAGCCCAAGTGGAGGGAGGTGGAGCTAACCCTAGAGCAACTACCCGCCCTGAAGACCTGGCCCAAGGACGCTGGCAGGTTTCTCACATTCCCGGTGGTAATAACCAAGGACCCTGACACGGGGATCCACCACGCCGGGGTTTACAGGATGCAGATAA
Organism: Thermoproteota archaeon; assembly: GCA_027491435.1. Lineage (GTDB taxonomy): Archaea > Korarchaeota > Korarchaeia > Korarchaeales > Korarchaeaceae > Korarchaeum. Next base: position 35,912 of record JAOZFG010000028.1, read on the forward strand.
TGGGAGAGAGGAAGGCGGGGATGCACTGGCACGTGCACAAGAGGGGGGCTAACTACCAGCAGAAAAGGTGGGAAAGAGAGGAGCCAGTAGAGGTAGCAGTTGCCATAGGCGTTGACCCGGCCTTAGCGTTCACGGCCGTGGCTCCAGTGCCTGAAGGGCTGGACAGCTACCTGTTCGCCGGCATGATTTCGGGGAGGCCCATGAAGCTCAGCGAGGGGCCTACAACGGGACTTCTGATACCTTCAGACGCTGAGGTGGTGCTTGAAGGAAGGGTTCCACCCAACGTATTTGAGGTTGAGGGTCCCTTCGGGGACCACATGGGCTACTACACTCCCCCCAAGCCCTTCCCCGTCTTCGAGCTTGAGAGGGCCTACGTTAGAGAGGACCCCATATTCCACGCCACCGTGGTGGGCCACCCGGAGCTCGAGGACGGCGTACTGGGTAAAGGTGTAGAGAGGGTATTTCTGCCCCTCATCAGGACCATATTCCCTGAGGTGGTGGACGTGAACCTGCCCAAGTACGGGCTGTTCCACGGTTTGGCCATAATCTCAATAAGGAAGAGGTACCCGGGACAGGCCAAGCAGGTGGCCATGGGCCTACTAGGCGTAGGCCAGTTCAGCCTAACTAAGATAGTTGTGGTTGTAGACCATGACGTCAACGTCCATGACTTAAACCAGGTGATGTACGCGGTGGCGTCAACTGTAGATCCTCAGAGGGACGTTGCCATACTTGAGAACTGCGTCGCCGACGAGTTAGATCACGCAAGCGTTGGAGAGAGGGTGGGGGGCAAGATGATAGTGGACGCCACCAGGAAGCTCAGGGAAGAGGTGGGAAGGGAGTGGCCGGAGCCTGTGGCCCCTGACCCTGAGGTAGCAAGGCTGGTTGACGAGAGGTGGGGCGAATATGGGATTGAAGGTTAAGCCCTACCTAGAGATGCTCAGGGTTCACCACACCTTATTTTCGCTCCCCTTCGCCTACGTGGGCGCCTTGCTTAGGGGGCCAGTGGACTTGAGGTTGGCAGTGCTCATAGGCGTTGCCCTATTCCTGGCCAGGTCTGTGGCCTTACTAGCTAACGACCTCTTCGACAGGGACTTGGACGCCTTGAACCCGAGGACCAGCAACAGACCCCTGGTCAGGGGAGAAGCCTCCCCCAAGGCGACAGCCCTCCTGATAGCATTAATGTCGCTGGGTTTCGTCCTCACCTCTTTACTGATAAACCAGCTCGCCTTCACTCTCTCCTTCGTGATACTGGCAGCTGAGCTCTCTTACCCTTTCTCCAAGAGGGTTCACTGTTTCCCCCACTTCCACTTGGGGGCCATTCTCGGGTTCGTCCCCGTGGCTGGAGCCATAGCCGTCTCGGGGGACCTGTCCAACCTGCCCCTGGATTACGCCCTGGCCCTGTTCGCCTGGGTCTCTGGGTTCGACGTGCTCTACGCTCTACAGGACGTGGAAATGGACAGGAAGTTGGGGGTTAAGTCCATACCCGCCTGTTTCGGCGTCAAGGCTTCTAGGGCCCTGGCCTTGATGATGCACCTAATCTCCTCGGGGCTCCTGATCTGGTTCTCCCTCACCAGGGGGTACCTCATAGGCCTGGCCTCCACCTGGCTCGCTGTGATTTTAATGCTTTCCCAGCATTACGTGGCACTCAGGAATCCGGGGAGGGCTTTCAACATGAACTTGGCCGTCTCTTTACTCCTGGGGGTTGGAATCTTGGTCGACCTCCTCTATAAGGTGTAGGAGGGCCTCCCTCACCAAGTTGACCCTCTCCCTCAAACCCTTCCCCGAGAGGTTAAGCTCGTAAGCTACCCTGGCCGGCCTGTGGGTGAGCAGGTAAGTTCTCTCCGTGAGGGTCAACAGGTCCTCCAGCTGATGGGAGACTATCACAGTGGACACCTCCTTAACAACTTCTCCCAGGAACCCCTTCAGGGAATCTATGGTCTTCACGTCCAGGCCCGTGAAGGGCTCGTCCAGCAGGAGCACGTCCGGCTCTAGCGCCAGGGATCTAGCTATGGCGGCCTTCTTCTTCATTCCCCCGCTGGCCTTCCCTGGATAGAGGGAGAGCTCCTCCTCCGAAAGGTTGAGCTCCCTGGCGTACCTCATGACCCTCTCCCTTATCTCAGAGGCTGGGAGCTTCATGTACTTCAGGCCCAGGGCTATGTTCTGGTAGAGGGTCTTCCAAGGGAGGAGCCTGTTATCCTGGAAAACTATGCCCACCCTCTCGGCCTCCCTTATTACCTCCCCGGAGTCTGGGACCTCCAGGCCGGCCATTATCCTGAGGAGGGTCGTCTTGCCGCACCCGTTGGGGCCTACTATTCCTAAAGCTTCTCCCCTCCTCAGCTCCAGGGTTATGCCGTCTAGGACCTTCTCTTTGTAGGACTTGTGTACGTTCAGAACCTTTAGGACTGCCACTTCCTAGCACCTCCCTCCAGGTAGGCCAGGAGCTTGTCCATGGCCAGTACGGTCAGGAAGAGTATGACGGACCAGGCGAGCACCCCCTCCACGTCCGCCAAGTTGTAGCTCCTCATGAGCATGTAACCCACCCCTCCCCCACCGCCGAAAGCCTCTGCCACAACGCTTATCCTCAAAGCAGTCCCTATGCCCACCCTGGAGGCAGAGGCCAATATGGGAACTGAGCTGGGCAGCAACACATCCATGAACTCGTCGAACTGGCTCGCCCCTAACGACCTGACCGCCTCCACCAACCCCTTATCCACTGAGTTTATCGCCGAGGTCACGGCGGATAGCAAGTGAGGGGCGGTTACCGCTGAAACTACAAGTATCGGCGGTAGCGGGTTCAGCACCCCCAGAGTGGCGACTAGCACTAGAGACCAGACTAAGGCGGATGTGCTGTTGAACATCTCAGAGAGGCCCCTTATGACCCCTCTGATCACGTAGTTCTTCTGGGCCAGCACGGACAGGGTCATAGAGACGAGAAAGGATAGGGAAAACCCTGCAACCCCGTTATACAGGGTTCTAAGCAGGTTGGAGAACACCTCTCCTGGCTTTAGGCTGAGCACCCTCTCCAAGGTGGTTAGAGGGCCTGGAACGAGTCCTCCGAGTGAGGCCACCTGCCAGCCAGCCAGGAAAAGGACGTAGGAGAGGGTCACCCCTAGCCTTTCCAGAAGGCCCTCTCCGCCAGCCTCTCTAGGTCTTGATCTGAGGCCTTCAGGTAGCCCCCGTCCCTGGCTAACCTCCATACCTGGAGCACACCCCCTTTTGCCTCGTCAAGCGTGCCGGTCCAGATGACTACCCTGTTCATCAGCGTATTGACCTCCTTATCGCTCAACCCGTACATCTCCTTCAGGACGGATGGAGCTAGCTCCCCCCACTCCCTGGCGTACTCTTCCCTCATCTTGACGAGCTCTGAAACCATGTCAGACCTGGCAAACTCTTCGGTGGCTACCCAAACCAGCATCACCGGCTTCTCCTTGGAGAACCTGCTCCAGAGCTCCATGAAGCTTGCCACCTCCTTGTGGCCTGAGGCCAGCAGCTTGCTCACCAAGGGCTCCCAGGTAACCACGGCGTCTACGTCCCCCCTCTTAAGGGCTATCGGTATCTGAGGAGGGGGCAGGTCGACGACCTGGTAGTCGTTAACGCCCAGCAGCTTCATGTAGGCTCTGAACATGGCGAAGGTCCCGCTGGCCGTCGTGGCCCCGACCCTCTTCCCCTTTAGGTCCTCCACCCTATCCAAGTTGCCTATTATCGCCTGGTTCTGGAGCATGTCCACAGCTATTATCTTAAGTTTCCCCCCCTTCAAGGCGAACTTGGCGTACATCTCGGCGGTTATGACTGCTACGTCAACCTCGCCCTTGCTCAGGGCTTGAGCTACGTCTAGGGGCTTGTCGAACCGTATCACCTTGAGCCAGCTCACCTTGCCCTCCATCAGGTCCAGGGTGCTTATCCCACCCTGTATCGTGGCCGCCACCACTTCCTCCCTCTTCTGCCCTCCCGTCAGTGCCAGTAACGCCAGCACCACTACTATGGCCAAGGCCAGGGGTATGAGCTTCCTGTACATGGTCTCCCTCCCGTTCGACCTCGGTCAATATTTTAGCTGTTGGCCTCGAAGCCCCGCCCTCCCTTAAAGACTCGTAAAGGGAAATGAAAGCCACTAAAATCAGCGATAGGGCGGGCAATGAGCAAGGGGCTAGCTCCGTTGGCTCGCACTTGAACAGTTCTTTAACTAGGAGGTAAGGCCTCACCCAGGAGGCTGCCGCCAGCCCGACCAGGAGGTCAGAGGCTAAGGTTAGGTGGAGCGCCCTGAACGAGGGCATCAGGAGAACCCACCACTCCACTGGGCTCGCGTGGAAGAAAAGCAGGAAAGCTGAGAGGGCGGCCTCCGCCCTGAAGTTCCCCAGGTAAGTGAAGACGGAGACGGCCATCATGGTGACCACCAGGGACATCAAAGGGTCTAAGCCCATGAGCCCTGTAAGCCCCGTGGTGGGCGGCGCCTCCAGAAACCAGGCCAGGCCCCTGACCCACTCTCTAGGGTAGAGGGCCAGGTAGTAGAGGTTCAGGGGGTTCATGAAGCCGGCCACTAGGAAGGCCACGTCCCTCCTAGAGGAGGGCCTCCAGTTCATCAGGAAGAAGGCCGCCACCGGGTTTAGCGCAACCCCCAGGCCCAGGAGGAAGGCCGCCATCCCAGGGCGTTCCTTGAGGTTGAGGGCCCTGAGCACGAAGGCCAAGGCCAGGGTTGTCCACCCGAGGGGGGCCAGGAAGACCAGGAAGAGGGTCAGGTGAAGGACTTTAACCTCCCCCTCAAGCTCCTTCACTATTATCAGGGAGGCCAGGACCACCATGAGGCCGTAGATGAGCTCTCCCCCTGACACCGAAGCTACCGAGTAAGTTAGCCAGGCCTCAAGGGGGGTTCCGTGGTAGACGTGCTCCTCGTAAGGCAGCGGAGGGGAACCGGAGAACTCCCTGATCGTGGATAACACGTAAGAGGTCGGTAAAGTGTACCTGGTCAGGTTCAAGACGAGGCCTACCACAGGGGCCATGACCCCCAGGAGGGTTGAGGGGCTCCTGAAGGCCTCCAGCCAGGCCAGCTCTTCAGGGAGCGTGAAGCCCCACCTGAGGAACCTCCCCCAGAGGGCTGCCCACTCCCGTTTAACCCACTTGAAGTTGTCCGACAGGAATATGGCCAGGACTGCAAAGCCCGTCGCAGCTGCAGAGCTCTGCTGAACCGCGTAGAAGCTGTAGAGGGTCCTGTTACCCTTGGCGTAGACTGCCGTGAAGCCCAGGAATATTGCGGAGAACATGAGCAGGGGCAAGTACCTCTCATCCCTCCTTACCAGGAGGGGGAGGAGAAGGAGGGCTCCGATGGCGGAGCCCAGGTGGGTCACCACGTTGGTGACGGCGTATACGTCCGGGTCCACGTGGAGGGCCATGGGCGAGTAGTTGATCAGCCATCCCCAGGGGGGCGAGGAGGCGGGCCCCTCTCCCCTGCTGGTGGTGTGCCAGGAGAAGGAGCTTAAAGTCCTGTTGGCCCACTCCTCAGGCCCCCAGCTCAGGATCAGTGGGGAGGATAAGGCGAAGAATATGAGGCTGAAGGCTGCTGCCTTCGCCAGGGCCTTTAGCGCCCCCTCCCTCCTGTATATCCTCGAGTAGAGGTACGCTGCCGCTATGGGAAATAGCCCGCTGAACTTGACGGAGAAGGCCAGCCAGCCTGATGCGTAGGCCAACTTCTTCCTCCCGTACACCAGGAAGAGAAGGGTCATTGTGGTGAAGAAAGCCAAATGTACGTCCAGCATGGCTATGTGACACATGGTCCTGAGTATGGGGTCCGAGACGGCCCCGGCAACTGATATGAGCCCTCCTATGAATCCGTAAAGCTTGTAACCTATAAGGTAGACCATGATAACTATTAGGAAGCCCTCTATGAGGCTAGGGATCCTCCAGCTGGTGGGATAGTCGCCTAGGACGGCCATGGAAAGGGCTATCAGGTACTTGCCCAAGGGAGGGTGCTCGGAGTTCATGTAGTTGTGGATGTTCTCCTTGTCGGGGTACTGGAAGCCCCCTATAACCTCGGAGGCGTTGCAGTTTAGGGAGGTGAAGTTCTCCTCGGGCACGTAGACCCAGATCAGGGAGCTCTCCTCTGTGTAGTTGTTCCTGGCCACCCCTCCGCCCAGCCTTGAGAGGCAGCCCTCCAGCCCTTCGGGTATCTCCTGGTAAACGAGGGTGGCATACCTCATTCCATCCTTCTCGTACACTGGCTGGTAGTGGAACACCTTGACCAAGAGGTTCCTGGCTGAGGTGACGTACCAGACCTCGTCGCTCACGTAGTAGCTGTCCCCCCTCAACCTCTGAGATGTCACATAGCCGTTGATAGCCACGAAGGCCCCCGCCAGGGCCGCCAGCAGGAGGCCAACTAGAAACCTGCGGTCCCTCATCTCAACATCCCTATCCCGGTGAGCCAATCGGTGAGCCCTGAGGTGAGCATGTCAGCGGCCACGGCAGCCACTATTATGGCCATGAACCTGCTAAGCCCCCTAAGCCCGTTCATCCCCAGCACCCCCCTTATCTTGGAGGAGTTGGACAGTATTAGGTGGGTGAGAACAGTCACGACCAATGAGGAGATTACCAGCATGGCGCTGGCTGTTAAGAACCCGTACTTGGTCGTGTACTCGGTGGAGAGCACCAGTATCGTGGTCATGGTGCCGGGGCCGACTAGCAGGGGCGTGGTTAGGGGAACCACCGCCAGCTCCTCCTCTTCAACTTCCTTGGTCCTGGGCATCCCCTGAAGCATGTCTACGGCCAGGACTGCCAGTATTAGGCCGCCTCCTATCTTCATTCCGGTCACGGTAACGCCCAGGACCATGAGGAGGAACTTCCCCGTCACTGAGAACAGGGTCATCAGTAAGAGCATCGCCACGGTTACCGTCTTCACTATCTTTTGGACCTCTTCATCGTCCCTTCCCTCGGTAAGCGAGAGGAAGGTGGGCATGACGCTTATCGGGTTCAGGATAGCGAATATCTGTATTATGGTCGTCAGCAGGACGTGAAGGTCCATCAGATCCCTCCCAAAGGTCTTTCATCCCTGCTAGCCAGATAAGTCAGTAATAAAGCGATCCCAGGAGTTAGAAGGGCTAGGACGAGGCTTTCTGGGTAAACCTGGTTGGGCTCAACTAGGGCTGCGAACCCTCCCCTTAAAAGGGATGGGATTAGTGGTAGCAGGGCTAGGAACCCGTAGAGAATGAACTCCCCTAGGAACACCAGCAGAACCGTGCCAGACCTGGCTTGGGCCATCCCCTCAGTCCAAGCGGCTGGCTCCTTTGGAATCCTCCACATAACAAGCTTTGAGTTCAACATTATGCCGCTGTAAAGGGATAGGGTGTAGGAAAGACCTGAGATAAAGCCCAGAAGGCCTGAGGTAAGCGTTAGAGCGAGCACAACTGCTAGAACCAGGGGGAAAGTTAACGTAGCCATTGTCAGGAACTTCCCCCTCATGACCCAGCCTCTGGACACGGGCAGGTGGTAGAGAAGCCTGGCCCCGTTGCCCTCGGCGGCGTAGGCGTAAATCACGGAAAGACCCCCTATTCCCCCGGCTATTATGGCCTGGGGGAGGAGAGCTCCTACAGGCGTTTCCTCTGAAAGTATGGAGGGTAAGAGGACGAAGAGGGGGAAGAAAGCCAGGTAGTAGATGACCGAAGCCAACAACTTCGTGTTCCTGAGCAGGAGCTTCAGATCCTTCACAACCGGGTAGAATGAGGGATATCTTGTAACTGTCCACTCTCCCATCTCTTCAGGGGCCTCATACTCTTCAACAACTGTAGCGGCCCTCCAGAACCTGTCAGACCCATACTTGAAGGTTAAGAGGGCCAAAGCCAGTGTAATCAGGGATGTGATGGAGGCGCTGAGATCTCCTAGCCCGGCCAGCCCGTAGGAGAAGGGGGGCACGTTGAGTGGCCTCTCGCCCCACTTGGGCAGGAACTGATACAGGAGCCCGAAGCTGAACAGAGCTATCCAGGCGGTTAGAGATGCTAACCTCCTCACAAGGCTCCTGGAGTACCTGGTGTAGAGTGATCCAGCTATCAAGGCCAAGCCGGCCGAGAGGATCATCAGGGTGATAGCCTCCAGGACTCCCCAGAGGGTTATGAGGGGGCCAAACCTCACCCCAAGCACTAAAGAGGGAGTTATGACCAGGAAGGGATAGGAGAAGGAGCCCATATAAAGAAGAGCGCCCAAGACCGCCTTTCTGACGGTAGGCCGGTCTAGGGGAAGATGCCTCAGCGGCTCCAGGAGCCTGTCCTCCTGGATTACGTGAAGGCTCATGGCCAGGGTGAAGGCCCCCATGAGGAGCTCCATTATGCCAAGGAAGCCCAGCACGCTCGACACTATCAAGGGCAGCTCCTCTCCTGATATGAAGTAGATGGGGAGCACTGTGATCAAAGAGATCACAGAAAATAGGGCTATCCCCAGGAGGTTGGACTTTACCATGCTCCCGTAGAAGTAAGTGAGCAGCTTCCTCTTCCCCCTCCTCTTAGAAATTCTGTAGGCTGACTCCTTGGCTAGGACCTGAGCTATCACCTTCCAGTCGGCCAACTCATCCCCTCCATAGAAGTTCCAGTAGCTCCTTTAACTCGGAGGATAGTCCGGTAACCTCCAGGAAGACCTCTTCAAGCCCTTTCTCCTCTTTAGCGCTTCTAAGCTCTTCCCTGTTGCCCTTGAGCACCACCTTCCCCCTGTGCATTATCGTGACCTCATCAGCTACAGCCTCAGCGAGCTCAAGCACGTGGGTGGAGAAGATGACCGTCCTACCCTCGGAAGCGAACTTCCTCAAGAACTCCTTTAGGATCCTCCCCGCTTCGGGATCTAGGCCGGAGAAGGGTTCATCCAGAATTATCAGGGAGGGGTCGTGCAGGAAAGCCAGTACCAGGGACAGCTTCCTCCTGTTGCCGTGACTGAGCTCTCCTGCCAACTTGTTCATGTGCTCGTCAAGTTTGAACAGTTTCACTAGGAGGGCTGACCTCTCTACCAGCCTATCCCTCTCTATTCCGTAGATTGAACCGTAGAGAGAGATGTGCTCAGCTGGGGTTAGGCTCTCGTACAGTATTATCTCCTCAGGAGAGTAGCCTGTGATACTCCTAGCCCTGATGGGCTCCTTAACGGGGTCTATTGAGTCCACGTAAACATTACCAGAGTCTGGCACTACTACGCCCAGGGCCATCTTCATCAGGGTGCTCTTCCCCGACCCGTTGGGCCCTAGGAGGGCGTGAACCTTGCCAGGTTCAAAGGTGACGGTAACCCCGTTGACTGCCAGAACTTCGCCGAACCTCTTGCTCACTCCCTCATACCTTAGCATGCTTTACACCCGTTAACTCTGGGATTATTCTGCTGAAACAGGAGTCTAGGGCCTCTCCGGTACAGATGAAGGGCTCCCCTTTCAGAGGTTTAATTATGTGGTAGGTGTGAGACATCTCATTCCCGTTAACATCGAGCCTGTCCAAAACGACTAAGTCGCTGAACTCGGCCGCTGGAACGTCCTCCTCAGGGAACTTAGAGGTTATGAACCTTACTCCTATTATCCCCTTGCTCCTGAAGTCTAGGGCTGAGTTGTACTGCAGGGAGATCAGCATCCTCTTGTCGCTGAATATCCTGTGGAGGATCCCGTAGCCCTCCATTATGACTATGTCTGGGTTAGCCCTAACTATCACCCTAGTCTCCCTGTCGAGAATTGCGGTGAGGGAAATCCTGGTGGGGTTGAAGCCCTCCTCGAACGCTACCCTCTCCTCCAGCGCCTTGGGGTTGCCCCCGTAAGCAGATATGACGTCCTTCATTCTGTAGTAGGTCCTGCTCAGGAGGCCGCTGTAGTTGAGGAAACCCACTTTTAAGTCGTTGTTGAGTATAAGGGATGCCAGATAGGCATATATATGCCTAGAGATGGACGTTCCTGGCTCGTTTATCACAAGAATCTGTGTCCCTGAGAGTACAGGCCCTATTGCCTTGTCAACTAACTCACACCCGGTCACATAACGCTTCCTGACCAGCTCCTTGGGAGGAAAGGGTTTTGGAACCACGAACTTCAGGCCCTCGCCCCAGGATATGGTGTAAGGTATCTTAACAACGTGCAGGGGAGCTGTCCTAACCTTCTTTATCTCCAGGTACCTGTTCACCACCTCTCCCTCGTACTCAGACCTGAGCTTCAGTATCACGTCGGCGTAAAGGCCCACCCAGTCCAGTTCATCCCTGAGCACGTCGCCCAGCATTATCAGGGTGGCGTTCAGCGCTGAGGTTATCTGGTAGATGCCCAGGGGTAGGCCTTCGAACCCCATCTTGTTAGTGAAGATCCTGTGCATCCCGTCCACTATGACTATGTCGGCTTTGAACTCCTCGGCCCACTTGGCGAAGGTTTCTGACATGAGCACGACTACGTCTTGGGCCTCCAACATGAGCAGGTGAACGTACCTGAACAGGCCCATCTTCTTTATCTCCTCGAAGTCGAAGCCTATGGACTTCATGAAGGAGAGGAACCTGGCCTCATCCTCTAATGTGCTTATGAAGAGGACCCTCTTCCCGTTGAGAAGGGCGTTCATGAAGGCTATCTGGGCGGCAAATATGGTCTTACCCGAGCCAGGCTCCCCGAATATGGCTATGAAACACCCCCTTCGAAACCCGCCCCCGAGGAGGTCGTCGAGTTCAGGGTCGCCGGTCGTCACGTAATCTACGCTCATCCCGTGAATCGTTCAAGCAAATGTTATAATCTTTATTGAGGAGTGAGTTCATTTGACTCTTGCTGAGGGTCGTTTGATTCCTTTGAAAATGCAGTGTTTAGCGGCTTGTTGGTAGGGGCCTCATCAACTTTTAATTTCGTAGAGCGGAGGGAGGTGAAACATCGCTTCAATGGTTAACATAACTAATTTTTAGAACTTCGGCTATGATTAATTCTGATTAGATCTCGCGACATCGGCTCGACGAGCAATGATAAGTAGTTTTCTTCCACATATTTCCTCACTTCCAACGTGTACAGCCCAACCTCGCCACATAGGTACTCCTCTGGGCCCCCTCCTGCTTCAAGAACATGTTTGCCCTATAACAGAGAGCCTATACCGCTAAGAGCGCTACAACGGGGTTTAACTCTGTAGAGAACCTGGGTAGTGGGAGATCGGGGATTACAACTCTTTGGATGTAAGGGATTTGTATCTGTCAAACCTTGTCATGGTCAGGAATCCGACGTGCTTGACTATAGATGAATTTGTGAAGCTCGAAGGCCCTTTACTTAAGGTTGGTGAGACCATCAAGACGTCTACCCGCCTAAAGGGGTTGATGAATCTGCGATGGTGTACATTAAAAATCGACATTATAGGGCAGGCTTAAGTCAGGGGCATTGGGCCCAACCTAAGTTCTAAAGAGGTGATGAAGAGGCTTATACAGCTTAATTGGTCTCGAGAGCACGGTGCTACTCATAGCAAGGCTTAATAATAGCTTTAGTTTCTCATCACTTCCTCCTGAGCCTCGGGTTCACGTATATCTCAAGGGCCTGTCCCACCAACAGTAGGGAGAGGACGCTCAGGGATATCATAAGCCCTGGAGGTATGACCCAGTTCCACAGGCCTAACACCATGGCCTGCCTCTGGAAGGCGTAGTGAAGCATCATGCCCCAGCTCTTCTTAGTTGCGTCTCCCAGTCCTAAGAAGCTTAGGGAGGCCTCTATTAACATGTTGCTGGCGGTCCTCAGAAGGGTCTCTGCCAGTATCAAGGGAGCTGTGTTGGGCAGGAGGTACTTGATCATTACGTACCAGTCCTTGGCCCCTAGGGCCCTGACGCTCTCCACGAAGGGCCTCTCCTTTAGCGAGAGGATCATGCTCCTTACCACCCTAGCCACTGTAGGCCAGCTGGTTATGGCTATAGCTATTATAAGCACTAGGAACATCTGAGTTACCAGCCAAGTCCCCTTGAATACCATGGCCAAGAATATGACCAGCAGGAGGTTTGGCATCACCATGAAGAGGTCTACCACCCTCATCAGCACTTCGTCCACGACCCCGCCCTTGTACCCTGCGACCATCCCAACCACTACGCCTATCAGCACCGCCGATAGGGCTGACACTATGCCTATAGTAAGGGAGACGTTGGCCCCGTATATCAGCTCGCTTAGTATATCTTGACCTGCATCGTTGGTGCCAAGCGGGTGTTTCCAGCTTGGAGGCTCTAATGGCTTGCCGGTCCTCTTGTAAGGGTCGTAGGGGGCTATGAAGGGGGCGAACACCGCCATGAAGACTATGGCAGACAACATTATTAACCCGGCCATTGAGGCCCTGTTTCCCCTAACTATAGACCAGAACTCTTTTACTCCCTGAATTCTCCTCTGCCAACCTGTCTTCTTCAGGTTCCTTATTAGCTCCTCCCTCGATACAGACATCACGTCACCCTAACCCTGGGATCTAACAACCCGTAGAGTAGGTCGGCCACCAAATTCGCCAGGAGCACAGTTATAGTCATTATAAGGAAGGTTCCCTGGACCAGGAAGTAGTCGTCGTTCATTATGGCTTCGAATATGAGCCTCCCAGTCCCGGGATAGCTGAACACGGTCTCAGTGAGTATGGCCCCGTTTATCATGAACCCGAACCTGAGGGCCGTGACCGTGACCATGGGCAGTATGGCTACCCTAGCGGCGTGCCTGTACATGACCTTTCTTTCGGCTAAGCCCTTAAGCTTGGCCATCCAGACGAAGTCCTGCCCCATAACCTCAACCATGGCGTTTCTCATATAGAGCATGTACATCCCTATCTCCCTGACCACCAGCACGGTTATTGGAAGGGTGGCATGCCAGAGCACGTCCGCTAAGTAGTCCAAGAAGGATGAGAACTCTTTGGCCGGGGTCACGGAGCCTGCTAGTGGGAACAATCCCAAGTAGTAGCCGAAAAACATCAGGAATATTAGGGCGAGCCAGAAGTGGGGGGTGCTCCTGATGAAAAGAGCAGTCGAAGTGACCCAGACGTCGTACCTAGTCCCGTGCTTCCAGGCAGTCTTCATTCCCAGGTAGATGCTGAGCACAGTGGAGATTATGATGGCAGGAAGTAAGAGGAGCAGGGTCCAGGGGAGCCTCTCCATTATAACGTCTATGACTGGCCTCTGGTAGTGCAGGGAGTAGCCCAGCTCCCCCCTGAAGGCGTTCACTATGAAGTCTATGTACTGCTCCCAAAGGGGCTTGTCAAGCCCGTAAACTGCCTTTATCTTCTCTATCTGCTCGGGGGTTATCCTGGGATCCTCTAAGACCAGCTGGCCGAAGGGATCTCCCACCAGCCTGACCATCACGAACACGAAGGTGACGGCCGCTATAAACGTCAAAAATATGGCCAGAACCTTTCTTACTATAAATGCTGTGTAACTGGCCATCGGGACACCCTAAAAAATAGAGAGGGGGTTAGGACTTCCTCTTCAGGAGGAACCATAGCAGGGCGAGCACTATCACTATGACGATTATCCAGAGCGCCCATCCGTAATCGGGCTGCGCTGGCTGCGTTGTGGTGGCAGGTTTGGTTGTAGGAGTTGTCGAGGGAGCTGGCTGCTGTGTGGTAGGAGCAGTTTTAGTTGGGCTGGGCGTGCTGGTCGGCTTAGCGGCAGCCTTGGGCTTCAGGTTCAGCATGGTCCACCTGTTCACTATCCAGTCGAACTTGACCTCGACCCAGCCCTCAAACCTGTCAGTCCTGTACGGGTTCAGGATTACCGGGTAGTAGAGCGTTATTAGCGGCAGGATATCAGCTATCTTCTTCTGTATCTCACAAGCAAGCTGCTTCCTCTTGTTCACGTCAAGGGTCACAGCCTGCTCATCCAGTAGCTTGTCAAGCTCTGGATCTGAGAGCTCATAGTAGTTAGCTGAAGCTCCGGTCTTGAACCTGAGCCTCATCCAGTCGGGGTCTGGCTCCGTTGGACCAGCTCCCAGTATGAAGCTGTCGAACTTGTGGGCCTTTATGCCAGGCCATACGACTCCCTTCCAGTCAGCCACCTGCACCGTTACCTTAACCCCTATCTTGGCCAAGTAGTCTTTGATCATCTCAGCCGCCCTAACTCTGGCAGGGTCGTAGCTTGGCGGATATATCTCGAAGGCCACGTCCTTACCGTCTGGGGTCTCCCTTATCCCATCTCCGTCCCTGTCTACCCATCCGAGCTCGTCCAGTAGCTTCTTGGCCTTCTCTGGGTCGTAAGAATACATCTTACCGGCTTCCTCGCAGTACCAGTCCTTCCAAACGGGTGGCATTATCCCGTAGCTTCCAGGTTCTCCAGCGCCTAGCCTGGCCACCTCCACTATCTCCGTCAGGTTTATAGCGTAGGCCATAGCCTTCCTGAACTTCTGCTCGGTGAACGGGAAGTGCTTAAGGTTGAATCCCCAGTGGTAGAAGTAGGGCCTAAGGTACTTGTGTATCTTCACCCCAGCCGCCTTCAAGTCCTTCTCTACTGCCGGGTTTATTGACAAGTGTATTGCGGCGTCAATTTCTCCCCTCTTTATCATGAGCACCTGGGTGTCTCCCTCCTTAACGAACTGAATCACCACGGTCTTCACCGCTGGAGCTCCCTTCCAGTAGTTCTCATTGGCAACTAACTTCACGTACTCATTTATCTTGTACTCCACAACTTTGAAGGGCCCAGTTCCAACGACCTCACTTATCTTGGGCTCGTACTTGGAGGCCACGAAACCTTCCTTGCTCACTATAGGCTCCCAGATGTGCTTGGGCATTATCGGGTTAGTGAGCATCGTGTTAACTACGGCGACAAAGGGTTCAGTCAGGTAGAGCTTTACGGTATAGTCGTCAACTACTTCAACGTGGTCAAGGTACTCCATGTCGGAGTGACCCCTCTTGGCGGTGACGTCCTTCTTGAAGTACTCGAAGGTGAACTTGACGTCCTCGGCCGTGAAGGGCTTGCCATCCTGCCACTTAATCCCCTTCCGTAACTTTATCGTCCAAACCTTTCCGTCCGGCGAGGCTTCCCACGACTCCGCTAGCCAAGGTATGTACTTGCCCTCCGGATTAGTAGTGGCCAGGGGCTCGAAAATCATGTCCAACACGATAATCGTCCAAGTTGACGTGTCAGACCACGGGTTCAATGTTTGCGGGGGGCTGGGTAAGGCTATCCTCAGGACAGGCTCCTCAGCTGAGCGTACGGGCGCTATAGGAAGGGCTATCATAGCAACTAGGAGAGTAATTATTAAAATCTTAAACGCGTTTCTTGCACTGCCCATTATATCACCCAGTTATCTACCAGGTTGCATTAGAGCTGATCTATACGAGTGCCCAATACATTTAAATGTTTAGGTGTCATTCTCACATTAGAGATCAGAATGAAGGGAGATGGGCCATTTCCAGCTTCCAATAACGTTCTATTGGAGGTTAGAAACCTCAGAGTTATATACGATACTACCTTCGGAAAGGTTGACGCAGTATCCCAAGTGAGCTTTCACGTTAATGAAAATGAGTTTTTCGGGCTGGCAGGGGAGTCGGGATGCGGCAAGAGCACGGTAGCTTACTCCCTAGTTAGAGAAGTCCCTCCGCCGGGTAAGATAGTGGGAGGCCAGATCCTGCTTAACGGCAGGGACCTGCTCAAGCTCAGCAATGAGGAGATGAGGAAAGTCAGGTGGAAGGAGGTAAGCGTCATACCTCAAGCGGCCATGAACGCTTTGAACCCTGTATACACTGTTGGAGATCAGATAGCCGAGGCCATAATGGAGCACGAGAAGGCCCCCAAGGACGAGGCTCTAGCCAGGGCCGAGGAGCTCCTGGACCTAGTTGGAGTTGGGAGGCATAGGGTTAGGAGCTACCCTCACGAGCTCTCCGGGGGTCAGAGGCAGAGGGTCATGATAGCCATGGCCCTGGCCCTCAACCCTCCCCTGGTGATAGCCGACGAACCCACAACGGCCTTGGACGTGGTGGTACAGGCGCAAATACTCAACCTCTTCAAGGAGTTGAGGGACAAGTTCGGCATGTCGATGATCTTCATAACCCACGACCTTACCACAATGTTCGAGTTAGTGGATAGGATAGCGATAATGTATGCGGGCAAGATAGTGGAGATAGGGCCCACCGACAAGATAGTGGACGATCCCCTACACCCCTACACCCAGCTACTGGTCAAGGCCGTGCCCAGGATAGGCAAGGGGGAAAGGGGGAAGTTCGAGTACATCCCAGGATCCCCTCCAAACTTGTTGGAGCCTCCGCCAGGCTGCAGGTTCCATCCTAGGTGTCCCAAGAGGTTTGAGCCCTGCGACAGGGAGGAGCCCAGGATTATCCAAGTGGACAGGGACAGGTGGGTGGCCTGTCACCTCTTCGGGAGGGGCTGACATGCTGATAAGGGTTGAAAACTTGACCAAGCACTTCCCCGTAAGGAGGAGCTGGTCTGACATAGTTATGGGAGCTCCTCAGAAGTTCGTTAAGGCTGTTAACGGTATTTCTTTCACAATAGAGGAAAAAGAGGTCTTCTGCCTGGCTGGGGAGTCGGGGTGCGGCAAGAGCACCACGGGAAGGTTGCTGATAAGGCTTCTGGAACCTACTTCAGGGCACGTCTACTTCAAGGGCAGGGACATATATAGCATACCCAGGAGGGAGTTCAGGGAGTACAGGAAGCTCATGCAGATAATATTCCAGGACCCCTACGAATCCCTGAACCCCAGGATGACCGTTTACGACCTTATAGAGGAACCACTACGAATCCACCGGATAGGGGATCAGGAGGAGAGGTTCGACAAGGTCTATCAGGCCCTGCAAGACGTTGGGCTCGAGCCCCCCGAGGACTTCATGATCAGGTTCCCCCACCAGCTCTCCGGCGGTCAGAGGCAAAGGGTAGCCATAGCCAGGGCCTTAATACTTAATCCTGAGTTCGTAGTGGCTGACGAGCCCGTCAGCATGCTAGACGTGTCGATAAGGGCTGGTATACTGGAGCTCATGCTCAGGTTGAAGAGGAAGTACGGGCTAACCTACTTGTTCATAACCCACGACCTTTCAGTTGCCTATCACATGTGTGACAGGATAGCCATAATGTACCTGGGCAAGATAGTGGAGATGGGACCGTCTGAACGTGTGATAATGGAACCACTTCACCCCTACACGAAGGCCCTAGTTGCTGCCGTGCCTAAAGGAGAGCCTAAGCTTAGGCATGAGATAAAACACGTTCCTATAAAAGGGGACGTGCCAAGCCCTATAGACCTGCCCAAGGGTTGCATCTTCAACCCGAGGTGTGTGGAGAGGTTTGAGCCCTGCGATAAGGAGGAACCTCCTCTTGTGGAGGTTGACGGCAGGCTAGTGGCCTGCCACCTTTACAGGTGATCTTATGTGCAGACCAGCTGAGGAGCTTTATGAGGAGGCTGTAGAGCTTACCAAATCCCTCGTCTCCATACCCAGCGTGACTGGGGAGGAGGAAGAGATTTCCAAGTTTTTGGAGGACTGGCTAAAGGATAAGGGGGTTGACTCCTGGAGGGACGAGGTAAATAACGTTATATCCCAGTCCAAGGAGTCGGACTTCTTCCTGATCTTCAACGGCCACATGGATACGGTACCCCCTCAAGAGGGGTGGACCAAGGACCCCTTCCAGCCGGTAGTTGAGGGGGACAGGCTTTACGGTCTAGGGAGCTCTGACATGAAGGGAGGACTCGCCGCTGCAGCCGTGGTTTACGCTGAACTGGCCAAGTGCACCGATTACCCCTTGATGTTCACAGCGGTAGTCAGGGAGGAGGGGGGCGACGACACCCCTGAGAACATGAGGGGGGCCCTTTACCTGGCCAGGAACTTCCTGAAGGGGAAGAGGGGAGTGGCCATAGTGGGAGAGGGATCCCTGGACAGGGAGGGCAGGCTCCTAATAAGGATAGGGCATAACGGGAAGCTCAGGTTCAGGGTTAGGGTGAGAGGGATAGCTGGCCACGGCTCCAGGCCGGACTTCGCCGTGAACGCCATATACCTGGCTGTTGAGTTGGTCAGGGCGTTAAAGGAGAGCTACGACGCTACGCTTCCCGTCAAAATACCCAAGGTGACCCTGGACAACCAGGTGAGGCCTCCCCTGTCAGTCACCGTTTTCAGGGCCGGGAAGGCGGTGAACCAGATACCGAGCGAGGCTGAGTTCGTGGTGGACAAGAGGGTGGTTTACGGGGAGGACATAGAGGAGCTGAGGGGGAGATACACTTCCCTGATAGAAGGTGTTATGTCTGCCCTCAGGAGCGCCCTGGCCACCAAACTAGCCACGCTTGAGAGGGAGATAGGAGCTGAGATTGAGGAGGTTGGGTTGAACAGACCTCCATACATGCTTCCTGACACAGAGGAAGCTAACAGGTTGTTGAACGCCGCCAAGAAGGCCGTTCAGGATGTGGAGGGCAGGGTTGACCTGTCTTATGGGACCGGATTCACGGACGCCGAGATACTCTGGTCCTTCGCCGGGATTCCCTCCGTTATCATGGGTCCTGGGGGTAGAGCCCACGTCCAGGACGAGTACTTGGACCTCCCCGCCCTTAGGAAGGTGGTAGAAGCTTACCTGAAGGTTCCGCGTTACCTCTTCTAAAGCTTTAGGCTAATAAGAGGGTGAGGTGATGAGGTCCGGATTAAAGGCCTGCCTCCCGCTGCTCTTCCTAGCCTTCCTAATGGGATATGCTTTAAGCCTGTACAGCGGGCCCGTGGAGAGAGGAGGCCCCATGAAGGGGCCAATCACCCCCTACTTCTGCCCGGAGGATCACTGCGCCTTGAGGGTGATCAGCTGGGTGAACAGGGCGAACAGCTCGATAGATCTTGCGATATACTCCTTCACCCACGACGACATAAGCAGGGCCCTCATAGAGGCCTACAGGAGGGGGGTGAAGGTCAGGGTCATAATGGAGGAGAGGAACGTGGACAAGTACAGCGAGTACGAGAAGCTGGTTGAAGCCGGCATACCGGTGAAGCTGGATGAGAACAGCGCCCTGATGCACAACAAGTTCATGGTGATAGACGGCAAGGTCGTGTTGACGGGAAGTTTCAACTACACCAACAGCGCCGATAAGAGAAATGATGAGAACCTCCTAGTCGTGGTATCGCCGCAGGTCGCTGAGAGCTACGAGGCCGAATTTAACGAGATGTGGTCTGGGGTATATGGGGGTTAGCTCCCCAGCATTTTGACCTCCTCCGGGGGCCTCACCCTCACCACCTCCCTGTTCACCAGGTCCTCTGGAATCTGGCCCATGAGCACCTTCACCACGTTTTTTGCAGCCTGATAACTTATGTCCTCCACGGACTCTACGGTGGCCCCGGCGTAGTGGGGGGTTAGCACCGTTGAGAAGGCCTCGTCGAAGAGCTCGCTCTCGGTCAGAGGTTCGACTGGGTAAACGTCGGTTGCGAAGCCCTTGAGTTTGCCCTCCTTCAACGCCCTGGCCACGGCCTGAAGGTCCACCAGGGCCCCCCTCCCCACGTTGACTAGGTACTTGCCCTCCATCATCTGTACCCTCCTCTCGTCAATTATGCGCTCGGTTTCAGGGGTTAGCGGGAGTATCAGCACGATTACGTCGCTCCTCCTTATCAGCTCATCTACCTCCAGGTATTCTGCGTCGACGTCCTTCCTGGTCCTTGACCAGTACACCACCTCAGTCCCTAAGGCCTTCATCCTCCTTAGGATGGCCTTCCCTATGGCCCCCATGCCCAAAATGCCCACAGTCTTGCCGAAGAGCATGTTCATCTCCCTGTACCTCGACCAGACCTTCTGGTGGTCGTCCCACTCTCCCCTCCTAACCATGGAGTCGAAGTAGGGTATCCTCCTCATCAGGGCGATGGTGAGGCCCACGGTGAACTCGGCTACCGCTTCGCTCAGAAGTCCAGTCACCCTAGTGACGTAAATTCCCCTTTTGGTGGCCTCCTCCACGTCTATGTTGTCGTAACCGGCTGAGTGTGCGCTTATCACCTTCAGCTTGGGAGCCGAGGCTATAAGCTCGGAGTCGAACCTGTAGTTTAGGGGCACTATGACCGCGTCGTACTCTGGCAACTTCGACTTCAGCTCCTCCCTATCTGGGTAGGGGAGCACGTCCACCTCGCAAAACCTCTTCAGGTACTCGAGACCCTTGGACTTGATTTTTAACAGGGAGAGCACCTTGGGCCGCATCGGTTGCAACGACGGGGATAACTTAAAGGTGTGTAGGGTCAGTTATTAACGTGAAGTCGTCTGAGGTGCCCGCACTTAAGAGATTGCCAGAGGTCGTAAGGGTGCTTAAGGGGAGGAAAGAAGTTCTGTTCGCCTATCTGTTCGGCTCAACATCTAGGGGAAAGGCTGGAGCGTTAAGCGACATTGATGTTGCGATTTACCTGAACCCCAAGCTTAAGGAGATGACGCAGGTCTGGCTAGACATAGCCAGTGAGCTTAGCTTCAAAGATGTACACGTAGACCTGATTCTACTAAACACAGCCAGCTACAGGTTGGCGTTCGAAGCTATAAAGGGGAAGTTACTCTTCTCCAGGGATGAGAGTGCTAGGAAGGAGTTCGTCTACAGGACCATCAGGACCTACCTAGATAGGAGGTATTACGACCTGCTGAGGGCCTCTCTCTTGGAAAAGAAGTTGAGGAGGGGTAATTGATGTACTTCAGGGAGAAAGCTTTAGAGAAAATCAGGTACATGAGGCTCTCACTATCTTATCTAGAGAGCAAGAAGGGCGTTAAATTGGAAGAGTTGACCTCAAATTACGAGCTGAGATCCGCAATAGAGAGGAACCTACACGTCGCCATTGAGTCAGCCTTAGCTTTAGGGGAGATGATAATATCTGAGCTTGGAGGAGAACCCCCTGAGACCAACAGGGAGGTCTTCATAAGGTTAGGGGAGATTGGAGTAATACCTTCGAACTTCGCCGAAAGGTTGGCACCACTAGCTGGCTTAAGGAACATCCTGGTTCATCAGTATAACAGGGTAGATCCTCAAAAAATACTAGAGTTTCTCCCAAGAATCATCCGTGATCTTAGAGATTACATCGAATACGTAATGATTTTTTTAAGCGAATCAGCGAACGAGAGCTGAAAGTCAATTATTTTAATTTTAGTGGCCCAAACCCATAGGGTGGTCGATTTGGTAGAAGTGTTAGAGAGCCCGCCTGAGTTCAAGAAGCTCAGGGTGCCCGAAGAGGGGGAGAAGATAACAGTTAGGGATGGCAGGCTGGCGGTGCCCGACGAGCCCATCGTAGTTTACATAGAGGGGGACGGGATAGGCCCCCAGATAGTCAGCCAGGCCAGGGCGGTCATAGACGCTGCGGTCGAGAAGGTTTACGGTGGGAAGAGGAGGATAGTCTGGTGGGAGGCTTACGCTGGAGAGAAGGCCATGAAGGAGTATGGGGAGCTCCTGCCCGAGGACACGATACTGGCCATAAGGTACAGCGTTGTGGCCCTCAAGGGACCGCTCACCACGCCCGTGGGCACTGGCTTCAGGTCCCTCAACGTGGCCCTCAGGAAGAAGCTGGACCTCTACGCCAACATAAGGCCCGTTCAGTTCTTCGGGCAGCCCTCCCCCCACAAGTACGCTGAACACGACAACTTCGTCATATTCAGGGAGAACACGGAGGACCTCTACGCTGGAATAGAGTGGAGGGCTGACAGCCCTGAGGCCCAGAAGATTAGGGAGTTCCTGAAGAAGGAGTTCGGGATAGAGTTGAGGGAGGACGCTGGCATAGGCATAAAGCCGATAAGCAAGTTTGGGACTCAGAGGCTCATGAGGAAGGCTTTACAGTACGCAATTGACAACAACAGGGGGCCTGTGACCATAATGCACAAGGGCAACATAATGAAGTACACTGAGGGCGCCTTTAGGGAGTGGGCCTACGAGTTAGCGGTCACCGAGTTCAGGGATTACGTGGTAACTGAGGAGGAGCTTTGGGAGAAGTACAACGGACAGCTTCCTGAGGGCAAGATCCTGGTGAACGACAGGATAGCGGACAACATGCTCCAGCAGATAATAACGAGGCCCTGGGACTACGACGTGATAGTGGCCCCAAACGTCAACGGGGACTACATAAGCGACGAGGCCAACGCCCTGGTGGGGGGCATAGGCATGGCCGCCGGGATGAACGCCGGCGACTACATGGCTTTGGCCGAGCCCGTACACGGGACCGCTCCCAAGTACGCTGGAAAGGACGTGGCCAACCCGACAGCTGAGATACTGAGCGGATGCCTCCTGCTAGAGTACATAGGTTGGAAGGAGGCCTCTGAGGTCATAAAGAAGGCCATAAGGGAGGCTATAACCGGTAAGAAGGTCACCCAGGACCTCGCCAGGCACATGCCCGGGGTGGAACCTTTAAAGGCCAGCGAGTACACCCAAGTGCTCATCGACATAATAAGGCGGGGCTAAACCATTGGCCCCCACTCCTTCTTTATGCTTAACGTTGAAGCCCCTGAAGGCTCTTATCACGCCTTTCACCTTCCCTGGATGTTAGATCCCCTGGCTTATAGGTCCCCTGGAGGCGTACAGAAAAACCGACTAGTCCCTCAAGCAGGCCCTATGAGTAACGCTTTATAGCTCAGGCCGGCATTAAGGGGGAGGACCTTGAGGCTGAAATATCACAGAGGCACCATAATAGTTGAGGGGGTTAGAAGGGCCCCGTTCTGCAAATGGGACCCCAGGATAAACGCCTTGAGGGCCTTGGCCTTCAGGTACAGGGAGCTTAAGGAGTCCTTTCCAACGGCGGTGGATGAGGTCATGGACCCTCTGCCCGTGCCGCCCCTCAAGTCGGACGTGGAGCTCAAGCCCTTCCAGAGGGAAGCCCTGGACTCCTGGATGTCCGAGAGGAGGGGGATCATAGTCCTGCCCACCGGGGCCGGCAAGACTTACATAGCTTTGAAGGCCATGGAGGAGCTTAACGTCTCCACCCTGGTGGTGGTGCCCACCCTGCCCCTGCTGGAGCAGTGGAGGGAGAAGATAAGGAGGCACCTGGGATTTGACCCCGGGACAGTTGGAGGCGGGAGGTCGGAGCTCAGGGGGATAACCGTAATAACTTACGACTCCGCCTACCTGAAGGCAGATACGCTGGGCAACAAGTTCGAGCTCGTGGTCTTCGACGAGGTTCACCACCTGGCGGCTGAGGGTTACATAGAGATAGCCCAATACCTGGCGTCCCCCTACAGGATGGGCCTCACCGCCACGCTGGAGAGGGAGGATGGCAGGCACACCCTCCTCTTCCCCCTGGTAGGAGGGGTCGTCTACCAGCTGAGCCCCAGGGAGCTGTCAGGGGAGCACCTGTCCGAGTTCGAGACCATAAGGGTGAGGGTCGAGCTGACCCCTGAGGAGAGGGCTAAGTACGAGGAGCTGATAAAAAAGTATAACGAGAGCCTGAGGAAGGCCAACATGAAGATAACGTCGCTGGAGGACTTCAGGAGGTTGATAATGAGGAGCGGTCTCAACAAGGACGCTAGGAGGGCCCTTATCTACTGGAATCAGGCGAGGAAGGTGGCTATAAACTCTAGGTCTAAGCTGAAGGTTTTGGAGGACCTTCTAGAGAGCCACAGGAATGACAAGGTGATCATATTCACAGAGTACAACGAGATGGCCGAGGAGATAAGCAAGAGGTTCCTAATACCCCTGATAACCCACAGGACCCACAAGGAGGAGAGGTCCAAGATATTGGAGGCCTTCAAGATAGGCTCGGTCACTAAGATAGTCACCTCCAAGGTCTTGGACGAGGGGGTTGACGTGCCGGATGCCAGGGTGGGCATAATACTGGGAGGGACTGGAAGCAGGAGGGAGTTCGTCCAGAGGCTGGGAAGGATCTTGAGGAAGAGGGAGGGGAAGAGGGCAGTGCTCTACGAGATAGTCTCGGCCGGCACATCAGAGGTTAGAATATCCTACAGGAGGAGGAAGGGCCTCAATGCTTCCCTCTGAGCTGTTGAGGGCAAGGAGGAGAGGGGACAGGCTCATACCCCTCTGGGCCAGGGGGAGCGAGCTCGAGCTAGCGGTGGCTAAGGAGCTGATCTCCATCTTTAAGGAGGGGAAGAGCTTAAGGGAGATAGAGGAGGAAGCCGAAGAGGTTGAGAGGCTCTACGAGACCTTTCTGGATTACAAGTTCGTCAGGGGAATTTTCATACTCCTGGAGAGGAAGGCCGAGTTTAGGAGGCCGGAAACGCCGGTTAACCCGATGAGGGCCAGGGAGGTGCTTTACAGGGTAGTGAACGAGAGGTACCACGGGTTCGTCCTGGGGGAGGTGAGGGAGGAGGCGCTGAGGCTGGTAGCCCATGAGCTAGGCGTCGATCACGGGGAGGTTGAGAGGGTCCTCTGGGCCGACTTCGACGAGAACCTAAGGCTGGTTCACTTCCCCGAAGTTGATCCCAAGGAGTTGCTGAGGGAGTACAACCTCTCCCTGTTGCAGACGGCCCTGTTCAAGTCGGTGAGGATGATTATCAGGACTAAAGCTCCTGGTCACGAGCTTAAGCCCCTGCTCAGGTCAATAAAGGGCAAGGGCCTAATGTACACGGCGTGGAAGGAGGGGGGACTTACAGTGATATCTGTAGACGGCCCGGCCTCCGTACTGAAGATGACCACCAAGTACGGCACGGCCTTGGCCAAGGTCGTCCCTTCTCTGATGAGAATGAGTCATTGGGAGCTCTGGGCCAGGATAGTGAGGAAGTTCGGGTCCAGGAAGTCCCTGCTAAAGCTGGAAGTCAGCTCTTCCTCCCGAGACCTCTTCCCCGAAGCAAAGGTTGAGGTTAAGCCCTTCGACAGCGAGTGGGAGAGGGAGCTCCACAATGCCCTGGTGGCCGACGGCTGGAGGGTTGAGAGGGAGCCCGATCCCTTGATAGCAGGCAGCTCCGTGATGATCCCCGACTTCAAGGTGAGTAAGGGGCTCGTGAAAGTTTACATAGAGCTGGTCGGCTTTTGGACCCCAGATTACGTGAGGAAGAAGGTGGAGAAGGTCAGGAAGGTGAAGGAGCCCGTCCTACTGGTTGTTAGGAAGGACCTCCTGGTGGCCCCCATGGGCAGGCTGGGAGCCGACGTCCTACTCTTCGAGAGGAGGCTTGATAAGGCCCCCTTGATAAGGAAGCTCAAGGAGCTGGAGAGGTCCCTCCTCCCCAGGGCTCATATAAAGGTGGAAGGCGATCTAGTGTCCCTGGGGGAGCTGTCCAGGGAGAGCGGCTACACTAAATCCCAGTTGAAGGACCTCCTAAAGGAGGTTAGGGGCTACTCCTTGGTCGGAGGTTACCTTATCTCCCAGGAGCTTCTGGACAGAATCAGGGAGCTCGTCCTTAGGGAGAGGCCCAGGAAGATAGGCGAGCTCAAATCCCTGCTCAGGAAGGAAGGGTTGCCCACCTCCGCGGCGGTTGCGCTGGCCGAGGAAGTTGGGCTAAAAGTTAGGTGGAGGAGCCTGGAGGAGGACGAGGCAGACCTCCTGTACTAGGCGTTCTTGAGGAAGGCCTTCACGTAGGACAGCACTGACCTTATCAGCCTCTTCAGCTCCCTGCTCTCCTCTTCAACCCTCCTTATGTCCCTGGATATTTTGACCAGCTCCCTCTCAGCCATGCTAAGCCCCTTCAAGCTCTTCGCTCCCACTATAGAGCGCTTAACCACTAGCTTATTCGTCCTGGACCCCAGCATCTCCAGCTGCTTGATCAAGTCAGCCTTGACGTTCCTGTGGTCGGAGTCAACCTTTGTGAGGAGGATCCTCATCTTGTAGAGCTCCTTCCTCTCCTTCTCCAGGGGGTCGAACTCCACGTCCACCCTGAACACGTTGCCAGCGTCGATTAGCTCCACGTAATCCGACAGGCCCAGGGACTCTATAACCTCCTGAAGTCTACCCAGACCTACCCAGCTACTCCTCCTCATCTCCAACCTCCACCTCTGCGACTATAGGTCCCCTGTAGCCGCAGTCCTCACAGACCCACTCCTCCGGGGTGAGCCAGCCGGAGAAGGGGGATATCCTCCTTATGTTAGTGCTCCCACACACGGGACACACGGTTATGGTTATCTTCTTCGTTTTTCCCTTTTTCCCCCAGAATTTCAAAGTTATCCCTCACTTTCACTTTGGTTATACCGGTTATAGGCCCGACGTCCCTTTTAAGGGTTTTTATGAAGAGGAGGAGGGGAGTCACCGGCACCCTGGAGCAGGCCCTGCTGGTGGCAGTGACAATAGCCCTTTTCATGACCTTAGTAGTGGGGCCGATGGTCAACACGGTGGATAACATAACTAGCTTGCCAGCCGACGCCTGGGAGAGTTGGAACAACTTCATCGATTGGGTTTACGACTCCCTGGACCAGATATTCCTAGGTCAGCCCTCTGAGGGCGGAGGTTAGCGTCTCGGGCACCTCCATTAGGAACTTTTTTGAATCCTAACACCCCTTTTTCTCAGCAGGGTGGTAACTTGAACCAGGAAGAGGCAATCAAAAAAATGAGGGAAATTCAGAGGAAGTGGAGGAAAAGGTGGGAGGAATCCGGCATCTTTGAAGCTGATCCCGACCCCTCCAGGGAGAAGTTCTACATTACGGTCGCCTACCCCTACCCCAACAGCCCCCAGCACATAGGCCACGGCAGGACCTACGGGCTCGCCGACGCCTATGCCAGGTTCAAGAGGATGCGAGGCTACAACGTGCTCCTCCCAATGGCCTTCCACTACACCGGTACGCCGATACTCGCGATGGCCAGGAGGCTTAAGGAGGGGGATCAGGAGCTCAGGGAACTCTTCGTTAGGATATACAAGATACCGGAGGAGAAGGTAGATGAGCTCACTGACCCGCTCAAGTTGGCCAGGTACTTCCACGAGGAGATAAAGGAGGGCATGAAGCTCATGGGCTACTCCATAGACTGGAGGAGGGAGTTCACCACCATAGACCCTGCCTACAACAGGTTCATAACCTGGCAGTTCTACAAGCTCAAGGAGAGAGGTTACCTCACCAAGGGAAGGCACCCTGTGGGCTGGTGTCCCAGGTGCGATAACGCTGTAGGTCAGCACGATACCAAGGGGGATGTGGAGCCTGAGATAGGTGAGACGACCGCCATAAAGTTCAGGTTAGCTGATGAGGACCTGATCCTCCCGGTCATAACCTTCAGGCCCGAGACGGTCTTCGGGGTCACCAACCTCTGGATAAGGCCCTTCTACAGGTATAAGGTGATCAGGGTCGGGGAAGAGAGGTGGGTCGTCTCAGAACTCGCTGTGACCAAGCTCAAGTTCCAGGGATTCAAGGTGGAGGTGGTCGACGAGATAGAGGGCAGGGAGCTCGTCGGCAAGCGGGCCATAAACCCGGTCACCGGTGACAGGGTGATAGTGCTCCCAGCCGAGTTCGTAGACCCGGATTACGGCACTGGGGTGGTCATGTCCGTCCCAGCCCACGCTCCCTACGACTACCTCGCGCTCGTAGACCTCAAGAGGGACCCGTCCAGGCTTGAGGACTTCGGCCTCGGCAGGGGAGTAGTAGAGGAGCTCGAGCCAATCTCCATAATAAAGGTGGAGGGTTTCTCGGACTACCCGGCCAAGGACGTGGTGGAAAAGCTTGGGGTGAAGGACCAGAATGATCCCCTGGCTGAGAAGGCCACCGAGGAGGTCTACTCCAAGGAGTATCACTCAGGGGTCATGAAGGAAAATACGGGCCAGTTCGCTGAAATGCCCGTTTCTAAAGCGAAGGAGGAGGTCAGGAAGTACATAATAGAGAAGGGGCTGGGCTTCAACTTCTACGAGATAGTCAACTCCCCAGTGTACTGCAGGTGTGGGGCCAAGATAGTTGTGAAGATAGTGGAGGATCAGTGGTTCATCGATTACTCGAACCCAGAGTGGAAGAGGATGGCCCATGAAGCCCTGAACAACATGAGGATAATACCAGAGGAGCTCAGAGAGGAGTTCAGGGAGGCAATAGACTGGATGAAGGAGAAGGCCTGCGCTAGGAAGAGCGGGCTGGGCACAAGGCTCCCGTTCGACCCCAACTGGATAATAGAGAGCCTCTCGGACTCCACAATATACATGGCCTACTACACACTGTCCAAGTTCATCAACCAGGGCAAGGTCAAGCCAGAGCAGTTCACCAACGAGGTTTTCGATTACATATTCCTGGGCAAAGGGGATCCTGATAAGCTCCCCGTGGAGAGGGAAGTGCTCGAAGAGCTCAGGAGAGAGTTCCTCTACTGGTATCCGCTTGACTCCAGGCACAGCGGAAGGGACCTTATCTGGAACCACCTGACGTTCTTCATATTCAACCACGTGGCCATATTCCCCAGGGAGCTCTGGCCAAGGCAGATAGTTGTCAACGGGTCAGTCACCATGGAGGGGAAGAAGATGAGCAAGTCATTTGGTAACATAATACCGATAAGGGTTGCAGTGGACCAGTTCGGAGCCGACCCAATAAGGCTCAGCGTTTTGGGGTCAGCGGAGATACAGTCTGATGCGGACTTCTCTGTACAGGTAGCCTCCAACACGCTCAGCAAGCTCATGAAGATGTACGAGCTCTCCCTCAAGTACGGCAAGTCCAGGGGAGAGGTTAGCCCTAAGCGCTTCTGGGACAGGTGGATACTCTCTAGGGTAAGGGGGCACGTTGAAGCTGTGACTAGGGCCATGGAGGAGTGCAGGACCCGGGAGTCGATAAATCACGCCCTCTACATGTTCATAAACGATCTCGACGAGTACATGTCGGCTGTGGAGGCCGATCCGGCAGTCATGTGGAAGGTGCTCGAGGTCTGGGCCAGGCTCATAGCTCCCTTCGCGCCCTTTACCGCTGAGGAGGTGTGGGAGAAGATCGGAGGGGAGGGATTCGTCTCGGTGGCCAAATGGCCTGAACCCGAGGAGCTTCCAAGCTACCCGGACGATGAAGTGGCTTACGAGGTGGTTGAAGGGGTTATAGAGGACGTGAGGAACGTCCTCTCAACTGGAGTGAAGGGGAGCAAGCTCTACGTATACGTGGCCTCCCCTTGGAAGTACGAGCTCTTCAATAAAGTGGAAGAGGTAAAGGAGAAGGTCGGGCTCGACCCCAGGAAGCTCATACCCGAGGTTATGAAGGAGGATATGTTTAGAAGCAGGGGCAAGGAGGTGGCTAACATAGTCAGGCAGTACTCCACTGGAGGCTGGCCCTGGCTCAAATCAGCTGACCTGGAGCAGAGGTATTTGGAGGAGCTCAGGACTTACATGGAGAAGAAACTCGGCATGGAGGTAAAAATAGAGAAGGAGGACTCAGCTACCTACGACCCCAAGGGTAGGGCTAAGAGAGCACTTCCTGGCAGGCCTGCCATATACATAGAGGCCTAGCCCCAGGAGGATATGTACTCTAGGAGGTCAACTACCCTGGCAGAGTAGCCCCACTCGTTGTCGTACCAGCCGAACACCTTCACCATTTTTCCTTCGACCACCTGAGTTAAGGCGGGGTCAAAGGTAACGCTGTGCTCATCTCCCACCAAGTCCACCGAAACCACCGGGTCGTAGGCTATTCCCAGGTACTTGGAGAGTTCCCCCTTGGAGGCCTCCTCGAAGGCCCTGTTCACCTCGTGCACGTTGGTCTCCCTCTCCACGATGGCGGAGAAGTCCACTATGGAGACGTCCGGGGTTGGCACCCTTAAAGCCATGGCCGCCAGCTTGCCCCTGAGCTCGGGGAATATCAGCTCTATTGCCTTGGCAGCGCCCGTGGAGGTTGGTATTATGGACATGGCGGCTGCTCTAGCTCTCCTCAAGTCCCTGTGGGGGGCGTCAAGTATCCTCTGATCGTTGGTGTAGGAGTGGACCGTCGTCATCAAGCCCCTAAGCACCTTGAAGTTCTCGTGGAGGACCTTCACCATTATGGCGAATGCGTTTGTAGTGCAGGAGGCGTTGCTTATCACGAAGTGCTTTTCAGGGTTCAGTCCCTTCTCGTTGACCCCCATGACCACCGTGTAATCTGCAGGCTCCCCCTTAGCAGGTGCTGTTATCACCACCCTCTTTACTGAGCCCCTTAAGTGCTTAGCCGCCTGATCCCTGGACCTGAACAAGCCGGTGGCCTCAACCACCACGTCGACACCCACCTCATTCCAGGGGATCTGAGCAGGGTCCCTGACCGAGAACACCTTGACTGCCTTCCCGTCAACTACGATGTCGCTTCCCTCGGCGTAAACTTCCCCCGGATACCTGCCGAAAACCGAGTCGTACTTCAGTAAGTGGGCCAGGGTCTTGGCGTCAGCTATGTCGTTTATTGCCACCACGTCCACGGTGGCCCTGGCCTTGGCTATCTTGAACACTTGCCTCCCTATCCTCCCGAATCCGTTGATGCCGACCTTAAGAGTCATACACAATCACCACGAAGAAATTTTAAAACGGTTATCGGGTGTTCTCGTGGTGCAAACATGCCTAAGCTCCTGTTGCTGCTACTGCTAATTCCAATGGCTTGCACAGCTCCTGGCTGGATGAAGGAGGGAGCCTTCGCCAAGTACCTTTACGTGGCCACTGAAAACGCCGGGCTGGTGGCTAGGGACGTTATAACTATAAGGGTGCTTAAGGTCTTCCCCAACAACACGGTGGAGCTGAGGGTCACGTCCAACGGGACCAACGTGTACAACGTCACCTACAGGTATGACTTGTGTGAGGGGATAAGCCAGGGGTTCGAGTTCTACCTGAGGCCGGACGAGTTAGAGGGCGTGAGGGGGAGGGCTAAACTAGTCAACGAGGACATAGGACACGGGATGACGCAGTACCTGAAGCTCAAGGAGGGGAGCGTTCACCAGAACTTGATAATAAACGTGACCAAGTGGATAGACCCTTCTTCAGGCCTCGTCGTGGGGGAGTTCTTCATTTACCAGAAAGTCTCGGGCAACTCAGTGGTAACTGGGACTGGGAGGTATCTACTCATGGACACCAACATAATAGAGCTTAAGGAGAGGATAACCAGGCTGCCCCCTCTAGTGCCTAAGGAGGAGAATCCCCTGAACGACCTGGCCTTGGCCCTTGCCATAATCCTGGGAATGGTTGGGCTGTCAGTGTACCTGGGCTATAGGCAGGCTAAAAAGGGGAGGAGGTGATCAGCCTACGTAAGGCATTGCCTGCTTCTTGGCGAACTCCTCAGCTACCCTCCTGTACTTCTCCATCTCTTTGGTCCCTAGGGGCTTCACCTTCTCGAAGGCCTTCTCGAAGTGCTTCATGGTTATCTTCAGCTCATCCTTGTGTTTAATGGCTTCCTTGGGGTCCTTGTACTTCTCCACGTGTTCCCTGAGGGCTATCAAGGCAGCTGTGTTAACTAGAGAGGCTATGTCAGCCCCCGTATATCCCTCAGTTCTCTTGGCCAGCTCCTTTATGTCCACGTCTTCAGCCAGCGGTTTGTCCCTAGTGTGTATTTTGAGTATCTCCTCCCTAGCCTTGTAGTCTGGGGGAGGCACGTATATTAGCCTGTCGAACCTCCCTGGCCTCAGCAGAGCTGGATCCACTAGGTCAGGCCTGTTAGTGGCAGCTATAACCACGACCTTCCTCAGCTCCTCAAGCCCGTCTATCTCGGTGAGTAGCTGGCTTATTACCCTCTCCGTAACGCCTGAATCGAACCCCCTCCCCCTCATGGGGGCTATGGAGTCTATCTCATCGAAGAACACTATAGCAGGAGCAGCCTGTCTGGCCTTCCTGAATATCTCCCTTATGGCCTTCTCGCTCTCGCCAACCCACTTGCTCATTATCTCGGGTCCCTTAACGCTTATGAAGTTGGCTTCACTCTCGTTAGCCACTGCTTTAGCTAGCAAGGTCTTTCCGGTGCCTGGCGGGCCGTAGAGGAGTATGCCCTTGGGCTGCGTGGCCCCTGCGGCCTTGAACAGTTCTGGGTACTTTAAGGGCCACTCAACGGCCATTTTCAGCTCTTCCTTCACCTCCTCAAGCCCTCCAACGTCCTCCCACTTCACGTTGGGCACTTGGACCACCACTTCCCTCAGTGCCGATGGGGTTATGTCCTTGAGCGCCTCCAGGAAGTCGTCCATGGTTACCTCGAGCTTGTCGAGCACTTCCTTGGGCAGCTCTTCCTCCTCGAACAGGTTATACTCCTTCATTATCCTCCTGAGGGCCCTCATGGCCGCTTCCTTGGCTAGAGCAGCCAGGTCAGCGCCCACGAATCCATGAGTTATCTCCGCCAGCTTGTCCAAGTCAACGTCCTTGGCGAGGGGCATCCCCCTAGTGTGTATCTGGAGTATCTCCTTCCTCCCGTTCTTGTCTGGCACTCCGATCTCTATCTCCCTGTCAAACCTGCCAGGCCTCCTTAGAGCTGGGTCTATGGCGTTAGGCCTGTTGGTGGCGGCTATCACTATCACCTTGCCCCTGCTCTCAAGCCCGTCCATTAAGGCCAGGAGCTGGGCGACGACACGCCTCTCAACCTCTCCAGTGACTTCCTCCCTCTTGGGAGCTATGGCATCTATCTCATCTATGAATATTATGGAGGGTGCGTTCTTCTCAGCTTCCTCGAATATCTCCCTTAGCCTCTTCTCGCTCTCCCCGTAGTACTTGCTCATTATCTCGGGGCCTGATATGCTTATGAAGTGGGCGTTGCTCTCGTTAGCCACTGCTTTGGCTAGCAAGGTCTTCCCGGTGCCCGGCGGGCCGTACAGGAGCACACCCTTGGGAGGCTCTATTCCAAGCCTCTGGAAGAGCTCTGGGTGCCTTAGCGGGAGCTCGACCATCTCCCTTATCTTCTGAATGGCATCTTTGAGGCCTCCGATGTCCTCATAGGTAACCCTGGGTATCTTCCTCTCCTCCGTAACTGGCTTATCGCTTATCTCTACCTCCGTGTCCGCCGCCACCACCACAGCGTCGGCCATGGGCTGTATGCTGGTGACCACAAGCTCTATTCTCCTTCCCAGGACCTCTATAGGTATCTTGTCCCCCCTGGTGAGGGGCCTCTCCAGCAGAAGCTCCTTTAAGTACTCCTCTCCTCCTATTAGCCTTAGGGGCTCTGTTGGGGCCAAGACCACCTTGGTGGCCGGCTTATACCTGGCCTTCCTAACCCTGACTATGTCATCTATGGCCACACCGGCGTTCTTCCTTATGAAGCCGTCTATCCTTATTATGCCCTTCCCGTAGTCCTCAGGGTGAGACGGCCAGACCCTGGCGGCGGTGGTCTTCCTGCCCTCTATCAGCACTATGTCCCCTATGCTAAGGCCCAACTTCTCCATGGCCTCCGGGTCAATCCTGGCCAAGCTCCGCCCCACGTCCCCAGGTGGAGCTTCAGCTACTCTCAGGTTTACGAATTCCTCTGCCATGAGATCACCTCCAAAAAAGGAGGGGTTCACTCGACCTTTATCCTGGTGCCCTCCTCCTTGAGGGGCTCCTTGGGCTTCAGGGTTATCTCAAGTATCCCGTTGTTGTACCTGGCCTTGGCAGACTTGGGATCCACATCGACTGGAAGCTCCACCTTGGCCTTGTACCTCCTGTCCCCAGACTCTGCCTTTATCCTGACTACCCTCTCGGTGGCCTCAACCTCTATGTCCTCCTTCCTGACCCCGGGTATCTCAGCTATTACCTTCACCTCGTTAGCCTTCTTGTCAACCACAACGTCCACGAAGGGCTCCCTGTACCCAGCCTCCTCTACCACAGGCGGCTTCACGTTCCCGAACTTCCTGACTATGGGCTTGCCGTCAGGCCCTATGGTGACGCTGAACCCGTATATGTAGGGCCCAAAGGTGCCCTCGTGAGCTGAGCTCATGAATTCCTCCATCATCCTCTCAATCTCCTCGAACTCCTTCTCCATGTCCTCCATGATCTTCCTCCAGTGCCTCCACCACATGCTCATCACCCCCAAATTACCCTAGAAGATAATAAATATATAAACTTTACTAACAAGAGGGTGAAATGGTTTCAGGCTTCTTTTAACTTATTTAGTATCTGCTCCCTGAGCCAGATTAGTCTTATCTTTATTTTGTCTAATTCACTTATAGTTTTTTCAATATCTTTGAGTATTTCTGAGGAAGCTATTATTAGATCGTGGTAAGTGGGGGCGTCGTCCAAGGAGCTCACCTTCCTCTCTATCTCCCTAACCCTGTCAGCTATGGTGTCGTAGTGAGCCTCCACGTCAGGCGATACCTCTACCGTTCTATAGGCGACCATCCCCTTTGTGAGGGTGACGCTTATCATTATGGACTTGGAGAGCCTGTAGACCCTTCTGGGCCTCCCCGGCAGCCCCTGTATGATGCTGGAGTCAATTATGCCTAAGCTCTCTAGCTCCTTTATTTGCTTTAAGATGGCCGGTGGAGAAATTCCAAGCTCGTCTGCGAGCTCCTTTAGCGTATGAGGCCTTCTAGCCAGTAACATTAGTATCCTCCTCTTGGCGCTAGCTGAGACGGCCCTAATAACGTCGCTCTCCCAGTCTCCGTTGCCTAACATTTTCCCCTTCATTAATAATTACTTAAGTCATTTTTAAGCATTAGGTTTAGATAAGGTGGATCGGGCGTAAAGGGCTGTTCAAGCTTGAACAAAGGATTTATGAAAGGCTCTCCCCTCAGTAAGGGTTAATATGGGAAGAGACGCCCTAAAGGTAGCAATAGCTGGTGTTATGGCCTCCCTAGTTGCGGTCATGACCCTATTGATCAGGATACCTGTTCCCGCCACGCAAGGTTACATAAACCTGGGAGACACCTTGGTTATGCTCTCAGGCCTCCTCTTCGGGCCCGTCATAGGAGGGGTCGCGGGAGGTGTTGGATCAGCAGCAGCTGACGTCGTGGGTGGGTACGCCTCCTGGGCGCCCTACACACTGGTGATCAAGGGGATTGAAGGTGCTATAGCTGGATTCAATGTGAGGATCGCTCCCAGGTTCAGGGGGTCGCTAAGAAACGCTGTAAAAGTTCTGATACTGGTGATAGCTGGCCTCGAGATGGTGCTCGGTTACTTCTTGGTGGAATCTTTCCTTTACGGGGTAGGGGCAGCCCTCGCAGAGCTTCCCGGAAACCTGTTTCAGGCGGCTTCAGGGGTGATCTTTTCCCTAGTCGTTGAGCCAGCTATAAGGAAGGTGTTGCCTCGATGACCTCAATACCTTACAGGGGCAAACTGCCCCCAGATGTCCTCAGGAAGAAGGTTTTATCTAAACTTCCAGTGGACAGTTCCGTCTTATTGGGGCCTGAGGTTGGAGAAGACGCTGCCATTGTCGATCTGGGCGAGGGGCTACTCGTTACACATCCCGATCCAGTCACAGGCGGCGGAAACCTTGCAGGCTACCTATCGATTTTTGTGGCCACGAACGACGTTGCCACTAGGGGGGTGATGCCCAAGTGGGTGGTCAGCGTGATCCTACTAAGGGAAGGGGCCACTTACGAGGAGCTAGACCTCATAGTCGATCAGATAGTGGAGGCTAGCGGTGAGGTCGGGGTGTCGGTAGTGGGGGGGCACACGGAAGTTACCACAGGCCTCACCTTCAACATAGTGGTCACGACGGCCTTCGGGTACGCTAGGAAGGGAGAAAAGATCCTTAGCACTAGAGATGCCAGGCCCGGAGACTTAATAGTGATGACTAAGGCGGTGGCCCTAGAGGGAACGGCTATCCTAGCCAGTGAGCTAGCTGGCGAATTAACTGATGAGGTGGTGAATAAAGCTAGCTCCTTCATAAGGGAGATAAGCGTCGTTAGGGAGGCGATGATAGCCAGGGATTT
Organism: Thermoproteota archaeon; assembly: GCA_027491435.1. GTDB lineage: Archaea > Korarchaeota > Korarchaeia > Korarchaeales > Korarchaeaceae > Korarchaeum. Next base: position 71,359 of record JAOZFG010000028.1, read on the forward strand.
AGCCAACGCAATGCATGACCCTACTGAGGGAGGGCTCCTGGGCGGGGTTCAGGAGATGGCGATGAGTTCAGGAAACGGCTTCGTTATACACGAGGAGAGCGTTCCCATTAGGAGAGAGACCGAAATCTTGTGCCGGTCCTTGGGCGTGGATCCTCTAAGGCTAATCAGCTCTGGAAGCTTGCTCATATCAGTACCTCCTGATAGGGCTGAAGAGTTGGTCAGGAGATTGAGGAAAAGTGGAATTGAGGCCTCAATCATAGGGAGGTTCACGGAGGAGCCCGACATGGTGGTGATCCGGAGGGGCGGTAGAAAAGAAGTTTTAGAGGAGCCCGTAGAGGACGAGCTCTGGAGGTTCATTTAACGGCCTCATCGTGCTGTCAACAGGCCCCATTTGTTGTGCGAGTTTCTGATCACCGCCTGAAGTGAGAAGGGCTAAGGCCTCCAGAATCCGGGAAGTCTAACATGCTGGAAGCCCTGGCGCCTCTGACCCTGCTGGGTCAACTCAGAACCTATGAGAAGTCCGGCGGAAATATGAAGATGGGGGTGATGTTCCTCTTTCGGGATTGGAGTTCATCTTCACCAAGCTCACCCGAATTAGGAGGAAGACCTCATCTTCATGTTCTCAGCGGATGAACCCGCTACTGTCAGGCTGGAGATGGGTGGGGTCCTAGAGTTAAGGTTCACCTACTCGCCGGAGGCCCTGATCATCTCCTACGGACCGTTTGATAGCGGGGAGATGATAGAGGTCCTCCAACTGAGGAAATAAGATGAAATTACCTCAATGACCGCTAGCAAGTGCCCTTTTAAGGATCAGCGAGCTTAAGGAAAGCCTCTCCCGGGTCAAGTTCTACAGGTTCTCCAGTCCCGTGAAAACGGTGTCGTGGGGTGAGGGGCCATCCCCCCAGACGGTTCTAATCTAATGCAAGTCCTCAGCATACAAGGAGGATTAAGGAGGGTTGTCAGCTCCTTACTAGAGGACGTAAGGCTCGGGCTGAGCCTTAAAAATGCCTAGCAGAAGGGTGAAGCTCCTCAGGTTCTTAAGCACGGGTGAAACATTCGAGATAAAGGAGTACATGCTCTCGGATATCGTGAGGAGGTCTATATTCTTCCTTGCAGCGATCGAACGAACAGGAAATCACTAGTGCTTATGGATGAACCGGAAGCCCACGTGTTTCCTTTTTATGCCAAGTTCTTGGGCGGATAGACTGGCCATGGATGAGTCCAACTCTTACATGATCACCAAGCACAACCTACTTCCTGGAGACGATCATTAGTAAGTTACCTGACTATGATCTCGCCGTTTAAGTGGCCAGAAATGAGGGGGTGTGAGCGAGTTCAGAAATGTAGATGCCTCAGAGATCAGGGAGCTTATTGCTGAGGGAGCTGATGTCTTCATGGAGGTAGGGGCTTGAAATGATCTGAGTGGAGTGCTACCCGGATAAAAGTGGTTGAGATCCTCGGCTTCAGGAGGAGGCATTCTAAGGAGGATGAAAGGGTAGGGTCGTGGAGAGGATTAGCAAGCGGGGAGATGTGGGCTTAGTGGATCTGACGAGGGTACAATTCCCAGAACGTGTAGAGGGGCATGTTATTCACTTCCAGAGCACGGTATTAGGTTTTCAGTTGTGGGAAGGGTGGGTCTTTGCTCTGGAGAAGAACATTGAGGAGTTACTCATAGCCTCAGCCAAGGAGTCTGAGACGTCAGCCCAAGAGCTGAGTCACGACGCTAGAGAAATGCGTCACCGGACAAGCAGAATGCGCCAGCCTCAAAAGTTTGAGGAACTCCTGAGGGAACCGTCAAAAGCGAGCAGGAGGTTGAAAGCTCTGGCAAATTCACTTGAAGAGTTGAAACCTTCTGAGGGCTCCTGCCGATGCTGCTTGAGATCTAACTTTAACCTCAGTAAACGTTTCGGCACCTGGTAATACCGGCTGTACTGGTCAAGGATCCACGCTCTTTGACGGAGTTGAAGGTTCTCTTTAAGTTTCACGCGTCAGCGGATCCCTTAAAAGGCCTTAAGTTAGAGCGCTACCTACTTTATAACCTCTTTTTCCACAGCACCCTCCTCCTTATGCAAGATCCCCCAAGCTAATATGCCCAGTATCAGGATCAGCGAGAACCAAGAGGGCACCTCTATGTGGAACGCCGTGAGCAGGAACACTGCCCCCAGGTAGACCAGGTAGAAGGATAAGGCCTTCCCCAAACCCCTTATCCTCTGAACCCCATGCTCAACTAGGAAGTATAGGGCCCTAAGCCCCAGAATGGCCATTATGTTGGAAGTGTAGGCCGTGAAGAACTCCCTTGTTATGGCAAGAACTGCGGGCACGGAATCGAATGCGAACATTATGTCTGTCGTCTCTATTGCCGCCAGCACCAAGGCCAGGGGGGTGAAGTAGGTCTTCCCGTTCAGCTTGATCATTATGTGATTGTCGTGGTACTCCGTCACTAAGGGTATGTGTCTCTTAAGGAACGTTATCACCTTATTCTTACTGGGGTCAACGCTTTCCCCGCCAGACCTCCACATCTTGTAGCCCGAGTAGATCAGGACGGCCCCGAACACGTAGGTCATCCAGTGGAACCTCTCCAGGAGGGTCACCCCTACCAAGATGAAGATGGCCCTGAAGAGAGCTGCGAATATTATGCCCAGGAAGAGGACGAAGGGCCTGGCCCTCTCAGGGACCGAGAAGTAGGAGAATATAATCAGGAACACGAATATGTTGTCTAGGGAGAGAGTTTTTTCAGTCACGTAGGCTGTTATGTATTTAACGAACTCCTCAACCCCGTATATCCAGTAAATGTAGACTGAAAAGGCCAGGCCAAGTCCGATCCAAATGATAGTCCAGAACAGGCTGTCCCTGAACGTCAATTTAGCCTTTTCGTAATGCCTAAGGTCAACGTATAGCAGGACGGCTATTATGACGTGAAAGCCTACCCAGAAGGCCGGCGACGTCACTTCCATTGCTACTTACCTTCCCGATCACCATATATATTTCTTATATTATGCTTATTTCGAACCATTAAGGACGTTTTTCGAACTAACCGCCAAGCAGCTCCCCTAAGACCTGCCCGATCGCTTGAACGTCCTCCACAGTTAGCTTACCGTAGCTTATCCTCATGCGCCTCTTGCCTCCCCTGAACGCTGACCCAGGAACTACGCCGATCACGTAGTCCTTCCTGGAGAGCAGGGACCTTATGAAGGCCTCGGAGTCCTCTATCCTCTCGTGCTCTGGGTAAAGGTAGAACGCCCCTCTAGGCTCGGGGAACTTAAAGCCCAACCCTTTAAGGACCTTAATCAACTCATCCCTGACGGACCTGTACTTCTGCCTCACCCTGCTGAAGTAGTCCTCGGTCAGGGCTGATAACATCCTTTGAAGCAGTAACTGCGTGGGCTCTGAAGCTCCTGCTGTAGTTAGGTAGGAGAGCCTACCGGCCTGCTTGTAATCCTCGGCTCCCCAGTAGACGTACCCTATCCTCATGCCCGGCAGGGAAAGGGTCTTGCTGAAAGTGTCCACCACGACGTCACCAACTATTTCTGGCTTTTCCCCATAGTAAATCTGAGAGTAGGCCGCGTCATTTATCAGCAACACCTCTTTAGCTGACAGCATGTCCCATAGCTTCCTCAGGGTAGAGTTGTCCTGGGAGTATCCGGTTGGATTGTTGGGGTAGTTTATCAGAACGGCGCCAACCCCGTTCAGCCTTTCCTCTATCTCCCCAACCAGATCCTCAGAGAGGGGGTTATAGTAGCCTATTTCGAAGCCGAACTCCTCGGGCTGCTCAAAGTAATGGACGAACCCGGGTTTCGGAACTAGGACTTTCCCCCTCCGTGAAGCGAGTTTAAACGCTATTAGGAGGGCCTGAACCCCTCCGTTCGTTATAATTACCCTGTAGGGATCATAATCCCTACCTAAAAACTTGCTGGCGTACTCGGATACAGCTTCCTTAGTAGAGTCCATGCCCGTGAAGGGCAGGTAATTCCTGCCCACCTCTCCGAGCTCCGAAAGGACCTCAGAAACTGGTAAGGGAGGATCGTGGGAGGGAGCCCCTATGTGGGCGTTGATCACCCTGTAACCCTGAGACTCCCTCTCCCTGCATATGGAAAACACGTCCCTTATAGACAGCATTACCTTAAGAAGGAGGTAATACATTTTAAAGGAGACTATGTGGCTGCTGGCGGGTGCTCCCCATGGTGATAATACCTAAGAGGGCTTATCTGACAAAGGGATGCGGTATCAGCGGGACCTCTGAGCTAAATGCTTTTGATAACGCCCTGTTAGCGGCAAAAGTCGGCAATTCGAGTCTGGTGAAGTGTACCTCTATACTCCCGCCGGACGTTGAGATAGCTCATGAGATGAGGGAAGTCATCAGTGGGGAGATCCTTCCGTCCATCTATGCTAAGAGTTGCAGGTATAACGAAGGAGATGAGGAGATAGAAGTAATAGCAGGACTGGGCGTCGCCATAACAGATGAGATGGGCCTCGTGGCTGAGATTGAGTCTGAGAAGGACGAGGTCTTTGATGACGTGGAGAGGAGGCTGAAGGCCCTCCTTGAGGAGATGGCCTCGTCTAGGGGACTTGAAATAAGGGAGATGAGGCTTGAGCTTTCCAGGTGCGTAGTCCCTCCTAAGAAGTACGGGTGTGCCCTGGTGGTTGTCGCCCTGGACGTCTAGCCAAGCAGGCCCGATATATTGTCCATGGAGTCCAGCCACCAGCCTGTGTACTCTTTCCTCTTCTTCTCCAGCTCCTCCTCTGTGTAGAACTTCAGGAGCTTTGTGTCACCCTTAACCTCAAGGAGTTTGAGTTCAGGAACGTCCCATACCAGGGCTAAAGAGTTCTTAGTCAGCCAGTCCAAGGGGTTCTCCCCTTCAGCTAGGGGGGCGGCCCAGTCCATGCTCCCTTCGAACTTGACGTTGACCAGATCTCCTTCGGATTTCACCTCCTTGAAAACTACTTTTTCCCCTTTATAGCCGTTGTCCTGGCCTAAACCCAATGTTTTGGAGATTTTCTTGAACAATTCTTCCTTAAGGACTAGTTCACCCTCGCATCTAACCTCAGTCATTCTAAACCAACTCCTTCCAGGTCCGTTAAGCTACCTGAAGCAAAATTAAATAATAAACTTGAAGTATCCCGTAGGGGTGTCTCAGCCTGGGTAAAGTACTACACATAGTTCCCGCCTCGAAACAGTACGCTGATATCGTGATGTTCGGTGTCAACTTAATGCCCATACATGGTCTAGCGGTGATATCTAGGGAGGAAAACCTTTTACTGGCTAAGGCTCAGGCTGACCTAGTATCGTCCCTGCTGGGCTTAAAGGTCATAGTTAAGACCTTGAAGAAGGCTGACGCTGTTAGCTTCGCAAAGTCCCTAAGTGAGCTCATATCCGAGCTGAGAGAATTCGATGAGTTGGTTATGAATCTGGGGGCTGCTGATAAGGAGTTGTCCGTCTCGGCTGTCGTCGTCGCGACCGTTTTAGGTATAAAAACTTTTAACGTGAAGGACGGAAACGTGAGCTTCCTACCCACAATGGGCGTCCCCTTGCTCTCTATAATAAGTGATGAAAAGGTATTCATCGTAGAAACGCTCTACGATCTGGGCGGCAAGGTTTCGAAGCTCGAAATCCTGGCGAACAAAATGGGGATAAGTCGGGCCCTCTTGAGCTATCACATCAACGGATCGGCCAGAACCCCTGGCCTAGTTCAGCTAGGGCTGGTCGGCATAAAGAGGAAGGGGAGGAGCTCCATAGTGGAGCTCACGGATGTGGGAAGAATTTTTGCGTTGGCGTCCAAGATAAAGAAATTAATGAAGAACCCTTAGCAGCCCGTCAAGAGCTATTCCTAGAAATACAGCTCCCTCTATCGGACTGGCCGCCTTGTACATCCTCCTTGCACCCTCTATCGTCGGATTTCTAGAGTACTTCACGGCCTTGTACAGAAGAGCAGCCGTTGGAGGTACGGCTAGCAGCCCATAAATTGGTCCGAAGGGTCCGACCACCATTAGAAGAACCTCGGAAGCTATCATCACCAGCACCGAGAGGGCTATGACTTTGGCAGTCCTTTCAACACCTATGACCACGGGCAACATGGGCACTCCGGCCCTGCGGTAGTCCTCCAGGAAGTAGATCGAGATGTACCATATGTGGGAGGGTATCCACGCTATTGTTATGAGCATTATAAGGACGGCCGCCAGGTCTACCTTTCCCGTAGCTGCAGTCCATCCAGCTAGAGAGGGAGCTGCTCCAGCAACTCCCCCGAAAACTATAGAGAGGGGCGTCCTCCTCTTGGTCCAGAGGGTGTAGACGATCAGGTCAAAGATAACTCCAAGGGAGGTGGCCACGGCGGTAAGCAGGTTAATCTTGTAAGCTAGCAACACTCCTAGGGAGAATAGAAAGAAGCCGAACAGCAAGGCTTCGATCCTGCTGACCTTTCCAGAGGGGACGGGCCTCTCCTTAGTCCTGCTCATTAGCTCATCTATGTCTGCGTCCAAGGCCATGTTCACGGCGGTTGTACCTGATATTGACAGGACCATTGCGGCCACTAATACTAGGAGCACGTCTGGATCCAGGGATCCTGACCCAAGGTAGGTGAATACCGAGGTTAGGAGGAGCAAGAACGTCTGCTTCGGCTTAGTCAAACATAGAAAGCTTGTTAACTTGTCCTTTAACTCCACCTTCTGCATGTCCTCACCTCTTGAACGTGTAGAGCTCCATGTACTCAAGGTGAATCCATTTCTTGCCATCGAACGCTAAGTTGCCCCTGGCCACTAGGCCCTTGAACGGTATTAAGGGATTGACGAAGTCTATAACCTTCATGCCGACGACCCTCCACTTCATGTCATACATGTACTTGTCCAGCTCTATCACCTTTATCCTCCTCCCTCCTGGCAGAGTCCAGTCGTATGGACCAGTCTTCACTAGTACGTACACGTAGCCTTGTTTGGTCAGCTTGCTTGGACACTCGCTTGTCGAGTTTAGCAACCCATCCTTGAACACCGCAACTCGGCACTCCTTGACCCTCCCCAGGCCGTCAACTAGCTGCCAAGAGAATATAGTCCAATTCACTCCGAAGATCATCTCCTGCCTCCTAGTGGACACGTTGAAGTAGGTCATGTTCCCCTCGGTGTAATAGTTCAGGACCCTCATGTCGAATTGTCCGAGTGTCCTAGTTTTGTATTTGCCAGTTATGTTGTCGTAAGAGAAGGTCTCCAACTCGTAAACTGCCAAGCTGTTCTTAGAAAAGGTGACGGGGTAGCCGACCTTGTTGTAGAGCCTTGTCACCTCCAGTGACCATATGAAGAAGGCGTCAACGGCCATGTAAGTCTCCTTCCTGGTGTTTCCAGCTATAGTTATGACTTCCCTGTTGCCCTCCCAGACTACTATGACGAAGCTTCCCTTCACGCTCTCAAGGGTCGTCTTGTTGCCTGGTGGGAGGTACATTGAGGATATATTGCCCATTCCCCCGTAGGCCTTGTGGCCGCCTAGCAGGAAGATGACGTCTTCGGACTTAAGGGCCTTCTCGAACTCGTCGGGGGAGTATGAGGTAGCGTTAATTCCGCTCGCTTTAAGTATGTTCTTGAGCTTTATAGCCGCCTTCTCATCCTCCTTATTGTGAACTATCCCCACTTTCAGCTGACTTTTTTCTACCGAGCCCGTATAAGGTAGAAGTAAGAGCAATAAGAGGATAAGCGTGAGGAGCCTGATCTTCATCGCTGCTTAAACTACCAACGATATTTAAAGGTCCCCTAACCCAGGGCCACCACTTCCACAGTGCAGCAGTCAGGATCAAACCCGCAGGGGTCTTCCTTGGAGACCACGTGCTTCCCCCAGAAGGCAGCTATCAAGCCTGAGATTATGCCCCTGGTGAAGTGACAGGCTGGCCTGCCCACGCTGCTGGCCTCGAATATTCCCTCCAGCCTAATGACCACCTTCTTCCCGTGCTGATACTCTACAACCTTGTACCCCCTCAGCCAACCCTGGGCCCTAATTAAAGACAGGAAAGCCTCCAGCAGCTCCCTTTTCGGCCCTACCACCTTAGACCAATAGTCCTTATAGGCTTGGACGCCCACCTGATATCCAACGTGGTATAGAAAGGCCTCTCCAGTGGGACCAAACGTTTCTCTGGCCTTAACCGCCACGTTTTTCATGAAACTCTTGGAGACCAGGAGGCTTTCGCTCCTAGCGCTCTCAAAAGTTACGTGAAAGCCAGATATCACCATCCTACCGTACTCCAGGTGGGATTCGCTTAACCTGATTCCCATGGACTCGGCCAAGTTGGTAAAGTCTTCTAGGGCCTTTCTACCACTGAATACCGGTAAAGCCAAGGCTTCAACCCCTGATTCGTTTGAAGAAGCCATAATTCCCTTTATCTCAACCCCCTTTAATTTAAGCAGCCTATTGAGGAACTCGGCCAGCTCAGAAACGTCCCTAAAGATCATGTGGTAGAATCCGGTTATTTTATTTTGCTCCTTGATCGTAGCCACGGGGACTTTGAGCTTCACCTCCCTATTTTTGGGCTCAGCGATCAACTTTCTCTTCACCCTTCGGTGATCACCTCCAACATCATCGCCTGTTTATAGGGCAGCACTCCCTTAAAGATGTTACTATTACGTGCGTATACTAAACCTAAAATAACGGCTATGGGAACGATATGCGTACCACAACCCTGAAGAGTTCGTTATACATCCAGGACCTCCAGCTTCACAGATGTTGCTAATATGTCTATAAGTTCAGATAAACTTGACGGCATAATTAAGGCCCCAGCTGCGTTTTCATGTCCACCTCCGCCGAACCTCTTGGCTAGCTCCAGAGCGGATATTGGGGAGTTACCCCTGCTCCTTATCGAAAGCCTGTACTTGCCGTCCCTCCCCTGGGTCACTGTAACGAGAATCAAGTACTTCTTTGCTGGAAGCTGGATCACCGGCACTAGATAGGCGGGGAGTCCTTTAACCATCAAGACTATGCCCTCGCCCCCTTCGAGCTTAGTTATCCTCTCCAGGGCCTCCCCGTATTCCCTCTCTATCAGGGCCGCCTCACTCCTTATAGTCCTCATGGCCAGTAAGTCCTCCTCTCTGGTGGGTCTAACCTTGAGCAGCTCATAGGCCACCCTATTCAGCTTTGAACGATCCTCTTTGAAGTACTTCCTGAGGACAGCTGTGAACAGGGCGCCCGGGTAGTTTATCCTGCCCGTGTCCAGGTCGTCGACCAGGCTTACTGTGTTGGCGTATTCCTCGAGGGAAGGCTCCTCCTCCAAGAGGATTTCGTAGAGTAGCCTGGCTGTTGACGGGTACTCAGGCCTTATAATGGGTATCTCCGCCCTATAAGCGAGTTCCAAGTTTGATTCATGGTGATCAACCAAGAGGTGAGTTCCTCCCTGTGTGGGAGGCAGGTCCAGGGTAACGTCGAATCGCTCCTGGGATACCTTGGATTCGTAGGGTGCCATGAACCTCAGCCTGGCCTCTTCGACCACTGCCAGCACTAGAGAGGCCGAGAACAGTCCGTCGAGATCTTCTCCATGTGAAAGAACCCTCGCATCACCTTTCTGGAGGAACTCCAGCATCCTCCTACGCTCCCCGACAACGAGGTGTTCAGGATATAAAACGTTAATTTGGAGGTGCCAGATGGTACTTAAACCCATTTTCCACGGCTGGCTGTAGGATGCCTGAGGCACACTAGCCTAGTAGGGAATTCCGGAAGCTGCTAAGGTCGACAACTAAAGGGGTTTATCCAGTCCTTTAGCCCGGAGTCGTTGGAGCCGCCGCCATTACCTCCTGAGCGGGCACTTTCCCACCAGAAAAATTTATCACACTTCACTGAGGGGATCGAGAGATGGGGAGGAAGGTCCTGGCCGCGGGCACGTTCGACATCATACATTCCGGACACGTGAGGATGCTTTGGGACGCCAAAAAGCTGGCTGGAGATGATGGGGAGCTCGTAGTGGTGGTCGCTAGGGACGAGAACGTCAGGAAGTTCAAGGGCAGGGATCCAATAGTCCCTCAGGAGAAGAGGCTTTACTTAGTGAGTAATTTGAAGCCCGTGGACAGGGCCGTCCTAGGTAAGGAGAACCCCCTAGATTCCATAGTGGAGGAGAGGCCCGACGTAATAGCCCTGGGATACGATCAATGGGCTGAGGAGAAGTGGCTCAAGGAAGAGTTGAGGAAAAGAGGGCTCGAAGTCGAGGTCGTCAGGCTCCCCAAGTACGGGAACCAATCGACCAGCGGAATAGTAAGTAGGATAGTGGAGATGTTCTGTCATGACTCGAAGGAGTAGATGCCAGACCTGACCACCTCTATTTCATCGAACGAAACAGAGCTGTCTCCGTCCAGGTCGGCCCACCTGATAACGGCGTAGCTGAGCTCGTTTAGGTAACCTGCGTGGAGCATCAACGAAGCTGCGAAGGTCCCGTACCTGGTGAGCCCCTGCACCGCTATCACAACCCTGCCCTCGTAACCGGCGGCCACCACCAGGGCGTAGTCCAGCTTCCCGTACTCCACCTCAGCGTTCAAGGTGTAGTCCAACACCCTTATCTTGCCCTTGCCTCCTTTGTTTAGCACGGTGATCCCCAACCTCTGGTTGAGCTCCCTGACGAACTTGTTAGCTTGAGGTCCTCCCAAGAGGACAAGCCTGCCTTGAGGTAGAGAGCTAACCCCTCCCAACCTTAATTTTTGGCCTATGTCAAAGATCTGAGCGGATATTACGTCATCTTCCCTGAATATAACGGATTCGCTCCCGTTTAGGGCTAGGTAGTAGGCCACCTTGACTAAGAACTTCTTGGAGAAGGTCCTTCCCCCCACGCTGACCGAGACCGTCCACACTCCGGGCTCGTTGAACGTCGTCGACAAGGAGAACCTGCCCCCTGACACTGGAACGTCCACCTCTCTCTCCTCCCCAGATGGCGATGTGAACACTAGGGTCAGGTTGGAGACCTTGCCCCCTGTTACCGTGCCCCCTATCAAGGTCTCCATGCCCGTGTAGGTTGATTTGACCTCCAAGTTTACCTTGACGTCCTTCTGTCTAGCGGCCTCTTTTATCAGCCTAATCTGAAGGTTAAGGTCAGTTCCTACAACCTTTGCGTAGACGTTGCCTTGGGGGTCTATTATCACGACGGTGGGAGTGTACCTGATCCCAAGCCTGAAGACTAAGTCCCAGGGCTCCGGAGACAGGTACCAGTTCGAGGGCGGGTTCAGGTTCCTGAAGAAGTCAGCGTCCATCTCAACCATCGAGTCGGGGTCTTTGTAGTTGGATATCATTGCGACAAGCCCCACGTACCTGTCAGAGCTTAGATCCGGATCAGAGCGCCAGGCCGATGCAAGCTCGGGCATGTGCTTCCTGCAGGCCCCGCAGTAGACGCTGGCAAACATGACCACCACTACCTTCCCCCTGAAGTTGGACAGCTTGAAGGTCCCTCCTCCGTAGAGGGGAGCTGTAAAGTCCATTGCCGTGACGCGCAGTGAGGGAAACACCAATAGGGCAGACAGTAGCAACGCGAGCCCCTTAACTTTCATAGGAAACCCTCCGAGACTCTCCTTAAATGCTTTACGAGAATTGGCGTTAAAAAGGAAATCGTCATCGGCCTGACTAAACTTCGTAACCTTAATTAGTTTAACTAGAGTTATTGAACTCCAAGTGGGGGTTACTGCAGGCCACGTTGGGTAAAACGCTTATATACAAGCGATGGGGGGCGACCCGGTGAATGCCATGACCGGTGATCTGGTTCACTGTTAGGATGGCCATTCCCAAGGGCTCCTTGGAGGAGGATACCTTCTCCTTCTTGAGGCAGTCCGGAATCAACGTATACGGTGCCAGCAGGTCTTACAGGCCCAGAGTTGACTACAAAGGGTTGAGCGTCAAGATCCTCAGGCCTCAGGAGATCCCGGTATTAGTTCAGGAGGGAACTTACGACCTGGGCATCTCGGGCAGGGATTGGGTCAGGGAGAACAGGGCTGACGTGGAGGTCTTACTGGACCTGGAGTACGGGAAGGTCAGGCTTGTTTTGGCAGCCCCAATAAACTCCGACATAAAGTCCTTTGAGGATCTGGTGGAGCTCTCAAGGGAAAGGCCCGTCAGGATATCCACAGAATACCTTAACCTAGCGTCAGACTGGATAACCTCCAAGGAGAGTTACAGGAAGGTTTACGATGAGCCCCCAACGCTAATCACGCCCTGGTACAGGGTTAAGGGCAACGACAGGTTTAAGCTAATCCTATCGTTCGGGGCCACCGAAGCTAAGCCCCCCGAGGATGCAGACGCAATCATAGACAACACGGCCACCGGCACCACCTTGGCTAGGAATGGCCTGGGGATAATAGAGGAGATATGCGAGAGCAGCGCCGTCCTAATAGCAAATAAGAACTCTTTAAAAGATCCTGAGAAGGTCGAGATCATCAAGGACGTGTACGCCCTGTTCAGGGGGGTTGTATTCGCTAGGAAGAACGTGCATGTCTTTATGAACGTGAAGGAGGAGAACCTTCAGGAGCTGATAAGCATTTTGCCAGCTCTAAAAGGCCCTACAGTATCCCCCCTGTCCAAGGAGGGGTGGTATGCTGTCAACACGGTCATAGAGAAGGGTAAGCTCCTGGAGCTCATGCCAAAGCTCAGGAGACTGGCTCAGGGCCTTGTGGTGACGGATCCAAGGCAGGTCCTCCTGCTAGAGGACGTGGACGAGCTCGTCAGGTGATCTCATGGAGCTCATACCCCAACAGTCCACTGGAGAGAGGCTCTTCTATAACGAAAATCTTTTTCTACCTAGTGAATATTATGAAGAATTAATAAGAGCTATCACCCAGAAGCAGATAAGATTTTACCCAGATCCCTGGAACTCCAGGCTCGCCTCGGCCATCGCCGAGTTCCTGTCCCTGGAGCGGGAAAAGGTGCTCGTGGGCGCTGGCGCGGATGACCTGTTGAGGCTACTCATAGGGCAAGCTGATGTAGTTGGGATAGTGGAGCCCTCCTACTCCATGTACGAGTTCCTGGCCAAGTCAATGGGTAAGGAGGTCAGAGCCGTCAGGTACCCGGAGGTGGGCGGCCTCAAGGGAGCTGACCTCATAGTGGTCAACTCCCCCAACAACCCGACAGGCCTCATGTACCCCGAAGGCTACCTGGAGGAACTGATGAGCCTAGGCACGGTTCTCCTCGACGAGGCCTACGTGGAGTTCTCTGGAGAGGAAGGTTACGTTAAGAGGGCCGGGGATGGCCTTATAGTGGTGAGGACCTTCTCAAAGGCTTGGGGGTTAGCAGGCCTTAGAGTAGGATACGCTGTGATGGATGAGGGGCTGATCAGGGAGCTCAAGGCCAGGGCCCTGCCATATCAGGTGTCGGGGGTCTCGGAGGCCATGGCCTTAAAGGCCTTAACGCTCCACAAGTTCGTCGAGGAGGCCGTCAGGGAGATGAACTCTGTTAAGGAGTGGTTTTACGGTGAGCTGGATCGCCTGGGGGTTCCCTACCTGAGGTCATGGACTAACTTCGTCTTTCTGCCCCTCAACAACTACAGGGACGCCTGGAGGCTCCTGAAGGAGAGGGGGTACCAGGTAAGGCTGGTAGAGAGGCCGGGGGCCAGAGGAATCAGGGTCACCTTAGCTCCAATCCCGGTGATGGAGGGGGTGGTGAGGGCCTTGGGTGAGATCTCATGAAGGTCAGCAGGGCCACAAGGGAAACCAAGATAAGCTTGGAAGTCAGCCTGTACGGTAAGGGCGAGTTTAAAGGGGGTACCGGGCTGACATTCTTTGATCACATGCTCAGGACCCTGACGTTCTACTCTGGCATGGACTTGAGCGTTGAGGCTGAGTGGGATCTCAGCCACCACCTGATGGAGGACCTCATGTACTTGCTGGGCGTCTCCTTGTCCAAGGGCTTAGGGGACAGGAAGGGCATAGCCAGATACGGGTGGTCAGTGGTCCCCATGGACGAGTCCCTCGTGCTAACCTCTGTAGACCTAGGCGGGAGGCCCTACTTCTCCTCAGACATACCTTCAGGACTCGTTGAGGGCCTTTCCACCGAAGACCTGATGCACGGGGTGGAGTCCTTTGCCAGAGGGGCTTTAGCAACGGTGCACGTAGTGGCTTTAAGGAAGGGCAACCTGCACCACCTCGTTGAGGCCTCCTTCAAGTCCCTAGGCCTCTCCCTAAGGCAGGCCCTCCAGAAGGTTGGAAGCCAGATAGCTAGCGTTAAGGGGGTGATCGACGTTGGTTAGGGTTTTCCTCGTGGACTACGGGGTGGGAAACGTCTTCAGCATAAGGAAGGCCCTGCAGGATCAAGGGGCCGAGGTGACCACTGAGGCTGAGGACTACGATGCCGTTGTCCTTCCGGGAGTTGGCAGCTACGACGGGGCCCTCTCCCAGATGAACAGGCAGGAGGTTCTTGAAGCCGTAAACAACTTCCCCACACTGGGCATTTGTCTGGGAATGCAGCTACTCTTTGAGAGGAGTGAGGAAGGAAAGCTTGAGGGTCTTAAGGTGATTAGGGGAGAGGTTCTTAGGTTCAGGGGGGTGAAGGCCCCGCACATGGGTTGGAGCCTAGTCAAAGGGTGGAGCAGGCTTTTCCAGGGGGAAGGCTACTTCTACTTCGCCCACTCCTACTACACAGTTCCCAAGGAGGACGTGGTCAGGGGAGTGGTAAACTACGAGGGGATTGAAGTTCCGGCTATAGTGGAGAAGGGGGACGTATTCGGGACCCAGTTCCACCCGGAGAAGTCAGGCAAGAGGGGCAGGGAAGTGATCAGGAGGTTCCTGGAGGTGGTGAGGTCCTGATGCTGGCGATACCTGCTATAGACCTTTCAGGCGGCAGGGCAGTAAGGCTGGTGGGCCCGGAGGTTAGGGAATACGGGAACCCCTGGACTTGGGCTGAAAAGTTCTTAGGGGCTAGGAGGGTTCACGTTGTGGACATTGACGCCGCCTTGGGCAGGGGAAACAATTGGGAGCTCCTGATGAAATTAGTTAGGTGGTTTACTGGTAGGGGCGTCGAAGTACAGGTTGGAGGGGGCTTGAGGACTGCGGAGCTGGCTGTCAAGGTTATGGAAGCCGGTGGAATCCCTATCGTCGGCACCTTGGCGTTCAAGGATAGGGGGGCCTTGGCGAAGCTCTTGGATAGGGGGCCCGTGATAGTCTCGGTGGACAGCCTTCAGGGAAGGGTTAGGGTGAGAGGTTGGAGGGAAGATACGGGCCTTTCCGTAGAGGAGGCCCTGGAAGATTTCACCTCAATGGGGGTTAAGCAGTTCCTGCTCACCGGCATCTCCAGGGACGGGAGCTTGTCCGGAATAGATGAGTCCCTGACCCACCTGCCAGCCCTCTTCAGGGCCGACCTGATATACGCAGGGGGCGTCTCCTCCCTTGAGGATCTAATGAAGCTTAGGGACCTCGGCTTCTGGGGTGCAGTGGTTGGTAGAGCCATCTACGAGACTAGCCTGCTCCAGGAGCTGATTAAAAGGAGGTGGGATCTTTGACGGCTAAGAGGATAATCCCCTGCCTGGACGTCAAGGACGGCAGGGTGGTTAAGGGGATCTCCTTCGTTAACTTGAGGGATGCAGGAGATCCAGTCACCCAGGCCAAGATATACGATGAACAGGGAGCAGATGAGCTCGTCTTCCTGGACATAACTGCGAGCAGGGAGAAGAGGAAGACCTTGGTCGACCTGGTGAGGTCGGTTGCTGAAGTGCTCACCATTCCCTTCACGGTCGGAGGTGGGGTATCCTCAATAGACGACTTCTACAAGCTGTTGAGGGCGGGGGCCGATAAGGTCTCCATAAACACGGCTGCTGTCCTCAAACCGGAGCTCATAACCGAGGCCGCCTCCGTGTTCGGTTCTCAGTGCGTGGTAGTGGCCATAGACGCCAAGAGGAAGGGGGAGAGCTGGGAGGTCTACATAAGGGGCGGCACTGAGCCTACTGGCCTGGACGCCATAAAGTGGGCCAAGAAGGTTGAAGAGTTGGGTGCAGGCGAAATACTGCTCACCTCCATAGACAGGGACGGGACCAAGGACGGGTACGACGTTGAGCTCACCAGGGGGGTGGCTGAAGAGGTATCCATCCCTGTGATAGCCAGTGGAGGGGCTGGCAGGATGGAGCACTTCCTAGAGGTTTTAACCGAGGGAAGGGCTGATGCAGCTCTGGCTGCGAGCGTCTTCCACTTTGGTGAGATTTCGATACCTGATCTGAAAGCTTACCTAATGGCCAGGGGAGTGGAGGTGAGACTATGATGGTGAGCTTTGATAAGGTGAACTTCGAGAAGATGATGGGGCTCGTACCCGTAATAGTGAGGAGCTCAGTAACTGGTGAAATATTAATGCAGGCTTACGCAAACGAGGAGGCCCTCAAGAGGACTATGGAGACGGGCTACGCCCACTTCTACAGCAGAACTAGGAAGAAGCTCTGGATGAAGGGTGAGACCTCAGGGAACGTCTTGAAGGTGCTTAAAGTCTGGACCGACTGCGACTACGACGCTATAATTTATGAGGCCGTTCCATCAGGCCCAACCTGCCACACAGGAAGGTGGAGCTGCTTCCACAACTGGCTCCAGTACGACGTTAGGTGGGACAAGCTCTGGGAGCTACTTGTTGAGGCCTTCTCCAAGGCCAGGGTCAGGGTTAGGAGGGGAGTAGGCGTGAAGGGCAACTACCTCTACGTCATAAACCCGATAACCGACAGCATACCTCCTGCTGACCCCCTGATGGTCTCCCTGATGACTGATTACCTGTTGGACGGGCTGGAGTTCAGGGACTTGGACAAGGTAGTCACTCCTGAAGCACTAGGCCTCCCTTTAGGCTCTGTCATAGCTTACAAGACGGGCCTTCCCCAGGCAATAGTTAGGAAGAGGGATTACGGGGTCGAGGGCGTGAAGGTGAAGTACAGGTCAGGCTACGAGGAGGGCTACTACTACGTTTACGGGGTGAAGCCGGGAGACAAGGTGTTGCTGGTGGATGACGCCCTCTCAACTGGGGGCACGGCAGTTTCCATCCTGGAAGCCTTCTCTAGGATGGGGGTTGAGGTTAGGTCCGTCCTGGTAGGTCTGAACAAGCCACAATACGGGGGAGAAGAGAGGGTGAAGTCCATGGGCTATGAGGTAAGGAAAGTTGTCGACCTGACCGTTAAAGAGGAGGGCGTCCTGGCGATAGAGTTCAACGGAAAGAGGAGGGAGTTGAAAGTTCCGGTAATTCACTCCACGTAGAAGGCTGCAAACCCCCCTATCCCTCCCAGTACGGCCCCTACGATCGCGGCGTAAACGAGGCCCGAAAGGGCCAGACTCGGGAACCAGCTAAGGAGGGAGAAGGTCAGCAGGTAGTCGACTACCGCCAGCACCGCCCCCATCATCGCCCCCCTCTTAGCCCCCTCTATCTGATCTTTGGGCAGATCCCCGTAGTACATCGAGAAGTAAGAGTAAAGGAACCCAGCTACGAGCACAGCCAGGCTAATTAAGCCGGGCAGTATTCCAAGGATGAATCCTATCAAGAAGGACATGACTTGGTAATTGTCCCTCCTGATGAAGGTCAGGTGATCCGCTAACGCCATGTTCCCCCCTGAATCTACCGCCCAGTATTTAAATTAGGTCGTGGGGTTATTAGCCCCGCCTAACAGACCTTTCGACTATTTTTTAAGTAGCCCCCAAGCCCGGGAGACTGATGGAGATAAGAAAACAGCTCGCTGATAGTAAGAAGCCGCACGCCATGCTGGTGAAGTGGGTCACTGTGTCAGCTGCTATAGGAGTTATAACCGGGCTGTCAGTCTCCTTTCTAGAGCTGGCCGTCTTGGACACTTTCGACCTCATGTTGAGCTTCTTCAAGCTACACCCCTTCCTAATGCTGATAATTCCCACTGCGAGCTTGGGGTTTGTGGGGCTCCTGAGGGATAAGCTCACTGAGAGGCCCTCTCTACACGGGACTGAGGAGGTTCTAGACGCCTACCACTACCAGGAGGGGGAGCTTTCCCTTAGGGACGTGCCCGTGAAGATAGCTGGGTCCATCCTGACCATAGGATCTGGAGGCAGCGCCGGCCTTGAGGGGCCTAGCATACACATAGGAGGGGCTGTGGGGTATGCAGTGAAGAAGGTCATGGACAGGCTTAACATGGACGGCAACGCAAGGTTGCTCCTGCTCACCGGCGCAGCCTCCGGCATAGGGGCCATATTCAAGGCCCCCTTGACGGGGCTCATGTTCGCCCTGGAAGTCCCCTATAAGGATGATATGGCTCATCAAGCAGTTGTGCCCGCCCTAATATCGTCTGTGGTGTCTTACATAACCCTGATTACGATCCTAGGAGCTGAACCCATCTTCAAGCACTTCAAAACTTACAAGGAGCTGGACCTCCTCCTGATAGGACAAAGCTTGTTGGAAGGGGTGATAATAGGGGTTATGGCCTTCCTCTTCGTTAAGCTGACCTCACTAATTGAAAGCTTGATGGAAGGGAGGAGTTACTGGTTAAGGGGGCTGTTAGGAGGGCTCTCCGTTGGGGCCCTAGGGCTGTTATCCCTTTACGCTTACGGAGGGGTCTACCCACTAGGCCTGAGCTACGACGTGGTCGGGATGTCCTTCGAGGGCGGGGACCCCTACTTCTTTCTGGGGCTGGCCTTCCTCAAGATGTTGACCACCGCCTTCACTTTGGGAAGCGCTGGCATCGGAGGGGTCTTCATACCCTCAATAGTCATAGGGTCAGCGCTAGGGTCAGCCTTCAGTTCCATAAACCCGGAGGGAAGGAGCCTTTTCGTGGCTATAGGAATGTCTTCCTTCCTTTCAGCGGCCTTTAAGACTCCTCTGGCATCAGTTACCTTCGTAGCCGAAACCACGGGTTCAGAGGCCTACATAATCCCCGGATTAATAGCTTCAGCTGTCTCCTACATAGTTACGGGGAAGTACTCCCTCCCCAAGAACCAGAGGTTCGTGGAGGTGACCACCCTAGAGGAGCTGGGTAGGATCCTGGTGGGGAGGATAATGACCCCGCCGCCCCCCGTAGTCGACGCTGATATAACTTTAAAGGAGTTCATGAGGAGGTACTTTCTCAAGGAGCACAAGTACTCCACCTTCCCGGTGAGGGCGTCCAACGGCAAGCTAATAGGAGTGATAACCGTAAATGACGTCGACTCCGTGCCTACGGAGGAGTGGGACAGGCGCAGGGTAGTGGAAGTTTTGAGGAAGGTTGAGTTCCTCAGGCCTAATGAGAGCGTGTTGAGCGCCCTAGACAAGTTCTACGAGTACGGGATACACTGCCTCCCCGTGGTGGACCCTGTGACCGGGGAGGTGGTTGGGACCCTCTCCACTGACGACGTGGTCAGGTACCTGGAGCACAGGAGAATGCTCAAAAAGACCACTCTCTTCTTCAGATGATTACCTCTTCAACTCCCACCTAACCCTTCTCATCCTCTCCCTCAACACCTCCCTTCGGGTCATCGTCCTGGGCTCCCTCTCGTAGGGTTCAGTTCCTTCCCTGAAAACTGGCAACACCCTGCCGTCTACCTCCGGTATGGGCATGCCCAGGAGGTGCATCACGGTGGGCATGACGTCGTAAACCTTGGCCTCCACGGCGCCCTGGCCTATCTCAGGCCCCATGGCCATGAAAACGCCGTTAATTGTGTGGTCTCCCCTCTTATCCGACTTACCGAACAGCTGGTAAGCTTCCCTCTCCACCGAGTAGCCAGGCCTTAGAACGGCGATCAGATGGGGGGCCAGCTTTAGGTGAGGCCCTCTGTAAAGCTCCTCCCTTAAGTAGATCTTCTCCACCACTTTTTCACCCGTCTCCGGATCTCTAACCTCTTCAAGTAGCCCCTTAACCTCGTTGATGACCTCAGGCCTTTTAACGTAAACGCTGCCGTACCCGTAGGCTATGGCCTCGCTTTTGTCAGGGTCAAAGTCATCAGGCCTAGAGAGTCCTGGAGGGGCTTTTCCTAACCTTCTGTAAATTTTCAGTGCCAGTTTCAGCATGCCTACCTTCCTCAGCCACCTCTTCAAGGTCCCCCTGTCCACCACCCTGATATTCCCCCTGGGGACTAGGAGGCCCCTCTCGAGGAACAGGCGGTTGGGATAGAAGCTCCTGTCCACCGGGCCAAACCCGTGATCTGAAACAACTATCAGGTTGTAATCTCCCCTCTCAGCCCCCTCCATTAGGTCCCCCAGCAGCTCATCCACCTTGCCGAAGTACTCCCTCATTACGTCAGTGCCGAAGGAGAGGTGTTGAACCCTGTCCGTACAAGCTATGACGGCGAAGAACAGGTTCCAATCCCTCCCGATCAAGTGTCTTATAAGCTTCTCCCTCTGCCCGGTCACCTCAATCAGGTCCCTTAGGAACTTCCCCTCATTGCCGACGTACATGCTCCATTTGAGCTCAAACTTGTAATCAGGAATTAGATCACGAATTTTCTGGGCGAATTCTGGTGGGTAAGTGGACTTATTGTTGAGTGAAGGCGTGAGCATTCCGGTGACCATCAAGCCGTCTATCCTCTTAGCTGGGTATGAGATGGGCAGGTTGATTACCACGGACTTGGGGATGTAGTCCCATAGCTCAGGGCTCCTCTTGTCCCTTGAGTTAACCAGCTTAACTACCCAGCCCGAATCCGACCAGGACACCCTGAAGAAGTCAAAGAGCCCGTGTTTTCCGGGGTTCACTCCTGTGGTTATTGAGGTCCACCCTGGGGGGGT